>NZ_JBFBLO010000060.1:0-1159 GCF_040686735.1 Streptomyces sp. NPDC079167 | reverse complement strand
AACGACGACGAACACGCCGTATCCACCGTCACCGCCGGACCCTCGAGCCCCAACGCGTACGACACCCGACCCGACGCCACACTGC
The DNA here is from genome assembly GCF_040686735.1 of Streptomyces sp. NPDC079167. Lineage (NCBI taxonomy): Bacteria > Bacillati > Actinomycetota > Actinomycetes > Kitasatosporales > Streptomycetaceae > Streptomyces > Streptomyces sp. NPDC079167. Next base: position 1,074 of record NZ_JBFBLO010000060.1, on the reverse strand, counting down.
CCGAGTTACCTGTTCCCAGGAAGGCGCCGACGTCTTGGGGTACAGAGCCCAGCCGGGCGGCGTAGTCGTGATACATCAGGCCCGCGAAGACACCCGTGCGGCTGCCGCGCAGCGAGTCGGGGTCGATGCCGGCCCGCTCGATGGCCTCCCATGAAGTCTCCAGGAGCAGCCGTTGCTGCGGGTCCATCGCCAGCGCCTCACGCGGCGAGATCCCGAAGAAGCCGGGGTCGAACTGACCCGCGTCGTACAGGAAGCCGCCCTCGATGGTCCTGGACTTGCCCTCCCGGCCGGCGTCGGCTTCATACATGCCGTCCAGGCTCCAACCGCGGTCGGTCGGGAATCCGGAGATCCCCTCCCCTGCCATGGAGACGAGGCGCCACAGGTCCTCGGGAGCGGCGACCCCGCCCGGATAGCGGCAGCTCATGCCGACGATCGCAATGGGTTCGTCATCCGCGAAGCCCGCCACTCCCGCGACCGCTGCCGCCTCGGGTTCAGTGCCCCGCGCCTCGTCCAACAGGAACTCGGCGAGCACGGCGGGGGTGGGGTAGTCGAAGACCAGGGTGGCCGGCAGCCGCAGTCCGGTCGCCGCGTTGAGCCGGTTACGCAGCTCGACGGCTGTCAGGGAGTCGAAGCCCAGTTCTTTGAAAGCGTGCCTGGACTTGATCGCCTCGCTCGACGCGTAGCCCAGGACCGCCGCGACCTGGGTGCGCACCAGGCCGTCGACGAAACGAGTCCGCTCTTCCTCCGCCAGCCCCTTCAGCCGTGCTGCGAAGCCCGACTCCGACTCACCGGACTTCGCGGTACGACGGCCAGGGACGCGTACAAGTGCCCGGAAGAGCGGCGGCACGCCCTCGGCCGCAGCCCGCTTGCGCCACACGGGGAGGTCGAGCCGTACCGGAACCACGGCCGCACGGTCGAGAGCCGCAGCGGCGTCGAACAGAGCCAAGCCCTCGTCCACCGACAGCGGGGGCACACCGGACCGGGCCATGCGCTGGGTGTCGGCGTCGCCGAGGCTCCCGAGCATCCCACTTTCAGCCCAGGGTCCCCAGGCCAGCGACTGCCCCGCCAGCCCTT
>NZ_JBFBLO010000059.1:0-1310 GCF_040686735.1 Streptomyces sp. NPDC079167 | reverse complement strand
AACGACGACGAACACGCCGTATCCACCGTCACCGCCGGACCCTCGAGCCCCAACGCGTACGACACCCGACCCGACGCCACACTGCCCGAGTTACCGATGCCGAGGTAGCCCTCGGTGTCGTCCGGCACGGCCCTCAACCGGGAGGCGTAGTCGTGGTACATCACGCCGGCGAACACACCGGTCCGGCTGCCACGCAAAGAAGTGGGATCGATACCGGCACGCTCGACAGCCTCCCACGAGGCTTCGAGGAGGAGCCGTTGCTGCGGGTCCATCGCCAGGGCTTCACGCGGCGAGATCCCGAAGAACTCGGGATCGAACTCAGCGGCTTCGTAGAGGAATCCGCCCTGTTGCGTGTAGGTCGTGCCCGTCCGGTCAGGGTCGGCGTCGAAAAGCGTGGCGATGTCCCAGCCTCGGTCGGTGGGGAAGCTGTCAATGCCGTCACCGCCACCTGCCACCAGTCGCCACAGGCCATCCGGATCGGATACCGCCCCCGGATAGCGGCAGCTCATGCCGACGATCGCGATCGCTTCGTCGCCCACCACATCAGCCGCGGCTGAATCGCGGGTGGAGCCGGTCTCGTCCCCGAGTGCCTGGGAGAGCAGGAACGCGGCCAAGTCTGCGGGGGTCGGATAGTCGAAGACCAGTGTGGCCGGAAGTTGCAGCCCTGTGACGGCCGTAAGCCTGTTGCGCAGTTCGACGGCGGTGAGTGAGTCGAAGCCCAGTTCCTTGAACGCCTGCGTCGCTTCGATCTCATGGCTGGACGCGTGCCCTAGGACCGTCGCGACCTCAGCCTGCACCAGCCCGTCCACGAGCCGCGCTCGGTCCGCGGGCGCAAGGGCGGCCACGCGGTCGGCCAACACGGCTCCCCGGGCTGCTCCGGTATGGCCGGCCCGTGTCCTGTGCATCCGCACAAGGTTCTGAAGCAGCGCAGGTACGGCTCCCGTGGAGGCGAGGCGACGCAAGGCGGCACGGTCCAGTTTGATGGGCACCAGAGCGGCTGCGCCGGTACCTGATGCGGCATCGAACAAGGACAGCCCGTCGGGCGCGCTCAGCGGCATGACGCCGTCCCGGGCCATGCGCTGGGTGTCGGCGTCGCCGAGGCTCCCGAGCATCCCACTTTCAGCCCAGGGTCCCCAGGCCAGCGACTGCCCCGCCAGCCCTTCCGCCCGCCGAACCTCGGCCAACGCGTCCAGGAACGCGTTCGCCGCCGCATAATTCGCCTGACCCGCACCACCGAACACACCGGCCGCGGAGGAGAACAGCGTGAACATCGACAGATCCATGCCACGCGTCAGCTCATGCAGATGCCA
>NZ_JBFBLO010000058.1:0-1484 GCF_040686735.1 Streptomyces sp. NPDC079167 | reverse complement strand
CCTAGGTCGTGTCTGACAAGTACTGCTTGAGGGACAGGGCGCTGATGTATCTGATGTGCGCTGGCCCCGTCGTGTGAGGGCGGGCTTGGGCCGCTTTCGATGCGTGGCGGCCAATCTAGAGGACGTGCACCATCAGCACGATACTGAGGGCAACTCCCACCAGGCCCGCCATGTCGTAGTGCTTCCAGAATGGTTTGCGGGAAGCGAGTGCCGTCTCCGCGCGCCCGGGGGACAGAGGGTCATAGAGGACTGCGACGCTGTCCCCTTCGCGGGTGCCCGCGGGGACGTGGTCTTCACCTGCACTGTGTGTCCGCTTGACACCGTCTGGCGTCGTGTAGCTCAGAAGGAACTGCGGGCCGCCCTTCCCACGCCAATCACGATCGAAGCACCGAGCGATGACCTCGACGCCCCGGGAACGAAGCGTCAGCCGTCGCCGCATCTGCCAGACCACGACCAGCAGTAGAAAGATTGCTACGCCGTCGGCAGCGATCACGTCCTGCACCCTCAAGGCTCCCCCAGTGTCACGGCACTGATGAGCATTCAACCAGTTGTCGAGACCCTCCGGGGCAGCGTTACCGGCTCGCGAAGCCAGAGAATGAGTGAGGCGAGGTGAAGCCCGGCGTGGTAGCGAGCGGCGAGCTTGTCGAAGCGGGTCGCGATCGCCCGGAACTGCTTGAGCCGGGCGAAGCAGCGTTCGACCACGTTGCGGGTTCCGTAGAGCTCACGGTCGAAGGCCGGCGGTCTGCCGCCCTTCGACCCTCGCCGCAGGCGGTTGGCTTTCTGGTCGGCCCGTTCCGGGATCACGGTCTGGATGCCTCGCCTGCGCAAGACCTGACGAATCGCGCGGGACGAGTACGCCCTGTCCGCTATGACTGCGTCGGGCCTGCGGCGGGGCCGCCCGGCACCGGTCCGGGGCACCCTCAGCTCGTCCATGACCGTGTCGAAGACTGTGGAGTCGTTGACGTTGCCGGGTGTGACGACGACGGCCAGGGGCAGACCCCGGCCGTCGCAGGCGAGATGGATCTTCGTGGTCAGCCCGCCGCGGGACCGGCCCAGCGCCTGGCCAGCCGACGCGCGTGCCGGATCTTCCAGTTCGTCCCCCGTCGGCGCCCCTTTTTACGGGCGCCTGCTGCGTGCTGATGAGCCCGGTTGATCGTTGAGTCCACCGACACCGTCCACTCCACGGCTCCGACGGAGTCGTCACGCACCTGGACCTGTTCGAGCAGACGGGCCCAAGTGCCGTCCGCTTCCCAGCGCGCGAACCGCTCGTAAGCCGTCTGCCACGGCCCATAGCGTTCCGGCAGGTCGCGCCACGGGGCACCGGCCCGCAACCGCCACAACACCCCGTTGATCACCTGCCGGTGGTCACGCCACGGCCGCCCACGACCATCAACACCCGGAAGCAGGGGCGCTATCCGCTCCCACGCCACATCAGTCAGCTCACCACGACCCACCACAAGATCAATTATCAGACAGGGCCTAGG
>NZ_JBFBLO010000057.1:0-1726 GCF_040686735.1 Streptomyces sp. NPDC079167 | reverse complement strand
TCCACCTGCGCCGGCTCCAGACCGGCGTTGACCAGCGCCTGGCGGATGACCCGCTGCTGCGCGGGCCCGTTCGGCGCGGTCAGACCGTTCGACGCACCGTCCTGGTTCACCGCACTGCCCCGCACCACCGCCAGCACCTCATGGCCGTTGCGCCGCGCATCCGACAGCCGCTCCACAAGGAGCATGCCCACGCCCTCACCCCAGCCGGTGCCGTCCGCCGCATCGGCGAACGCCTTGCACCGGCCGTCCACGGCGAGACCGCCCTGCCGGGAGAACTCCACGAAGGCACCCGGCATCGACATGACGGTCACACCACTGGCCAGGGCCATGGTGCACTCGCCTTCCCTCAGCGCCTGTGCGGCAAGGTGCAGGGCTACCAGGGACGACGAGCAGGCGGTGTCCACAGTCACCGCCGGGCCTTCGAGACCCAGCGTGTATGCGATACGCCCGGACAGGACACTGGCGGAGCTGCCGGTGGCGCCGTATCCGACGACGGAGTCGCCCGCGCCGCCCAGGACGTAGCCGTAGTCCTGGCCGTTGGTTCCTGTGAACACACCGACCCGGTTGCCCTGGAGGGAGGTCGGGTCGATACCTGCTCGCTCGAAAGCCTCCCACGACGCCTCCAGCAACAGTCGCTGCTGGGGGTCCATCGCCAGTGCCTCACGCGGCGAGATCCCGAAGAACCCCGGGTCGAACTCCGCCGCGTTGTGCAGGAATCCGCCTTCCGAGACGTAGGACGTCCCCACGCTCTCGGGGTCGGGGTCATAAAGCGCACCCACGTCCCAGTTGCGGTCCTCCGGGAATCCGGAGATGCCGTCGCCTCCGGATTCGAGCAGGGCCCACAGCTCTTCGGGGGACGCCACCCCGCCCGGGAACCGGCAGCTCATCCCGACGATGACGATGGGATCCTCGGCATACTCCCTGGTCACCGATGCCGTGACCCGAGCCTCCGCTGCCTCTCCGAACACCTCTGTGCGGATGTGGCCGGCGAGTACCACCGGCGTCGGATAGTCGAAGATCAGTGTCGAAGGCAGGGAGAGACCGGTCGCCGCGGTAAGCCTGTTGCGCAGCTCGACGGCGGTGAGTGAGTCGAAGCCGAGCTGCTGGAAGGCGCGGTCGGAGGGGACGTCTTCTGCGCTGCGGTGTCCCAGGACGACTGCGGCCTCACGGCGGACGAGTTCGAGCAGTTCCGCATCACGTTCCGGTGCGGCGAGAACTGCAAGGTGCTGTTTGAAGGCGGATTCCTCTGCCGGGGCATCGGCGCGCTCCAGGATCTGCCGCACCTCGGGCAGACCGTCAAGGAGCGGGCTCGGCCGCAGGGCGGTGAAGGCGGGCGCGAAGAGTTCCCAGTCGACGTCGGCGACCGCCACATGCACGTCGTCCTCGGTCAACGCCCGGTGCAGCGCGGTGATCGCTGTCGAAGGAGCCATCGTGGTCAGGCCGCGTCGCCGCAATTCGGCCTCGCCGATGTCCTCGATCATGCCGCCCTGTCCCCAGGGGCCCCAGGAGATGGAGGTCGCGGTCAGACCACGGGCCCGGCGCCGCTCGGCCAAGGCGTCGAGATGCGCGTTGGCCGCCGCGTAAGCGGCGTGGCCGCCGCTGCCCCAGACGGCGCTGATCGACGAGAACAGCACGAACGCATCCAGGGGCCGGTCACCGAAGACCGCGTCCAGGTTGTCCGCACCCGTCACCTTCGCACGCAGCACACCCGCGAACTCATCCGCGG
>NZ_JBFBLO010000056.1:0-2239 GCF_040686735.1 Streptomyces sp. NPDC079167 | reverse complement strand
ACTCCATCAGACCCGCAGCCATACCCACCCACTGCGAACCCTGCCCCGGGAACACGAACACCGGACGCGTCACATCGGCCGCGACACCCCGCACCACACCCGGCCCGGAACGCCCCTCCGCAAGGGCACTGAGACCGGCCACCAACTCCTCACGCCCGGCAGCCGTGACCACAGCACGGTGATCGAACCGGGAGCGGGACAACGCCAGTGCGTGCGCAAGATCGCGCACCGACAACTCCCCTGCGCCCGACACCGTTTCCGCCAAGCGCACGGCCTGGCCGCGTAGCGCGCCCTCCGACTTCCCGGAGAGCACGAACGGCAGCACGGTGCCCGCTGGGGGCCCGGTCTCGACGGCGACTGCGGCGTCGTCGTCCGGCGCCTGCTCGACGATCACATGTGCGTTCGTCCCGCTGATGCCGAACGAGGAGACAGCAGCACGCCGCGGCTCACCCGTCTCCGGCCACGCCACCGACTCCGTCAGCAACCGCACGTTCCCTGCCGACCAGTCCACCTGAGGCGTCGGCTCGTCCACGTGCAGCGTCTGCGGGAGCTCCCCGTGCCGCATGGCCTGCACCATCTTGATGATCCCTGCGACACCCGCCGCTGCCTGGGTGTGACCGATGTTCGACTTGATCGACCCGAGCCACAACGGACGGTCCTCCGCCCGCTCCTGCCCGTACGTCGCCAGCAAAGCCTGCGCCTCGATCGGGTCACCCAACTTCGTACCCGTACCGTGCGCCTCCACCGCATCCACCTGCGAAGCCGACAGACCGGCATTCGCCAACGCCTGCCGGATCACCCGCTGCTGCGACGGACCGTTCGGCGCCGTCAGACCATTCGACGCACCATCCTGATTCACCGCCGAGCCCCGCACCACCGCCAGGACCTGATGGCCGTTGCGCCGCGCATCCGACAAACGCTCCACCAGCAGCATGCCCACGCCCTCGCCCCAGCCGGTGCCGTCGGCTCCGGCGGCGAAGGACTTGCAGCGGCCGTCCACCGCGAGAGCTCGTTGCCGGGAGAACTCCACGAACGTGCCAGGGGTGGCCATGACCGTCACCCCACCGGCCAGCGCCATCGAGCACTCACCCGACCGCAACGCCTGAATCGCCCAGTGCAACGCCACCAACGACGACGAACACGCCGTATCCACCGTCACCGCCGGGCCCTCGAGCCCCAACGTGTACGACACCCGACCCGACGCCACACTGCCCGCGGTGCCCGTGGTGAGGTGCCCTTCCAGACTTTCGGAAGATGCAGCGGCATAGGCCGCGAAGTCGTGGTACATGAGTCCGGCGAAGACGCCTGTATCGCTGCCCCGCAGAGAGGCGGGATCGATGTCGGCCGATTCCACCGCTTCCCAGGAGGCTTCCAGGAGCAGTCGCTGCTGCGGGTCCATCGCCACCGCCTCACGCGGCGAGATCCCGAAGAACTCCGCATCGAAGTGGGTGGCGTCGTGCAGGAACCCGCCTTCGCGGGTGTACGACGTGCCGGGGTTGTCCGGGTCGGGGTCGAACAGCGCGTCCACGTCCCAGCCCCGGTCGGCCGGGATGCCCGTGACCGCGTCGCCGGCAGTGGAGAGCAGGCGCCACAGGTCCTTCGGTCCGGACACTCCGCCGGGATAGCGGCAGCTCATGCCGATGATCGCGATTGGGTCGTCCACGGTGGTGCCGGCCGTCCCGGCAGCCACGGTCGGCTCGCTGTGCGTACCCAGTGCCTCCGCCCGGATGAAACCGGCCAGCGCCGAGGGGGTCGGGTAGTCGAAGACCAGTGTCGCCGGCAGACGCAGGCCAACGACTGCGTTGAGCCGGTTGCGGAGGTCCACGGCGGTCAGCGAGTCGAACCCGAGATCGGTGAAGGCCTGCCGGGGTTTGACCGCTTCGCCGGAGCTGTGGCCCAGGGTAGAGGCGACCTCGTTGCGTACGAGTTCAAGTACGTGCGCCTCCTGCTGGGCCGGTTCCAGCCTGAGGAGGGTGCGTGCGAAGGACTGGGAGCGGTCATCGCCAACTTCTGCATGCCGTCGGCTAGGCACCCGTACCAGGCCCCGCAACATCGGCGGAGTCGTCTCCGGTCGTACCCGCAGGGCGGCCGTATCGACCCTGATCGGCACCAGCGCGGCCTCGCCGGGCAGCGCCCCGGCCGCATCGAACAGGCTGAGCCCTTGCTCCGTGGACAACGGCAGCAGACCGCCCCTGGCCATCCGCCGCAGATCATCCGCACCGAGCTGCCCGGTCATCTC
>NZ_JBFBLO010000055.1:0-2510 GCF_040686735.1 Streptomyces sp. NPDC079167 | reverse complement strand
GCAACACCGCCGCCAACCGCTCCGACGTCAGCGACGACACCACACCGTCATCCAGAACACCCGCCGCGTGCACCACACCCATCAGCGGGTGCTCGACCTCGACACCCGCCAGCACCTCCGCCAGCGCAGCACGATCCGCCACATCACACGCAACGAACCGCGCCCGCGCACCCAGGCCCTCCAGCTCCGCCACCAGACCGGCCGCACCCGGAGCATCCCCACCCCGACGACTCACCAGCAACAAGTGCCGAACACCACGCTCCACCACCAGATGGCGCGCAACCACACCACCCAACGCACCACTGGCACCCGTCACCAACACCGTGCCCACCGCACCCAGCTCGGCCACCTCACCCGAACCGACCACCGCGCGCACCAGCCTCGGCACGAACACCGCATCCCCACGCACCGCCACCTGCGGCTCCCCCGAAGCCACCACAGCCGACAACACCGCCCACGACGCCTCGGCCCCGTCGACATCCGCCAGCACGAACCGACCAGGATTCTCCGACTGCGCCGTCCGCACCAAACCCCACACAGCAGCCTGAACAGGATCCGGCGCAACACCGGCCTCGCAAGCCACCGCACCAGACGTCACCACCACCAACCGCGCATCAGCGAACCGCTCATCCGCCAACCACTCCTGCACCAACTGCAGCGCCTGTCCGGCAACTTCATGCGTACGAGACACCACGTCGCTGGCGCCGGAGCCGTCTTCTGCGAACGACACCGCCACCACACCCGGCACCGACTCACCGGCATCCGCCGCAGCTTCCCAGCCCTTGAAGGATCCCACCTCCAGCGCACTCACAGGTGCGCCCACGTCCAGCGGCAGCTCCGACCACTCCATACGGAACAACGCGTCCGACATGGCACCGGCCGCTCGCACCTGTTCCGCCGAGACCGGCCTCAGCACCAGCGAATCCACCGACGCCACCGGCCCACCGACCGCATCAGCCAGCACCAACGACACACCAGAACCAGCCGGCGCGATCCGCACCCTCAGAACCGACGCACCCACAGCATGAAGAGACACCCCCGACCACGCGAACGGCAGACGCGCTTCGCCGTCCTGGCCTCCCAACAGCCCCAGACCGTGCAACGCAGCGTCCAGCAGTGCCGGATGAACCCCGAAGCCCTGAACATCAACCCCATCAGGAAGGGCGACTTCCGCAAACAGGTCATCCCCACGCCGCCACGCAGCACGAAGCCCCCGGAACACCGGCCCATACCCAAGACCCAGATCCAGCAACTGCCCGTACAGACCCGCCACATCCAGCCCGACAGCATCCCGCGGCGGCCACTCCTCCAACGACTCACCCGCAGCCACACCCGCAGCCAACGTGCCTACCGCATGCCTGGTCCACGCCGTGCCCGCATCCGAGCCCGCTGCAGAGCGGGCGTGCACGGCGACATCGCGACGCCCTGCACTGTCCGCAGCCCCGACGACCAGCTGCAGCTGGGTATCGCCATGCTCGGACAGGACAAGTGGTGCCTCGAGTGTCAGTTCCTCGATCAGGTCACACTCCACGTACGAGGCGGCATGCAACACAAGGTCGACGAACGCGGTGGCAGGCAGCAGAACCGACCTCATGACCGTATGGTCGGCAAGCCATGGGTACCGGCCGGGCGACAGCAAGCCGGTGAACACCGTGCTCTCTCCCCCGGCGAGCGGAACCGCCGCGCCGAGGAGGAGGTGACTCACTGAACTCTGACCGAGGCCGCTCGCATCGGTGGGTTGCGCGACGCTGTCGGCGAGCCAGTAGTGCGCACGCTGGAAGGCGTACGTCGGCAGGCCGACGCGGCGGGCGCCGGTGCCGGCGAAGTACGCCGCCCAGTCGACGGACGCTCCGCGTACGTGGAGCTCTGCGAGTGCGGTGACCAGTGTCTGCGGCTCGTCACGGTCCTTGCGCAGAACCGGGACGAAAGCCGACTCCTCGACACAGTCCTGACCCATCGCGGACAGCACACCGTCCGGACCCAGCTCCAGGAACGTGGACGCACCCTGCTCCTGGAGGGAGCGCATCCCGTCGACGAAACGAACCGCCTCACGCACATGGCGTACCCAGTAATCCGCTGAGCAGATCTCGTCGTTCGTCACGACGCGACCTGACACATTGGAAACGACTGTGAACTGCGGTGAGCCGAAAGTAAGGCTCTCCGCGATCTTGCGGAACTCCCCCAGCATGGCGCCCATGCGCGGCGAGTGGAACGCGTGACTCACCCGCAGCCGCCTGGTCTTACGACCCTCTACTTCGAAGTGCGCGGCGATCGCGAGGACACCGTCTTCATCGCCGGAAACTACCGTTGCAGACGGCCCGTTGAGCGCCGCGATGGAGACACCCTCGTTCAGCAGAGGCAGGACTTCCGCCTCGGTCGCCTGGAGCGAGACCATCGCCCCGCCCGTCGGCAACGCCTGCATCAGACGGCCACGCGCCGCGACCAGCTTCGCCGCGTCCTCCAGCGACAGCACCCCGGCCACATGCGCAGCCGACAGCTCACCGATCGAA
>NZ_JBFBLO010000054.1:0-2622 GCF_040686735.1 Streptomyces sp. NPDC079167 | reverse complement strand
TCCACCATGCACAACCTCGCCATGACAGGCTGAACCAGCAGGTCAAACGCCATCCCGGCCTGCCCACACCCACCCTTCTGCAACAACCTTTAGGCACTGTTTCTCAGAACATGATCCGAGAAACAGTGCCTAGTAGTGCTTCGTTAGGTTCTGCGTCTGGTTCGGTTGCGGGGCAGGGGTCGGTTGCAGGTGGTGCATGTGCCGGTCCAGCCCTTCAGCAGGCCCTGGAGGGTATCCAGGACCTGGTAGAGGGTCAGGCCGGCGTGTGGACTTTTGGGTCGAGCCGCCTGAGCGTGAGGAATGCCTGGGCGGCGGTGACGAGGGTGACGTGGTGGTGCCAGCCGCGCCAGGTGCGGCCCTCGAAGTGGTCCAGGCCGAGGCCGTGTTTGAGCTCGCGGTAGTCGTGTTCGATGCGCCAGCGCATCTTCGCCCACCGCACCAGGTCAGCGACCGGGGTGTCTCGCGGCAGGTTCGATATCCCTCGCGACCATGGACCTCCTGGGCCAACTTTTCAACACCACCGCCATGACCATCAGCCGCGCAGCGAAAGACGTCCGCCCGCTCCTGGACGCCCACGGCATTCACAGCCCTGCCTCGACCGCCCGCTTCCGCACACCGACTGACATCGCGAGATTCCTCAACCTCGACAAAAACAAGATCAAACCGACGTGTTGATTCCCGGCAAGCCCCTACCTCGGTGCACATATCTCTGTACTTGGCGGTGCACACAGAGAAGTACGCGGACAACGCCCACAGTATGTCGGCCTGACAGGGCGAACGTTGCTTGATGCGGCACTAGACGAACCCGCACACGGCCCAAGGCGGCTCCGCGTCCCTGTCGCGCACACAGCGGTCCACCCATCCGGCCGGCGCGACGCGGGGTGACCCGGTCCCGCCTGCCGGATTGTCTGATGGAGCGTCAAGTAGTCAGCTTCCAGAGCTGGTTGTCCCCGCCCCAGCAGGAGTAGAGCTGGAGCTTCGAGGTGGCGCGGTCCACGTCCAGGCAGAGTCCGGACTGCGCCCCGCGGATCGTGCCGTCGGAGTGGAACGTCCAGGTCTGGTTGGCGCCCCCGGTGCAGTCGTAGATGCCGACCTTGGTGCCGTTGGCGGTGCCCTGTCCGAACGCGTCCAGGCAGCGGGTGCCGCCGTAGACGGTGATCCGGCCGTTCGCGGTCCTGGTCCACTGCTGGTTGGTTCCGCCGTTGCAGGTGTACGTGCCGACCTGGGTGTGGACGGCCGTGGTGGCACCGGGCACGTCCAGACACCCTTGCGTGCCGAGGTTGGTCAGGGCCGTGGTGGGCGAGCCGGAGCGGGTCTCCCAGGCGTATGCGAGGCGGTCGAGGCCCGTCGTGTTGTGGACGCGCAGGCGCGGGGCCGATGCGGTGCCCTCCAGGCGGTAGAGCGCGTACCAGTCGTAGTCGGGCCGGTAGGTGTGCTTGCCGCCCAGGCCCGGCCAGTACACGCTGCCCTTGCCCAGCGAGTGGGCGATGTCGGTGGCGGCCCTCAGGTAGCGGACGAAGTTGTCCGTGCTCGCCGCGTCGTTGTAGTCACGCCCGTCGTCCATCGGCGCGCCGAACTCATCCAGCACCGTGCGCGCCCCGCAGGAGCCGATGCGGTTGTTGAACTCCGTGATCCACTGGTCGTACGTCTTGGGCCCGAACTGGAACGCGTACAGGTGCAGGGAGAGGCGCGTCCCCGTCAGGCGCTGGTCGGCGCAGACCGAGGTCACCTCGCCGTTGTAGCCGGAGCCGCTGACGACGATCCGGTCCCGGGGGACGGAGGGGTGGGCGGCGACCCAGGAAGCGGCCACGTCGGCCCAGTCGGCGGCGGTGTAGCCGTGCGGCTCGTTCATCGGCTCGAAGTAGACGTGGGAGTTCGCGCCGTACTTGGCGACGACGGCGTTCCACATCGCGTCGAAGGCTGCCGTGTCGACGACCTTGCCGCCGGAGGAGGCACCGTCCTCCCAGTAGGACAGGATGACGTTGAAGCCCAGGCCGGTCGCGGCGTCCACGGCGCCCGCGTAGGCGTCGCCCCATGTGGTCCCGGGCGCGGACTTGGTGTTGACCGGCAGCCGTACGGTGTCGGCGCCGGCGGTGTCGCGGAAGCCGGTGAGGATCGTCGTCGCCTTGGCCTTCACGGTGGCGTAGCCGTCGGAGGCGGACAGGCCCTCGGGAACGACCGGGCCGTCCACGTAGTTGTCGCCGGGACGCGCCCAGTTGACGCCCTTGAAGCGCGGCGAGGCGTCGTCGGTGGCCGCGCCGGCCGGGGCGGCGCCGGTCAGGACCGTGAGGGGCGCGGCGAGCAGCAGGGGCAGGCAGACCGCCAGTGCGCGGCGGGCGACCCGGCGCAGGGCGGGGGAGTGTTTGGCGGACGGGAAAAGGCGGGACACGGCTCTCCTCTGGGGGGGTTCGGAGGCATGAGGGCCTCCCGCTCGGCGGGGAGGCACCGGCCACTGAAGCGCCTGCCTTCCCGGGCGGCAACGCGTCGCGGCACAGGCGTGCAAAGACGATCAGAACCGAACACTGCGCTAGTACTGCAACGGTCTTTGTTCTGATGTGTGGGCAGTTTCTGGTGGTGTGTGGCCGCGTCGTTTGTAGTGGCTGATCCGGGCTTGGAACTGTC
>NZ_JBFBLO010000053.1:0-2741 GCF_040686735.1 Streptomyces sp. NPDC079167 | reverse complement strand
ACCGCATCGAAAGCATCCGCGAACACCGGATACGCCTCATACAACTCACGGCCCATACCCGACCGCTGCGCACCCTGACCCGAGAACAACACCGCCGATCGGCCTTCGACCGCCTCGCCCCGCACGGCCCGGTCACCGATCAGCACAGCACGGTGCTCCAACGCCGCACGCGTCGTCACCAACGAGAACCCGATATCCAGAGGATCGTGGTCCCCGGTGAACGCTGACAAGCGCTCCACCTGCGCCGACAGACCCGCCTCGGACCTGGCCGACACCACCCACGGCACCACGGGCACCTTGACAGGTGCTGAGGAAGCGATGGCCGCCGCCGCATGCGGCGCCTGCTCGAGAATGACGTGCGCATTGGTGCCGCTGATCCCGAAGGACGACACCGCGGAACGCCGCGCCTCACCCGTCTCCGGCCACGCCACCGACTCCGTCAGCAACTCCACCGAACCCGCCGACCAGTCCACCTGCGACGACGGCTCATCCACATGCAGCGTCCGCGGCACCACACCATGCCGCATCGCCAACACCATCTTGATGATCCCGGCCACACCCGCCGCAGCCTGCGTATGACCGATGTTCGACTTCAGTGACCCCAAGTGCAGCGGCTGGGCCTCGTCACGTCCCTGCCCGTATGTCGCGAGAACTGCCTGCGCTTCGATCGGGTCACCCAGAGCGGTACCGGTTCCGTGTGCTTCCACGGCGTCCACCTGGGAAGCCGAGAGGCCGGCGTTCAGCAGCGCCTGCCGGATCACCCTCTGCTGTGACGGGCCGTTGGGCGCCGTCAGCCCGTTGCTCGCACCGTCCTGATTGACCGCACTGCCCCGCACGACAGCGAGCACCTCGTGCCCGTTCCGCCGCGCGTCCGACAGCCGCTCCACCAGGAGCACGCCCACACCCTCGGACCAGCCGGTGCCGTCCGCAGCCTCCGCGAAGGACTTGCACCGGCCGTCCCCCGCGAGGCCACCCTGACGGGAGAATTCCGAGAACGTCACCGGAGTGCCCATCACCGTCACACCACCGACCAGTGCCAGCGAGCACTCACCCGACCGCAGGGCCTGAGCGGCAAGGTGCAAGGCCACCAGGGACGACGAGCACGCCGTGTCGAGCGTGACGGCCGGCCCTTCGAGCCCGAAGGCGTACGAGATGCGACCGGACAGGACACTCGTCGCATTACCCGTGAGCAGATGTCCTCCGACGCCCTCCACCTCACCGGCATTCGCGCCCGACGCGTATCCCTGGCTCGCGGCTCCGGCGAAGACGGCGGTACGGCTGCCTCGTACGGAGAGCGGGTCGATCCCCGCACGCTCGAAGGCCTCCCACGACGTCTCCAGCAGCAGTCGCTGCTGGGGGTCCATCGCCAGCGCCTCGCGGGGCGAGATGCCGAAGAACTCGGCATCGAACGAGCCGGCATCGTGCAGGAAACCGCCTTCGCGTGCGAAGGAGGCATTCGGGTCAACGGCCCAGCCCCGGTCGACAGGGAAACCAGAGATCCCGTCTGCCTCCGCGACGAGCAACGACCACAGGTCCTCCGGGGAACGGACGTCCCCGGGGAGGCGGCAGCTCATGCCCACGATGACGACCGGGTCGTCACTCGTGGCGGACGTTGCTGTCTCGGGCTTCTCCGAGCCCTCATCTGAATCGAAGAGCCGCGCACTGAGGTAGTCCGCCAGAGCAGCGGGGTTCGGGCAATCGAAGACAAGCGTGGTGGGCAGACCGAGCCCGGTTTCCTTCTGCAGAAGGTTCCGCAGATCGACGGCCGTGAGGGAATCGAACCCCAGTTGCTGAAACGCTCGGTCCGCCGGGATCCTGGCCGTGTTCCGGTGCCCCAGAACGGATGCGACCTGCCGGCGCACGAGGTCGAGCAGCGCAGACGCCCGCTCCACCTCCGAAAGCGCGCCGAATCGGTCCGGACGGGAAGAGGGGCGAATGTCGGCAGAGGCGGGTTCGTCGAGTTCGGTGAGTTCGCTCAGCAGTGGGCTCCTACGCACGGCGGTGAACGTCGGCGTGAAGAGCTGCCAGTCCACGTCGGCGACCGTGATCACGGAGTCGTTCTCCTGGAGCGCTTGCTCGAGTCCGGTGACGGCCATAGTGGGCGCCATTGCGGTCAGGCCCCGTCGACGGAGGTGCTCCGCGGCTTCCCCGTCGGCCATGCCGCCTTCGGCCCAGGGGCCCCAGGCGATGGAGGTCGCGGTCAGACCACGGGCCCGGCGCCGCTCGGCCAAGGCGTCGAGATGCGCATTGGCCGCCGCATAGGCCGCCTGGCCGCCGCTGCCCCAGATGCCTGCGATCGACGAGAACAGCACAAACGCATCCAGGGGCCGGTCACCGAAGACCGCATCGAGATTGTCCGCACCCGTCACCTTCGCACGCAGCACCTCGTCGAAGTCGTCGCACCGAGTGTCGACGAGCGGAGCAAAACGGTTGATACCCGCCGCGTGGAGCACCGCGCGAACCGGGCTTCCGGCCGCCTCGACCTCTTCCACCAGCCCCGCCAGAGCATCCCGATCACTCACATCACACGCCGCGACCACCACCTCGGCGCCCAGACCCTCAAGCTCACCCACCAGCTCCGGCGCAACCGAACCACCACGGCTCACCAGCACCACACGGCCGGCACCCTCACCCGCCACCCACCGAGCCACATGCCCACCCAAGGCACCCGAACCCCCGGTCACCAACACCGTCCCACCAACCACCACACCCGCACCCGACCCGGAACCCGACCCCGGGGC
>NZ_JBFBLO010000052.1:0-2801 GCF_040686735.1 Streptomyces sp. NPDC079167 | reverse complement strand
ACAGTTCCAAGCCCGGATCAGCCACTACAAACGACGCGGCCACACACCACCAGAAACTGCCCACACATCAGAACAAAGACCGTTGCAGTACTAGGTGGAGTCGTTCAGCTTGACCTTGGTGACCGGCTTCCCGGCCGCGTCCGCGGTCCACACCTCGAACGTCAGGTTGGCCTTATCCCCATCGGGGTCGGTCACCGTGTTCGTAAGCTGCACCTTTTGCGAGTTCACCCGCTGGAACCCGCCAGGCGCCGCGTTCCTCGACAACGGCGCAGCCTTAGCGTCTTACCTGACGCCGGGCGCGCGCCCGCCGCCGCAGCGAGCGTGGTCTTCTCCGGGCCGTGCACCTTCGGCGGTGCCGCATTGGGGTCGGGCTTTACGGCCGGAGCCGCGCCCGCCACTCCGCCGGCACTTAACAGCATCAGTGCCGCGGTGCCCACCGCGAGAGCGGTTTTCCTTCTGGTTCTCGACGTGCCGAACAAGACATGTCCCTTCTGGCCCCACCGCCCCTCAACCCGGACGGCAGGACATTGCTGGTGTCTGTCGCGCCGCCCCCTTTCCTACGCGCGCTGATGATCAGCCAGCAACGCCCCCAACTCGGGAGGTTCCTCCTCATCCGGAGTTAACAGGCGTGACGCACACCACGGTTGTACCCGCACACGTAAAGGTCTGGGGGAGACGCCACACACCATCGCCACACTCCACCCTTCCCGACGGCGACTTCGGCCCCCTGGCCAGCCTGTACGAGCTGGGCGACCAAGCGCGTCAGGAGGCGAACTCGATGTACCGGCTCGGCTCCAAGGCCCTGGGCCGCGGCGAGCTGTCCACGGCTGCCGACTTGCTGGGATCGGCGGCCGCCGCCGGCCATCCGGGCGCGTTGTTCCGGCTCGCGCTGGTCGCGCTCCGTTTCGGTAAGGACTGGAAAGACAACGCATGGTTCCTTGTTGCCGAAGCCGCACGGCACGGCCACGGTGACGCCCAGCGGCTTCTCACCGCGTCCGCCGGCTGCCGGCCCTATCCCGCCGGCAGCGCCCCGTCCTGCGAGGACACTTCGTTCTTCGAGGAGGTGCGCCTGCTGCTCGGCGTTGCCCTGCCCCCTCTCCATCCGTCTCCGCCCGGCGCCTCACCGGCTCCTGGTCGGCAGGCCGATACGCCGGACAGCTGTCACGCGACGGACGCACCCAGTCCGACGGCTGCGCCCGGGCCCGTCTCCCCCGCCCGTCACGGGCCCGCTCCGCACCCGGAGAACACACCAAGCCGGAAACGGCAGCATCTGACCGCGCTGCCCGGGGGCCTGGCCCTGTCGATGCCCGACCTGTAGCTGCCTCCTGCCGGGCGTTCTCGGCAGGAGGCGGCCTGAAAAGGCCGCACAGGAGCAGCCCGGCCGGCGGGCGGTGCGGGACAGGCGGTGAGGGAGGCATGGGAAAGCCCCGGCTGGTCGGGGGAGGCCAGCCGGGGCCGATAGAGGGGTGTGGGTGCGGAGGGCGGTCGCCTCTCGGCGGAGGGCTCCATGGGGCTTCAGCCGAACGATCTTCCCCATGGGCTATCGGTGAGGCCCGGGGACACTGTCCCCTCCGTACCCACAACCAGTTGAACCGACCACAGCCCCGGGTTGTTCCAGGCCTTGTCGCTACCGTCCGGTGATCCGGACCACAGGACCTCGTGCCGTCCGCCGACCATCGAGGGGCTCGTGGAGTGGGGTGTGCCGCATGAGCCCGGGGCCGGGGTGAGAGGTCGGCGGTCGCACTTCTGGGCACTCAGGAGCGGCAACGGCGACTTCAGCATGTGTCGGGCCGCGTTCCGGGCCGGGTCACCAGCACGACCACGGGTCTTGTACATGCTCCGGGGAGTGCCGGTCCTCTCCCCCGCCCAGGCCGGTCCGGACCAGGAAGCCGGGGTTCGCGTCCCCCGGTGAGGTAGCAGTGTGCACTCGCTGGGTGCCGGGGATACCCACCTCGGTGAGGACCCCGTCGCGGAACATCCACAGACCGCACAGATCGTCGTCCTCGTCGTGCAGCATGACCTGCACGCAGGCCGCGCGGCCTCCCGCGTGGTGATGGCCCGGTGGCCCGCCTGGTCGGCCGTCTCCTTGCGGAACAGCCAGGCAGGCCGGCCCTCCTCGAAACAGGCGGCAGCGCCGCCGTCGGGCAAGGCCTGCGCCATCGCGACCATAGTGGCGCCCTGTTCGCGCTCCACACGGGTCTCGACATGCGCCTTCACAAGCATCTCCGTGATGCCGCGGGTGCGGCGCATCACGGAAACCAGCAGGAACAACAGGGGAACCCCGCCCGCTCCCACCCAGTACGACCAAGTCATCGACCAGGCCTCCCAGAAGAGCCGAACTCGTTGATGAAGGCCCAAGGGCCCTCATCCCCTTAGACCGTGTCCTATGTGGTGAGTCGAGCGAGTCGTTTATAGCAGCAGAGGGCGGCGGCGAGGCCGAGAAAGGCCAGGTAGTTGCGGGGGTGGCGTTCGTAGCGGTGGTTGAGTCTGCGGTAGCCGGTCAGCCAGGACATGGTGCGCTCGATGACCCATCGGCGGCGTCCTAACCGTTCACTGGACTCGACTCCCTTGCGGGCGATGCGCACGCCGATGTGCTTGCCCCATAGCCATTTCCGCAGGTGAGGAACGTCGTATGCCTTGTCCGCGTGAAGGCGCTGGGGCTTGAAGTACCGGCCGCGGTGGGGGTCGTGTCTCGTTTGGTGACCTGTGATCATGGGCTTCAGCGCTTGGCTGTCGTGGGTGTTCGCCGCGGAGAGGCCGACGAGGAGGGGCAGTCCGTTCGCGTCCGACAGGACGTGCAT
>NZ_JBFBLO010000051.1:0-3969 GCF_040686735.1 Streptomyces sp. NPDC079167 | reverse complement strand
CACCAGGCGGAACAACGCCACCTCAAGAGCGAACAGGCCGGCCTGCGTGAACTGCGTCTGATCCAGCAGCTCACCACCCGCAAACACCACATCCCCAACCGGACGATCCAGATGCCGGTCCAACTCCGCACACACCGCATCGAAAGCATCCGCGAACACCGGATACGCCTCATACAACTCACGGCCCATACCCGACCGCTGCGCACCCTGACCCGAGAACAACACCGCGAGTTGCCCGGACGCCTCCTGGCCCACCGTCAACTGCGGATCGGTACCACCTTCGGAGAGGGCTGTGACGCCACGCAGCAGCGCGTCACGGTCAGTACCGCTGACCACCGCCCGGTGTGTGAACGCCGCTCTGCCCGTGGCCAGGGAGAAGGCCACGTCGAGCGCTTCGAGTTCCGGACGTCGTAGGAGGTGTGACCGCAGGAGCCCGGCCTGATCCGCGAGGGCCCGTTCCGACCGGCCCGCCAGCACCCACGGCAGAACCGGCGGGGCGGTGCCACCGGCCGCAGCCGGGGCAGGAGGTGCCTGTTCGATGATCGTGTGGGCGTTGGTGCCGCTGATCCCGAACGACGACACCCCGGCACGCCACGGCTCGTCCGTCTCCGGCCAGGTGATCGCCTCGGTCAGCAGCTCGACCGCTCCTGCCCACCAGTCCACCTGCGAGGACGGACTGTCGACGTGCAGGGTGCGCGGCAGCGTCCCGTGTCGCATCGCCATCACCATCTTGATGATCCCGGCCACACCGGCAGCAGCCTGCGTGTGACCGATGTTCGACTTGACCGACCCGAGCAGCAGCGGCCTGCCGTCCACGCGCTCCTGTCCGTAGGTCGCCATCAGCGCCTGCGCCTCGATGGGGTCACCCAGCCTGGTGCCCGTGCCGTGCGCCTCTACCACGTCCACCTGGGACGCGGAGAGACCCGCTGAGGCGAGTGCCTGCCGGATGACACGCTGCTGTGCCGGCCCGTTCGGTGCCGTCATGCCGTTCGACGCACCGTCCTGGTTGACCGCCGAACCCCGCACGACCGCCAGGACTTCGTGACCGTTGCGCCGTGCGTCCGACAGCCGCTCCACCAACAGCATGCCGACGCCTTCGCCCCAGCCCGTGCCGTCCGCCGCGTCGGCGAACGCCTTGCACCGGCCGTCCTCGGCCAGACCGCGCTGGCGGGAGAACTCGATGAACGCTCCGGGCGTCGACATCACCGTGACGCCGCCCGCCAGGGCCAGTGAGCACTCCCCCGCCCGCAACGCCTGAACCGCCAGGTGCAGCGCGACCAGCGACGACGAGCACGCTGTGTCCACCGTCACCGCCGGACCTTCAAGCCCGAAGGTGTACGAGAGCCGGCCCGACACGGCACTGGCGCCGTTCCCGGTTCCCATGTGGCCCTCGGCGTTCTGGGCCGACATGTACAGCAGCGCCGAGTAGTCCTGGCCGTTGGTCCCTGTGAACACGCCGGTGCGGCTTCCGCGCAGGGAGGCAGGGTCGATTCCCGCCCGCTCGAAGGCCTCCCACGACGTTTCGAGCAGCAGCCGCTGCTGCGGGTCCATCGCGGTGGCCTCACGGGGCGAGATCCCGAAGAAGCCGGGGTCGAAGTCCCCCACATCATGGAGGAATCCGCCCTCCGACACGTATGAGGTACCGGGGTGATCCGGGTCCGGGTCGTACAGGGAATCCAGGTCCCAGCCCCGGTTGACCGGGAAGCCGGACACTCCGTCGGCGCCTGCGGCGAGCAGCTCCCACAGTTCCTCGGGCGAGCGGACGCCCCCGGGGAACCGGCAGCTCATACCGACGATCACGATGGGATCGTCCTGCTCTGCCACTGCCACGGCCGTGAAGGCGTCGGCCCGCTGGAGTGCGCCGCCGAACAGCTCCGTGCACAGGTGCTCGGCCAGGACCGTCGGCGTCGGGTAGTCGAACACCATCGTGGCGGGGAGCGTCAGCCCGGTCTCCCTGGCCAGGGTGTTGCGGAGTTCTACAGCGGTCAGGGAGTCGAAGCCCAGTTCGCGGAACGTACTTGCCGCCGTGACCGACTCGGCGCTCGGGTGCGCCAGCACGACCGCAGCCTGCTTGCGTACGAGTTCCAGCAGTGCCCGGGACCTCTCCCCTCCGGTCGCCGTCGCCAGCCGGTCTCGCAGAACTGACGTGCCGTCCCCGGACGGGGTCGACCCGGTCTCCTGCAGCTCGCGCGCTTCGGCGACTCCTGCCAGGAGCGGGCTCGGGCGGAGCGCGGTGAACGCCGGGGCGAAGCGCGCCCAGTCGACATCGGCCACGGTGATGAGGGAGTCGCCCTCGGACAGTGCCTGCTGTAGAGCGGCGACAGCGCGCTCGGGAGCCATGGCGGGCAGTCCGCGTCGCAGCAGGTGGGCTTCGGCATCGCCCTGCGCCATGCCGCCCTCGGCCCACGGTCCCCAGGCGACCGAGGTGGCGGCCCGCCCGCGGGCACGACGGCTGAGCGCCAGGGCGTCGAGGTGGGCGTTGGCAGCCGCATAGGCGGCCTGGCCCCCGCTGCCCCACACTCCCGCGATCGAGGAGAAGAGGACGAATGCGTCAAGCGGTCCGTCCTCGCCGTCGTCCGTGAACACCGCGTCCAGGTTGGTCGCCCCGGCCACCTTGGCGGACAGGACGGCCTCGAGGCCGGTGGCATCCAGCTCGGCCAGCGGATGCGACGCAGCCTCCCCGGCCGTGTGCAGCACGGCCCTTACCGGGGATCCGGCGGACCGGAGGCCGTCCGCCAGTTCGGCGAGTGCGGCGCGGTCCGTGACGTCGCACGATGCGACCGTGACGGCGGCTCCGAGTGAGACGAGTTCGTCCCGGAGCTCCGCCGCGCCCGGGGCGTCCACGCCTCGCCTGCTGGTGAGCACCAGCCGCTCGGCACCGTTGCGGGCAGCCCAGCGGGCCACGTGCGCGCCCAGAACTCCTGTCCCGCCGGTGATCAGTACCGTTCCGCGTGGTGACCAGGCGGAACCCTGCCCGGTACCGGGTGTGCGGACGAGGCGTCGTACATACACACCCGATGCACGGATCGCGATCTGGTCCTCGCTGTCGATTCCCGCCAGAGCAGCGCAGACACGCCCTACCGCCCGCTCGTCGAGCACCTCGGGCAGGTCGAGCAACCCGCCCCAGTGCTGCGGGTGTTCGAGCGCGGCCACCCGGCCCAGCCCCCAGACCTGCGCCTGCACGGGGCTGACGGTTCCGTCCGCCCTACCCACCGACACCGCACCGCGGGTCAGGCACCACAGCGGAACCGTCCTGCCCGCGTCGTTCAGGGCCTGGACAAGGGTCAGGGCCCTCCGGACCTCGGCACCCACCGCTCCGGGGGCGGGTTCCTCGTCCGCTGCCAGCAGTGTCACCACTCCGGCGAGTTCGGGGTATCCGGCGAGCTTTCCGGCCAGCTCCTCCCTGCCGACGGTGTCGGCGAGCGGAAGGTGTATGACCTCGGCACCGTGTGCGCTGATCCCGTCGGTTACGGGGTGCGCTGCGCGGTTCTCCGGCGTGACCACCAGCCAGGTGCCCGTCAGCTCCGGATGCGGAACCGCGGAGACCGGCTGCCAGGTGGCGCGGTAGCGCCAGGCATCGACGGTGGACAGGTTGCGGCTCTGCCGGCGCCAGGAGGACAGCGCGGGCAGCATCGCTTCGAGCGGTGCCAGCTCAGCCGAGCCCAGGGCCGCACCGAGCGCTGCAGCATCTTCTCGTTCCACGGCGTTCCAGAAAGTCGCGTCGAGGGACGAGGCTTCCGGCACTCCCCTGCCGCCCATGAGGGGCGCCCCGCCTTCGGGCCAGAAGCGCTGCCGTTGGAAGGCGTAGGTCGGCAGGTCGATTCGTCGGGCGCCGGTGCCGGCGAAGTACGCCGCCCAGTCGACGGACCCTCCACGCACGTAGAGCTCCGCGAGCGCGGTGACCAGTGTCTGCGGCTCGTCGCGGTCCTTGCGCAGCACCGGGGCGAACGCCGACTCCTCGACGCACTC
>NZ_JBFBLO010000050.1:0-4603 GCF_040686735.1 Streptomyces sp. NPDC079167 | reverse complement strand
CGTCGCTGACGTCGGAGCGGTTGGCGGCGGTGTTGCGGCCGAAGGTGGATGCGGCGTGGCATCTGCATGAGCTGACGCGTGGCATGGATCTGTCGGTGTTCACGCTGTTCTCTTCTGCTGCGGCGACGTTGGGGTCGTCGGGGCAGGCGAATTATGCGGCGGCGAACGCATTCCTTGACGCGTTGGCCGAGGTTCGGCGGGTCGATGGGTTGGTGGGTCTGTCGTTGGGCTGGGGGCCCTGGGCGGAAGGTGGGATGCTCGGGCGTCTCGACGCCGCCGACCTCCAGCGCATGGCCCGCGCAGGCCTTCCTGCACTCACGGCCGATCAGGGTGTCGCCCTGTTCGACGCGGCAGAGACGACCGGACAGGCTGCGGTTCTTCCGCTGCGTCTCGATCTCCCGGTCCTGCGCCAGGGCGCTGCCTCCAACGGTGTGGCCCCGCTGCTGCGAGGCCTCGTACGCGTGTCGGGGCGCCGCCTCGCGAAGTCCGGGACGGTCGAATCGGTTCTTGCCGACCGTCTGCGAGGCATGGAGGAGGCAGAACGAGTCCGTCTGGTCCTGGACCTCGTGCGGGGTGAAGTCGCACTCGTACTCGGGCATGCGTCCGGGGACTCGGTCACCTCCGGGCAAGCGTTCAAGGAACTGGGCTTCGACTCGCTGACTGCCGTCGAGCTCCGCAACCGTCTGAACGAGGTGACCGGACTCCGTCTGCCCGCCACGCTGATCTTCGACTACCCCACTCCGGAGTCGCTCGCCGAGTACATCCACGACGAGCTCGTAGGCGGCCAGGACGAGCTGAGCCGGAATGTCGCTGCTGTCGGCCACGCCCTGGACGACGATCCCATTGCGATCGTCGGCATGAGTTGCCGTTACCCCGGCGGTGTCCTGCGTCCGGAGGATCTGTGGCAGCTGACAATCGGTGGAGGCGATGGCGTCGCACCGTTCCCCACGGACCGGGGCTGGGACCTGAACGGCGTCTACGACCCCGACCCGGACAACCGGACTGCCTCGTACACCGCGGAGGGCGGTTTCCTGTACGACGCAGGGAAGTTCGACCCGGCGTTCTTCGGTATCTCCCCCCACGAGGCGCTGGCGATGGACCCACAGCAGCGTCTGCTGCTGGAGGCCACCTGGGAGGCGTTCGAGCGTGCGGGCATCGACCCGGGCACACTGCGCGGGAGCCGGACCGGTGTGTACGCGGGCATGATGTACCACGACTACGCATCGCGGACCGCCTCCGTGCCGGAAGGCGTTGACGGATTCCTGGGCATCGGCACCTCGGGCAGTGTCCTGTCGGGGCGGGTGGCGTACACCTTCGGTCTCGAGGGGCCGACCATGACCATCGACACGGCTTGCTCGTCATCGCTGGTCGCCCTGCACCTGGCCGCTCAGGCCCTGCGGTCCGGCGAGTGCACGATGGCGCTGGCCGGCGGTGTGACGGTGATGTCCACTCCGGGCGCATTCATCGAATTCAGCCGTCAGGGTGGCCTGGCTTCGGATGGCCGGTGCAAGTCGTTCTCCGCGAGAGCGGACGGCACCGGGTGGTCGGAGGGCGTGGGCATGCTGCTGGTTGAGCGGCTCTCCGACGCGCGGCGCAACGGTCACCCCGTGCTCGCTCTCGTGCGGGGTTCAGCCGTCAACCAGGACGGTGCGTCGAACGGCCTGACGGCCCCGAACGGTCCGTCCCAGCAGCGGGTCATCCGGCAGGCGCTTGCCGACTCCGGCCTGTCGGCCTCCCAAGTGGACGCCGTCGAGGCGCACGGCACGGGTACGACGCTGGGTGACCCGATCGAGGCGCAGGCGCTGCTGGCGACGTATGGGCAGGGGCGGCCGGAAGGGCGGCCGCTGTGGCTGGGGTCGTTGAAGTCGAATCTCGGTCATACGCAGGCTGCTGCCGGTGTGGCCGGGGTCATCAAGATGGTGATGGCGATGCGGCACGGTGTGCTGCCGCAGACGCTGCACGTCGACGAGCCGACGCCACAGGTCGACTGGGAGTCTGGGGACGTCCAGCTGCTGACCGAGCCGCGTGAATGGCCCGAGACGGGCGAGCCGCGGCGCGTCGGTGTGTCGTCCTTCGGCGTCAGCGGTACGAACGCACACGTCATCCTGGAGCAGCCCTCTGAGAAAGCGGTGGCGGACACGGCTGGTGTCGCGGTGCCGGTGGTGCCTTGGGTGGTGTCCGCGAAGACGGCCGAGGCGCTCGATTCACAGATGGAGAAGTTGTCGGCGTTCGCCGGGGATCTGGACCCGGTGGATGTCGGGTTCTCGCTGGTGACGACGCGTGCGGCACTGGCTCACCGTGCGGTGGTCATCGGTGACCGGACGGTCCGGGGCACGGTTTCGTCGGGCAGCTCGGCCGTGCTGTTCTCGGGTCAGGGTGCGCAGCGGTCGGGTATGGGCCGTGAGTTGTATGAGGCGTATCCGGTGTTCGCGGATGCGTTCGATGCGGTGTGTGCGGAGTTGGACCGGCATCTGGACCGGCCGGTGCGGGAGGTCGTCTTCGAGGGTGGTGAGCTGCTGGATCAGACGCAGTTCACGCAGGCCGGCCTGTTCGCTCTTGAGGTGGCGTTGTTCCGCCTGGTGTCGGCGTGGGGCGTGAAGCCCGATTACCTTCTGGGTCATTCGATCGGTGAGCTGTCGGCTGCGCATGTGGCCGGGGTGCTGTCGCTGGAGGACGCGGCGAAGCTGGTCGCGGCACGGGGCCGTCTGATGCAGGGACTGCCGACGGGTGGCGCGATGGTTTCCCTCCAGGCGACCGAGGACGAAGTCCTGCCGCTACTGACCGCCGACGTGTCCATCGCGGCCCTCAACGGACCGTCCGCGACCGTGATTTCCGGTGACGAGGACGCGGTTCTGGCGATCGCCGCCCATTTCGAGGCGGAGGGTCGTAAGACCAAGCGGCTGCGGGTGAGCCATGCGTTCCATTCGCCTCGTATGGATGCCATGCTGGACGACTTCCGTGCGGTCGCGGAGACGCTCACCTTCCACCAGCCCGAGATCGGGATCGTCTCCAACGTCACCGGCGACGTCGTGTCGGGCGACGAGGTCTGCTCGGCGGACTACTGGGTGCGCCATGTGCGTGAGGCGGTTCGTTTCGTCGACGGGATGCGCTCCCTCCAGGACCAGGGCGTGACGGCGTTCCTGGAGTTGGGTCCGGACGGTGTGCTGTCCGCGATGGGTCAGGACTGTGTCGAGGAGTCGGCGTTCGTCCCGGTGCTGCGCAAGGACCGCGACGAGCCGCAGACACTGGTCACCGCGCTCGCCGAGCTCCACGTACGCGGAGGGTCCGTCGACTGGGCGGCGTACTTCGCCGGCACCGGCGCCCGCCGCGTCGACCTCCCGACGTACGCCTTCCAGCACGAGCACTTCTGGCTTGCTTCATCCTTCAGCGGGGCTGCGGACGCCAGGGCCCTCGGCCAGCACGCCGGCGAGCACCCCTTGCTGGGAGCCAAGGTCGTCGTGGCTCAGGCCGATGAGTACCTGTTCACGGGCAGACTGTCGGTCGAGTCGCATCCGTGGCTCGGCGACCACATGGTCATGGGCTCGGTGCTGCTGCCGGGAACGGCCTTCGTCGACCTGGCTCTGCATGTCGGTGAGGAGGTCGGCTGCGACCTCCTGAGCGACCTCACGCTTGAATCGCCCTTGGTTCTCCCCGACCACGGGGCGGTAGCCGTCCAGCTGACCCTGGGTGCTGCCGAGGACGACGGCAGCCGGGCGATCGCCGTTCACGGGCGACTGGCTGAGGACGCGGACGCGCAGTGGACACGGCACGCTGCCGGCACGCTGTCCGCAGGCGGCGTAACGGCAGGTGAGCCGCTGGAGGAGTGGCCGCCGCGTGACGCCGTCGTCCTTGACGCGGCGGGTCTGTACGAGAACCTTACGGATATCGGCTTCGGCTACGGTCCTACGTTCCAAGGGCTTCGGGCAGCCTGGCGGCGCGGCGACGAGGTGTTCGCGGAGGTCGCCCTGCCGGAAGGGACGGATGCCGCAGGGTTCGGCGTCCACCCGGCACTGCTTGACTCGGCACTGCACACGATGGGTCTTGTGGCCGGCGCCGGCGAGGATTCGGCTGGAGAAGCGCGGCTTCCGTTCGCATGGAGCGGGGTCTCGGTGTCCGCCGTGGGGGCGACCGTCCTGCGGGTACGGATCACGACGACCGGTTCGGGCCTCTCCCTGACCCTCGCCGACAGTGCAGGCGCCCCGGTTGCCGCCGTCGAGTCGCTCGCTCTGCGGGCGATCTCGCCGGACCAGCTCAGCGCTGCCGCCGACGCCGCAACGCGCGATGCGCTGTTCCAGGTGGACTGGATCAGTCACGACGTGGAGGAGGAGCGGGTCGAGGCCCGCTGGGCGGCGCTGGGCGACGCGATCGGCGTACCCGGACTTCGGTACGCCGACCTGACCGCGTTCACCGCTGCGGCGGATGCCGGTGAGTCGGTGCCGGGTGTGGTGGCGGTGTCGTTCGCGGGGACCGGTTCCGGCGCCGGGGACGTGGTGTCTCGTACGCATGAGGTTGCCGGACAGGCGCTGCAGTTGGTGCAGGAGTGGTTGGCGGATGAGCGGTTCGCTGATGCGCGGTTGGTGGTGGTGACGTCTGGTGCGGTGGC
>NZ_JBFBLO010000049.1:3127-4996 GCF_040686735.1 Streptomyces sp. NPDC079167 | reverse complement strand
AACACAGTGGACGCGAGCAACTGAGGACAAGCCCTCGGCCTATTAGTACCAGTCAGCTCCACCCGTTACCGGGCTTCCACATCTGGCCTATCAACCCAGTCGTCTACTGGGAGCCTTAACCACTCAAGGTGGTGGGAATACTCATCTCGAAGCAGGCTTCCCGCTTAGATGCTTTCAGCGGTTATCCTTTCCGAACGTAGCCAACCAGCCATGCCCTTGGCAGGACAACTGGCACACCAGAGGTTCGTCCGTCCCGGTCCTCTCGTACTAGGGACAGCCCTTCTCAATATTCCTACGCGCACAGCGGATAGGGACCGAACTGTCTCACGACGTTCTAAACCCAGCTCGCGTACCGCTTTAATGGGCGAACAGCCCAACCCTTGGGACCGACTCCAGCCCCAGGATGCGACGAGCCGACATCGAGGTGCCAAACCATCCCGTCGATATGGACTCTTGGGGAAGATCAGCCTGTTATCCCCGGGGTACCTTTTATCCGTTGAGCGACAGCGCTTCCACAAGCCACTGCCGGATCACTAGTCCCGACTTTCGTCCCTGCTCGACCCGTCGGTCTCACAGTCAAGCTCCCTTGTGCACTTACACTCAACACCTGATTGCCAACCAGGCTGAGGGAACCTTTGGGCGCCTCCGTTACTCTTTAGGAGGCAACCGCCCCAGTTAAACTACCCATCAGACACTGTCCCTGATCCGGATCACGGACCCAGGTTAGACATCCAGCACGACCAGAGTGGTATTTCAACGACGACTCCACAACCACTGGCGTGGCCGCTTCAAAGTCTCCCACCTATCCTACACAAGCCGAACCGAACACCAATATCAAACTATAGTAAAGGTCCCGGGGTCTTTCCGTCCTGCTGCGCGAAACGAGCATCTTTACTCGTAGTGCAATTTCACCGGGCCTATGGTTGAGACAGTCGAGAAGTCGTTACGCCATTCGTGCAGGTCGGAACTTACCCGACAAGGAATTTCGCTACCTTAGGATGGTTATAGTTACCACCGCCGTTTACTGGCGCTTAAGTTCTCAGCTTCGCACACCCGAAAGTGCACTAACCGGTCCCCTTAACGTTCCAGCACCGGGCAGGCGTCAGTCCGTATACATCGCCTTACGGCTTCGCACGGACCTGTGTTTTTAGTAAACAGTCGCTTCTCGCTGGTCTCTGCGGCCACCCCCAGCTCACCGAGTAAATCGGATCACCAGTGATGGCCCCCCTTCTCCCGAAGTTACGGGGGCATTTTGCCGAGTTCCTTAACCATAGTTCACCCGAACGCCTCGGTATTCTCTACCTGACTACCTGAGTCGGTTTAGGGTACGGGCCGCCATGAAACTCGCTAGAGGCTTTTCTCGACAGCATAGGATCATCCACTTCACCACAATCGGCTCGGCATCAGGTCTCAGACTATGTGCACGACGGATTTACCTACCGTGCGTCCTACACCCTTACCCCGGGACAACCACCGCCCGGGCTGGACTACCTTCCTGCGTCACCCCATCGCTTACCTAATACAAGTCTGGTTCGTCGGCTCCACCACTACCCTCAACTCCGAAGAGATCGGGCCGGCTTCACGGACTTAGCATCGCCTGATTCAGTATTGGGCGTTTCAAAGCGGGTACCGGAATATCAACCGGTTGTCCATCGACTACGCCTGTCGGCCTCGCCTTAGGTCCCGACTTACCCTGGGCAGATCAGCTTGACCCAGGAACCCTTAGTCAATCGGCGCACACGTTTCTCACGTGTGTATCGCTACTCATGCCTGCATTCTCACTCGTGAACCGTCCACAACTCGCTTCCGCGGCTGCTTCACCCGGCACACGACGCTCCCCTACCCATCCCAGCCCCCGTTGGGGGTATA
>NZ_JBFBLO010000049.1:0-3035 GCF_040686735.1 Streptomyces sp. NPDC079167 | reverse complement strand
GGTACGTGCTGGAATGACACGACTTCGGCGGTACGCTTGAGCCCCGCTACATTGTCGGCGCGGAATCACTTGACCAGTGAGCTATTACGCACTCTTTCAAGGGTGGCTGCTTCTAAGCCAACCTCCTGGTTGTCTCTGCGACTCCACATCCTTTCCCACTTAGCGTACGCTTAGGGGCCTTAGTCGATGCTCTGGGCTGTTTCCCTCTCGACCATGGAGCTTATCCCCCACAGTCTCACTGCCGTGCTCTCACTTACCGGCATTCGGAGTTTGGCTAAGGTCAGTAACCCGGTAGGGCCCATCGCCTATCCAGTGCTCTACCTCCGGCAAGAAACACACGACGCTGCACCTAAATGCATTTCGGGGAGAACCAGCTATCACGGAGTTTGATTGGCCTTTCACCCCTAACCACAGGTCATCCCCCAGGTTTTCAACCCTGGTGGGTTCGGTCCTCCACGAAGTCTTACCTCCGCTTCAACCTGCCCATGGCTAGATCACTCCGCTTCGGGTCTAGAGCGTGCAACTCAATCGCCCTGTTCGGACTCGCTTTCGCTACGGCTTCCCCACACGGGTTAACCTCGCTACACACCGCTAACTCGCAGGCTCATTCTTCAAAAGGCACGCAGTCACGACTGCATGTGCAAGCACATACAGCGACGCTCCCACGGCTTGTAGGCACACGGTTTCAGGTACTATTTCACTCCGCTCCCGCGGTACTTTTCACCATTCCCTCACGGTACTATCCGCTATCGGTCACCAGGGAATATTTAGGCTTAGCGGGTGGTCCCGCCAGATTCACACGGGATTTCTCGGGCCCCGTGCTACTTGGGTGTCTCTCAAACGAGCCGTTGATGTTTCAGCTACGGGGGTCTTACCCTCTACGCCGGACCTTTCGCATGTCCTTCGCCTACATCAACGGTTTCTGACTCGCCTCACAGCCGGCAGACTGTGAAAGAGAGATCCCACAACCCCGTATACGCAACCCCTGCCGGGTATCACACGCATACGGTTTGGCCTGATCCAGTTTCGCTCGCCACTACTCCCGGAATCACGGTTGTTTTCTCTTCCTGAGGGTACTGAGATGTTTCACTTCCCCTCGTTCCCTCCACACTGCCTATGTGTTCAGCAGCGGGTGACAGCCCATGACGACTGCCGGGTTTCCCCATTCGGAAACCCCCGGATCAAAGCTTGGTTGACAGCTCCCCGGGGACTATCGTGGCCTCCCACGTCCTTCATCGGTTCCTGGTGCCAAGGCATCCACCGTGCGCCCTTAAAAACTTGGCCACAGATGCTCGCGTCCACTGTGCAGTTCTCAAACAACGACCAGCCACCCATCACCCCACCCTTACAGGTGAGTGCACTGGGGCCGGCAACCAAAGGGACAGACTCAAACGAGCCCGTACCTTCAGATACCCAACAGCGTGCCCGACCCGACCGATCCCTTTCACTTTCCACGCCGAAGCAGTACTCACGAAAACAACCTGTCGTGCCGAATAGTCAACGTTCCACCCATGAGCAACCACCGTCGAACATTTGCCGACGAAATGGTCTCTGGATTCCCCGAAGGAAACCTAGATGCTCCTTAGAAAGGAGGTGATCCAGCCGCACCTTCCGGTACGGCTACCTTGTTACGACTTCGTCCCAATCGCCAGTCCCACCTTCGACAGCTCCCTCCCACAAGGGGTTGGGCCACCGGCTTCGGGTGTTACCGACTTTCGTGACGTGACGGGCGGTGTGTACAAGGCCCGGGAACGTATTCACCGCAGCAATGCTGATCTGCGATTACTAGCAACTCCGACTTCATGGGGTCGAGTTGCAGACCCCAATCCGAACTGAGACCGGCTTTTTGAGATTCGCTCCGCCTCGCGGCATCGCAGCTCATTGTACCGGCCATTGTAGCACGTGTGCAGCCCAAGACATAAGGGGCATGATGACTTGACGTCGTCCCCACCTTCCTCCGAGTTGACCCCGGCAGTCTCCTGTGAGTCCCCATCACCCCGAAGGGCATGCTGGCAACACAGAACAAGGGTTGCGCTCGTTGCGGGACTTAACCCAACATCTCACGACACGAGCTGACGACAGCCATGCACCACCTGTATACCGACCACAAGGGGGGCACCATCTCTGATGCTTTCCGGTATATGTCAAGCCTTGGTAAGGTTCTTCGCGTTGCGTCGAATTAAGCCACATGCTCCGCTGCTTGTGCGGGCCCCCGTCAATTCCTTTGAGTTTTAGCCTTGCGGCCGTACTCCCCAGGCGGGGAACTTAATGCGTTAGCTGCGGCACCGACGACGTGGAATGTCGCCAACACCTAGTTCCCAACGTTTACGGCGTGGACTACCAGGGTATCTAATCCTGTTCGCTCCCCACGCTTTCGCTCCTCAGCGTCAGTAATGGCCCAGAGATCCGCCTTCGCCACCGGTGTTCCTCCTGATATCTGCGCATTTCACCGCTACACCAGGAATTCCGATCTCCCCTACCACACTCTAGCTAGCCCGTATCGAATGCAGACCCGGGGTTAAGCCCCGGGCTTTCACATCCGACGTGACAAGCCGCCTACGAGCTCTTTACGCCCAATAATTCCGGACAACGCTTGCGCCCTACGTATTACCGCGGCTGCTGGCACGTAGTTAGCCGGCGCTTCTTCTGCAGGTACCGTCACTTTCGCTTCTTCCCTGCTGAAAGAGGTTTACAACCCGAAGGCCGTCATCCCTCACGCGGCGTCGCTGCATCAGGCTTTCGCCCATTGTGCAATATTCCCCACTGCTGCCTCCCGTAGGAGTCTGGGCCGTGTCTCAGTCCCAGTGTGGCCGGTCGCCCTCTCAGGCCGGCTACCCGTCGTCGCCTTGGTAGGCCATCACCCCACCAACAAGCTGATAGGCCGCGGGCTCATCCTTCACCGCCGGAGCTTTTAACCCCGTCCCATGCGGGACAGAGTGTTATCCGGTATTAGACCCCGTTTCCAGGGCTTGTCCCAGAGTGAAGGGCAGATTGCCCACGTGTTACTCACCCGTTCGCCACTAATCCACCCCGAA
>NZ_JBFBLO010000048.1:0-5253 GCF_040686735.1 Streptomyces sp. NPDC079167 | reverse complement strand
GACCCGCTCCGCGAACACCGGCGAGGACTCCATCAGACCCGCAGCCATACCCACCCACTGCGAACCCTGCCCCGGGAACACGAACACCGGACGCGTCACATCGGCAGCGACACCCCGCACCACACCCGACCCGGTACGACCCTTCGCCAACGCGTCCAGACCGGCCACCAATTCTTCACGCCCAGAGGCAGCTACGGCGGCCTGGTGCGTGAAGCGCGTACGGGCGGTGGCCAACGACCACGCCACGTCCGGCAGGGCCACGTCCGGCTCACGGCTCAGCAGGCCGAGCAACCGGGCGGACTGCTCAACCACCGCATCGGACGACTTCCCGGACAGCACGAACGGCAGCACGGCACCGCCCAGCGGCGACGTGCTTTCAGTGGGCGTCCCGGGGGCCTCGTCGGCGGGCGCCTGCTCGACGATCACATGCGCGTTGGTGCCGCTCATACCGAAGGACGACACACCTGCCCGCCGGGGCTGTCCCGTGCCCGGCCACTCCATCTGCTCGGTCAGCAGCTCGACGGCACCTGCCGACCAGTCGACCTGCGCGGAAGGAGCGTCGACATGCAGGGTGCGCGGCAGCGTCCCGTGCCGCATCGCCATCACCATCTTGATCACACCGGCCACCCCGGCCGCGGCCTGCGAGTGCCCGATGTTCGACTTCAGGGCTCCCAGACGCAACGGCCGGTCCGCGGAGCGGCCCTGGCCGTAGGTCGCCATGAGGGCCTCGGCCTCGATCGGGTCGCCCAGTCGGGTCCCGGTCCCGTGCGCCTCGACAGCATCGATGTCCTCGGCCGACAGCCGGGCGTCGGCGAGGGCCTGAAGGATGACACGCTGCTGAGAGGGGCCGTTGGGCGCTGTCAGGCCGTTGGACGCTCCGTCCTGATTCACTGCGGTGCCCCGTACGACCGCCAGTACGTCGCGGCCGTTGCGGCGGGCGTCCGATAGCCGTTCCAGCAGCAGGACGCCGACGCCCTCGGACCATGCGGTGCCGTCGGCCGTCGCCGCGAACGACTTGCAGCGGCCGTCGGAGGCGAGTCCGCCCTGGTCGCTGAAACCGTAGAAGGCGCTGGGGGTCGACATCACGGTCGCTCCCCCGGCCAGCGCCAGCGAGCATTCGCCGGAGCGCAGGGCCTGCACGGCGAGGTGCAGAGTCACGAGCGAGGTGGAGCAGGCGGTGTCGACCGTGACGGCCGGCCCTTCCAGGCCGAGCGTGTAGGCGATGCGGCCGGAGACGACGCTCGCAGAAGTACCGGTTAGCACATAGCCGCCTGTCCCTTCCGGGGGCGGCTGGAGCAGCATCGAGTAGTCCTGGCCCGTCGTGCCCGCGAACACGCCGGTACGGCTGCCCCGAAGGGTTTCCAGGGGGATACCGGCCCGCTCGATGGCTTCCCAGGAGGTTTCCAGGAGCAGCCGCTGCTGCGGATCCATCGCCAGCGCCTCACGCGGCGAGATCCCGAAGAACGCCGGGTCGAAACCACCGACGTCGTCCAGGAAGCCCCCCTCCATGGTGAACAAGGGCCCGGCGGAGTCCGTGGCGTCGCCGAGGCTCTCCCAGCCGCGGTCCAGGGGGAATCCGGATATGGCGTCGACGCCCGAGGTGGTCAGCTCCCACAGGTCCTCGGGGCTGCGCACACCGCCCGGGTACCGGCAGCTCATACCGACGATCGCGACGGGCTCCGGATCAGCCGCCTCGACCTCCTGCAGACGCTGACGGGCCTGATGCAGATCCGCGGTGACCCACTTGAGGTATTCCCGCAGCGTCTCTTCGTTCGCCATTCAATCCCACCCTGAGCAGACAGCATCTAATAGCGATGGAGGACCAATAAAGGGGTAGAACGTCGGGCGACGTCTCAGCTGTCAACGAATAGAGATGTCCTCGGGAATTGCATTGCCCGAGGCGACAAACCCTTCACCCATAGCCTTTGCATGACGATCCATGAACACCGATGCGGTCTGGCAATTCCGTCGACATTCCAGCAGATCAACTCGCAATGCGAAGCTATTCGACCCCCCTTGGCCGCACAACCCCTACAGATCAGCAGGGGCCCCCTAACGGGGCTCGCCCCATCCCTGGCCCCGGCGGGCACACCACGGCAGTTGCCGTCCCCGGCTCTCGGCCTCGCACGAGCAGGGAAGGCCGGCCGCACCCCCGAAACACCCCGATGCACCCCTTCTTTGGAGGCCTCCCCGCCGACGGTGCCCGAGCCGACCCGCGCCGGCGGACGCCGAACCGCCGGGGACCATCGGGCGTCAGCGCTTGCGATCCGCCCCTCTCAGCATCCGCCGCCTATTGGAATTCGCCCCCAAGACGACGCGGCCCGGCGTGACGGCGGTCTGCGCGCCACGCCGGGGCCTGGGCCTTGGCCGTCAGTTCGAGCGCCCCAGTTCGTTGTTGATGAAGTCGAATATCTCGTCGTCGGAGGCGGATTCCAGTTTGTCGGTCACGTCCGCCGGGTCCGCCTCGGCCGTCGCCCCTTCGGACCACTTGGCCAGGAACGCCTGGAGCCGCATGGCGACCTTCGCCCTGGTGAGGGTGTCGGGCTCGTTCGCCGCCGTTGCCGCCTCCAGCTTGTCCAGCTCCGCCAGCAGCGACGCCCCTGTGGTGTCCGAGCCGAACCGGAGCTCCGTACGCAGGAAGCCGGCGGCAGCCACAGCGCTCGGGTAGTCGAAGGCCAGCCCGGCGGGCAGCCGCAGGCCCGTGGCCCTCGTCAGCCTGTTGCGGAGTTCCACGGCCGTGAGCGAGTCGAAGCCGAGCTCGCGGAAGACCCGGCCGGGGCCGACCTCCTCGATGCCTGCGTAGCCCAGGACGGCGGCGGCGTGGGTGCGAACCAGACGTACCAGTTCCGCCTCCCTGTCCTCCTCGGACAGCCCGGTGAGGCGCTGCCGCAGCTCTTCGGCGGCATCCTTGTCGATGCCTTCGCCCTCGGCGTCACGGCCCAGCGCCTCGACCGCTTCCGGCAGGTCCGCCAGAAGCGCACTTGGCCTCATGGCCGTGAACGACGGCACGAACCGCGCCCAGTCCACATCTGCCACTGTGACCAGCGGATCGTTGTCGCCGGCCGCCCGCCGCAGGACGTTGAGCGCCAGCTCCGGCGCCATCGCGGGCAGACCCCGCAGGCGGAGCCTTTCCTCCGCCGCCGCGGCCTCGGGTGCGGCGGACGCAGCTTCGGCCCACGGCCCCCAGGCCACCGAGGTGGCGGCCAGGCCGCGCGCACGGCGGTTCTGCGCCAGACCGTCAAGGTAGGCGCCTGCGGCGGCGTATGCCCCCTGGCCGCCGCCACCCCAGACTCCGGCGATGGTGGAGAACAGGACGAACGCGTCCAGTTCCGTGTCCGCGAAGACTTCGTCGAGGTGAGCCGCTCCCATCACCTTCGCTGTCAGCCGCCCGTCGACTTCATCCATGCGGAGAGCGTCGAGCGGGGTGAGCTGGTTGCCGCCGACCGTGTGCAGCACGGCACGGACCGGGCTGCCCTCCTCGGTGAGCTCACGGACCAGCACCTCCAACGCCTTGCGGTCGGCCACGTCGCAGCGCACGACCGTACCGCGCTCCGCGAGCTGTGCCAGGGCGTCCGCCTCTGGTTCGGCTCCTTCCGGAACCATCAGCACCACCTTGCCGGCCTCGGTGCCGGCCAGCCAACGTGCGGCGTGCATGCCGAAAGGAGTCGAGGCGTCGGTGACCAGGACCGTGCCCCTGGGCGCCCACTCGACGCCGGACGTGTGTGCCGGCACCCGTTCGAGGCGCGGGACGAACGCCCCGGAGGAGCGCACCGCGACCTGGTCCTCGGCGCCGCTGCCTGTCAGCAGGTCGATCACCCGGCCCACGGCCCGCTCGTCCATCGTCGCGGGCACGTCGATCAACCCACCCCAGCGATGGGGCTGTTCGAGGCCCGCCACCCGGCCGAGACCCCACAGCTGAGACTGCTCCGGGGCAGGTGCGGCATCGGTACGGCTCACGCTCACCCCTTCCCGGGTGACACACCACAGCGGCGCCGGGACGTCGGCCTCGCCCAGAGCCTGGACGAGACTCAGGTTCGCCTCGGTCGGGTTGTGGGTCAGCGCCAGCAGAGAGACGATCCCCGCGACTTCCCCTTGCCCGGCCGGCCTCTCGGCCAGCTTCCTGGCCAGTTCCCCGGCCGGCACCGACCGATCCCGCGCGCCGCTGGCCACTGTCAGAAGCTCGACATCACCGCCGTGCTCACGCAGACCGGCGACGACCGGGTGGCCACGGTGCTCCTCCGCCGCCACGACCAGCCAGATGCCCGATGCCACCGCGCCACCGGATACGGCGGCCGGTTTCCATGTGATCCGGTAGCGCCAGGCGTCGACGATGGACTGCTCACGTGACTGCCGACGCCACGATGACAGCAGGGGCAGTACCGTGCTGAGCGGCTGGTCGGCGGAGAGTCCGGAGCCCTCCACCAGGCCGGTCAGGTCCTGCTGTTCCACCGCGGCCCAGAACCGCTCGTCCAGAGCGGACGTCCTGGCGTCGCCGACGCCACCACCTTCCGGTTCGGCCGGCTTCGGCCAGTACTGCTGCCGCTGGAAGGCGTATGTCGGCAGGTCGATGCGGCGTGCGCCGGTGCCGGCGAAGAACGCCGGCCAGTCGACAGTCTCTCCCCGTCCGTGCAGGCCGGCGAGTGAGGCGACCACGGTGGCCGGCTCGTCCCTGTCCTTGCGCAGCGCGGGAAGGAACACCGCCTCCTCGGTGACACAGTCCTGGCCCATGGCGCTGAGCACTCCGTCGGGGCCCAGCTCCAGGAAGGTCGCGACTCCCAGGTCTTCCAGGCCTCGCATCCCTTCGAGGAAGCGGACGGCCTGCCGGACGTGCCTGACCCAGTACTCCGGGTCGCACAGGTCATCCGGTCCGGCTGTCCGACCGGTGACGTTGGAGACGATCCCGATCTCTGGCTGGTGGAAGGTGAGTGTCTCCGCGACCGCGCGGAAGTCGTCCAGCATGGCGTCCATACGCGGCGAATGGAACGCGTGACTGACCCGCAGCCGCTTGGTCTTACGACCCTCCGCCTCGAAGTGCGCGGCGATCGCCAGAACCGCGTCCTCGTCACCCGAAACCACCGTCGCGGACGGCCCGTTGAGCGCAGCGATGGATACGTCGCCGGTCAGTAGCGGCAGGACTTCGTCCTCGGTCGCCTGGAGGGAGACCATCGCCCCACCCGCCGGCAACGCCTGCATCAGACGGCCACGCGCCGCGACCAGCTTCGCCGCGTCCTCCAGCGACAGCACCCCGGCCAC
>NZ_JBFBLO010000047.1:0-6127 GCF_040686735.1 Streptomyces sp. NPDC079167 | reverse complement strand
TCACGCCCCACGCCGACACCAGGCGGAACAACGCCACCTCAAGAGCGAACAGGCCGGCCTGCGTGAACTGCGTCTGATCCAGCAGCTCACCACCCGCAAACACCACATCCCGCACCGGACGATCCAGATGCCGGTCCAGCTCCGCACACACCGCATCGAAAGCATCCGCGAACACCGGATACGCCTCATACAGCTCACGCCCCATACCCGACCGCTGCGCACCCTGACCCGAGAACAGCACGGCCGCCCGGCCTGACGAGACCGTTCCCCTGGTCGTCAGGTCACCGATGACCACCGCGCGGTGATTCATGGCCACACGCGTCGTCACCAGTGAGTACCCCACGTCCACCGGTTCGTGCTCCCGGGCGAACAGGGAGAGCCGTGCCACCTGCGCCGACAGACCCGCCTCGGACTTCGCCGACACCACCCATGGCACCACCGGCAGAGCCACCGTGGGCTCGTGGCGCTCCTCGACGACCGCCGGGGTGTGCTCGACGATCACATGGGCGTTGGTTCCGCTGATACCGAACGACGACACACCCGCCCGGCGCGCCTCGCCCGTCTCCGGCCACGCAATCGATTCCGTCAGCAGCTCCACCGAGCCTGCAGACCAGTCCACCTGAGGCGTCGGCGCGTCGACATGGAGGGTACGCGGCAGCGTTCCATGCCGCATCGCCATCACCATCTTGATGACACCGGCCACGCCGGCCGCGGCCTGGGTGTGTCCGATGTTCGACTTGATCGACCCGAGCCACAACGGACGGTCCTCCGACCGCCCCTGCCCGTACGTCGCCAGCAGCGCCTGCGCCTCGATCGGGTCACCCAGCGTCGTACCCGTACCGTGCGCCTCCACCGCGTCCACCTGCGCCGGGGACAATCCGGCGTTCGCCAGCGCCTGCCGGATCACCCGCTGCTGCGAGGGACCGTTCGGCGCGGTCAGACCGTTCGACGCACCGTCCTGGTTCACCGCACTGCCCCGCACCACCGCCAGCACCTCGTGCCCGTTGCGCCGCGCATCCGACAGGCGCTCCAGGAGCAGCATGCCCACGCCCTCACCCCAGCCGGTGCCGTCGGCGCCCGCGGCGAACGACTTGCACCGGCCGTCCGCGGCCAGTCCGCGCTGCCGGCTGAACTCGATGAAGCTGCCCGGGGTGGCCATCACACTGGCGCCGCCGGCCAGCGCCATCGAGCACTCGCCCGACCGCAGGGCCTGCGCCGCGAGGTGCAGGGCCACCAGGGAGGACGAGCAAGCGGTGTCGACCGTAACGGCAGGTCCTTCGAGTCCTAGCGTGTAGGAGACACGGCCGGATACGACGCTGCCGGAGGTACCGGTGGCGAGGTATCCCTCGACACCTTCCGGGACGGTGGCGAGCTGAGCCACGTAGTCGTGGTACATCAGGCCGGCGAAGACGCCGGTGCTCGTGCCGCGCAGTGATGCCGGGTCGATCCCCGCCGACTCGATGGCCTCCCAGGAGCCCTCCAGCAGAAGCCGCTGCTGGGGGTCCATCGCCAGCGCCTCACGCGGCGAGATCCCGAAGAAGCCCGGATCGAACTCCGCCGCGTCGTGCAGGAAGCCGCCTTCGCGGGTGAAGGAGGTGCCGGGGTTGTCCGGGTCGGGATCGTAGAGCCCTGCCACGTCCCAGTTCCGGTCCGTGGGCAGGCCGGTGATGCCCTCGTTGCCGCCGGCCACCAGCTCCCACAGCTTGCGGGGCGACTCCGCCCCTCCAGGGAACCGGCAGCTCATGCCCACGATGACGACCGGGTCGTCCTCAGTGCCGGTGGCGGTCAGGGCCGGCCGGCTGGTGGCGACTTCCGCCTGTACGCCGACGATCTCGGTCCGTACGTAGTCGGCCATCGCGTACGGCGTCGGGTAGTCGAAGACCAGCGTGGCCGGCAGGCGCAGTCCCGTGGCCGCACTCATTCGGTTGCGGAGCTCGACGGCGGTGAGCGAGTCGAAGCCCAGCTCGGTGAACGCCCGCTCAGGCTGCACCGCCTCGCCCGAGTCGTGCCCGAGGACAGCAGCCGCCTGGGCCCTGACCAGATCCTGCACCAACTGGTGCTGTTCGGCTGCGGGGAGGGCAAGGAGGGTGCGTCCGAAGGATGCGGATCGATCGGTGCCGGAGTCGGCCTGCCGCCGGTTCGGCACCCGGATCAGACCCCGCAGCATCAGCGGAGTCATCTCCGGCCGTACCCGCAAGGCAGCCATGTCGACGCGGATCGGCACCAGCACGGCCTCGTCGGCCAGGCCGCCGGCCAGGTCGAAGAGCTCGAGCCCCTGCTCCGAGGACAACGGCGTCAGACCGCCCCGGGCCATCCGCCGAAGATCACCGCTGTCCAGCTGTCCCGTCATCGCGCTGGCCTGAGCCCAAAGTCCCCAGGCCAGCGACTGCCCCGCGAGTCCTTCCGCCCGCCGGACCTCGGCCAAGGCGTCCAGGAACGCGTTCGCCGCCGCATAGTTCGCCTGACCTGCACCGCCGAACACACCGGCGGCGGAGGAGAACAGCGTGAACATCGACAGATCCATGCCACGCGTCAGCTCATGCAGATGCCACGCCGCATCCACCTTCGGCCGCAACACCGCCGCCAACCGCTCCGACGTCAGCGACGACACCACACCGTCATCCAGAACACCCGCCGCGTGCACCACACCCATCAGCGGGTGCTCGGCCTCGACACCCGCCAGCACCTCCGCCAGCGCAGCACGATCAGCCACATCACACGCCACGAACCGCGCCCGTGCACCCAACTCGGCAAGGTCCGCGACGAGCTCAGCAGCACCCGGAGCATCAGCACCCCGCCGGCTCAGCAGGAGCAGGTGCCGTACGCCGTGCTCGGCGACCAGGTGGCGTGCCACCACGCCGCCCAGCACCCCGCTGGCGCCTGTCACCATCACGGTGCCGGACAGTTCGACGAGGGCGGGTCGCTGCTCGGCAGGCAACTGCACCCGTGCCAGCCTCGGTACGAACACCTCGCCCGAGCGCACGGCAGCCTGCGGCTCGCCCGAGGCCACCACAGCCGGCAGAACCGCCTCCCGGTCCTCCTCGACGTCCACCAGGACGAACCGCCCAGGGTTCTCCGACTCGGCCGTCCGCACCAGACCCCACACGGCAGCCTGTACGGGAT
This sequence comes from Streptomyces sp. NPDC079167, assembly GCF_040686735.1. NCBI lineage: Bacteria > Bacillati > Actinomycetota > Actinomycetes > Kitasatosporales > Streptomycetaceae > Streptomyces > Streptomyces sp. NPDC079167. The sequence goes on along the minus strand of NZ_JBFBLO010000047.1, from coordinate 3,004 downwards.
CGGGCGAGTCACAGAACGCCGCGCCCCGAGTCACCACCGCGAGCCGTGTATTGACGAACCGCTCGTCCGCCAGCCACTCCTGCACCAACTGCAGTGCTCGTCCCGCTACTTCATGGGTACGGGACACCACGTCCCCGGCGCCGGAGCCGGCTTCCGCGAACGACACCGCCACCACATCGGGAACCTCGTCCACAGCGGCCAGATCCGCGAACCGCTGCGTGCCGGGGAGGAATTCCGCTCCCCCGATCACGGCCCAGGTGCCCTCCGCATCCTGCGTGCCTATCGGCTTCGGGGACCATTCGACGCGGAACAGCGAGTCGGCGTGGGCATGGCTGCTTCCGCGCAGCTGTTCCGGTGAGACCGGACGCAGTGCGAGGGACTCCACCGAGGCGACGTGCGAACCGGCTCCGTCTGCCAGCAGCAGTGACGCGCCCGACTTCTCACGGCGAACGCGGACCCGCAGAAGCTGTGCTCCCACTGCGGACAGTGACACACCGGCCCAGGCGAACGGCAGGCCTACTGTTCCTGCCGTCCCCTCCGTGCCGGTGGCGGCTGCGAGGCCCATCGAGTGCAGTGCGGCGTCCAGGAGGGCTGGGTGCAGCCCAAAGCCGTCGACCTCGGCCTCGTCCGGGAGGGCCACCTCCGCGTACACGTCGTCACCCCGCCGCCACGCGGCGCGCAGCCCCTGGAACAAGGGGCCGTACTCGTACCCCGCATCGGCGAGCGACGCATAGAGCGTGTCCACCGCGACAGCTTGCGCACCCGCGGGCGGCCACTCCTCCAGGCCGTCCGTCGCAGATGCGCCGGTGGCGAGTGTGCCGCTGGCGTGCCTCGTCCATGCCTCGTCCGAAGCGTCGGCAGGGCGGGAGTACACGGTGATCCCGTGCCGGCCCGTCAGGTCGGCTGCGTCTACCGCGACCTGGATGACGATCGCGTCCTGGCCGGCGATGACAAGGGGCGCCTCGATCGTCAGCTCTTCCACGAGGTCGCAGCCGACCTGGTCAGCGGCTTGCAGAGCGAGTTCCACGAAGGCTGTGCCCGGAAGCAGGACCGAACCCCATACGGCATGGTCGGCGAGCCAGGGGTGCGTCTCGACCGAGACCCTGCCCGTCATCACCACACCATCGGTGCCGGCCAAGCCCATCGCACTGGACAGCATGGCGTGGTCGAGGGACTTCAGCCCCGCCGAGGACACGTCCACAGCGCCGTTTCCGGCAGACGGGTTCAGCCAGTAGCGCTGATGCTGGAAGGGGTACGTCGGCAGGTCGACGCGCTGAGCCCCGGAGCCTGCGAACAGGGCCTTCCAGTCGAGGCCGACCCCGTGCACGTGCGCTTCGGCGAGGGAAGTCGTGAAACGCCGGGAACCGTCCTCGTCCCGCCGAAGCGTCCCGAGCGCCACCGCATCGCTGCCGGCCGCCTCGAACGTCTCCTCCAGCCCGACAGCCAGCACCGGATGCGGACTGACCTCGACGAACACACGATGCCCGGCATCCAGCAGAACCCTGGTCGTCTCCTCCAGGAGAACCGTCCGACGCAGGTTCGTGTACCAGTACTCACCGTCCATACCGGCTGTGTCCAGGAGTTCCCCGGTCACCGTGGAGTAGAGCGGCACCTGCGAACGGCGCGGGGTCAGGTCCGCCAGCACTTCCAGCAGCCGGTCGTGGATCCGCTCCACATGCGCGCTGTGCGAGGCGTAGTCCACATCGATGCGCTTGCAGCGCACACCGTCGGCCTTGCATGCCTCCCGCAATTCTTCCAGCGCGTCGGCATCACCGGAAACAACCACCGAGGACGGGCCGTTCACCGCTGCGACCGACAGCTGACCCTCCCACCGGCCAAGCCGCTCGCCGACCTGATCGGCCGGCTCCGCCACGGACATCATGCCGCCCAGGCCCGACAGCTCCAGGATCGCCCGGCTCCGCAGCGCCACCACCCGCGCGCCGTCCTCCAGGGACAGCCCACCAGCTACACAGGCCGCAGCGATCTCACCCTGCGAATGGCCCATCACCGACGCAGGCACGACACCAGCCGCCCGCCACACCTCGGCCAGCGACACCATCACCGCCCACAGCACCGGCTGCACCACATCAACCCGGTCGAACCCAGGAGCACCCGGTTCCTCACGCAACACGCCCAGCAACGACCAGTCCGTGTGCACCGACAACGCCGCCGCACACTCACGGATCCGCTCCGCGAACACATCCGAAGACTTCAACAAGCCCGCAGCCATACCCGCCCACTGCGAACCCTGCCCCGGGAACACGAACACGGGAGCCACCGCACCATCGGCGACACCCCGCACCACACCCGGCCCGGGACGCTCCCCGGCCAACGCATCCAGTCCCGCCCGGAGCTCGTCCGAGTCCGCAGCGACGATCACCGCACGGTGCTCGAACCGCGACCGGCCCATCGCCAGCGTCTGGCCGATTCCTCCAGGCACAACCGCAGGGCCGGCAGCCATCATCTCGCTCAGGCGCGCGGCCTGATCCCGCAGCGCGCCCTCCGACTTCCCGGAGAGCACGAACGGCAGCACTGCCCCGCCCAGCGGTGAGACCTCGTCCGGCTGCGTCGCGGCACCAGCGTCAACGGGCGCCTGCTCAAGAATGACGTGCGCGTTCGTTCCGCTGATCCCGAACGACGAGACAGCCGCCCGTCGCGCGTTGCCGGTCTCCGGCCAGGCCATCGATTCGGTCAGGAGTTCAACAGACCCTGCCGACCAGTCCACCTGGGACGACGGACTGTCCACATGCAGCGTCCGGGGAAGGACGCCGTGCCGCATGGCCTGCACCATCTTGATGATCCCTGCGACACCCGCCGCCGCCTGGGTGTGACCGATGTTCGACTTGATCGACCCGAGCCACAACGGACGGTCCTCTGCCCGCTCCTGCCCGTACGTCGCCAGCAAAGCCTGCGCCTCGATCGGGTCACCCAACTTCGTACCCGTACCGTGCGCCTCCACCGCATCCACCTGCGAAGCCGACAGACCGGCATTCGCCAACGCCTG
>NZ_JBFBLO010000046.1:0-6154 GCF_040686735.1 Streptomyces sp. NPDC079167 | reverse complement strand
CGGCGTGGTCGGCGGCCTGGTCGGCGTACTCAGTGGCCTTTTGTGCGTGGCCTGCGGCGAGGTCCGCGTGGCCTTGTGCCGTCTCGGCAGCCTTACTGATCGTTTCAGAATGAGATCTTGGTCTGACGTCTCGACCGAGATCGTGCTCCGCGGGCGATGGAACGGGTTGCCCCGGTTGGCGCGTTGGCTCGACAGGACTCTGGAAGGAGAACCTTGTCGAGTTTGAGCTTCCCGTCGACGCGGGCGGTCGGACGTGGGGCGGCCTGGTACCGCGGGGACTGCCATGTTCACTCCCTCCACTCGGACGGGGAACTCTCCCCCGAAGAGTTGGTCGTCCGGGCGAGGGCGGCCAGGCTCGACTTCATCGCGACTACGGAGCACAACTCAGCCGCGGCCCCGGGGGTGTGGGGGCATCTGGCCGCCGATGACTTCTTGATCCTTCTCGGCGAGGAGGTGACCACGAAGACCGGGCACTGGCTCGCGCTTGGCCTCGACCCCGGCGAGGTCGTCGACTGGAACCATCAGGTCAGGGACGGACTGGTGGACAAGTGCCTGGACCAGGTCCACCGAGCAGGGGGCCTGTGCGTGGCCGCACACCCGCATGCGCCCTACCCCTCGGGCGACTTCATGTTCCCCTTCCCTGGCTTCGACGTGGTGGAGGTATGGAATGGACTGTGGACTTCGGACCGGCCCTGGAATGCCGACAACGAGGCGGCCCTGGCCGAATGGGGTCGGAGCCTCACGACGGACCTTCGCACGGGCTCGTGGCGGCCGGCGATGGGCAACAGCGATACCCACTTGGAAGGGCAGATCGGGATCCCTCACACCGTGGTCTTCGCTGAGGAACTGAGCACAGAGGCAGTGCTGGCCGGGATCTGCGCCGGCCGCAGCTGGATCGCCGAGTCGGCGGATGTGGACGTGTCGTTCACCTCCCATGCGGCCGGCCGCGTTGCCGGGGTGGGCGAGCGGCTCGCGACTCAGGGTGGGCAGGTGGAAGTGTATGCGGCAGTACGGGGTGTGCCGGCGGGGACCGTCAGCTTTCACACCGATCGAGGAAAGGTCCACCGAGCCCCCCTCCCCGATGACGGGGCGGGAGCGGTGCAGTGGGACACGACAGCGGAGCAGTCAGCGTTCGTCCGCATCGAGGTCCGCCATTGCAGCGGGCACGTCGCCGCACTCACCAATCCGATCATCCTCAACTGACCGCTCATATCATCGTGCGGTCCGCAGGCGGCGGAGGCACATGAGGCTGCATGCCAGTTCGAGCAAGCCCTGATGAAGGCCGGCGCGTCGTTCGTAGCGAATCCGGAGTCGTTTGAACTGGTGCAGCCAGGCGAAGGCCCGTTCCACCACCCAGCGGACTTTGCCGAGTCCTGAGCCGTGAACGACGCCGCGTCGGGCGATCATCGGCTTGATGCCGCGCTTCCACAGCAGGCGGCGGTATTTGTCGAAGTCGTAGCCCCGGTCGGCATACAGGTGCCGCGGCTTGCGGCGAGGCCGTCCTCGTAGCCCCCGGATCGGCGGGACCGCGTCGAGCAGCGGCAGCAGCTGGGTGACGTCGTGGCGGTTGCCGCTGGTGAGCGTGACGGCGAGCGGGGTTCCATGCCGGTCGACTATCAGGTGGTGCTTGGAGCCGGGCCGGGCGCGGTCGACTGGCGAGGGGCCGACGTGATCCCCCCTTTTACTGATCGTTTCAGAATGAGTTGAACCGCGGGTCTTGCATCTAACGATCTTGGTCGGCAAGGTGTCCGGGTGCGTGCTGATCTTGTTCCGGATGACTTGTGGGAGCGGGTGGCTCCGCTCCTGCCACCCGCTCCTGAACGGCGCCGCCGCCACCCCGGGCGACTGCGTGTTCCCGACCGGGCGGCCCTCACCGGGGTGATGTACGTACTGCGGACTGGCGTCGCCTGGCGTGATGTCCCGGCCGAAACGGTCGGCTGCTCCGGGGTGACGGCCTGGCGTCGCCTGCGAGACTGGACCGAGGCTGGCGTCTGGCCGCGCCTGCACGCAGCCCTGCTGACCGAACTGCGCCGCGCCGACCTGCTGGATCTTGAACATTGCGCTGTTGACGGCTCGCATGTCAGGGCCCTAACTGATCGTTTCAGAATGAATTGAGTTGTGGGTCTTGCGCTCGACGATCTTGGTCGGCAGGGTGTTCGGGGTGCGCGTTGATCTTGTTCCTGACGGCCTGTGGGAGCGGGTGGCCCCGCTTTTGCCGCCCGCGCCTGAGAGGCGCCGTCGCTTCACTGGGCGGCTGCGTGTTCCTGACCGAGCGGCACTCGCCGGCATCATGTACGTGCTGCGGACGGGTGTCGCGTGGCGTGACGTCCCCGCCGAGACCGTGGGCTGCTCCGGGGTGACGGCCTGGCGCCGGCTGCGGGACTGGACCGAGGCCGGAGTGTGGCCGCGCCTGCATACTGCCCTGCTGGCCGAGCTTCGCCGTGCCGGTCTGCTGGACCTGGACGACTGCTCCGTGGACGGGTCGCACGTCCGGGCCCTCAAAGGGGGGATCACGTCGGCCCCTCGCCCGTCGACCGCGCCCGTCCAGGTTCCAAGCATCACCTGATCGTCGACCGTCATGGAACCCCGCTCGCGGTCACGCTCACCGGCGGCAACCGGCACGACGTCACCCAGCTCTTGCCGCTGCTGGACGCCGTCCCGCCGATCCGGGGTCGGCGGGGACGTCCCCGCCGCAAGCCCCGGCGCCTGTATGCCGACCGGGGCTACGATTTCGACAAGTACCGCCGCATGCTGTGGAAGCGGGGCATCAAGCCGTTGATCGCGCGGCGCGGCGTCGCCCACGGTTCCGGACTGGGCAAGGTGCGCTGGGTAGTCGAGCGTGCCTTCGCCTGGCTGCACCAGTTCAAACGGCTCCGCACCCGCTACGAACGACGCGCCGATCTCCACCAGGGCCTGCTCGAACTGGCCTGCAGCCTCATATGCCTGCGCCGCCTGCGCACCTCATCCTGAAGCGATCAGTTGGCGACGCTGAACCATCCAGGTCGCACCTCGGTCAGAAGCGGTTGCAGGGACCGCACCGCGGTCCGCAGGTCCTGATCCGTGACGTCAAGAGGCTCGGGCAGGCTCAGCCCGTACCAGCGCAGGCGCCAGAGGTCGAAGATTTCGCTCCCCTCGGCTGCGAAGTCGACATCGACCTCGGTGCCGTTGTCGCTGACGAAGCGGCACCCTGTCCCATGAACCGTGTATGAGTAGGTGCCGACCTGCCCACTCCGGCTGATCCGGCGCGAACGGACCAGGCCGAGGACATCTGCGAGTCGCTCAAGCGAGGGGATCGCCGCCCTCATGGCCTCGTCAACCGCGTTCAGAGCGCCGACGAAACCAAGCACGAGCCCCCGTGCATCCCCAACCCGTTCCATACGGTGTCATCCCCCCGCACCCGTGGCTGAAGGGGATTGTTCCATGGGCCGCAAGCGTCTCCGCAGGGCGGCATTCTGAAACGATCAGTAAGCTCGACTGCACCCCACCCCACCAGCGAACGCCCCCCCATGACCAACGGCCTCACTTGGATAGGCGCCCACGCCCACACCGCCACGCCTGTCCCCGGAATGCGCGGCGGCATCTCCCTCACCCTCGCCCGAGGCATCGACCCTGACGAGTTCCTCATCAACCTCGGGGCCGACCTCGATCAGCTCGCCGCCCGCACCCCGCTGGCCGAACTGCGTAGCCAGCCCACCCCGCCCGGCCACGACCCCACCCGCTACGCCTACGCGATGTACGGCAGCGAGGGTGAGTGGACGTACGTGCTGGAGAACGACCACGCCGCGACCTGGGCAACCGGCTTCCGCCGTGTCCCCTCGATGAGGCCCGGCCCGGGTGAAGAGATCCTGTGCGCCAGCCGGAACCTGTACAGCCCGCCCGCCGCGATCCTGCACGTCGAAGGCGACGAGGTGATACGGCACGCAGAGTTCGGCACCACCACCGGCCACGAGTCGGCATTGGATGCGGCGCTCACCGCCGCCGGTGCCGTCTTCCCCTCCATCCCCGACGCCACCGCCGACGAGGTGACCGCCTACTACGAACAGCACGGCGCGCGCCTGCCCACCCTGGTGTTCACCGCGCTGGGCGCGTACACGGGGCTGAGCATCGACCAGGATGCCGCACAGGCCGGGAATCTCCCCGCCGTCCACCTCCTCACTCCTTGAGCGACTCTGTCGGGGATCTTGTGCGCGCGGCTCATCTGGGCTGTGAGCTCGGGAACCACCGCACCGGACCGGGGACGAACCGACACTGATCACCTCAGGAGGACGGAACTACGCAGGACCGTCCGAAGTGTTCCAAGCGCCAACAGCCCTCGTCCCGAGGACTCCAAGGTCCCCGACAGAGTCGCTCCTTGAGCCGCACACGCCTGCACAACGGCGTCGGCCCCCACCCTGACGGTCAGGGTGGGGGCCGAAGCGTGTTGGCGCTGGGGTGTTACTGCGCGACGAGTTCGCAGATCACGGGCTGACCGCCGCCGACACCGTAACTGCAGGTGCCGCCGTCATCCATGCGCGTATCCAGCCAGTACGCATCCTTGTCCTTGCTGCGCATCTGCTTCATGAAGTTCGCAAAGTGGCCGCCCATGGATTCCTGGTTGTGCATGCCCGAGATCGCCGCCCGGCCGCACACCTCGTTGAACGTGGTGTCAGCCCCGTTCTGCGAGAACAGGTGGATCATGCTGCCGTGCTTCTTCGCGTACATCGAAATGCAAGCATCCCCGCTGGGGGTGGTCTTCCCCGGCGGGATCGCCGGGTTGATGCCGCCCTCGGTGGACGACATGCCGCCGCTGTTGTACAAGGACGCGAACGCGAACTCGTCACAGTTCAACGTGTCGCCCGCATCCACCAGGGCGGAGGGGTCGCCGTTGTTCGCGGCCCACCCCGTGGGGCAGATCCGCGTACGGGAACGGTTGTTCTGCTACTCATCACCCATGTAATACAGGGGCTTCTGATCAGCCATCGAACCCGGGTGCTTGGCCGTGGCCTTCTGAACCAGCCACGCGTGAGCGGCGACCTGCGGGAACGCCTTCGCGTTGAACGTGTACGTGGGCGCGACGCTGACGAACACACAGCCCGGAACCGACCCCGCCGGGGCGTCTCCTGCGGGGGTGTCGCAGCGGATACGGTCGAGGTCCTCGGTGCCGCCGTCGTAGTCAAGCGACCACTGGTAGCCGGTCATGAACGGGCGGATCTTCCCGTCGGCGGGGAGAATGTTCGCGTCGATCTGAATGTCAGGCTTGAACCGGTAGTCCGTACCGGCCAGCGACGTATCCCAGCTGAACGGCGTCGTCAGCGTCGCCGAGTGCATTTCACCCGGCACCCACCACGGCTTGCCCTTCCACGCCGTCACCGGCTGCTCCTGCGGCGTACACGAGATTTCGCACAGATGATTCCAGCCCACGAAGTTGATCTCACGAAACGCGGGCGGGATGTGCTGGGCGGGCTCGATCGTCAGGTGCTCGGTGAACGTGTTCTGTCCGTCAAGTTCCAGCATCCGCATGAAATTCGCCACAGCCTGCGGCACACCGTCCATCCTGATGATGACCGGCACCGTGCGCACATCGCACTGGATGAACCGGGTCGCGAGGATGGATTCGAAGTTGGTGTTGCACCACTCCACACCCGCGGTCGCCGCCGCCGCACCCGCCTTCTCGGACGCGTGGGGCGCCTTGCCCTTGGGGGCCGGGGTCGACTTGCCGAAGCACACCTGACGGCCGTCCGCGTCCGGCTCGCTGCACTGCTCCACCGCATCCTTCGCCGCCGACGTCGACCGCGCCGACAGCGGCGTACCGGCCTGGCCCAGGGGCTTGATCTGGTAGTAGTGCGGCTGCTGCGCGTCGAAGTGGTTCGGGTTGGGGCTCGCGTAGTTCGGCGTCGGCAGGGTGAGATCCACCGGCAGCTCCACCCGGAATTTCGCCCACGGAGACCACTCCGTCTCATACAGCGAACCGTCGTAGGCGTTGGTGCGGAACACATAGTTCGTGTTCAGTGCCAGCTTGCCCGCCGGAACGTCAGCCTTCGCCGTGCCCCCCGAAGCCACATAGGGGGAGACGATGACGCCCTAGTACTGCAACGGCGTTTGGCGTGACTGGTGGCCAGGTTGGTCGTTGGGCTGGTTATGGGTGGGGTACCTGGTGATGTGAGGGTGTGGGCGG
>NZ_JBFBLO010000045.1:0-6510 GCF_040686735.1 Streptomyces sp. NPDC079167 | reverse complement strand
TCCACCTGCGCCGGCTCCAGACCGGCGTTGACCAGCGCCTGGCGGATGACCCGCTGCTGCGCGGGCCCGTTCGGCGCGGTCAGACCGTTCGACGCGCCGTCCTGGTTCACCGCACTGCCCCGCACCACCGCCAGCACCTCATGGCCGTTGCGCCGCGCATCCGAGAGCCGCTCCACAAGCAGTACGCCTACGCCTTCGCCCCACGCCGTCCCGTCCGCAGCTTCCGCGAACGCCTTGCACCGGCCGTCCGGTGCCAGACCGCCCTGCCGGGAGAATTCGACGAAGGCGCCGGGGGTGGACATGACCGTCACTCCACCGGCCACGGCCAGTGAGCATTCGCCCGAGCGCAGCGCCTGGATCGCCCAGTGCAGCGCGACCAGGGACGACGAGCAGGCCGTGTCCACCGTCACCGCCGGGCCTTCCAGACCCAGCGTGTATGCGATACGCCCGGACAGGACACTGGCGGAGCTGCCGGTGGCGCCGTACCCGGCGACCGACTCGTCCGCCCCGCCGATGAGATGGGCGTAGTCCTGGCCGTTCGTACCGGCGAACACTCCCGTCGAGCTGCCGAACAGCGACGACGGGTCGATGCCCGCGCGCTCGAGGACCTCCCAGGATGCTTCGAGCAGCAGGCGCTGCTGGGGGTCCATCGCCAGCGCCTCGCGCGGCGAGATGCCGAAGAACTCGGCGTCGAAGTCCGCGGCATCGTGCAGGAAGCCGCCTTCTCCCGTTGATGAGGTGCCTGGGCCGGCGGAGTCAGCACCCGGACCGTGGAGCGATCCGAGGTCCCAACCGCGGTTCTCCGGCAGGGTGGAGATTCCGTCGGATCCAACGGCCAGCAGGTCCCACAGTTCTTCCGGAGAGGTGACACCACCGGGGAACCGGCAGCTCATGCCGACGATGGCGATCGGGTCGTCGGAACCCTCCCGGCGGTCGTCAAGGGTCTTCGTGTTTGCGCCCACCTGCAACGGCGCGAGTTGGGAGCTCAGGTGGCGGGCCAGAGCAGCGGGGGACGGGTAGTCGTACACGAGCGTCGTCGGCAGGCTGAGCCCTGATGCGGCGTCGAGCCGGTTGCGCAGTTCCACCGCGCTGATCGAGCTGAATCCCAGGTCGAGGAACGCTCTGTCTGCGGGCACCGCCTCTCGGGACCCGTGGCCCAGCAGCGCGGCGGCCTCATCGCGGACCAGGTCCAGCAGCAGGCGGAGGCCTTCCTGTTCCGGCATGGCCCGAAGACGTGCAGCGAGCGCCGAACGATGCAGGGGTTCCTGCTGGACCGGGCCAGCGGCAGCCGGGTCCGCCTCGGGGATGTGGGCCAGCTCCTGGAGCAGCGGGTTGGGCCGAAGCGTCGCGTTCCGCCCGGCGGCCAGGTCCCACCGCACATCGGCCACGACGAGCGAGGTTTCGTCGTCCTGAAGTGCCTGTTGAAGGGCCAGAAGTGCCAGTTCGGGGTCCATGGAGCCGACGCCGCTGCGCGCGAAGTTCTTCTCCTGCGCGGCGCCGAGGCCCCGGCCGTGCCAGTGACCCCATTGGATCGCGACGGCTGTCAGGCCTTCGGCACGGCGGTGGTGCGCAAGGGCGTCGAGGAAGGCGTTTGCGGGGGCGTAGTTCCCCTGGCCGGGGCCGCCGAGCAGACCGGCTACGGAGGAGAAGAGCACGAACGCGGAGAGGCCGAGGTCGCGGGTGAGTTCGTGCAGGTTCGTCGCGGCCCGTGACTTCGCGTGCAGTGCGCGGTCGAGCTGCTCGACGCTCAGCGTGTCCAGAAGACTGTCGTCCAGCAGCGCCGCGCTGTGGACGACCGCCGTCAGGGGCAGCTCGGCAGGTATCGAGGCCAGCAGGGCGGCCAGCGCGGACCGGTCGCCCGCGTCACAGGCGGCGAGGGTGACCTTGCAGCCCTTCGCCGTGAGTTCCGCTGCCAGGGACTCTGCGCCGGGTGCTTCGGCGCCGCGTCGGCCCACGAGCAGCAGGTGTTCGGCGCCCCTCTCCGCGAACCAGTGCGCGGTGTGGGCGCCCAGCGCGCCGGTGCCGCCCGTGATGAGCACCGTGCCTCGGGGGGCGCGCCAGTCGTAGGGTGCGGGAGTACGGGAAGGGCGGGGGGCGGGGACGAGCCTGCGTCCGTGCACACCTGTGGCACGGATCGCCAGCTGGTCCTCCTCAGCGTCGCGCGCCGCAAGGACCGTGCGGAGCCGGTGGGCCGCACGCCGGTCGATGTCCTCCGGCAGGTCGAGCAGGCCACCCCAGCTCTGCGGGCGTTCGGCACTGATCACGCCGCCAAGTCCCCAGAGCAGGGCCTGGGTGGGGGAGGTCACGGGATCCGTGCTACTCACGGACACAGCGCCACGGGTCGCGATCCACAGCGGAGCCTGCACCGCGGTGTCCCCGAGTGCCTGGACGAGAGCCAGCGTGTGCGCCAGCCCGGCCGGAACGGCCTCCGCACGGGGATGGGTGCGAACGTCCAGGGCGAGCAGGGACAGCACACCTGCCGGCACGGTGTCCGGTCCGTCGCCCAGCGCGGTGCGTATGAGGGTGGCCAGGGTCTCGCGGTCGCTGCCTGGTGCCACAGGTACGACGACGACGTCGGCGGGGGCGAGCGCGTCGAGGCACGCGTCGAGATACGGGTCGGCAGCGGTCGTCGCGGGCAGCGCCACCAGATACGTGCCTGTCGGCCGATGGGTTGCGGTCGTCTCGGCGATCCGCTTCCACTGCACGCGGTAGCGCCAGGAAGCGACGGTGGACAGAGCGGTGCGCTGACGGCGCCACGCTGACAGCGCGGGTAGTGCCGCTGCGAACGACTGTTCCGTATCGACCGCGAGTGTCCGGGTGAGTGCCTCCAGATCCGCGCCGTCGACGGCGGCCCAGAAGTCGTCGTCCTCAGGAGCGGTTTCCGGTCGGTTCGTGTCCGGCGTGCCGGCCAGGTCCAGCCAGTAGCGCCGGTGCTGGAACGCGTACGTGGGCAGGTCCACGCGCCGGGCACCGGTGCCGGCGTACACGGCACGCCAGTCCGGTTCCACACCGTTCGTGTAGGCGGCGGCGAGCGAGGTCATGAACCGGCGGGGCTCGTCCTCACCTCGCCGCAGGGTGCCGAGCGCCACCGCGTCGCCGACCGCCGCGTCGAAGGTCTCCTGGAGCCCTGCCGTGAGGACCGAGTGCGGGCTGACCTCGATGAACACCGTGTGGCCGTCGGCGAGTGCGGCGGTGGTCGCCGCCTCGAACTCCACCATGGAGCGCAGGTTGCGGTACCAGTAGTCGGCGTCCAGGCCGGCGGTGTCGATGAGCCCGCCCGTCAGCGTGGAGTAGAACGGAATTGCCGCGGAGCGTGGTTCGAGCCCTTGCAGTGCCTCCGCAAGCTCCTCGCGGATGCCTTCCATCTGCGCGGAGTGGGATGCGTAGTCCATCGCGATGCGCCGGGTCCGTACGTCGGCTGCCGCGCACGCGGACACGAAGTCGTCCAAGGCGTCGAGGTCACCCGACACGACGACGGACATGGGTCCGTTGACGGCCGCCACCGACAGCCGGGTGCCGTACGGCTGCACCTGCTCGCGGACCCATTCGACCGGGCGCGGCACCGACACCATCCCGCCCTTGCCGGAGAGAGGCATCGTTACTTCTCGCCGTCGCGCTACCAGGTGCGCCGCGTCCGGGAGGGAGAGGGCTCCGGCGACGGTGGCTGCGGTGATCTCACCCTGGGAGTGACCGATGACAGCGGCCGGCTCGACGCCGCACGAACGCCACAGCTCGGCCAGCGAGACCATGACCGCCCACAGCACCAGCTGCATGACGTCCGCCCGCTCCGACGAGGGGGCACCGTCCACACGTCGTACCACGTCGAGGAGGGACCAGTCCGTGTAGGGCGCCAGCGCCTCACCGCACTCGGTGAGCCGCGCCGCGAAGACGGGGGACGACTCCACCAGGCCGGCTGCCATACCGGTCCACTGCGCGCCCTGTCCCGGGAACACGAAGACGGGCTTGACCCTGCGGGACGCGGTCCCCTGTACGGCGCCGGGGGCCGAACCGACCTCGGCCAGGGACCGGAGCGCGGACAGGAAGCCGTCATGGTCCTCCGCCAGCAGGGCCACGCGGTGTTCGAGCGAGGCCCTGGTGGTCGCGAGGGACCAGGCGATGTCCACCGGGGCCGGACCGCTGTCGTGGCGTGTCTCCAGGTGCGCCAGCAGACGCGCGGCCTGGGCCGCGACCGCCTCGGGCGACTTCCCGGAGAGCACCCACGATGCGGTGTTGGTGGTCAGCAGAGTCCGTGCGTCAGCTCGCGGGGCATCTGCCGGTCCGGGGGCCGGCCGGCTGTCGAGGGCTGCCTGTTCGAGGATCACGTGCGCGTTGGTGCCGCTGATCCCGAACGAGGACACACCCGCCCGACGCGGCTCGCCCGTCTCGGGCCAGGCCATCTGCTCGGTGAGCAGCTCGACGCGCCCGGCCGACCAGTCGACGTGCGTCGACGGCTTGTCGACGTGCAACGTCTGCGGCAGCACACCGTGCCGCATCGCCATCACCATCTTGATCACACCGGCCACACCGGCCGCGGCCTGTGTGTGTCCGATGTTCGACTTCAGCGAACCGAGCCACAGCGGCCGGTCATGAGTCCTCTCCTGTCCGTAGGTGGCGATGAGCGCCTGCGCCTCGATCGGGTCGCCGAGTGTGGTCCCGGTTCCGTGCGCTTCCACGGCATCCACCTGGGCGGCCGTCAGCCTTGCGCCTGCCAGGGCCTGCCGGATGACACGTTGCTGCGACGGGCCGTTGGGCGCGGTCAGACCGTTGGACGCTCCGTCCTGGTTGACGGCAGAACCTCGCACCACGGCGAGCACCTTGTGCCCGTTGCGGCGCGCGTCCGACAGCCGTTCCACCAGCAGTACGCCTACGCCTTCGCCCCAGCCCGTGCCGTCGGCGGCGGCGGAGAAGGCCTTGCACCGGCCGTTCGCGGCGAGGCCGCGCTGCCTGCTGAAATCGATGAACGTGGCCGGGGTGGTCATCACCGTGACCCCGCCGGCGATCGCCATCGTGCACTCACCCGACCGCAGCGACTGCACCGCCAGGTGCAACGCCACCAATGAGGACGAGCACGCGGTGTCGACGGTGACAGCGGGCCCTTCGAGACCCAGGGTGTAGGAGACCCTGCCCGTGACGACGCTGCTCGCGGTGCCGGTGCCGAGGTATCCGTCGACCCCTTCGGGCACGGCACCGACGCTCGCCGCGTGATTGTGGTACATAACCCCGGCGAACACGCCCGTGCGGCTGCCCCGCAGCGACAGCGGGTCGATTCCGGCGCTCTCGAACGCCTGCCAGGACGCCTCCAGCAGCAAGCGCTGCTGCGGGTCCATCGCCAGAGCCTCACGCGGCGAAATCTTGAACGGTTCCGGGTCGAAGTCGCCGGCGTCGTGCAGGAACCCGCCCTCACGGGTGTAGCTCGTGCCGGGCCGTTGCATGTCCGGGTCGTACAGCGCTTCCAGGTCCCAGCCGCGGTCGGTGGGGAAGTCGGTGATCCCGTCCCTGCCGGACACGGCCAGTTCCCACAGCTCGTCGGGGGACCGTACGTCGCCGGGGTACCGGCAGCTCATCGCCACGATGGCGATCGGCTCGTTGTCCTTCTCCTCGACGGCGCGCAACCGCTCGCCGGTCTCGTGCAGTTCAGCGGTGACCCGCCGGAGATACTCGCGGAGCTTGTCTTCGTTCGCCATCAGCGATTCACCTGCCGAACTTGTTGTCGATAAAGTCGAACAGCTCGTCGTCTGAGGCTGTACCGAGTGTCTTACTGACGTTGAAGTCCTCACCGGCGGCGTCGCTCAGGTCGTCCTGGGCACCTGCCGGCTCGCGCTCCTCGTTCCACCTGGCCATGAGAGCGTTCAGCCGGGCAGTGATGGTGGCGACGGAGCCCTCACCGTCCGGTGTGAGCGCGTCGAACACCGTCTCCAGTCGATCAAGGGTTTCGAGTACCGAGGCCATCGCCGCGTTGCCGGGGACGATCTCCTTCAGGATGTGCTCGGACAGCTCGCCGGGGGTGGGGTGGTCGAAGACGAGGGTCGCGGGCAGCCGCAGCCCTGTCGCCCTGTTCAGCCGGTTCCGGAGATCTACAGCGGTGAGCGAGTCGAAGCCCAGCTCGGTGAAGGCATCGTGCGGCTTGATCGACGTGCCCGAGGAGTGGCCGAGGACGTCAGCCACCTGATCGCACACCAGCTGAAGGGCCAGCCGCTCGCGCTCTGCGGCGGGAACCGCACGGATCCGGTCGGCAAGGTGCTTGGTCCCACCGGACTCGGCGGTACGCCCTTCCCCGGCGAGGCGCCTGGTCGGCTTTCGTACGAGGGACCGAAGCACGGTGGGCACATCGTCCGTCAGAGCGTTCTCGCGCAGGACGGCGAAGTCAAGAGGCACGGGGACGAGTACGGGCTCGTCTGTCAAGGTTCCGGCCGCCTCGAACAGGCTGAGCCCTTGCTCCGTGGACAACGGCAGCAGACCGCCCCTGGCCATCCGCCGCAGATCATCCGCACCGAGCTGCCCGGTCATCTC
>NZ_JBFBLO010000044.1:0-6558 GCF_040686735.1 Streptomyces sp. NPDC079167 | reverse complement strand
ACGCCACCCCCGCAACTACCTGGCCTTTCTCGGCCTCGCCGCCGCCCTCTGCTGCTATAAACGACTCGCTCGACTCACCACATAGGACACGGTCTTAGATCTTCCTTTGTGTATGACGATGGTCTGATGTTGGTGGGGCTGGCGGGGTCGGCTGACCTTTGCGAGGCGGGTGGTGTGACATCCGGGGCGGTAGTCGTCTTAAGTCCGTCTCATCCCAAGGCGCCCAGGTCTGCTTCGCGTGGCTGGCTTATCGGTCTAGCCCGATAGGTATTCAGTCGGTGGTTACGTCCAGGGAAGCAATGAATCGGCGAGCCTCCGCGCTGCTCACGCCGGTCTCGTCCTGCACCAGTCTGACGGCCTCGAGGTGGCCCTCCTCGGACTGCAGCAGCCGGATTCGTGAGGCGAGGCTGCCGCCTCCGAACTCGGGTTGGACCTGCTCGCGGAGAAAACGGCGACCTTCCACGGCATCGCGGAATCCCTTGGCAGTCTCCAAGGAGAAGCCTGTCAAAGACCGCAGTTCCTTGATGACCTTGATCTTCGGTGTTTTAGCCAATAGGTCGGCTATGTACAGAGGCAACGAGGGGTTCATGTGATCAATCTAGCCAGGACGCGAGCAGCGAGGTCCGGCCGGTCGCCCCGGCTCCTCAAGTCCCTCCTACGAGGCCCTGTTCCAGTGGATTCCCGCCTGAGGGAGGCTCGTCGGCCCCGCCCGCTGACGTAACGCGTACGGCGCCCGCCCCGGATCCCCCGAGGCGGGCGCCGTTGTCCGTGGGGTCAGGCTGCCCAGTCGAGTCCGAGTGTGGCGAGCTGGGCGAGTTTGTCAGCGGCGAGCTTGGCCCTGCGGGTCTTGCTGTTCGTGAGAAACACACCCAGCTTGACCCCGTGTTCTTCGCCCTCGATCACCACGGTTTCGACGTGGCCCCGGGGCACGGTCAGGGTCCCGGTGCGGTTCTTGTACTGCTGAAGCGCGAGGACACCTCGCTCGAACGCCCCGGCACCGCCTGCCGCCGTTTTCTTGGCCGGCACTGCGGGCAGGGGCGTCAGCCCGAGTCCTTCCAGCCGCTGCCGCTGCTCGGGCAGCAGTCCCTGCCACACGGTGTGTTCGCGCTGGCGGTTGATCCATGCGCCGACGTCGCAGCCGTGGACGAGGACCCCCGGCAGGACCTCGGTGAGCCCGGTCTCCTCGGAGAGCAGGGTGCGCGCGGTGGCGTAGTGGCGCTGCCACTCGATCGACCACTCCGGGTTCCACTCGGGGTCGATGCTCTCCAGCGCGGCCCGCCGCTGGGCTGCCCGCTCCTTGTCCTTGCCGAGCCCGCCGGCCTTGCGGAGGTTGGCGAGCCACTGACCGACCGCCACCCCCTCAACGACCGCGTCTTTCGGGGCGGCGAGCGTGCCGTGCATCGCGTGGTAGGTCCGGGCCGCGGTGAGGTTGCGCCAGAATCCGGCGTCCGCGACCGACCACACCATGCCCACCTCGTTCAGGAGATCGGCCCGCCAGGCTTTCAGGGTGCCGAGGCGGAAGGCGCGGCGCTGCTCGCTGACCCATGCGCCCAGCGCATACGTGATGCGGTCCTCGCCGAGCTCCACCGACGCGTCCAGCGGAACCTCGGCGCTCCCGTGCTCGCGCACCCAGTGGCGCAGGGCGTTGTATCCGGTGAGCCAGACCTCGGAGTCGGGGTGCAGGACCCGGGTCCGCAGGAACAGGGCGACGTCCCCGGGATCGCGGGGGAGGGAAAACCGCAGCAACGGCGCGTTGCTCTCGGGGTGTTCCTCCTCGGTCGCGTCGTCGTCCGCACCCTCCTGGGCGGTGGCCTCTGTCGTCTCCTCGTCCGTGCCGGTCTCGGTGCCGGCCGTCGCCTCGATGTCGTGGTCGGCGTCGTCCTCCTGGACGTCGCCGTTGTCGCCTTCCTCGCGGACCGGATCGAGTGCGACCACGGACGTGGCCTGTCCCCGGGCCGTCGTGGTGGACAGCGCCATGCGCTCGATGACCCGTTCGTCATGTGCGCGCAGGCCCTGGAGGACTGAGACCAGGGGGCGGTAGCTGGCGGAGGCAATCATGTCGGAGGGATCCTCACCCGGCTCCAGGAACACGGGCACGATGATCCGGCTGACCTTGCCTTCTCCGGGGTCCTGGCGCAGGCCCCGCCCGATGATCTGGACGATCTCCACCGGCGAGCTGCGGGTGTCCGCGAAGACGACCGCGCCGACACCGCGCTTGCCCCTGATGTCGACGCCTTCACCGAGGACCCGGCAGCTGGAGAGGACACCGAGGTCGGTGACCCAGCCGTCTTCGTCGATGCCGTCCGCGAACCGGTCCAGCACGACCCTGCGGTGCGCGGCGGGGTGTTCGCCGCACAGCCACTCCGCACCGACCCGCCCCGGATAGGTGACGGGGTCGGTCGCGTGGAGCTCGGCCGCGGTCTCCGGCAGTGCGCGGGCGAAGGCCATGGCGTCCAGGGTCCGGGCGTGGAACGTCATGAACGAGCGCACCCCCGTGGTGTCGGCGTGCTTGAGCAGTGCCTCTTGCAGCGCGGCGAGCCGACGCCCGCGCCGCTCCTCCACGGTCGCGTCCGCCCCGGGTGCCTGCGGGTCCCGGATCTCCAGGACGTCGATCTCGAACCGCGCGAGGACCCCGCGCTCGACACTTTCCATCAGTCCGAACTCGAACAGCACCGGCCCGTACAGATCGATGTCGTCCATCGAGGCGACCAGGCGCCCGCCGGTCTCGTCCGCGCCAACACTTCCGGGGGCTGCCTCCCACAACCGGGGGGTGGCCGTCATGTACAGCCGCCGCTGCGCAGGGATCCGCGCCTGGTCGTGCACGGCCGCCCACGCCTTCGCGGCATCCCCGGACGTTCTGTGGGCTTCGTCGACCACCAGGAGGTCGAAGGGGCGCATGGTCTGGCCGTACGAGCCGCGCAACGCCTGCTCCAGCACACCCGGTGCCGCGCTGTCCTCCTCGTCGCCCTGGTCGTCGGCGAGGCCCTGCGGGGACAGGCTCGCGTACGTCGCGAACACGAGCATCGGGCCGGCCTGCGCGGTCCACAGGGCGAGCTGGGTGGGGTTGGTCGTGCACCGCACATCGAGCGCGTCCAGCAGCGGGTCCGCGCCGAGGCTGCACACCGCGACCGCCGGGGCGATGTGCCCGACCGCCCGCCACTCCTCGATCGTCTGGGTGAGGAGATCGAGGGTCGGGACCAGGACGCCGACCATGCCCCGGGGGACCATGCGCAGCGCTGCCACGGCCGCCGTGATCGTCTTGCCCGAGCCGGTGGACATGTGGACCTGCCCGCGCTGACCGGAGGCGGGCACGGAGCCGTCCGTGGGGAGCGAGAGTCCCTCGATGATCGAGTCCACGGCCTCGACCTGATGCGGCCGAAGCGCGATAACGCTCTGCATACCCACCACTCCCGGAGATCCACGTCGTCCGAAGCACCGGACGCCGTTGCTTCCCGCATCGCCGTTCCGTTGTGCCGATGACGACCGTAGCGCACCCGCACAAGGTTTGTTCACTGAACGTCCAATCTGACGCCGAAAGTCGTCCAAATACGCTAGGGTCGCGGCATGAGTCAAGAGAACAGCGTGGAAGCGCTCCTCGAAGAGGCACGGCTGAACGCCTCGATCCCGCCCCCTGCCGAGCGCCAGCGCCTGCGGGAGGCCGCGAACCTGTCCCGCGCCCAAGTCGCCGCAGCCGTGGGCGTCGGGCGGACCACGGTCGCCAACTGGGAGACGGGCCACTCGGATCCGACCCCGCCCGGACGCCTGCCGTACCTGAAGCTGCTCAAGGGCCTCGCCGAGATCTACCCAGCCACCGCTACCCCCGCGCCCGCAGCCGCGCTCGAACCCACCGCGGATCCCGCGCCCGTGCCGCCCGCGTTCGTCGCGGCACCGGAGACGCTGCGCGGCCCGGACGGGCGCGCCATCGAGGGAGACCCCGGCCCCTGCATCCGCTGCGGCATCGAGACGACCTACCAGTCGACCGACGGCCGCCCGCTGCACTCCGGGGCCCTGTGCCAGCCCGCCGACCCGCAGACCGCGCCCGCGGCCTCCAGCCCTTCAGGGGTGCCCGCACCGGCCGCCGCTCCGGTGGATCCCGCGCCCGCATCGCCCACCCCTGCGCCCGTGCCGAGCCGGCCGGAGCGCCGCGCGCGCAGTGCCGCCCGCGCCCAGGCCGACACCACGCTGCTCATCAGCCGCGCCGTCCAGGAGGAAGCCGAGCGTGCCGGCGGGGACGAGGAAGCGGCGCTGAAGGCGCTGATCAAGCGGGCGATTCCCGACGTGATGCACCTGTTCAACGAGACCCGGGCCACCGCCCGCTACGACTACACCGCCTACCCCGCTCTCCCGGACATCCTGAAGAAGCCGTCCAAGAGGGATCCGGACCAGATCTGGGAGGCCCGCCCCAAGTTCCATCACCCCGGCTACTCGATGAAAGCCGCAGGTGAGGTCCGGGTGACCGCGTTGGACGTGAACGCGGCCTACTTGAGCGCCCTGAAGTGCTGGTTGCCGATCGGGAAGCTGGAGCACAGCACCGGCACGGACGGTGTGGAGCCGAAGCGCTCCGGGGTGCACCTGATCACCCCCGCCGAGTGGACGCACCCGAACCTGCCTGACCCGATCGGCGACCGCGACGAGCCGGGCGCCCTGTGGGTCACCAACTCAACGCTTCGGCTGCTCCAGCGGCTGTCCGGCCCGAAGTACGGCCTCACCGACGCTCCGGTCATCCACGAGTCCTGGACCTCCGGCGCGACGGAGAACTTCCTGGACGCGCTGCGCAAGCTGCTGTCCGCCGCCCGGGACGAGGCGATCGAGAACCGGGACACGCTGACGCTGGAGTACGTCAAGGCGATGTACAGCAAGTTCATCTCCACCATGGGGGAGTCGATCCACAACCGTGAGATGGTCCGCCCCGACTGGATGCACATCATCCACTCCCAGGCCTACGCGAACCTGTGGGGCAAGGCGTACAAGGCCCATCAGGCGGGTCTGCACGTCGTCGCGATGATGGGCACCGACGAGCTCCACGTCACCGGCGACTGGCGGCAGGTGTTCCCTGAGGGCCGGGGCGTGTCCCAGATGAAGGTCAAGCACGGTGACACGAAGGCGTCCGGTGAGTACACCGTCGGCAAGGTCGGCTGATGGCCGGCCGCTGGATGGACCTCGGAATGTTCAACGCCCGGGGCATGACGGGCGCGGACGCCCTCGGCGTCGCCATCGAACGTATGGTGACCGGCATCGCGTCGGACGTGGAGAGCGACCGCGGCCTCGCCGCCCGCTTGAACTACCTCACCAAGACCGACGCGGGATACGAGGCGATGGACCGTGCCGGGATCCACGTCTCCCCGCGGACTCTCATGGCCTGGCTCGCGGAGGAGCGCCGCCCGAACAAGGCGAACCGCGGCCGGCTCGATGCCGCGTACTGGGACCTGCGCCGCCGCAACGTGGCCGCCGACCTCAAGAAGCGGCTGAACAACCACGGGCGCGGAACTCGTGTCGAGATCAACCCCGTGGACCAGTCCCGTGTGGAAGAGAAGCACCAGCGGGACTTGTCCAGCCGCAGCATCACCGTCCGGGGCGTCTGGGACCGCGCCGTCGACGCCTGGATGGACGACGACCTGGAGGAACTCGACGCCATCTGGGACCTCATCATCGAGGACCTCGGATCCGACTACGACGCCTACACCAACGTCTCCTCCATCGGCTGGGCAGCCTGACACGCGCGAACCCCAGCGCACCGCCCCCGGCATTCGAGCGACACCGTTGGCGAATGTCTTGTGCCAACGGAGGTTGGTGATCGCTAGGTTTGTGCCATCAAAGTTGAACGGCTGCTCGGAGGGGTGAACGTGGAGGACTCGCAGGTCACCTTCCGCTTGGAGCTGGGCGTAACCGGGTTCCGCGACCGGGGTGACCCACCCCTGCCGAGTACCGATCCCCAGACATGCCGTGCCGCCTGGTATGCCGCGGCGCGGGCTGCGGGCGGGAAGGTCGAGGACTTCACGGAGTAGGAGTACCCGCAGAACTTCCACAGCGCCACGATCAGCGATCGGGACGCCGCACACATCGCCCTGTTCCACGCTCACTACCCGCTGATCGCCTTCGTCGGAGACCGGCGCTACTGGTACACCGACGAGTTCCAGGAACCTCCCACTTGGGCCGCCGTCCTCACCGACATCGGCTTTGTCGTCTTGAGCGCAGCACAGCTCCTGTTGCCGCTGACGGAGTCGGACACCTCTGTTCTGTCTGCGACGGAGTGGCGTCAGATCAAGCACTGGCGACCGGAGAGCCTTGGCGCAACACTTTTCAACTCGTGGGACTGACGGCTCCGCGGCCCCTGTTGAACGCAGGCCTGCTGTGTCTGAGATGTCCTCTCATTTGGTGAGTCTGCGATAACAGATGAGGGTGCAGGCGATGCTCGTGAAGGCGAGGAAGTGCTCGGCTTTGCGCTCGTAGCGGCGGTGGAGATGGCGGCAGCCGGCGAGCCACGACATGGTGCGTTCGACGGTCCAGCGGTGGCGTCCCAGTCGCTGTGATGACTCGATTCCCTTGCGTGCGATGCGT
>NZ_JBFBLO010000043.1:0-8388 GCF_040686735.1 Streptomyces sp. NPDC079167 | reverse complement strand
GCCGGTGAACGTCTCCACCCACAACGGCTCAGCCCGCAACACCCCACCCATACAAGAGGAATGCCCTATCCCAGACGTTCTGCAACAACCTTTAGATGGGCACCAACTACCGCACGTCCAGGAGACGCCCGTCTTGCACTGCGAGCTCAGCCGGGGTGGCGCAGGAGCCGTTCCGCGGTCAGTTCGACGCGGAGGGAGTTCTCGTCGAATCCATACATGCGGGTGGGGAGGTTTAAATATTCCGACTTCGAGGGGTAGTGGAAGTAGAGGATTTCTCCGCAGACCGGTGCTGCGTCTTTCAGGATGGTGTCCTGGCAGGTGCCTAGGACGGTGATGCCGTATTCGGTGGCGACGCTACTGATGGCGCTGAGCACCTCTCGGCGGTGCTCCTTGCCGAGCGAGTCGCCGAGCTCGTCCAGGATGAGTACCCGTCCCTGGGGGTGAGGGGCTGCCAGCAGTGCCGCCAGTACGAGGTTGATGGAGAACAGCTTCTCCTGCGCGGTGTTGGTGACCGTGTCGTAGGAAAGCAGCGGCCCGTTGGGGTTGCGCCGCCACCGCGGGGTGACGGAACAACGCCAGTGGTGGTCGGCTCCTGCCGGGGGGTCGATGCGGTACGTGAGGTCAGCGCCGAATCCCTGGGAGCCTCGGTCGAGCCGGTTCAACGCGGTGGCGATGCTGTCGAGCGCGATGCTGACTCGCTGGATGATGACCGCCTGAGTGTTCTGCAGCTGTTCGCCAAGCTTGTCGACAGACGAGGCGATGAAGTCCTGTTGCCGCTGGCGGGTTTGCCTCAGGGTAGCGATTTCCGACTCCGCTGCGGCGTCGGCGTCCGCAGTGTCGTCGAGCCAGTCAGCGAGTGCGCGGAGGGTGGGCTGGGTACGCACATCTGGGGCGGCCTCGTGCATCTCGGCAGCGCGGGCCAACGCGTGGGTGGGGTAGCCCTTGGTGCGGGCTTCCACCCGCAGGACAGTACGACAAACGTCGACCGTGCCGACCACAGTCCGACGGAGATCGGCGGCGCTGCGGTACTCGGCGGGCGGCCCGGGAGAGGCAGCAGTTAACGGAGTAGGGGCTTCGGTGAGGAGTTCGGCATGGCCCTCTGGGAGCCAGACGGCCGGCCATCCCAGCTCTGTCCGGGCGGTCTCCTCGTCGCCGCCAAACAGGCCGATAGCGCGTGCGGTCTGCTCGGTTCCTGCGGATCCGGTGAGGACCGTGAGACGCTCCTCCAGCTCCTTGATCTCTTTGTCCGTGCTGGCGATGTCCCGGTCAAGCGCGAGGATGCGCTGCTCGCGGCTGGCGACGGCCGCCTTCGCTGTGGTGACGAGGTCCGCTGCGGTGTCGGTCCGTTTCTTGAGATCAGGCAGGGCGGCGCGGATCGCTGTGAGGGTGCGCAGCACCGCATCGTGCTTCGCGATCGCGGCGGGCATGGACTCGACGGCTACGGCGCAGGCGAGTTGGGCCTCCGTGACGCCGATCCTCGTAGCGAGACCGGAGAGGAGGGTGCTTAGATCAGTCATCCTCTTGAGGGCGGCGTCCCGCAGACTGCGCAGGTGGGCGCAGATCGCTTCACGGCCCAGTAGCGGTTCGGGAAACGCGCCGACGACATGGACGCCGAGCCGGGGCATGGAGGCGTGCGGCGGTTCGCCTGTCCAGTCGCCCTGTCTTGACAGGGCGGTTAGGAAGCTGCGGGCGGACTCGGGGGCGGAGAGAATGCCGGCTGGCAGGGCGGGGCTGTCAGAGGAGTCCCCGCCGACGATGCCGACGGCAGTAGAGGCCACCAGAACGGCTCCCGGATGGTCCCGGAGGGCATCGACCGCTGCGCTTAGCGCACTTCGGGGTACGCAGACGGCCTCCCGCCACGGATGCAGGACTGCCTCCCACAGGTCCCGTGCGGAGGGGTCGACCTCGGTCCGGTCGTACAGTCCGGCCGCGTCGATGCCCACGTGCCCCAGGGCGGTGATGAGCTCGCCGACCCTGCCCGCCTGCCCCAGCGCTGCCTTGGCAAGCTCCTGCTCAGCGTTGGTGGCGTCGCCTTCAGCGATGCGCTGGCCAACTCGTGCGTCCTCCACCTCGTCGCGCAGGGCCGCGAGGCGCGCAGTCAAGACGGTTACAGGTTCGCCTGCATGCCGGCCCGCCAATTCGCGCAGCCCGACGAGGTCTGCTTCGGCGTCGGTGAGGTCCCGCTCAGCTGTGAGTTCGTCCTTTTGGCAGGCGCGCCATGCCTCCTGCGTCTGCCGGTGCTCCTCGCCGGCGGCACGTACTGCTGACTCCAGCGCCCGGACGTCCTCGTAGGCGACGCGTTCCCCTCGAAGCGTTCTCCGGGTGCCACGGGCCAACTCCAGGAGCGCGTGGGTAGCAGGGAGCAATGCTTCGGCGCTGCGCTGCCTTGCGACGGCGTCCAGCACAGACCGGGCCAGGCACGACCGCTGGTCGGCCAGGGCACTGCCCACCTTGGTGCGCAGGTCTTCGCGCAGCGCCACAGCTTCGAGGAGCTGGTCCTCGCGGGCGAGATCCGTGTCGTGCTGGGTGATCGCACGATTGTAGTCCTCCCGGCGGACCGCCAGTTCATGACGTTGCTGTCCGTCGCGCTCCAGGACGCTCGACCGGCCCGAGAGCGTCAGCAGGGCCTCTCCGATGCGGTCCGGCGTGTATGTCGCCGCCTCCAGTTTGAGAAGCGAGGGCCGTGACCGCACCTGACCGCGCGAGGCGACGTAGGCGAGCACCTTCGGCGAGCGTCCATACAGGTGCTGTGCATACTCGCCGGAACCGAGCGGACGACCGCCGAGCTGCCGAAAGAACTCCGGTGCCGCCCGGTGGCGTTCGCCGTCGTCACCCTCCGTCAGCAGGTGGATGCCTGGCTGATGACGGGCTTGCAGGTACGGCCTTTCGCTGCTGATCTGGAGCCAGACGGTGTGCGGTTGGGTTTCTCCTGCCTCGGCGAACAGGCCCACAACGTAGCCTCGGTCCGCAGCCCCGACGAGCTGCGCAGACGCCCCGGCGACGATAGGTTCAAACAGCAGCGTGGCGGTGTTGGCGATGCCGTTTCCGGTGGCCTGCCACTCCGGATCGCCGAGCAGCAGGGACACCGCTGCCAGGAAGCTCGTCTTGCCCGATTCGTTGGAGTCCTTTGGTCCACGACCCGTGACGGCAACGAAGGTTCCCGGGATGAGCGCGACCGGGTCGCTGGTCAACCGTGCGATCCCGAACGTCTGGACGGCGACCAGCGGTCGGACGCCGATGATCCCGGTGGGGGTGCCGGTTGTGGGGTCGGCCGTCATGGTGACTCCCGGTGCGTAGGGGCCGCCTTCTCGGCTGCCCGACGTTCGAGGATTGCGCGGGCCAGGTGGCCGTCCGGGCGTCCCGCGATGATCAAGTCCTCCCACAGGGCACTGACGCGTGCAGGGCTCAAGCGTTGGAGGGCCGGGCCGGGAACGAAGTTGCCGGGGCCCGCAGTGTCCACCATCCCGGCAGCGTTGAGGGTGCGAAGCGCCTGCCGGATGGTGGTCTGGGCCAACTTGCGGTTGCGGGCCAGTTCGGTCACGGTGACCGGTTGCCTGCGGCTGTCCCACTGGTCGTGCGGGTGGCGTCCCAGCGCACGCGGTAGGGCGACGGTGTGCACTAGGACCAGCGCCAGGACGGCACGTTCCGCGCTGCTCAGGGTCCCCACCCCCGCGGCGCTTAACTCGGCAGCGACAGCGTCGCGGTAGCCGGTGGTCCAGGTGCCGCTGGGAGTACGGACCAGACAACGTCCCGTGCCAGCGAGGATCTCCTCGACCTGCGCCCTGGTACCGGGATCTGCAAGTGCGCCGACTTCACGGGCGGTGAGCGGGCCGTGCGCGGTCTCCAGAGCGGTGACCAGGGACCGTGCGACCTGGAGGCTGCTGGACGGGGGCTGGTCTGGGGCGGTCAGGTCCGCCGGGGGAGATACCGGCGCCTCTGCGCGTGGTTGGTCACTGTCTGAGACGAGCCGTGGCAGCTGGTGGTGCCCTCTTCGCAGCGCGGCTTTCACTGGTCCGGGCAGCGCAGCCACCGCCGGGCCCAGGTACGACTGGGCGCCAGTGCCGGCGATCAGGCCGTGGCCGGGGAGCACCCGGTCGAGTGCGGCCGCGATCCTGTCTGCCCGGGCCCCCAGGTCAAGACAGGTGTGAGCGACCAGGTTGGCATCAAAGACGTGCCCCGGGTATGGCGGGAGCGACGGATCGGGCCAGGCCGCTCGCAGGCACACCGCGAACACCAGCCTGATGATGCGGGATAGTGGAGGAGGCAGCTGACCGCCCAGATGGTCCTCGTTCGGGGCGTTCCCCGCCGGCCATCCGAGGCGCACCACCGCTTGCGCGTGGTCAGCATCGTCGAACTGGAGCACTGTCCTGCCCGCCAGTGCGGCGGCCTGTGCCGCCCCTTCTATCACTGCAGCATCGGTCGGGCACTCGGCCTGGCCCTCAGCCCGAAGGGCTGCGAGCAGCAGGGCTGTCCGGTGCACGATATCGTGCGTCATCCGCCATCTCCCGATCCTGGGGAGATGTGGAGGGTCACCTGGTGGAGATAGGTGATCGTGGCGGTGCTGTCGACGCGCACCGGAACGGCCAGTTCCACGCGCACCGGAACCTCGGGGTCCTCGTCGCAGGCCAGCAGGTCTACCAGGGTGCGCGCGGCAGCGGGCCAGCCCTGGTCCTCCAGTAGGGCGGTGACGTCGGTCTCGGCCAGTCCCGCCAGCAGGTCCTCCACCAACACCTGCCGCCGGACGGCTTCGTGAGCTTCTGCCTCCTCCAGCGCGGCGAAGGGGTCCGACCGGCTGTCCCCCCGGGCCTCCGGCGACGTCGGCCGGCCCTTGGGCGGTGATGACGGCGCGAACTCGGCAGCCGTGTCCACGATCGCCTGGCCGTCAACCCACGGCGGCGGAGCGTCCGAGACGAGCCGGTCTCCAAAGTGGCCCAGTTGCTCCACTCCGGCTGTCCGAGTGAGCTGGTGGTACTCGGCGGGAGTGAGCACGTCGAGGTTCAGGCTTCCGCCGCCGTTGTCCAGAATTTTCCCGACGGCGGCGAGCAGTGCCTGGCGGTAGAACTGGGCAGCCTCGATCAGGGCGATTGCCGCGTCTTCGAGCACCAGGTGGCCGGAGAACGCGCGTGTGACCAGGCCATTCAGTGCGACCACCTGCTCGGGGAAGTCGGTTCGGTCGTGCCGCCGCTGAGTGCGGATCAGCTCACCCAGAGTCGCGTTCACGACCTGTCGCTGTAGGTCGAGCGCGAACACCAGCAGACCGTGTCGGCAGTCCTGCAGTGCCTCCAATGCCTTTACCGGGTCAGGATCAGCGAGCTCGAATAGTTCGCGGGTACGATCCAGTAGTCCGACCAACTCGTCCACGCCGCCGTACAACGACAGCCGTTCGGCCGCGAAGGCGCCTGCGAGACCGGCCGGGCGCACGACGTAGCGATCCTGGTGGGCCTTGAGCAGGTACGGTTCCAGGAAGCCCATGTCGATCAGCAGACCGAGGCGGGACTCGACCACGGGCACGGGCCAGCCTCGACCCGCCGGGCCAAGTAGGTCCAGCAACTGGGCACGGGTGAGCCCGCTGAGGGCGGAATGCTCGGCGAAAACCGCTACCACATCCCTCGCCAGTCGCACCGCGTCCGGGTCCTTGACGACCACCTCACGATGTGCTGCCAGTGGAGCCACAAACGCACGCCAATTTGAGAGCCGGTCGGCCGGCGCGAGCATCGCCTCATCATCTTCGGCGTCGTCCCAGGAGAGCTGAGTCTCGCTCACCGCGCAGTCTCCTGGCCGGGCCAGGACAGACGCCGCTCAGCAAACTGCTCCAAGACCGACGGGAGACCGGGTAGGACCGAGGTGTACTGGGTCTCCTGCTCCCGGGACTCCCCGCTCGCCGCAATGGCGAGGGCGAGTTTGCGGAGATCACCGTCCACCCGCTCGGCGAGCTCGGCGGCGAGAAGGCGGTCGCGTTCCCTCTCCTCCTCCGGCTTCTGGCGCTGTCGGTAGGGGCCTGCTTCCCACTCGTCCACACACATCCCCACGGCGTGCACTGGTCTGCCCAGACGCCGCGACAGGTTGTCGACGATCGCGATGCCATCGGCGTCCAGGTCGCACCAGGCAGCAACCGGAAGCGGCGACAGCCAGTCGAGGACCGCCACGAGTTGGTCAGTGGCATATCCGCTGCCCCACACGCAGAGCCAACGCGACGTCAGTTCCGGCAGACGGCGGCAGACCACTCCGAAGGTGTCCGAGTTTTCCACCACCAGCACACCCACGGCATTACAGACAGCATTCCCGAGCAGGCGCAGGCTGTTGGCGGGAAGACCGACCCATGGCTGGGCCACCGCCGCGTCGGCGGCCACTGAACCGATGTGCCATGACAACGGGCCTTTGACGCGAAGTGCGGTGTCCTCCTCGTGCACCGCCTCCTCGAACTCCAACCCCACCAGGTTCGCGAACGCTGCCTGCTGCTGTGCTGTCCACCGTTTGGAGCCACCCAACGCGAGCGCCGCAAGCTGCTTGAGGGTCACCTCTTCCTCCCCTTGAGCCCGGAGGGACCACCAGGAGGCGCCCGCTCGGATCCCGGCCTCGTATACGGACCACGCCTTCGCCGCCGTCCGGCTGCCTGCGGGCACCACGAGTCCGGCGGCAGGGTCTACCGCTGCCAGCAGTAAGCGCTCTGCGGACAACTGCTCCAGCGGCTCCATCACCTCCATGAGCTCGGCGCGGGCACGTCGCGGTTCACGGGTGCCGCGAAGCTCGGCAATGCGGTCCTCCGCCTGGAGGGACCACGCCTGGGACAGTCGCCACTGAGTGGGGGCACCGAGCGCCACCCACTCGTCCACCTCGCAGCGCAGCACCACACCGCCGCTTCGCACCAGATCGGTCGCCACATGCATGGCGTCCTCTCTGAACCGACCCACCACCGTGCTCCACGCGCGGCGCTCCGCCGCGAGCACCCACAGCAGGTCGGCAGAGGACAACACGGACGGGGGCTCGAACAAGTCGGCAGGACAATCCGGGACGAGGTCCACTGCGTGCACCCTTAGGCGCCCGTGACGGTCTCTAGGTAGCCGGTCCTCTCTGGATCGCCTGACAGGTACCGTAACTGCGCTGACACCGGGCGGGAGGCCACCAACACCAATCGAAATACGGCCGTACGCCTCGCCGAACAGCATTCCCTGTCCCGTGTGCAGCCCCACAAGATCCTTCTCCCCGTAACTGCTGTGATCGTCCACGGCGCCCACGAGATCTGGGCGGCAGCGCACGACAGGTCACCAAGAGTAGAGAAGTAGTGAATGGAATTCACATGATCTACGAAACCCAGGCGGGGCTACCGCCGTCACGTAGTAGACGTGACAAGCGGACCTACATCGACCACGGCACCTTCACCGCAGCAGCACTCTGCCAATGAGTCCACACATGATGAGTCAGTCTCGTGTTCGATGATCTTGAGCCGGTTCTGCAATCGGTAGCTGGGATAGCCGATGGCTCCGACTCCACGGTGGCGCAGCAGGAGGCGGCAAGGCCGGTCTGGGAAGACTCCGACCGTCGTTTCTGGTGTCGGTCCAGCAGGCGCAAGGGACGCGCCATCCCGTCGTCGGCTTGCCTCGACGGGCAGGAACCGGCCCATTCATTGTGCGGACGCACCCAGCGAGCGCCTCAGCAAAAAGGTTCCCTCAGCGTGGGTAGAGACGAGCCACGGAGTCCCGTCGTCGGGTACATGGAAGCCATGGCTCCATGGATCACCCCAAGACGTCACCGACTTTGGACTCCCTCTGGAGCCTGGTCGGAGATGCGAACCGACGACCTACGCATTACAAGACCGTGAGCGTTCGTGCTACGTGGTGCCTGGTCGTGCCGCCGAATGACGTTCTGCCTGATCAGAGCGCGTGCGGCTGATTGGCCTGTCCTCGCTGATGTTACGTAGTCCAAAGGCGTCCGGCCGCCGGCTGGCCACCGCAGAGGGCATCAGAGGCGACAGCAACGACCTTCACGCCGGTTGTAGGTCCTCCACAGTGTCATTGTGGCTCACCACACCGTTGCCTTGCAGCAGCTCACCGCATCAGATGCTCCGCAGGTGCTGCGCGGCCGGAACGGTCGATGTCGATCCGGCTCACCGGTTTGCGGTGCTCGACCACGACGGGCTGTGCGCGGCGAAGAAGACCAAGGTGTGCGGGGTGGCTCGTCCCAATCCGTGGGAAGTCGATGACGAGCTGTGGGCAGTGGTAGAGCCGCTGCTGCCCAAGATCGAGCGCCGGACCCGGCATTCAGGGCCCAAGCGGCATCCGGACCAGCTCGTGTTCTAGTACTGCAACGGCGTTTGGCGTGACTGGTGGCCAGGTTGGTCGTTGGGCTGGTTATGGGTGGGGTACCTGGTGATGTGAGGGTGTGGGCGGC
>NZ_JBFBLO010000042.1:0-8852 GCF_040686735.1 Streptomyces sp. NPDC079167 | reverse complement strand
CCACCCCCGCAACTACCTGGCCTTTCTCGGCCTCGCCGCAGCCCTCTGCTGCTATAAACGACTCGCTCGACTCACCACATAGGACACGGTCTAAGGGTTGTCCCGCAACGTGAGGCGGGCGGTTGAGTGACCGAGAGGTTCGCCGCATATCCTCCTGTGGTGCAGCTGCCCCGGGACCCGTCGAACGTCGCCCATGCGCTGACGGCAGCGTTTCCAACCCGTCTTACCGGCGACGTGCGCAGCGTCCTAGCAGTCATGCCGGAGGCCAGACTCGCGCCGAAGATGCCCTTCGAGGTTGAGGTGCAGGGCGAGACCATCGCCATCCCGTCGCGCATCTACAACGAGGAACCGGGCGTCGGCTCGGATGGGCAACTGTCCGAGACACAGCAGGTGATTCTGCACTGCCTGTACTCCCGGCACCACGATGGCCGGGTTCGCCAGCGGCACCTTGAGCGGATCGTGGCGTCGGGCAAGCCGTGGGTGGTCCCGTTTGTAATGCAGTTGGCCGGCGAGTACGTGCTGGAGATCATCGAGGCGATCGGCCGGGGCCTACCCGGGCTCGCGGACCCGGGCTCGGCCCAGCGCCGTGCCTACGGTGAGTTCATCGCTCGGAATCCGGCCTTCTTCGCGCGCACGGAGCGGCGCGTGGTGAGCTACTGGTCGTGCTACTACCGCTGGAAGTACCGAGCGTTTGGGACGTACCCCGGAGGCGTCCTTTTGGAAGCCTTCCGAGCCGCGGTGGTGGAACAGGTGGGCGCGCAGTGGCCGCAACACACTCCGCGGCCCGCCGGCGGACGCGGGTGAGAAACCTGCAGGAGTTCGGCTGTGGCCCTATCCAGCAAGGTTGAGGTTGTGCAGGCGGGCGATGCCGCGCATGGCGTGGTGGACGCCGTCGCCTTTGAGCCGGCAGTCGCGGAGGATCTTCCAGGTTTTCATTCGAGCAAAGACGTGCTCCACTCGTGCGCGGACCTGCTTGTGTGCGCGGTTGTGCTCCCGCTTCCAGTCGGGCATTTCCTCGCTCTTGGTGCGGCGGTGCGGCATGATCAATCCAGTCCCTGGGTAGCCGCCGTCAGCTATCACGGTCGTCCGTCCGACCGCCGACTTGGCCCCTGATTCCTCCCACGCCTTGCAGTCGTTCCGGTTGCCGGGCAGCGGCCGTCCGACCACGACGACCAGGCGGGTGTCGGCATCGATGACGACTTGGTGGTTGGTGGAGTACCGATAGTTCTTCGACTGCTCGGCCACCGCGTGATCGCGGGTGGGCACCAACGTCCCGTCCACGATCAGAACAGTGCCCCTCGCGAACCGGCGTCGGGGCGGCAAGGCCAGCAGCGGGCCGATGTGGTCGATGATCCGATCGGCCGCCGACTTCGAGGTCCCGAACAGCAGAGCCAGTTGGCGCATGGTCAAGTTGGTGCGCCAGTAGGCGGCGACCAGGAGAATACGGTCCTCAAGCGACAGGCCCCACGGACGACCCGTCCGTGGTTCGGCTGCGCTCTCGCGCTGCACCGCGGTCACCAACCTGCCGAATGAGCGCGGGCTCAGCCCTGTGAACGGACGTATCCAAGACGGCTCCGACGCCGTGATCACACCAGCCACATCAAGATCATCTCACCCATGACCGGCAGTTGCGGGACACCTTTAAGGGCTGTCCCACAAACGTGATGCCGCCTTGACCTTAGGTCGGCTCGATAGGGTCAGGGCCGCAGCCGACGGAAGAGGATCGTTCGATGGCGACGTATGACCAGCTGACCGAATGGGCCGGTCCGGAGCATGTCACGCGAGCCGGACGGGACATTGTCGCCGCCTGGCGGATCCCGGAGTTCATGAAGACGCAGCTCGTCGAGTGGGCATCCCGGTGGCTCCGCGCCTCATCGAGCGGGTCGTGATGCAGAGCGAGGCCGATCCAGTCCTCCACACGTCCCAGGGTCAGCTCTACCGCCTCACGGAGGACACAGACCCCCATAGACCGGCTGAGCGATCATGGTTCGGTGTTGAGCCGGAGGCCGGAACGGTCTACTTCGTCATGCCAGATGGAGAGGCATGGTTCGCCAACTCGGGTGTCGACGTGTGGCTCACTGTGCTTCACCACTACGGCAGCCGCGTAACCGCCTCAGAGCTTCTCAGCGAGCCGGACGGCCCCGAGAAGTACCTCTCCGAAGACGAGGAAGAGCGGGCCTTCGCCGAGCTGAACCGGCTGGCCGAGGAGCTGAAGGAGATCGACCCGGCAGCCTTCAACGGCTACGAGGGGTTTCTCTGGCAAGCACACCTGGACCGCTGGCTCTACTGACCTCGGCCGGCAGATCCAGGGCCCGCAGGTCTGGACCCGTGCGGGAGGCCAGGCCGCCCACGACTCAGATGATCACCATGTGGGGGCTGTGATCACGGCGTCGGAGCCGTCATGGATAGCGCCGTACTCCGGACTCACTCCGAAGCAGTTCGGCAAACTGATCACCGTGCTGCGACGCGGAAAACCGTCCCTTGCTTGCAGGGGTCGTCCGTGGAGTCTGCCGCTGGAAGACCGGGTGCTGCTGGTTGCCGCGTACTGGCGGACAAACCTGGCCTTGCGACAGCTGGCCCCCTTGTTCGGGATCTCGAAGTCGTCCGCGGGCCGGATCGTGAGCCACCTCGGGGCCCGCCAGTTCTTCAGGTGGGCGATGCCGTGCTCGACCCGGATCCGCCTCGAGGAATGGGCTTTGCGCTGGCGCTCGTGCATCTCCTCGTACCAGTCGGGGGCGTTCTTCTTGAACTTGCGGTGTGGTGGTGTGACCACCCGGCGGCCGGTCTGGGCTCCCAAGCCCTGGTAGTCGGCATCGGCGAGGATCTCGACTGCGGGCCCATCGGCCAAAAGCTTGATCAGCCCGAGCTGGCGGGCGTGGGTGATGTCCGCGCAGCTTCCGGGCCTGGTCGGGCTGCAGAACAGCACCCGGCCGGCGCCGTCCGTGACGACCTGGTCTTGACCGCGTTCTGCTTGTTCTTGCCGGAGATGAACGTGTCCCGGTCCTTGTGTCCGGCGGCCGGCCGGCGGACTCGGATCTCGGTGCCGTCGATGATCCCGGTCTGTCCGCTCGCACCGAGGTGGCCGATGACCTCGGCCAGGGTCCGCAGCCGCACCCCTGGGCTGACGGTGCACCCTCGCTCGGCGAGCAGCGGTCGCACCTCTCCGACAGCACGGGTGATGGTGGAGCGATCGACACCGAACCAGCAGGCCAGCACGTCGTGTGTGACCGCGTGCCGGAGATGCACGAGGGTGGCCAGGAGCCGGTCGACGAACACCAGACGGTGCTTCGCACCCGCGCCCACAGCCCGCTTCCGAGACCGGGAAGCAAGCCTGGCCTGGTGCCGTTCATGCCACAACGGGCCAAGTTCAGCCACGAGTTCAGCGATCACATCGGCCGACAGACCCGTGACCCTCCGGTCGCTGATGATCGCTGCACGAGACACGTTCCCCACCACACGACCATGATCGACGATCAGGAGCGCGACGTCTCACCGGCTTACCGTGCACGAGCTCGTTATAGGCAGTTCGTTTGGATCAGCGGGCTGACCAGAGGAAGATGCCCGCGACGTGGAGGCCAGCCAGATAGATGGTGGCGGTCTTCTCGTAGCGGGTGGCGATCCCTCGCCATTGCTTGAGGCGGTTGATGCACCGCTCGACGGTGTTGCGCTGCTTGTAGGCGTCGCGGTCGAAGGCTGGTGGGCGCCCGCCTCGGCTGCCGCGCCTCAGCCGGTGGGTGTTCTGGTCGGCCCGGACGGGGATGACCGCGCGGATCCGACGGCCGCGGAGGTGCTCTCGGATGGCGCGGGACGAATACGCCTTGTCTGCCAGGACCACGTCGGGCCGCGTGCGGGGCCTGCCCCGACGACGGGGCACGCGCAAGCGTTCCATGACCTGGGTGAACGCCGGTGCGTCGTTGGCCTGCCCGCCGGTCAGAACGAACACCAAGGGCCGGCAGCGGCCGTCGGCCGCCAGGTGGATCTTTGTGGTCAGTCCTCCGCGGGACCGTCCGACGGCATGGTCGGCCGGCTCGCCTGCCGGGGCCCCTTTTTGCGGGCCCCGGCAGCGTGCTGGTGAGCACGGACGATGGTGGAGTCCACCGACACCACCCAGTCGAGGTCGCCCTCCTCGTCGGCCTGGGCCATCAACGCGGTGAACACGCGCTCCCAGGTGCCGTCCGCGGCCCACATCCGCAGCCGGTTGTAGACGCCCCGCCAGTTGCCGTACTTCTCCGGCAGGTACATCCACTGCGTCCCGGTCTGGAACTTGAAGGCGATCGCGTCGATCACCTCACGGTGATCTCTCCACCGGCCACCCCGCTTCGGCGTCCGGTCCGGAAGTAACGGCTCGATCCGCGCCCACTGCGCGTCAGTCAACGGCACAACCAGACCAACGATCGGATGATCTGAACGAAACGGCCTAGTGCCGGATCAGGCAACGTTTGCCCTGTCGACGACGGTGCGTAGGCGCTGGTCGTTGGCATGGCGGTTTCGCCAGATGATGTGGCGGCGGATCGTGCTGCCCTGTTCCGTGTGGTCGGCGTGGTCGGTACCGTTGAGGTGAAGTAGCGCAGGGCTGTGAACCGGGCTTCGACGCGGTTGAGCCAGGAGCTGTTGGTCGGGGTGCAGGCCGTCTCGACGTTGCTCGTCGCTGCCCATGTGCCGACGCGCTGGCATTTATTTGTGGTCAGGTGCGGGGAGAAGTTGTCGCTTACGATCGCGATCCGCACGGTCGGATGGTCGGATGGTCGGATGGTCGAGGCTGCGCAGGTAGCGGCAGAACTCCATGGACTTCGTCCGCTTCTTGACCGGTTTAGTGTGGCCGTACAGCTTGTCCTTGGCCAGGTCCAGGGCGGCGACCAGAGGGCGTACTCCGCCGTAGCGGTTGCAGGTCGCCCGGCGCCGTCGGCGGGGCTCACGGTTGGGCTGGATGCGTAGGCCGTCGTGGCTGATGTCGTCGACCACCCCCTCGGCGACCAGGAAGTCCGCGAGTTCGGTCAGACTCCAGGTCGAGAAGGGCAGGTCGTACTCGGTCAGCTTCGACTTGGCAATCTTCTTGATCTCGCGCCGCTCGGCCAGCGTGAACGTCGTCGGGCGGCCGCCGGAGTACTTCGGATACAGCGAGCCGAAGCCGTCGGCGTTGAAGTTGTGTATCACGTCTCGGACCCGGTGCGCGCTTGTGAAGGTGCCCTCGGCAATATTTGTCACGTCCACGCTCTGTGCGGACAGGAGCACCATCTGGGCCCGCCGCCAGGTCACTACTGAGCCGGTGCCACGGCGGACGGGTCGCAGCAGCCACCTGCCATCGTCGTCATCGATTTCGCGAACCCGTACACGCTCCGGCATCCGCATAGGAGCTCGCTCATTGCGCGGTCACTTCGAAGTCCCGGCCGGCGCGTAGTGATTAAGGTAGTCCTGCAGCCGCGGTTCGAGCACTGGTAATTCACCGTCGTTGACCGCATGCCAGAGGCGGTTCTCGATCCAGAACCGATGGGCAAACTCCTCGAACGACGGCGCACACCACAGGATCGCGGCCCGCTGCTCCTCCGCATCGTCGAGATCGGTCTGAGTCTCTTCCCCGTCGCGCCGCGCCTCGTACTCAAACTCGTAGTCGAGGTGGGAGTACACCACGAACGCCTCGCTCGTCGGGCGGAGGTAGAGGTACCAGATGACGCAGTCCTGCTGATCCCGGAAGAACCGCACCAGGAAGGCGCCGGGCTCGACCGGGCTGGGCAGCGGGTCCGAAAGATGCGTCCAGTACCCAGTTACCGAGACCTCGTCCAGCGATCCGTACAAATATTCGGCGGTCTGGAACGTGACGAAATCCCGCGGCAAGGTGAGGCCCTTGGCGGCCAGGTCTCTTGCCAGGCCGTTGAGCTCGATGACCCGTCGCGGGATGGTGTCGCCGGCTCCCCCGAGCCATGAAAAGGCACCCGTGAACTGCCTGGAGTCCAGGGGCGGCAGACTGTCGAGGGCGTAGTGCTCGTAGGTGTACCGGCAGGCACGGTACTTGCCGAGGTCGGTGGCGCACCAAGCGGCGTCGAAGTCGACCGGGGACAGGTCGGACCCTGACTGTTCACTCATCGGTACCCCTGAATGATTGATGCGAGCGGAGTTGTCGGCGCCAGCATCGCATTGGCCACCGACACTCCTGCCGAGGCGCGGGCGTGGCCAGGCCCTCAAGGATCGGTCCGGGGGCACGAACGTTGCCTGATACGGCAGTGGCTCTTCTGCGGGGAAGGGGTGAGCTGGAGATCCCGGCACCCGTCACAGATCGCGGCTGGCATGGCCAGGGTGCAGCAGGCTACTCAGCCCGGTGAGCGCTGCGGTAGGCGTCAGTGAGTGCTGCCAGATTCTGGCGCAGCCTCGCCCGGATCCTGGCCTGCTCCGTGCGGGCCGGGTCGAGTAGATAGAGCGAGGAACCAGCATGGTGACGGAAACCGACGCCCTCCCACATCGCCGCGATCTTGGCGTTCGCCTCAGCCCAATACTCCGGTGTGACCAGGGCGTTGTCATCCGGCTTCTCTCCCATCGTGGGCGAAACGATCACCGCGCAGCACCCGGCGGCCAGGGCCTGGATGGCCTCGGAGGCGAGGATCGGTCCGAGACCGAAGCCTCGCCAGGACCTGTCGAGCGAGGCTCGGAACAGAATCAGCAGGTCTCCGGACGGCTTTTCGACGACACCTTGCAACGCTTCCTCGATACTGCTGTCCCACGCGACGAGCGGGAGGAAGATGTTGGCGAGTTCCATGCCGTAGCTCTCGGCGGCCCCCAGAGCGACGCTGGGGCCGGCGTCGTGCAGACGGACGAAGGTGAAGGAACCGATCTCAGGGCCAGGGACAGTGTCCGAGGAAGCAGCCCACTTGTGCCGGCGCTTCCGCTCGGCCACCGACACCGTCCATTCGTAGAGTGCGTCGTCCTGTGCACGAAGCTGGGTCGGATGGCCGTGTCGGTAGTCCAGCCACAGGCGCCCGGGGTCACCGGGCAGTTCCTCAACGTTTCGCTTGCCTCTTCCCATGATGTTGAAAGTATCAACCACTTACGCGTCTTAGCGCGCTGCTGTGCAGTCGGCAGCTCCGACCTCGTGGAGCGCCGTCAGGCCGTGAGCCGGTGGCTCCACTAGGCCGTGTGTCCAAAGTGGATCTTGGCCTGTGAATGATCGTGGTTCATGGGTCGGGGAGATCTCACGGACGAGCAGTGGGCTGTGCTGGAGCCGCTGCTGCCGAAGGGCACGAAGGTGGGTCGGCCACCTGTCTGGCCTCGGCGGCGGCTGATCGACGGCATACGGTTCCGGGTCCGGACCGGGGTGCCGTGGCGGGACGTACCCGTTGAGTACGGGCCGTGGAGCCGGGTCTACGACTTGTTCCGCCGGTGGCAGCGGAACGGCACCTGGCACCAGATCCTCACCCGGCTCCAGTCCCTGGCCGACGCGCAGGGTGCGATCACGTGGGACCTGAGTGTCGACTCCACGGTCTGCCGAGCCCATCAGCATGCGGCCGGGGCCCGCAAGCAGGGTGACCTGCAGAAGGAGCCGCCGGGCGGCGTATTCACCGAGCCCGGAGATCACGGGCTCGGACGTTCACGCGGCGGGTTCACCACCAAGCTGCACCTGGCCGTCGAGCAGGGCCAACAGCCAATGTCGATCGTGATCACGGCCGGGCAGCGCGGCGACTCTCCGCAGTTCGAATCCGTACTGGGGAGGGTCCGCGTGCCCCGCATCGGGCCTGGCCGGCCACGTGTTCGCCCCCATCGGGTCCGCGCGGACAAGGCGTATGCCTCCCGCAGGAACCGTGCCTATCTGCGCCGCCGCGGAATCCGCTGCACCATCCCCGACAAGGCCGACCAGGCCCGCAACCGCCGGAAGCTCGGCTGCCGCAATGGCCGACCACCGCACTTCGACTCGGCCGACTACCGCGAGCGTCATGCAGTCGAGTGCGGGATCAACCGACTCAAGAGACACCGCGCTGTCGCCACGCGATACGACAAGCTCGCAACCCGCTACGAAGCGACCGTCCTCCTCGCGGCCATCAACGAGTGGCTGTAATCGAAGTATTCGACATGCGTGCCGGGCGCTACGATGCGGACCATGGAGTGTTTCCCCGCGTCTCGTACACGTCACTGAGGGCCCTGCTCACCGCCATCCTGTGGCCGGGAGCGGGCCGACCGATGCCCTTGTTCCGCCCGGGTATCAAGCCCTCAGCCTGAGAGGCACACTTCCATGCTCATCCGCGCGTTCGCCCCGCAGGACCTGGCACCACTCACCGAACTGACCATCGACACGTTCCGACCGTTCTACGAGGACTCCTTCCGCCCACTGATGGGCGAGGCCGTCTTCGCCGTCCAGCACGGCAACTGGCGCGACGACTACCGCAAACAAGTCGCCGAGCTCCACGCCCCCGAACGGCACACGTACGTCGCCGTCGCCGAATCTGACGGCGTCATCGCGGGCTACGTAGCATGGAGCGTCGCCCCGGTCCCCAAGAAGGGTGAGATCACGATCCTCGCCGTCTCTGCCCAGCACCGACGACACCACGTGGGCCGTGCACTGTGCGAGTACGCCTTCGCAGAGATGCGGACCCTCGGCGCCGGGGTCGTCGAGATCGGCACCGGAGGAGACCAGTTCCACGCTCCGGCCCGAGCTCTCTACGAGGCGCTCGGATGTACCCCCCTCCCACTCACTGTCTACTTCCGTCAACTCTGACACCTCCCGGACGGGCGCCTCCGGGCGCCCGTCCGGGTTCGACAATCGGCTACAGCCCACTTTCGATACACGGCCTAAAGGTTGTTGCAGAAGGGTGGGTGTGGGCAGGCCGGGATGGCGTTTGACCTGCTGGTTCAGCCTGTCATGGCGAGGT
>NZ_JBFBLO010000041.1:0-9562 GCF_040686735.1 Streptomyces sp. NPDC079167 | reverse complement strand
ACGCCCCGCCATGTCGACCTGCCCACCTACGCCTTCCAGCGCCGGCACTACTGGCCCGAAGCGCCGGCCGCTCCCGCTGCGGCAACAGTGGACCCGGTCGACGCCCAGTTCTGGGCGGCCGTCGAGGGTGAGGATCTGGACGCCCTCATGCGCACTCTGGGCGGGACGCAAAGCGAGGTGGCCCTGCAGACGGTCCTGCCGGCGCTCGCCTCCTGGCGACGTGACCGCCGTAACGGGGCCACCATCGACGGCTGGCGCTATCGCATCGACTGGGCACCGCTGGCCGAGGCGAAATCCGCCAGGCTTTCCGGACGGTGGATCGTGCTGATCCCGGAGGTACTGCGCGACGACGCGACGGTCCATGCGTGTGACGCGGCTCTGGTGGAGCACGGAGCGTGCGTGACGACTCTTGTGGTGGCCGCCGGAGAATCGGACCGGGACGTTCTGACCGGGCACATCCGCCGGCTCCTCGACGCGAGCGACGACAAGGTGTCGGGAGTCCTGTCGTTCCTCGGGGCGGACGAGAGCCCTGACGCGGTGCACGGTGCGGTCCCCGCCGCCGTGACATCGACGCTGGCTCTGGTGCAGGCGCTCGACGCCGTGGAGCTTCAGGCTCCCCTGTGGTGCGCCACCCAGGGGGCCGTGCAGGTGAGCGCCACCACCGACCGCACCGTGAGCGTCGCCCAGGCGCATGTGTGGGGGATGGGACGGGTCGTCGGCCTCGAGCGGCCCGGCAACTGGGGCGGCCTCATCGACTTGCCGGCCGACGGCGTGGACACACGCATGACCGACAGCCTCTGCGGCATCCTGTCCGACGCCGCCGGAGAAGACCAGATGGCTCTGCGCCCGGCCGGCACCTTCGGCCGCCGACTGGTGCGGGCACCCCTGAACGAGGCCGGCTCCCGTACTCCATGGAAGCCCGAAGGCACCGTTCTCATCACTGGCGGTACAGGCGCCCTGGGCGGGCACGTGGCCAGGTGGCTCGCCGGGCGGGGCGCGGAGCGGCTCGTCCTGACCAGCCGTCGGGGCATCGCCGCGCCCGGCGCGGAAGAACTGGAGGTGGAGCTCACGGCTCTGGGCGCCAAGGTTTCCGTCGTCGCCTGCGATGTCGCCGACCGGTCCCAAGTGGCCGAGCTGGTCGGACGACTGAGCCAGGAGGGCAGCCCCGTCCGCAGCGTCATCCACACCGCCGGGATCAGCGACAGCGTCGCTCTCGCGGACACGGACCCGGCCGCGTTCGCAGAGGTCCTGTCCGGCAAGACGGCGGGTGCCGCCCACTTGGACGAACTGCTCGGTGGAACAGTGGACGCCTTCGTCATGTTCTCGTCCATCGCCGGGGTGTGGGGCAGTGCGCGCCAAGCCGCGTACGCGACCGCGAACGCGGCACTCGACGCGCTGGCTCACCGTCGCCGCGCCCAGGGCTGGGCCGCCACGTCCGTGGCATGGGGTCAGTGGGCCGACAGCGGAATGGCCGCGGGAGACACAGGCGAGCAGCTGACCCGACTGGGGCTGGCCCCGATGGAGCCCGGCCTGGCGGTCAGCGCTCTCCAACAGGCGATCGAACACGACGAACCACCGATCGTCACGGTGGACGTGGACTGGCCCCGGTTCGCCACCGCGTTCACGACCCTGCGGCAGAGCCCGCTCATCGGCGGTCTGCCCGAAGTGCGGGCCGCGCTGCAGGACAGCGCCGAAACCGCGGAGGCTGAGGGCGCCGGCACGGCCGATGCGCTGACCCGGCGCATGCGGGAGATGTCGGGGCCGGAGCAGGACCACATGCTGCTTGAACTCGTCCAGGAGCGAGCGGCCACCGTGCTGCGGCTGGACACACCGAGCGCGGTACGCCCCGACCGGGCCTTCCGCAATCTCGGATTCGACTCACTTACCGCTGTGGAACTGCGCAACCGGCTCGCGGAGGCAACCGGCCTGCGGCTGCCGGCCGCACTCGTCTTCGACCACCCGACACCCAACTCCCTCATCGCCCACCTGCGGAGCAAGCTGCTTCCGGAGGCCGGCCGGAACGGCAGTGAGGACACCAACGCGTACGGCGACGTGGATGAGGCCATGGTGCGCAGTGCACTGGCCACCGTGCCGCTGGACCGGCTCAGGGCGGCCGGACTGCTGGACACCTTGATGACGCTCGCGGATGAACACGACGGAGCACGTGCGTCCTCAACCGCGGGTGACGACAACGACTCGATCGATGAGATGGACGCCGAGAGCCTGATCCAGATGGCTCTGGGCAACGGCGATTCCTGATGATGCGCGAAGTGTGGAGTTCATGATGGCTAGTTCGGGTGACAAGGTTCTCGAAGCGCTGCGCGCGTCGCTCAAAGAGGTCGACCGGTTGCGGAGGGAGAATACCCAGCTCACCGGCGCCGCCAGGGAGCCGATCGCGATCATCGGGATGAGCTGCCGCTACCCGGGTGGGGTGGCGAGTCCCGAAGACCTGTGGCGGCTCGTCGCCTCCGGTACCGACGCGGTGGACGCGTTCCCGACCGACCGCGGCTGGGACCTCGACGGGCTCTACCAGGCGGGCGGCGCCAACGCGACGACCTTCGAGGGGGGCTTCGTCGACGGTGTCACCGACTTCGACGCCTCGTTCTTCGGGATCTCGCCTCGCGAGGCGCTGTCCATGGATCCGCAGCAGCGCCTCCTGCTCGAGGAGTCATGGAAGGCGCTGGAGCGAGCCGGGATCGCCCCGACCTCCCTCCACTCCACCCAGACCGGTGTCTTCGTCGGTGCACAGAGCTCCGGGTACGAGACCAGCCTCCGGCAGTCCGACGACAACGTCGACGGCTATTACGTCACCGGCACCGCCGGCAGTGTCGTATCCGGCCGCATCGCGTACTCGCTCGGCCTGCAGGGGCCCGCGGTGACAGTCGACACCGCGTGCTCGTCCTCCCTCGTGGCACTTCACCTGGCTGTCCAGGCGCTGCGCCAGCGCGAGTGCACCCTCGCCCTGGCAGCTGGTGTGACCGTCATGAACAACCCCGGCGCGTTCGCCGAGTTCAGTCAGCAGGGCGGCCTCGCCGGCGACGGCCGCTGCAAGTCGTTCGCCGCGGCCGCCGACGGGACGGGCTGGGCCGAGGGCGTGGGCGTGCTCCTCGTGGAGCGGCTGTCCGACGCGGTTCGCAACGGGCACAACGTGCTGGCAGTCGTACGGGGCTCCGCCGTGAACCAGGACGGTGCGTCCAACGGTCTGACAGCACCCCACGGCCCTTCGCAGCGGCGCGTCATCCGCGCGGCACTGGCGAACGCCGCCCTCTCACCCGCCCAGATCGACGCCGTCGAGGCCCATGGCACCGGCACCGTTCTGGGTGACCCCATCGAGGCCCAGGCCGTTGTCGAGACGTACGGACAGGACCGGCCCCAGGACCGCCCCCTGCTTCTGGGCTCGATGAAGTCCAACTTCGGTCACGCACAAGCCGCTTCGGGCGTCGCAGGCGTGATCAAGATGGTCATGGCACTGCGCCACGCCCAGCTCCCGCAGACGCTGCATGTGGACGAGCCCACGCCACACGTCGACTGGTCGGCGGGTACGGTACGGCTGCTGACCGAGCAGGCGGACTGGCCGGAGACCGGTCAGCCGCGCCGGGCGGGTGTGTCGTCCTTCGGTGTGAGTGGCACCAACGCACACGTCATCGTCGAGCAAGCACCGGTGCGGGACAGCGCCGAAGCCGCCGATGATGCGGAGCCCGGCTGGGTCCCGCCGGTCGTCCCGTGGCTCGTCTCGGCTGCCGGCGCCCAGGCACTGCAGACACAGGCCCACACCTTGCTGGCGCATGTTGAGACCGCCGGCCCCTCCGGCGCGCTCGACATCGGCTACTCCCTCGCCGTCGGCCGCGCCGCCCTCGAGCACCGGGCCGTGGTGCTCGCGGCCGGGCGCGAAGGCCTGCTGGACGGCGTACGGGAACTTGCCGCTTCCGGTGACGGGACATGTGTCATCCGCGGTACGACCGCGCCGGGCGGTCTGGCGGTGTTGTTCTCGGGCCAGGGTGCGCAGCGGTCGGGTATGGGCCGTGAGCTGTATGAGGCGTATCCGGTGTTCGCGGATGCGTTCGACGCCGTGAGTGTGGAGCTGGACCGGCATCTGGATCGTCCGGTTCGGGATGTGGTGTTTGCGGGTGGTGAGCTGCTGGATCAGACGCAGTTCACGCAGGCGGGGTTGTTCGCTCTTGAGGTGGCGTTGTTCCGCCTGGTGTCGGCGTGGGGTGTGAGGCCGGACTATCTGTTGGGTCATTCGATCGGTGAGTTGTCGGCTGCGCATGTGGCCGGGGTGCTGTCGCTGGAGGACGCGGCGAAGCTGGTCGCGGCGCGTGGCCGTCTGATGCAGGGACTGCCGACGGGTGGCGCGATGGTCTCC
This sequence comes from Streptomyces sp. NPDC079167, assembly GCF_040686735.1. Classification (NCBI taxonomy): domain Bacteria; kingdom Bacillati; phylum Actinomycetota; class Actinomycetes; order Kitasatosporales; family Streptomycetaceae; genus Streptomyces; species Streptomyces sp. NPDC079167. The sequence continues at coordinate 5,196 of NZ_JBFBLO010000041.1, read as the reverse complement.
CTCCAGGCGACCGAGGCCGAAGTCCTGGCGCTGCTGACCGACGGGGTGTCTATCGCAGCGCTCAACGGGCCGTCTGCGACGGTGGTTTCGGGTGACGAGGACGCGGTTCTGGCGATCGCCGCTCACTTTGAGGCGGAGGGTCGTAAGACCAGGCGGTTGCGGGTGAGCCATGCGTTCCATTCGCCGCGTATGGATGCCATGCTGGACGACTTCCGTGCGGTCGCGGAGACGCTCACCTTCCACCAGCCTGAGATCGCCATCGTCTCGAACGTCACCGGAGCGGTCGTTCCGTCGCGCGAGATGCGCACTCCCGAATACTGGGTCCGGCACGTCCGGCAGGCCGTCCGCTTCCTCGACGGGATACGCACCCTGCAGGACCAGGGCGTGACGGCCTTCCTGGAATTGGGTCCGGACGGGGTCCTGTCGGCCATGGGACAGGACTGCCTCACCGCGGATACGGAAAGCCGCGTGTTCGTTCCGGCCCTCCGCAAGGGGCGCGCCGAGGCGTCGGCCTGTGTCACGGCAATGGCCGAGCTCCACGTGCGCGGCCAGGACATCGACTGGACGCGGTACTTCGCCGGCACCGGGGCGCGCCAGGTCGAACTGCCCACCTACGCTTTCCAGCGCGAGCGCTACTGGCCGCACGTTCCCATGAAGCTCGACAGCGGAACCGCTGTGGTGGGCAACACGCCGGCGGAGGCACAGTTCTGGGACGCTGTCGAGCGGGAGGATCTGGCCTCGCTCGTCGACGCCATACGTCCCGAGGACTCCGCTGCGCTGGCTGGTGCGCTGCCCGCACTCTCCGCCTGGCGTCGGCAGAGCCGCGTCAACTCCACGGCGAGCGAGTGGCGTTACGGCATCACCTGGAAGCCCGTCGTCCCCCCGGCGGCGGCTCAGCTGTCGGGCGACTGGCTCGTCGTCGTGCCCACCGGGCACATGGACAGCGTGCTCGTCGCCCGTACGGTCGAGGCGCTGACCGCACACGGCGCCACGGTGATCCGGATCGAGTCCGACGCCGCTGCTGCCGACCGGGCCTCGCTCGCCCAGCTGCTCGACAACGTCAGCAGGCTGGACGCACAGCCCGCCGGCGTCCTTTCGCTTTTGGCCCTGGATGAGCAGCCGTCTCCCGTCCACCCGGTCGTCACCGCCGGCATGAAAGCGACGCTGGCGCTCGTCCAGGCGCTCGGAGACGCGGGAATCGACGCCCCGCTGTGGCTTGCCACCCGTGGCGCCGTGTCCGTCGGCCGCTCCGACCCGCTGGCCAGCGCGGTCCAGGCCTCGCTGTGGGGCCTTGGGCGCGTCGTCGGCCTGGAGTGCGCCCACCGCTGGGGCGGGCTCATGGACCTGCCGGAGACGCTGGACGACCGTGCGGCCACCCGTCTGATCGGCCTCCTCGCCGACGGCGACGAGGACCAGGTGGCGGTGCGCCCCTCCGGGGCGTTCGTCCGCCGCCTCGTGCGGGACACCCGGCCCGACCTGGTAGGGCCGGTATGGACAGCGCAAGGTACCGCGCTCATCACCGGCGGAACCGGTGCGCTGGGCGGTCAAGTGGCCCGGTGGCTCGCCCGCAACGGTGCCGAGCACCTCGTCCTCACCAGCCGCCGCGGCCCGGACGCACCCGGAGCGGCCGAACTCGTCGCCGAACTGGCGGATCTCGGCGCCAAGGCCACCGTCGTCGCCTGCGACGTGTCCGACCGCACTGCGGTTGCCGCGCTGATCGAAGCGTGCGACGCGGCGGCGGCGGACTACCCGGGCGCCGCCCTCCGGACCGTCGTGCACGCGGCAGGTGTCGCCACCGCGACTCTGCTGTCCGAAGCCACTGCCGACACCCTCGCCGAGGAGATCTCCGCGAAGGTCGCAGGCGCTGTGCACCTGGACGAACTCCTCGACGGGCATGACCTCGACGCCTTCGTCGTCTTCTCATCCGTCGCCGGCGTCTGGGGCAGCGGCGGCCAGAGCGGTTACGCCACCGCCAACGCCCACCTCGACGCGCTGGCACAGCGCCGCAGGGCGCGGGGCCTCCCGGCGACCGCGGTCGCCTGGGGAGCCTGGGCGGGCGGCGGCATGGCCGACGGCCAAGAAGGCGAACAGCTGCTCCGCCTGGGGATCCGGGCCATGGCACCCGAGCCGGCGATCGCGGCCCTGCAGCAGGCCCTCGACCGGGACGACACCCTGGTGACCGTCGCGGACATGGACTGGGCGCGGTTCGTGCCTGTGTTCACCGCTGCCCGCAGCCGCCCGTTGATCAGTGAACTGGCCGAGGTGCGTGAGGCACTCGCGTCGTCCGCCCCCGACATCCCGTCCTCCGGCGCGGACGGCGACTCGCCCCTGTGGAACCGACTCGCAGGACTGGCTCCGGCCGAGCGCACCAACGCGCTGACCGACATGGTGCGATCCCTGGCCGCCGGCGTCCTGGGGCACGCGTCGCCCGACGGGGTCGAGCCCGATCGTGCCTTCCGAGAGCTGGGCTTCGACTCCCTGACCGCCGTCGAACTGCGTAACGCACTCGTCGCCGAGACACGGCTGCAGCTGCCCACCACCATGGTCTTCGACCACCCGACGCCGACCGTCCTTGCACGCTTCCTCGCGGCCGAACTCTCCGCCCGGTACGAGATGCCCGGCCTGTCGGGTACACAGTCGAGGCTGTCGGCCACCGAGTTCCAGGCGCCGACGAAGGACGACGACCTCATAGCGATCGTCGGTATGAGCTGCCGCTACCCGGGAGAGGTGGCGAATCCGGACGATCTCTGGCGGCTCCTCGTATCCGCGACCGACGGCATCTCGGAATTCCCGACCGACCGCGGCTGGGACCTGGAAGGCATCTACGACCCCGACCCGGCGCATCCCGGCACGACGTACACCCGCCACGGCGGCTTCCTCCACGACGCGGGTGAGTTCGACGCCGGGTTCTTCGGGATCTCGCCGCGTGAGGCGCTGGCGATGGACCCGCAGCAGCGCCTGCTGCTGGAAGCATCATGGGAGCTATTCGAGAACGCGGGAATCGACCCCACCTCGGTGCGCGGCGAGCAGATAGGCGTGTTCGCCGGGGCCTCCTCCTCCGGGTACGGCGTCGGCGTGGCTCAGGGCTCCGAAGGCAGCGAGGGGCATCTCCTCACGGGTACCGCCACGAGCGTGGTGTCCGGCCGCATCGCCTACATGATGGGCCTGGAAGGCCCTGCCGTCACGGTCGACACCGCCTGCTCCTCGTCACTTGTCGCCCTGCACCTCGCGGCTCAGGCGCTCCGCCAGGGCGAGTGCACCATGGCGCTCGCCGGCGGGGTCGCGCTGCTCGCCAGCCCGACCGCATTCGTGGAGTTCTCCAGGCAGCGCGGTCTGTCGGCGGACGGCCGCTGCAAGCCCTTCGCGGAGGGAGCGGACGGAACGGGATGGGCAGAGGGCGTCGGCATGCTGCTGGTGGAGCGGCTGTCGGACGCGCGGCGTAACGGCCATGAGGTCCTGGCGGTGGTACGCGGTTCTGCGATCAACCAGGACGGTGCGTCGAACGGTCTGACCGCGCCGAACGGGCCCGCGCAGCAGCGGGTGATCCGGCAGGCCCTGACCAGCTCCGGCCTCTCAGCTGCCCAGATCGACGCCGTGGAGGCGCACGGCACGGGAACCAGGCTGGGTGACCCGATCGAGGCGCAGGCCCTGCTCGCGACCTACGGTCAGGAGCGCCGGTCGGATGACCTGCCCCTGTGGCTCGGGTCGATCAAGTCGAACATCGGTCACGCGGCGGCGGCGGCGGGTGTCGGTGGCGTCATCAAGATGGTGTTGGCGATGCGGCATGGTGTGCTGCCGCGGACGCTGCATGTGGATGAGCCGTCGTCGCATGTGGACTGGTCGGCGGGTTCGGTGGAGTTGCTGACGGAGTCGGTGGCGTGGCCGGAGACGGGTGAGCTGCGGCGGGCGGGTGTGTCGTCGTTCGGTATCAGCGGTACGAACGCGCACATCATCCTGGAGCAGGCTCCTGAGGTGGAGCCGGTGGACGGGGCACGTGCATCGGTGCCTGTGGTGCCGTGGGTGGTCTCGGCGAAGACGGCCGAGGCGCTTGATGCGCAGGTGGAGCGGTTGTCGGCGTTCGCCGGGGATCTGGACCCGGTGGATGTCGGGTTCTCGCTGGTGACGACGCGTGCGGCACTGGCTCACCGTGCGGTGGTCGTCGGTGACCGGACGGTCCGGGGCACGGTTTCGTCGGGCAGCTCGGCCGTGCTGTTCTCGGGTCAGGGTGCGCAGCGGTCGGGTATGGGCCGTGAGTTGTATGAGGCGTATCCGGTGTTCGCGGATGCGTTCGATGTGGTGTGTGCGGAGTTGGACCGGCATCTGGACCGGCCGGTGCGGGAGGTCGTCTTCGAGGGTGGTGAGCTGCTGGATCAGACGCAGTTCACGCAGGCGGGGCTGTTCGCTCTTGAGGTGGCGTTGTTCCGCCTGGTGTCGGCGTGGGGTGTGAGGCCGGACTATCTGTTGGGTCATTCGATCGGTGAGTTGTCGGCTGCGCATGTGGCCGGGGTGCTGTCGCTGGAGGACGCGGCGAAGCTGGTCGCGGCGCGTGGCCGTCTGATGCAGGGACTGCCGACGGGTGGCGCGATGGTCTCGCTCCAGGCGACCGAGGACGAAGTTCTGCCTCTGCTGACCGGCGACGTGTCCATCGCGGCGCTCAACGGGCCTTCCGCGACGGTGGTTTCCGGTGACGAGGACGCTGTTCTGGCGATCGCCGCTCACTTTGAGGCGGAGGGTCGTAAGACCAAGCGGCTGCGGGTGAGCCATGCGTTCCATTCGCCGCGTATGGACGCCATGCTGGACGACTTCCGTGCGGTCGCGGAGACGCTGACCTTCCAGCAGCCCGAGATCGGGATCGTCTCCAACGTGACCGGTCAGGTCGTGTCGGGCGACGAGATCTGCACCCCCGAGTACTGGGTGCGTCATGTCCGTGAAGCCGTTCGTTTCGTCGATGGCATGCGCGCGCTTCAGGACCAGGGCGTGACGGCGTTCCTGGAGTTGGGTCCGGACGGTGTGCTGTCCGCGATGGGGCAGGACTGTGTCGAGGAGTCGGCGTTCGCCCCGGTGCTGCGCAAGGACCGTGACGAGCCGCAGACGCTGGTCACCGCGCTGGCCGAGCTTTACGTGCGCGGGTCGGCAGTGGACTGGGCGGCGTACTTCGCCGGCACCGGCGCCCGCCGCGTTGACCTTCCGACGTAT
>NZ_JBFBLO010000040.1:0-11612 GCF_040686735.1 Streptomyces sp. NPDC079167 | reverse complement strand
GCGAACACCGGCGAGGACTCCATCAGACCCGCAGCCATACCCACCCACTGCGAACCCTGCCCCGGGAACACGAACACCGGACGCGTCACATCGGCCGCGACACCCCGCACCGCACCCGACCCGGTACGACCGGCTTCCAGCAGCGCGCCCAGTCCGGCCCGGAGTTCGTCGGAGTCCGCGGCGACGATCACCGCACGGTGCTCGAACCGCGACCGGCTCACGGCCAGTGCGTGTGCGAGATCCGGCACCGGAAGCGCCGGTGCGTCCGCGAGGGCCTGTGCCAGACGCGCGGCCTGGTCCCGCAGCGCGCCCTCCGACTTCCCGGAGAGCACGAACGGCAGCGCGGTCCCGGCCGGGGGCCCTGCCTCGACTGCGGCTGCGGCGTCGTCGTCCGGTGCCTGCTCGAGGATGACGTGCGCGTTCGTGCCACTGATCCCGAAGGAAGACACTCCCGCGCGCCTGGCATCGCCCGTCTCTGGCCAGGGCGTCGACTCGGTCAGGAGTGCGACCGCCCCCGCCGTCCAGTCCACCTGCGAGGACGGAGTGTCCACGTGCAAGGTCCGGGGCAGCACACCGTGGCGGATGGCCTGCACCATCTTGATGATGCCTGCGACGCCCGCCGCGGACTGCGAGTGCCCGATGTTCGACTTGACGGACCCGAGCAGGAGCGGCCGGTCATCCCTGCGCTCCCGCCCGTAGGTGGCGAGCAGCGCCTGCGCCTCGATCGGGTCTCCCAGCTTCGTGCCGGTCCCGTGCGCCTCCACAGCGTCGACCCGCTCCGGGGAAAGCCCGGCATTCGCCAGCGCCTGCCGGATCACGCTCTGCTGCGAGGGTCCGTTCGGCGCCGTAAGGCCGTTGCTCGCGCCATCCTGATTGACCGCCGACCCCCTCACCACCGCCAGCACCCGGTGACCGTTGCGCCGCGCGTCGGAGAGCCGCTCCACGAGCACCATGCCGGCGCCCTCGGACCAACCCGTGCCGTCGGCCGTATCGGCGAAGGCCTTGCAGCGGCCGTCGGCCGCCAGACCCCGCTGGCGGGAGAACTCCGCGAAGATTCCCGGGTTCGTCAGTACCGTCACGCCGCCCGCCAGCGCCATGGAGCATTCGCCGGACCGCAGGGCCTGCGTGGCCAGGTGCAGGGCGACCAGCGAGGACGAGCACGCCGTGTCCACCGTGACGGCGGGGCCCTCGAAGCCGAAGGTGTAGGAGACGCGACCGGAGATGACGCTGGTCGCGTTACCGGTCAGCAGGTGGCCTTCGGTTCCTTCCGGCAGCCGCATGCCGGCCCCGTAGCTGGACGAGGCGGTACCTGCGAAGACTCCGATGTGATGGCCGCGCACGGACGTCGGGTCGATCCCGGCGTGCTCGAACGCCTCCCAGGAGATCTCGAGCAGCAGTCGCTGCTGTGGGTCCATCGCCACGGCTTCACGGGGCGAGATCCCGAAGAAGCCGGGGTCGAATTCCGCCACGTCGTAGAGGAACCCGCCCTCCAGCGTCGTCGACCCACCGTCCTCACCGGCCGCCGCGTAGAGGGTGTCCAGGTCCCAGCCACGGTCGGTGGGGAAGCCGGATATCCCGTCCCCGCCCGTGGCGACCAGCCGCCACAGGTCGTCTGCGCTCGCCACCCCGCCGGCGTACCGGCAGCTCATCCCGACTATCGCGATCGGGTCGTCGTACGCCGCCGAAGCGGTCGGCAGGACGACGGGGGCCTCGGGCTGTGTGCCCAGGACCTCTCCGAGCACGAAGTCGGAAAGAGCCGCAGGAGTGGGGTAGTCGAAGATCAGCGTCGCGGGGAGCCGCAGGCCGGTGACCGCGTCGAGCCGGTTACGCAGCTCCACGGCGGTCAGGGAGTCGAAGCCCAGATCCTTGAACGGCCGGTCGACGCCCACCGTTTCGGTACCGCTGTGGCCGAGCACCGCCGCGACCTGGGCACGCACGACATCCAGCAGGGCAGCGCCCCGCTCCTCCCGGGTGAGCCCCGCGAGCTTCTGCAGCAACTTGAGCGAGCCGGCGGCGGATCCCGCCCTGCGGCGTGAGCTCGTACGGACCAGTCCGCGGAACACCCCCGCAAGGGCACCGACAGCAGCTTGTGCGCGCAGGGCCACGAGGTCCAGGTGTACGGGCACGAGAGTCGCATGGCCGCCTGCAAGCGCCGTGTCGAGGAGCGTCAGCCCTTCGTCGGCCGTCAGGGGGACCACTCCGGACCGGCTCATCCTGCTCGTGTCGCCGTCGTGCAGACGTCCGACCATGCCGTCGGCGAGATCCCACGGGCCCCAGGCGAGCGACGTGGCAGCCAGCCCGCGTTCCGCACGGTGCAGGGCGAGCGCGTCGAGGAAGGCGTTCGCCGCCGCGTAGTTGCCCTGGCCCAGGGAACCGAAGGTTCCGGCGACCGAGGAGAACAGGACGAACATCGACAGGTCCAACTGCTCGGTGAGCTCGTGGAGGTGTACCGCCGCGTCGACCTTGGGGCGCAGCACGGTGTCAAGCCGCTCTGCGGTGAGGGAGGAGACGACCCCGTCGTCGACGACTCCGGCCGCGTGCACCACGCCGGTCAGCGGACGGTCGGCAGGGATCGACGCGAGTACGGCAGCCATCTGCTGCCGGTCGGCTGCGTCACAGGCCGCCAGCTCCACCTCGGCACCGGCCGCCCTCAGCTCGGCGGCGAGCGCGGCGGCGCCCGGCGCCTCCGGGCCCCGGCGGCTGGTCAGGACCAGGCTGCGTACACCGTGCCGGGCCACGAGGTGCCGTGCGACCAGGGCGCCGAGGGCGCCGGTCGCCCCGGTGACCAGGACAGTGCCTTGGGCCTCCGGCTCGGCCGTTTCGGGGCGTGGCGCCGGCCGGGTCAGCCGGGGTGCGAAGGCACGGCCCGCACGGATCGCGACCTGGGGTTCGCCACCCGCCAGGGTGGCCGCCAGGGCGCCCGACGAGTCGGCGTGGTCGTCCAGGTCGATGAGCAGCAGCCGGCCGGGGTTCTCGGACTGGGCCGACCGGACGAGCCCCCACGCGGTGGCACCTGCCAGGTCATCGGATCCGCCGCCTCCGACGGCGACCGCTCCTTGGGTCACGACTGCCAGGACGGCGTCCGCGAACCGGTCGTCGCTCAGCCATTCCTGCACGGTCCCGAGGACTGCGTGACTGGTGGCGTGCGTACGGGAGGCGAGATCGGCATCGTCGACATCCGGGACGCAGAAGACGACGTCGGGTGTCCGGTCGAGGTCGGCGAGGCCTGCGTAGGCCGGTATGCCGAGCGGGGCGAGCACGCCCGGCTCTCCCAGCACGGCCCAGGTACCCGCGGCGGGGTCGGACGGCAGCTTCACCGGCGCCCATTCGAGGACGAAGAGCGAATCCCGTTCGCCGGAGCCGGTCCGGAGCTGCTCCGGCGTCACCGGGGTCAGCACCACTGACTCCGCCGCGGCCACCGGCTCACCGGTCTCGTCTGCCATGAAGAGTGCGACGCCCTGCTCCGCCGGGCGAATCAGCACACGCAGGGCCTTGGCGCCCACCGCGGACAGTGTCACGCCGGACCACGAGGACGGCAGACCACCCGTGACCGGGTGGCAGGCTGCGGCCAGCAGGGCGGGATGCAGACCGAATCCCTGGGTGTCCGTGTCCTCGTCGAGTGCGATCTCGGCGAAGAGTTCATCGCCTCGGCGCCATACCGCACGCACTCCACGGAACACGGGACCGTAGTCGTATCCGGCGTCGGCCAGATCGTCGTACACGCTCTGCACCGGTACCGGGGCGGCGTCCTTCGGTGGCCACTCCTCGAACGTCATCGGGGTGTCCGGGAGGTCATGGACCGAGGCCAGTACGCCTGCGGCGTGCAGCGTCCAGTCCGTCTCAGCGCCGCCTGCCGTGGGCCGCGCGTACACCTCCACCTTGCGCCGTCCGGCGCCGTCGTCCGCCGCGACGACCAACTGGACGCCGACCGACGTGTGCTCGGGCAGAACCAGTGGGGTGTGTACGGTCATCGATTCCAGCAGTTCGGCGCCGAACCGCTCGCCCGCGTGGAGCGCCAGCTCGACGAAGGCGGTACTCGGGACGACGACGGCACCCAGCACCACGTGGTCACCGAGCCAGGCGTGCGACTCGACCGACAGCCGCCCGGTGAAGAGGAACCCGTCGGTACCGGCCAGCCGTACGCCGGCTCCCAGCAGCGGGTGGTCGGAACGGCCCATACCGGCCGCCGCCATGTCCCCGAGCGGAGCAGCGGGAGCGGAGAGCCAGTACCTCTCGTGCTGGAAGGCGTAGGTGGGGAGGTCAATGCGGCGGGCGCCGGTGCCGGCGAAGTACGCCGCCCAGTCCACTGCCGACCCGCGTACGTGGAGCTCGGCGAGCGCGGTGATCAGCGTCCGGGCCTCGTCGCGGTCCCTTCGCAGCGCCGGGACGAACGCCGAGCTCTCGACGCAGTCCTGCCCCATCGCGGACAGCACACCGTCCGGGCCCAACTCCAGATAGGCCGTCACGCCCTGGTCCTGGAGCGCGCGCATCCCGTCTACGAAGCGGACCGCCGCACGGACGTGGCGCACCCAGTAGTCCGCCGAGCAGATCTCCTCGCCCGACACGACCCGGCCGGTCACATTGGAAACCACAGGGATCTGCGGGGCGCGGAAGGTCAGCTTGTCGGCGACCGCGCGGAAGTCGTCCAGCATGGCGTCCATGCGCGGCGAATGGAACGCATGGCTCACCCGCAGCCGCTTGGTCTTACGACCCTCCGCCTCGAAGTGAGCGGCGATCGCCAGAACAGCGTCCTCGTCACCCGAAACCACCGTCGCGGACGGTCCGTTGAGCGCGGCGATGGATACGCCGTCGGTCAGCAGCGGCAGGACTTCGTCCTCGGTCGCCTGGAGGGAGACCATCGCGCCACCCGTCGGCAACGCCTGCATCAGACGGCCCCGTGCCGCGACCAGCTTCGCCGCGTCCTCCAGCGACAGCACCCCGGCCACATGCGCAGCCGACAGCTCACCGATCGAATGACCCAGCAGATAGTCCGGCCTCACGCCCCAGGCCGACACCAGGCGGAACAACGCCACCTCAAGAGCGAACAGCCCCGCCTGCGTGAACTGCGTCTGATCCAGCAGCTCACCACCCGCAAACACCACATCCCGAACCGGACGATCCAGATGCCGGTCCAGCTCCGCACACACCGCATCGAAAGCATCCGCGAACACCGGATACGCCTCATACAGCTCACGGCCCATACCCGACCGCTGCGCGCCCTGACCCGAGAACAGGAGGCCGGTACGTCCCGAGGTCACCGCCCCGGTTGTCGTCCGGTCGCCGATGACCACCGCACGGTGCTCCAGCACCGCACGCGTCGTGACCAGCGAGAACCCGACATCCACCGGGTCCTGATCCCCGGCGAACGCCGTCAGCCGCTCCACCTGTGCGTCGAGTGCCTCGGCCGTCTTGGCCGACACCACCCACGGCACCACCGGCACCGATGCGCCCGCGGAGGGTTCCGTGACCTCGCTGTCCGGAGCCTGCTCCAGGATCACGTGCGCATTCGTGCCGCTGATCCCGAAGGACGACACAGCGGAACGCCGTGCCCCGCCCGTCTCCGGCCACGCCACCGACTCCGTCAGCAACTCCACCGAACCCGCCGACCAGTCCACGTGGGACGTCGGCTCGTCCACGTGGAGGGTGCGGGGCAGGAGCCCGTGGCGCATGGCCTGCACCATCTTGATCACACCGGCCACACCTGCGGCAGCCTGGGTATGACCGATGTTCGATTTGACCGACCCGAGCAGCAGCGGCCGGTCACCCGACCGCTCCTGCCCGTAGGTCGCGAGCAGTGCTTGTGCCTCGATCGGGTCACCCAACCGCGTGCCCGTGCCGTGCGCGTCGACGGCGTCGATGTCCCCGGCGTCGACTCCCGCGTTCGCCAGCGCCTGCCGGATGACCCGCTGCTGCGAGGGCCCGTTCGGGGCCGTCAGGCCGTTCGACGCACCGTCCTGGTTCACGGCTGAACCGCGTACGACAGCGAGCACACGGTGCCCGTTGCGCTGCGCGTCCGAGAGCCGTTCCACGAGCACCATGCCGGCGCCCTCGGACCAACCCGTGCCGTCCGCCGCCTCGGCGAACGGCTTGCAACGACCGTCCGGTGCCAGCCCGCGCTGACGGCTGAACTCGATGAAGATGCCGGGGTCGGCCATGATCGTGACACCGCCGGCCAGGGCCATGGTGCACTCGCCCTGACGCAGCGCCTGCACGGCGAGGTGAAGGGCCACCAGCGAGGACGAGCACGCCGTGTCCACCGTGACGGCAGGACCCTCCAGGCCGAAGGTGTACGACACCCGGCCGGACACCACGCTGGTAGCGCTGCCGGTCAGGGCATTCCCTTCGAAGCCTTCGGGCAGGTGCGCCCCGGCTCCGTAGGCGGAGGAGGACGCACCGGCGAACACCCCTGTCGCGCTCCCGCGCATGTCGGCGGGGTCGATGCCCGCAGATTCGAACGTCTCCCAGGCCGTCTCCAGCAGCAGGCGCTGCTGGGGGTCCATTCCCAGGGCCTCACGCGGCGAGATCCCGAAGAAGCCGGGGTCGAAGGCGCTCGCGCCGGTCAGGAAGCCCCCTTCGCGCACGGTGACGAGCTGTTCGACGCCCTCATCCGGTTCCGGGGTGTTCAGCCGGTCGGCGTGCCAGCCACGGTCGTCGGGGAACCCGGTGATCGCGTCACCGTCGTCGAGAAGCATCCGCCAGAGGTCGTCGGGCGAGTTCACCTCGCCGGGGAACCGGCAGCTCATCCCGACGATCGCGATCGGGTCGTCACCGGCGGCGGTGAGAATCGCGCTCGCGTTCTCCGGTACGACGACGCCCAGGATCTCGGTCAGCAGGAAGCCCGCGAGGGCGGCGGGGGTGGGGTAGTCGAAGACGAGGGTCGCGGGCAACCGGAGACCGGTCGCGGCGTTCAGCCGGTTACGCAGCTCCACCGCTGTCAGGGAGTCGACTCCGAGCTCCTTGAACTGCTTGTCACCGTCGACCGTTTCGGCGCCCGCATGGCCGAGTACGGAGGCCGCCTGGGTCCGTACGAGATCCAGCAGTTCGCGGTCGCGCTCCTGCGGAGCGAGCCCTGCGAGGCGCTGACCCAACGTGGACGCACCCGTCGCAACGGCGGCCGGAGCCCTGCGTCGGCCGGAGGCGCGGACCAGTCCGCGGAACACTCCGGGCAGGGCGCCCGCGGCGGCCTGCGACTGGAGGGCCGTGAGATCCAGGCCGACCGGGACCAGCGCTGCCCGTGGTGAGGCCAGCGCGGCGTCGAGGAGGGCAAGGCCCTGCTCGTCCGCGAGCGGCAGGACCCCGGAGCGCACCATGCGGTCCACGTCGGAACCGTCGAGTTGTCCGAGCATGCCGTCCGTGGTGGCCCAGGGGCCCCACGCCAGCGAGGTCGCCGCCAGCCCCGCGCTGCGGCGCTGCTGGGCGAGACCGTCGAGGAAGGCGTTGGCCGCAGCGTAGTTCGCCTGACCGGGTCCGCCGAAGACGCCGGCCACCGAGGAGAACGTGACGAACATCGACAGGTCGAGCCCCGCGGTGAGCTCATGCAGGTGGACCGCGCCGTCGACCTTGGGGCGCAACACGGTGTCGAGGCGCTCGTGTGTCATGGACGAGACCACACCGTCGTCGAGCACCCCCGCGGCGTGGACGACGCCCGTCAGCGGCCGGTCCTCGGGCACCGCTGCCAGGACGGCCGCCAGTTGATCCCAGTCGGCGACGTCACAGGCTGCCAGCACGACGTCGGCGCCGGCCTCGGTCAGTTCTGCGGCGAGCGCGGCGGCACCGGCGGCCGAGGCCCCCCGGCGGCCCGTGAGGACGAGGCTGCGCACACCGTGCTCGGCCACCAGGTGACGTGCCACCAGCCCACCGAGGGCGCCGGTGGCCCCGGTCACCAGGACCGTCCCGTGCCGCTGCACGGGCTCAGGCACGGTCAGGACGACTTTGCCGACATGGCGGGCCTTGGCCAGGAAGCGGAACGCCTCCGGCGCCTGCCTCACATCCCAGGTACGGATCGGCAGCGGCTTGAGCGCACCGCTCTCGAAGAGTGCGAGCACCTCGGCCATGAGCTGGCCGATCCGCTCGGGGCCGGCCTCGATCAGGTCGAAGGCCTGGTAGGCGACGCCCGGGAAGGTCTCGGCGATCGCATCCGCGTCGCGGATGTCGGTCTTGCCCATCTCCATGAACCGGCCGCCACGCGGCAGCAGGCGCAGTGACGCGTCCACGAACTCCCGGGCGAGGGAGTCCAGGACGACGTCGACACCGCGGCCTCCGGTGACGTCGAGGAACTGCTCTTCGAAGTCGAGTGTGCGCGAGGAGGCGATGTGCGCGTCGTCGAGGCCGAGTGAGCGCACCGCGTCCCACTTGCCGCTGCTCGCGGTGCCGAAGACCTCGGCGCCCAGGTGCTGCGCGAGCTGCACGGCGGCCATGCCCACGCCGCCGGCGGCGGCGTGCACCAGGACCGACTCGCCGGGCTGCAGCCGCCCGAGGTCCACGAGCGCGTAATAGGCGGTCATGAAGACCACCGGGGCCGATGCCGCTTCGGTGAAGGACCAGCCGTCCGGGATGCGGGCCAAAGTACGGCGGTCCGTGACAGCGACCGGTCCGAACGCACCGGAGAACAGGCCCATCACACGATCGCCGGGCTCCAGTCCGGTGACCCCGGGGCCGGTCTCCAGGACGATGCCCGCGCCCTCGATACCCATCGTGGCGTCACCGGGGTAGACGCCGAGCGCGATGAGGACGTCGCGGAAGTTCAGACCTGCGGCACGCATGCCGACCCGTACCGCCCCCGGCGCGAGGGGCTCGGCGGCATCGGGGCAGGAGGCGAGCGCGAGGTTCTCGAGGGTGCCCTTCTCCGCGATGTCCAGCCGCCACGGGGCGTCCCCGGGCGGTACGAGGGCCTCCCCCGCCGAAGAGCGGCCCAGCCGGGGTACGAACGCGTCCCCGCCACGGATGGCGAGCTGCGGCTCGCCCGTGGCCAGTGCCGGGAGGAGTGCGTCGTGGGAGTCGTCGAGGTCCACCAGGACCAGTCGGCCCGGGTTCTCGGACTGCGCCGAACGGATCAGGCCCCAGGCCGCCGCTCCGCCTAGGTCGGACAGTGCGTCCTCCCCGCGGGGCGCCACAGCCCCGCAGGTCGCGACCACCAGCAAGGCGTCGGCGAAGCGGGGATCAGCCAGCCATTCCTGGACCAGCGTGAGCAGCTCGTGCACACTCCGGCGCACGTCGGACGCCAGATCTTCACCGGTCTCGGGGCCGGTCTCGGCGCCGTGCGTGACGAGGACGAGGTCGACGGCCGGATCCACAGCTGCCAGATCCGCACACGGTTCGGCGCCAAGGGCCACCGGCCAGCCCTCGCCGATCACGGCCCACCTGCGGGCGGGACCGTCCGACGGCAGCGGCGGCACGGCGAGAGGCGTCCATTCGAGGTGGAACAGCGCGGTCTGATCGGCTCCGGGCGCCGCCAGTTGCTCTGCGGTCACCGGACGCAGTACCAGCGACTCGACGTGGGCGACCGGGGAACCGGAGCCGTCTGCTGCCAGGAGGCGGACTCCCGACGGCGTGGGGGTGATCCGTACCCGGAGCACGGAAGCGCCGACCGCGTACACGGAGACACCTGCCCAGGCGAACGGCAGACCGACCCCGGACGCATCGGCCTGGGACTCGCCACCGCCGTTCAGCCCCATCGCATGCAGGGCGGAGTCGAGCAAGGCGGGATGCAGACCGAAGCGTTCGGCTTCGGCACCGTCGGGCAGCGCGACCTCGGCGAAGACCTCCTCGCCACGACGCCAGGCCGCCCGCAGCCCTTGGAACACGGGGCCGTAGCCGTAGCCGTTCTCGGCCAGGGCCTCGTAGTGACCGTCGACAGGCACTACGACGGCGTCGCAGGGCGGCCAGTCGGCCAGCTCCTGATCGCTGACCTCGGCGCCCGCAGGGGCCAGCACACCGGCCGCGTGCTGCTGCCACGGAAGGGCGCCGTCCTCGCCCTCGGCAGGCCGGGAGTACAGAGCGACGGGGCGTTTGCCTTCCGCGTCCTCCGCGCCCACGGTCAGCTGTACGGCGACTCCGCCGTGCTCGGGGAGAACCAGCGGTGTCTGGAGCGTCAGCTCCTCCAGGAGACCGCAACCGACGTGCTCACCTGCTTGCAGGACGAGTTCCACGTAGGCCGTGCCCGGGAGCAGAACAGCACCGAGCACCGCGTGGTCACCGAGCCAAGGATGCGTCTGCAGCGACAGGCGGCCCGTCATGATCAATCCGTCCGCGTCGGCCCGCGTCATCGCGGCTCCGAGCATCGGGTGTCCGACAGGGCGCAGTCCGAACGCGGAGACGTCACCCATCCAGCGTGCTGCGGCGGCGGGCCAGTAGTGCTCGCGCTGGAAGGCGTACGTCGGGAGGTCGACGCGGCGGGCGCCGGTGCCGGCGAAGTACGCCGCCCAGTCGACGGACCCTCCGCGTACGTGGAGCTCGGCCAGCGCGGTGACCAGTGTCTGCGGCTCGTCGCGGTCTTTGCGCAGCACCGGGGCGATCGCCGCGTCCTCGACGCAGTCCTGGCCCATCGCGGACAGCACACCGTCCGGACCCAACTCCAGGAACGCAGTCACGCCCTGGTCCTGAAGCGCGCGCATGCCATCGACGAAACGAACCGCCTCACGGACATGACGCACCCAGTACTCGGGGGTGCAGATCTCGTCGCCCGACACGACCTGACCGGTCACGTTGGAGACGATCCCGATCACGGGCTGCTGGAAGGTCAGCGTCTCGGCGACCACACGGAAGTCCTCCAGCATGGCATCCATACGCGGCGAATGGAACGCATGGCTCACCCGCAGCCGCTTGGTCTTACGACCCTCCGCCTCAAAGTGAGCGGCGATCGCCAGAACCGCGTCCTCGTCACCCGAAATCACGGTCGCTGACGGCCCGTTGAGCGCGGCAATGGATACGCCGTCGGTCAGCAGAGGCACAACTTCGTCCTCGGTCACCTGGAGCGAGACCATCGCCCCACCCGCCGGCAGTCCCTGCATCAGACGGCCCCGTGCCGCGACCAGCTTCGCAGCATCCTCCAGCGACAACACCCCGGCCACATGCGCAGCCGACAGCTCACCGATCGAATGACCCAGCAGATAGTCCGGCTTCACACCCCACGCCGACACCAGGCGGAACAACGCCACCTCAAGAGCGAACAGCCCCGCCTGCGTGAACTGCGTCTGATCCAGCAGCTCACCACCCTCGAAGACGACCTCCCGCACCGGCCGGTCCAGATGCCGGTCCAACTCCGCACACACCGCATCGAACGCATCCGCGAACACCGGATAGGACTCGTACAACTCACGCCCCATACCCGACCGCTGCGCACCCTGACCCGAGAACAACACACCCGTACGCCCCTGGGTAAGTGACCCCACGATCGTCCGGTCACCCACAATGACCGCACGGTGCTCCAGCACCGCACGCGTCGTCACCAGCGAGAACCCGACATCCACCGGGTCCTGATCCCCGGCGAACGCCGTCAGCCGCTCCACCTGCGCATCAAGCGCCTCGGCCGTCTTCGCCGACACCACCCACGGCACCACCGGCACCGATGCACGTGCCCCGTCCACCGGCTCCACCTCAGGAGCCTGCTCCAG
>NZ_JBFBLO010000039.1:0-11689 GCF_040686735.1 Streptomyces sp. NPDC079167 | reverse complement strand
GAGCGCACCATGTCCTGGCTGACCGGCTACCGCAGACTCAACCACCGCTACGAACGCCACCCCCGCAACTACCTGGCCTTTCTCGGCCTCGCCGCAGCCCTCTGCTGCTATAAACGACTCGCTCGACTCACCACATAGGACACGGTCTAAGCGCCGGTCGATCCAGACGCCGACATGACCAGTGGCCCGGGTTCGACGCGAAAGCCGTCACGCTCCCTGACCACAGTTCAGGAGCGGACGGCCCTCACGATCCACCGATCAGGACATCCGTCTGAGTACTTCGCCGAGTGTCGTCACTCCTTCGCTGATGTCGGTCGCCGAGCTTGCGGCGTAGCCCAGGACCAGTCCCGGTCGACGCGGGCGCTGGCAGTGCCAGGACAAGGGGTGCACTTTCACATCGCGTGTGAGTGCCGCAGCTGCGATGTCTGTGTCGGCGAACCCGGCCTCGAACGTGATGGTCAGGTGCAGGCCCGCTGCGGCACCGTGCACGATCGCGCCCGGCAGGTGAGCAGCGATGGCATTGACCATGGCGTCCCGCCGGCGGCGGTGGTGTCTGCGCAGGTGGCGCAGCTGACGTTCCAGGGCGCCGGATTCGATGAACTGGGCAAGGACGAGTTGTGGGAGGACGGCGTTACCGAGGTCGGTGAACCGCTTGGCGTCCACGAGCGTGTCGCGGTACTTCGGCGGGGCGATGACCCACCCGATCCGCAGGGCCGGAGCGAGGAGCTTTGACACGCTCCCGGCGTAGAAGACGTTGTTGGCGAGCACGGACCGCAGGGCTGGCGCGGGCGTCCGGTCGTAGCGGTGCTCGGCGTCGTAGTCGTCCTCGATGATCAGTCCGCCGCTTTCGCTTGCCCAGCGGATCAGTTCGCTGCGTCGGCTGCCGCGCAGGACGACACCGGTGGGGAACTGGTGAGCGGGTGTCAGGAACACGGCCGCTGCGCCCGTGGCGCCCAGTTCATCGACACGCACCCCTTCCGAGTCGACCGTGACGGGCGGGGTGCCCAACTGGCAGTTACGTAGATGCTGGCGGGCGCCCAGGGAGCCGGGATCCTCCATGGCTACCGCCGAGATGCCGTCACTGTGCAGCACCTGGCCTACGAGGGTGAGCGTCTGGGCGGTGCCGGCGACGATGAGGATGTCGCCGGGGTCCGCCCGGATGCCGCGGTTACGGGCGATCCAGTTCGCGACGGCCACGCGGAGGGTCGGCGTGCCGCGTGGATCTCCGTAGCCGAGGTCAGATGCCGCAAGGCGGTCCAGGACACGGCGTTCCGCGCTCAGCCACGCCGCTCGTGGGAACGCGGCGAGGTCGGGAAGTCCCGGGGAGAAGTCGATCCGGGCACGCGCCGCGCGCATCGCGTCGAAGACGTCTGCGTCGGGCGTGGCGGTGAACACTGAGCGAGGCGAAGGCGGTCGGGTGAGCGGAGGGGGCGTGAGTGCTGTCGTCGTCGCGGGTGCGCCGACGACGATCGTTCCATTGCGCCCTTGTCCGGCGAGATAGCCGTCCTCGATCAGGCGTTTGTATGCCTCGGTGACCACGCCACGGGATACGCCCAGTTCGCAGGCCAGGACCCGCGTGGCGGGCAGTCTGCATCCCACCGGCAGGCGCCTGTCCGCCAGCGCGATCCGGATCTGCTGGGCGAGCCACTCGGACTTCCCGCCGCCAGGCGCTTCGCCGATGGCCAGATGTAGGAAGTCGGCCCCAGACGCTATGGACCGGTCAGGGGCGCCCCCATTGGATCTGTTCACCGGGCCATAGTGGCAGCAGGGTGGAGCCATGGACACCACCACACCACCTTTCGCCCCTGTTCCGGCGGCCCGATACGTACACGGATACTCACCGCGTGAGAGCCGTCGGCTGGGCGATCAGGCGGACACGCTGGCGCAGCTTCTGCACGCCGGAACCATCTACCCCGCAGGCAGTCGGGTGCTGGAGCTCGGCTGCGGGGTCGGCGCTCAGACAGGCCATCTGCTCCGTTCCAGCCCGGGGGCACAGATTGTCGCGGTCGACCAGTCCGAGGAGTCGCTCGCGCAGGCCCGTATCCACGTCGCCAGCATCGCGCCCGAGGCACTAGTGGAGTGGCACCGCGCAGACGTGTTCGATCTTCCCTTCGCTGACGCGGAATTCGACCACGTTTTCGTGTGCTTCGTCTTGGAGCACTTGGCAGATCCCCGGCGAGCGCTGGCCGGGCTACGGCGCGTGCTGCGGCCCGGGGGCACCATCACCGTGATCGAGGGGGACCACGGGTCGGTTGTCTTCCATCCTGACAGTGCGTATGCCCGGGCAGTGATCGACTGCCAGATCCGTCTCCAGGCGGCAGCGGGAGGCAATGCGTTGCTCGGCCGGCAACTTCAGCCGTTGCTGGCCGACGCCGGGTACGACGGTGTGGCAGTCCGTCCACTCACGGTCTATGCCGACCAGACCCGGCCCGGGTGGGTCGACGGCTTCACCCGGAACACCTTCGTTGCGATGGTCGAATCCGTTCGAGACAATGCGCTGGCCGCCGCCCTGATCACTCCGGCTGACTGGGACCGGGGGATCGCAGACCTGCACCGGACCACCCACGATGGAACCTTCCACTACACGTTCTACAAAGCCGTCGCCGTGAACCAGCCCGCAGGTCCTGTAAGGCCCCCTCGGCTCTCATAGACAGGCCCTTTGCCCGAGCAAGATGCTCCCGCCTGCGGGAGATCATCGACGAGGCGGTCGAGCCGCCCTCGGTCGGAGCCGGGTGCCGGCTGTCGGGCGGCAGCTGGTGTTCCTACTACGACCAGGTATGGGTGACATCAGCCTCCGGACTCGACATCGACCATGGTGCCCCTGGCGGAGAGCTGAGAGGGACAGCGGCGCGTCCGCGTGGACGCCGCAGCGGCATGAGGCGTACGCCAATGACCAGGCATCGGCCACCAGTCTGGTGGCGGTCACCGCCCGCTCGAACCGGTCCAAGGCCGACCAGGACCCGGCCCAGTGGATGCCGCCGGCCGCCGAGGTGCACTGCCGGCACATCGCCGGGTGGGGGGCACGAAACTGCGTTGGAGCCTGACGGCGGACCCGGGGCACGCTCGCGGGCACGGCAGCGAGCAGCTGGAGGAGGTCGACCCGTCCTGGTGCCCGGCCGGGTCCGTGGAGTGGCAGCGCGCCTTCCACCTCGTCCGCCACCACCTGCACGCCGGCGGCACCCTTCCCACGAGGCCGGGCGACGTCGTCCGCCAGGGCGAGGACCTCGGACGGTGGGTGCGCACAGTCAGGTTCGGATGGGACAACCTGACCACCGTCCAGCAGCGGCTGTGCGAGGAGGTTCTCGGCATCACTCCCGCAACCGAGGAAGAGAAGCCCAAGCCGCGCCGCACCCTCTACCAGGCCGCCAAGCAGTTCCACGAGCGCGAGGGACACCTCCAGGTACCGCGAAAGCACACCGAGCGGACCATGGGCGAGGACCAGAAGGCGCAGGACCTCCGGCTCGGTGCGTGGATCGGGAACCAGCGCAGCCGGGCCGCGACGCTGACGCCGGAGCGGGTAGAGCTGCTGTCCGCGATCGGGATGCGGTGGACGTAGGCGACAGGCTTGATGCGGGTTGAGCGGGGCGTCGGCCGCCAAATGTTCTTCCACATCGAGGACTACCTGCGGCTCCGTGACCGGGTGACCGCCGCGGGCTGTGAACCCCGATCATCCCTGAGATCATGCCCGCCACCGACGTACGCCAGATCGCCCGCTTCGCGCAGCTCAGCGGCGCGGCCTTGCCCGAGGAACCGGCCTACCGCCTGGACGCCGCGTCCGACAACCCCGCGGACGGGTTTCGCATCGGCGTCGAGTACGCCACCGCCATGGCGGAGCGGCTCCTCGCGGAGGGGGCGCCGGGGCTGCAGTACATCACGCTCAACCGCTCGACGGCGACGCTGGAGATTCACCGCAACGTACGCGGCGCGAGGAGCACCGGCACCCCCTCGGGGCCCGTCAGCCCCGCACGTCCTGCGGGTACCAGCGCAGCTCGACGGTGTTGCCGTCCAGATCCTCGACGTAGATCGACTGCGCGTCGCCTCGGGCGCCGTAGCGGCCGACGGGGCCTTCCAGCACGGTGAACTCGCCCGAGGCGATGACCTCCTGCCGGTCCAGCGGCTCGACGCTCAGACAGAAGTGGTCGACGTTCGACTCGGTGCGCGGGCGGTCGAACAGATCGATGATCAGGGTGGGACTGACCCGTGCCGACGGGAACGGGGCCTTGCCGGCCCGCCATTCGTCCACGCGGACCGGTTCCAGGCCGAGTGTCCCGCAGTAGAACTCTAGGGAACGCTCGACATCGCGCACATTGGCACCAAGTGATCGAAGTCTTTTACTCGCACTCGCATGGAAACATGCCTTCCAGTGATGACAGCCCCGTACGCTTCGGCAGCCCGCAGCCGTGTCCGCAGGATGATCCGATATTCATGAAACCCTGACCGGGAGGGGAAGAACAGACGGTCCCCGGACGGGGCCCGGCCGGTCACTCCTCCTCGATGCCCAGCAGCTCCAGGAAGGCGGCGGCCGCCGGAGTGCGGCTCTCCCGGCGCCAGATCACGTACTCGGCGCGGGCCGGTGCGTCCGTGACCTCGATAGTGGCCATCCCGGCCAGGCCCACGACGTACGCGGGCGGGAGCAGGGCCACGCCCAGACCCGCGCCGACCAGACGGGCCAGGTAGTCCGCGTTGGTCACCTCGAAGGCGACCTCGCGGGTCAGGCCGGCGGCGGTGAAGGCCAGATCGGACTGGGCCCGGCCGGCGGTCTTCGCCGGGAGGTCCACGAACACCTCCGAGGACAGTCGGCGGAGGTCGACCGATGCCTCGCCGGCGAGTGGGTGGTCCGGGGCGACCACGGCGACCAGCCGCTCCTGGGCCAGTTTCCGGGCCATGACGCCCCGGGGGCGGGCCGTGACCGGGATACCGAGAAAGGCCACCTCGATCTCGCCCTGCCTGACCTGCTCGACGAGCTCGTCGCTCGCTCCCACGCTGAGGCTGATCCGGGCCTTCGGATGGCGCTGCTGGAAGTCCTTGAGGACGGCGGGAACGTCCACGGCGGCGACCGTGGGGATCAGCCCCACCGCGAGGCGCCCGCGCACCTCCCCGACGGCCGCCGCGACCTCGGCGGCGGCCCGCTCCGCCGCGTCCAGGCACTGGCGGGCGGCGGGCAGGAAGGCCGCGCCCGCCGGGGTCAGCCGGACCCGGCGGCTGGTGCGTTCGAAGAGCCTCGCACCCAGTTCCTTCTCCAGGCGCGCGATCTGGTGGCTAAGCGCGGACTGGACCACCAGACAGCGCTGGGCAGCCCGCGTAAAGCTGTTCGTCTCGGCCACGGCGATCACGTAGCGCATCTGCTGAAGCTCCACGGATCCATCGTGATACGAGATCCATCGCGTGACAAGCATGTGTTGGACTCATCGACGGGCCCGGCCCGACACTGGTGACGACCAACACGGCAGGCACGTTTGCGGGTTGACCGCGCCGGGCGGGCCCCTGATCGAGGTCCCTCCGGCCTGCTCGCAAACCGCTGCGCCGCTGCCCTCTGCCCTGCTTGCTCCGGGACCTGGGCGCACCACGCCGAGGCATGCCCGCGCGCGCCCTCACGCCGTGTGACACCGAAAGGACGAGCGACCGCCATGAGCACCACGCCACCGCGTTCCGAGACGACCGTCGCCGACATCTGGGTCGACCCCCGCTGCCCCTGGGCGTGGATCACCTCACGCTGGATGCTGGAGGCCGAGCAGGTCAGGCCGCTGGAAACCCGTTTCCACATCATGAGCCTGTCGGTCCTCAACGAGGGCCGCGAGGTCCCGGAGAAGTACCGCCAGGGCATGATCGACGGCTGGGCCTGCGTGCGGGTGTGCGTCGCGGCACAGCAGCGGCACGGCAACGAGACGCTGCGCCCCCTCTACAACGCCATGGGCCGCCTGATCCACCACGAGAAGGCCGGGCTCGGCCACGACATGATCCGCGCCGCCCTCGAAGAGGCGGATCTGCCCGCCGACCTGATCGAGGCCGCGGAGGACACCGCCTGGGACGAGCCGCTGCGGGCCGAGCACCACGAGGGGATGGACCCGGTCGGTTCCGAGGTCGGCACCCCCGTGATCCACGTCCCCGGTCCGGACGGGAAGCCGCTGGCGTTCTTCGGCCCCGTGCTCACCCCCGCTCCCCGTGGCGAGGCAGCCGGAAGGCTCTGGGACGGCGTGCTGGCTGTGGCGGGCACGGACGGCTTCTTCGAGCTGAAGCGCGGTCGCGATCGCGACCCGATCTTCGACTGAGCCGGCCGGACGGACGTCGGGAGCCACGGTGATTCCCACGGGATGCGAGGCAAGATGAAGAACAGACAGAACGTACTCACGGCGGCCCTGACCGGCCTGGCTCCGGCGGTCTGGGGCAGCACCTACCTGGTGACCACCGAGCTGCTGCCTCCGGACCGGCCGCTCCTGGCGACCACCATGCGGGCTCTGCCCGGCGGCCTGGTGCTGTTGGCCCTCGGCCGCAAGCTCCCCGTCGGCATCTGGTGGTGGCGCGCGCTGGTCCTGGGCGTTCTGAACATCGGCGCCTTCAACTTCCTGCTCTTCGTCGCGGCCTACCGGCTGCCCGGTGGCATCGCCGCCATGATCATGTCGGCGCAGCCCATGTTCGTGGTCGTTCTCGCCGCCCTCTTCCTCAGTGAGCGGATCAGACTCGTCCACGCCCTGGCCTGCGTCATGGGCACGGGGGGCGTGGCGTTGCTCGTCTTCAAGGGCACGGTCTCGCTCGACACCGTCGGTGTCCTCGCCGCGGTCGGCGGAGCGCTGTGCATGGCCTCGGGCATCACGCTGACCAAGCGGTGGGGCCGGCCGGAGGGCGTCGGCCTGCTCACGTTCACCGGGTGGCAACTCACGGCGGGCGGCCTGGTCCTGCTGCCGTTCTGGCTGTCGCTGGAGGACCTCCCTGACGGTCTCACCGGCTCCAACATCATCGGGTTCGCCTACCTCATCACCCTGGGCGCCGTCCTGAGCTACATCGTCTGGTTCCGAGGCATCGAGCGGCTGCCTGCCGTCGCCGTCTCCTTCCTCGCGCTGGGCAGCCCGATCGTGGCGACCTTGCTGGGCTACCTCGTCAAGGACCAGACGTTGTCCGTCCCCCAGATCGTCGGCATGGCCGTCATCCTCCTGGCGGTCGTGCTCGGCCAGCCCCGCCCGCCCAAACCGAAGCCCGAGCAGACTCCGCCGGCCCCACCCCGCAGCACCGCTCCACCCTCCCCCGACCAACCCGCTCTGGAACAGGAACGCAGCGGATAACGGCGGGCGCACGTCCCCACGCCATGACCACATCCGGAGAGATGACATGACCATTCAAGACGAGACGAATTCCCCCACCACACCACAGAAGCCGCTGACCCCGGCCCGGGGATGGCTGGGAGTGGCCGCCATCACCGCCAGTTTGTTCGTCTTCCTCACCACCGAGCTGATGCCGATCGGCCTGCTCACCCCGCTCAGCGAGAGCCTCGGGGTCTCCGTGGGCTCGGCCGGCCTCATGGTCACGGCCCAGGGCGTCGCGGCCGGTCTGGGGGTGCCGTTCATCGTGGCGTGGACTAGGCGCGTCAACCGGCGCCGCCTGCTGACCGCGCTGCTGGCCGTCCTGGCCGTCGGTAACCTGATCACCTCGATCGCCCCCAACTACCCGTTGATCCTGGGCACCCGCCTGATCATGGGCTTCGCCAGCGGCGTCTTCTGGGCCATCGGCGTCAGCATGGCCATGCGCATCGTCCCGGAGAAGCATGCCAACCGGGCCGCCGCCGTCGTGATGTCCGGCATCTCGATCGCCACCGTCGTCGGCATCCCGCTCGGCACCCTGCTGGAGGGCGCCAGCGACTGGCGCGCCACCTTCCTGATCTGGGCCGGCCTCAGCGCCCTGGTGCTCCTCGCGGTCGCCATCACGATCCCGTCGCTGCCGTCGGCCAACGCGGTCTCGGTCCGCGAGGTCTTCGAACTGCCCATCAAGAACGTGCCGCTGCGGGTGGTCCTGGTCATGGTCGTCTTCTTCGTCCTCGGCCACTTCGGTGCGTACACGTTCGTCCGGCCCTACCTCGAGGACAGCACGTCCGCCAGTGTCGGCTTCATCACCGTCGTCCTCATCGTCTTCGGCACCGGCGGCGCGATCGGCAACTTCATCGGCGGCCAGACCGTCAACAAGAGCCTGCGGGGCAGCTTCATCGTGGGCGGCCTGATCATGATCGCCGCACTCGTCATGCTGCTGGCCATCGGCACGAACGACGTCGGCGTGATCGCCGCGATGGTCCTGTGGGGCCTCGCCTTCGGAGTCGTCCAGCTCAGCCAGATCAACATGACGCTCGCGGCGGCCCCCGACACCTTCGAGGCCGCGATGTCGCTCAACACCATGGCCTACAACACCTGCATCGCCCTGGGCGCCCTCATCGGCGGCCTGTTCGCCGACCACGTGGGCGTCACGAGCGTCGTCTGGTTCGGCATCGCCCTGGTCGCCCTCGCCGTGATCCTCCGCGCCTCCTCCAGTCGCCAGGCCGTGCCGGCGAGCTGACCCCCCTGACCACCGAAGCCCGGCCGCGGTCCGCCCCCACACGGGCCGGCGCCCCGGGAGCGGATCGTCGCGTCATCCCCCGCCGCGACGATCCGCACCGCCTCCGGTGCCGTGGGCGCGCGTCCCGACCGGCGACGGCGGAGCGCGCGTCCACTCGCGCTGCCCGTCCGGCTACGTCTGCATCTACCCCGAGATCAACTTCGGCGGGCAGCCCCGGGTACGCCGCGCCTCGGGGACGGCAGCGTCAAGGACCTGCCCTCCGCGATCCCCGACCCCGGCAGCTCGATCCGCAACAACTCCGACCGCACCGCCCGTGTCTACGAGAAGCCGCAACCACGCCGGCCGCTGGATCTGCGTCACCCGCAGCGGCGGCTCCATCCACGACAGGCCGACAAGTGGAAGCCATGAACTACGCCGCCGCGAAGCAGTTCTACGAGCGCGAGGGACACCTCCAGGTACCGCGGAAACACATCGAGCGGACCGTGGGCGAGGACGGGCACGTCCGGGAGGACAAGCTGGGGGCATGGGTCGGGAACCAGCGGAGCAGGGCCGCGGCGCTGTCCCCGGAGCGGGTGGACCTGCTGTCCGCGATCGGCATGCGCTGGACCTGATACACCGAAGCCCGCACGCGAGGTCCGGTGGCTTCAGCAGCCCCTGGCCCAACGGGGAGGGGGCCAGAGGCTGCCTGCCGTGACAGGACGCGCTCTCTAGATGAATGAGTCCAAGGGCTTGTAGCCGTAGGCCCCGCGAGCGGTGGCACCTGTCGGTTCCATTGCTTGCGCCGCGTGTGTAAGGCAGCCCACCGTCCGGGCTGTCTATGGAGACGGCGTGACGCGTGCCCGGCGACTTGGAGTGCCTCGGCCGGGGCCCGGCTGTGTCATAGCCTTGAGTCTCCAGTGACTGGAGACAGCAGGGTAGGGGGCATGGACGCGACGACCCTCTACTCGATCGGGGAGCTGTCCCGGCGGACCGGCTTGTCTGTGAGGACCATCCGGTTCTACTCCGATTCGGGGGTGGTCGCGCCGACCACTCGAAGTCCCGCCGGCTATCGGCTCTA
Source organism: Streptomyces sp. NPDC079167 (assembly GCF_040686735.1). NCBI lineage: Bacteria > Bacillati > Actinomycetota > Actinomycetes > Kitasatosporales > Streptomycetaceae > Streptomyces > Streptomyces sp. NPDC079167. The sequence continues at coordinate 2,097 of NZ_JBFBLO010000039.1, read as the reverse complement.
CGACCTCGACGCACTGCGTCGCCTGGAACTCCTCCGCACCCTGCGTGAGCTGGGCATCGACCTGGCCACGATTCAGCGGGTTATGGACCGGGAGCTCTCGGTGGCGGAAGTCGCGGCTGCGCACGTCGAGGCCATCGACGTCCAGATCCGGGCGCTGCAACTGCGTCGGAGTGTTCTACGAGTCGTAGCTGGACGCGGTTCCGATCCCGAGGAGACCACGCTCATGCACAGGCTCACGCAGCTGTCCGTCGAGGAGCGACGGCGCTTGATTGACGACTTCGTGGAGGGCACATTCGGCACGGTGGATGCCGACCTGGCCGCGGCGACCATGGTTCGTGCTGCCGCTCCCAGTCTCCCCGACGACCCGTCCAGCGAGCAGGTCGCCGCCTGGGTAGAAATCGCTGAGTTGGTCAGCGACGACGAGTTCCGGACCCGGATGCGCCGAATGGCCTTGCACCAGGCCGCCGGGCATACGCCCGCCATTGAGACCGAGGTCGGCGAGGAACTGATGACCTTTACACGTCAGCAGGTGACCGAAGCTATGGAGTCCGGCATTGACCCACTCACCGACAGGGCTGCACCCGTCATCGACGACCTTGTGGAACGCTTCAGCGAGGTGTTCGGACACGCTGCTGACAAGGAGTTCCGGTACTGGATGGCCCGGAGGTTCGAAGAAGCGCACGATCCCAAGGTTGACCGGTATTGGAGGCTGGTCTGGATCGTCAACGGCTGGCAGGTAGTACCGAACCTGGTCCCGGTGTACCCCTGGCTCATCCAGGCCCTGCGGATGGACCGCGACCTATAGTCACCGCGCTGGGGACAGCCCGGATCACCGGGTCGCCTGCGGACATGACGCGAGGGCGTCCACGGTCAGTGTGTGAAGACAGATCTGGACACCCTCGCGACTGCACTCTATGCCCGGATCGACGACGAGTTGAGGGCTTCGCCGTGGTTGCTGCCTGCCCGGCCGGCCGTCGGGATCGCTCCGAGGCTCAGTGACGCCGAGCTCCTCACGCTCGCCGTGATGTCAGCGCTCCTGGGCTGCACATCCGAGCGGCGCTGGCTGTGCCGGGCAGGACGGGACTTCCGCCACCTGTTCCCGTACCTGCCCGGCCAGTCCGGCTACAACAAGCGCCTGCGGTCCGCATCGTCCCTGCTCACGTACATGATCCGCGCTCTGGCCTCGGACACGACCCTGTGCAGCGACGACGGGTGGTCGACTACACCCCGGTCGGCTGCGGCAGCTCCCGCGAGACGGCCAAGCGCTCGGTTCTGGCCGGTTGGGCCGACTACGGCTACTGCGCGTCGAACTCGGTACTTATGGGGCCTGCGACTGCACCTGCTCTGCACGCTGGGCGGGCTTACCGTGCTGTTCGCACTCACCGGCGCGAAGGCCGACGAACGCGAGACGCTGCGCGACCTCGACATCTCCCACGACACCCGACTTGACGGCATCAGCGACGCGCTGGGACAGGCCGAGGGAGTCATCGAAGCCGAAGCCCGCATCCCCTCCGGCGAGACCCTCCAGTGCATGTTCGCCACCGGGATCGCCAACGCCCGCGGCGCACGTACCCAGGTACCGCTGGACGCCCTCCTCGGAACAACGACGCGCCTGCTCTCCGATCTCTCAAGCGATGAAGCCGAGAAGATCACCCAGCTCCTCGGCGCCCAAGGTTCACCCCCCCCGACCAGCCATGGAGCCAGCCCAGCTTCGACGACGTATAGGGCCAGCGCCGGCCCGGCCATCAGGCACGGCGCGAGGTTACCTCCCCGCTTGACGACGTTGCTCTGCCGGAGGGCGCAGGGCACCCGGGATGGCCGTTCTGCCGGTATGCCTTGCCCTCATGGGTCCCGTCGGTTCGAAAAGGATCTCCCGGGACACATCGCGTTTCCAACCCCTCCACCCCTGTGACCTGGGGAAACAGTGTGACAGGCCGAGAGGTGGGTGGGGTTGGGAGAAAATGTTGTCGTCTGGCATCCGGATCCGGGCCCTCGGCGGCGTCTAAGAAGCCATCTCATTTGGGTGACTCGGTAGTCTGTGAGTCATGGTGGAGATCGTTGAGCGGCTGGTGCCGGACGAGTTGTGGGAGTTGTTCC
>NZ_JBFBLO010000038.1:0-11810 GCF_040686735.1 Streptomyces sp. NPDC079167 | reverse complement strand
GGCCGCACCCGGAGCATCCCCACCCCGACGACTCACCAGCAACAAGTGCCGAACACCACGCTCCACCACCAGATGGCGCGCCACCACACCACCCAGCACACCGCCGGCGCCCGTCACCAGCACGGTGCCGTCACCGACCTCAGGAGCACACCCATCGGTGCCTGCGGGCACCCTCACCAGCCTGGGCACGAACAGCTCGCCCCCACGCACAGCCATCTGAGGCTCGCCCGACGCCACCGCGGCCGACAGAGCGGATTCATCGGCATCGACATCAATCAGTACGAACCGGCCCGGATGCTCCGTCTGGGCGGCCCGCACAAGTCCCCAGACGGCAGCCTGTGCCGGATCCGGCGCAGAGTCGCCGTCGCAGGCGACCGCCCCCTGTGTCATCACCGCCAGGCGGGCATCGGCGAACCGCTCATCGCCCAGCCATTCCTGGACGAACTCCAGTGCCCTGCCTGCGATCTCGTGTGCCCGGGACGCGGCGTCCACGTCATCGGAACCCGCTCCCCCGAACGACACCACCACCACGCCCGGCACCGTGTCCGCGGAAGCCACGTCCGCGTGGCGAGCGATATCGGGAAGGTCGTCCGCGGAGCCCATCGGCTTCGCCACCCACTCGACCCGGAACATCGCGTCGCCGAGCGCATGTTCCGAGGGCTTCAGCTGATCCGGCCCGACGGGACGCAGCGCGAGCGTGTCCACGGAAGCGACCGGGTAGCCCGTTCCGTCGGCCAGCAGCACGGAGACTCCGGACCGAACGCGCCGGATCCGGACCCTCAGTGCACGTGCGCCGATCGCGCTCAGCGTGACGCCGCTCCAGGCGAAGGGCAGCTCGACGGTGCCCGGCTCACCTCCGGCGTCAGGCGTCGCCGACCAGCGAATGGCGTGCAGTGCCGCGTCCAGCAGAGCGGGGTGCACCCCGAACTGCTCGACGGCGGCGCCGTCCGGCAGGGCCACCTCCGCGTAGACGTCGTCGCCCTGCCGCCAGGCAGCCCGCAGCCCTTGGAACAGCGGACCGTACTCGTAGCCGGCCTCGGTGAGCGACTCGTACAGGGTGTCGACGGCGAGCGCCTGCGCCCCGGCCGGCGGCCACTCACTCAGACCGTCGCTCGTCGGCGCCTCTGCGTGCGTCGCCGTTCCGGAGGCGTGCAGGGTCCACGCGTCCTCCGGTGCGTCGGCGGGCGTCGCATAGACGTGCACATTGCTACGGCCCGACGCGTCCGGCAGTGTCGCCGTGACCTGGAGCACGATCGCGCCGGAGTCCGGGACGACCAGCGGAGCCTCGATCGTCAGTTCCTCCAGCAGCTCACATCCGACCTGGTCAGCGGCGTGCAGAGCCAGGTCGACGAAGGCCGTGCCCGGGAGCAGCACCGAACCGAGAACGACGTGGTCGGCGAGCCAGGGGTGCGTCTCTACCGACAGCCTGCCCGTCATCACCACACCGTCGGAATCGGCGAGCCTGATCGTTCCGGAGAGCAAGGCATGCCCTCCGGGCCGCATGCCGGTCGCCGCTATGTCGCGCCCCTGCCCGGGGGCCGACTTCAGCCAGTAGTGCTGGTGATGGAAGGGGTACGTCGGCAGGTCGACACGCTGGGGGCCGCGTCCTTCGAACAGGGCATGCCAGTCCAGCTCGGCCCCGTACGCATGCGCCTCGGCCAGCGACATCGTGAAACGCCGGGCCTCGTCCTCATCACGGCGCAGCGTGCCCAGGGTCACGGCATCGGAACCGGCGGCGGCGAAGGTCTCCTGCAGACCCATGGTGAGTACGGGGTGCGGGCTCACCTCGACGAACACACCGTGCCCCGAACTCACCAGCGCTCGGGTCGCCTTCTCCAGCAGGACCGTCCGGCGCAGGTTGGTGTACCAGTACTCACCGTCCATACCGGCGGTGTCCAGCAGTTCTCCGGTCACCGTGGAGTACAGCGGCACCTGCGAAGTGCGCGGGGTCAGGTCTGCCAGTACCTCCAGCAGCCGGTCGTGGATCCGCTCCACATGCGCGCTGTGCGAGGCGTAGTCGACGTCGATGCGCTTGGCCCGCGCCCCGTCGGCCCTGCATGCATCCCGGAACTCGTCGAGCGCGTCCGCGTCGCCGGAGACCACCACGGAGGTCGGCCCGTTGACCGCTGCGACCGCCAGGCGGCCCTCCCACCGGGCGAGCCGTTCGGCTACCAGATCGGCGGAGTCTGCCACAGCCAGCATGCCGCCCGAACCCGAGAGTTCCAGGATCGCCTGGCTCCGCAGCGCCACGACCCGTGCACCGTCCTCCAGGGACAGCCCACCAGCCACACACGCCGCAGCGATCTCACCCTGCGAATGACCCATCACAGCCGCAGGCACCACACCAGCCGCCCGCCACACCTCGGCCAGCGACACCATCACCGCCCACAACACCGGCTGCACCACATCAACCCGGTCGAACCCAGGCGCACCCGCATCACCACGCAACACACCCAGCAACGACCAGTCCGTATGCACCGACAACGCCGCCGCACACTCACGGACCCGCTCCGCGAACACCGGCGAGGACTCCATCAGACCCGCAGCCATACCCACCCACTGCGAACCCTGCCCCGGGAAGACCAGCACCGGACGCGTCACATCGGCAGCGACACCCCGCACGACCCCCGGCCCGGAACGTCCCTCCGCAAGGGCACCCAGAGCGGAACGGAGTTCCTCGACGTCGCCGGCAACCAGCACCGCACGATGCGGGAACCTGGTACGGGCGGTGGCCAGCGACCACGCCACGTTCTGCAAGGCCGATCCGGGCTGCCGGTCCAGCAGACCGGCAAGCCGGACCGCATGCTCCGCCACCGCGTCGGGTGTTTTCCCGGACAGCACGAACGGCAGTGCCGCACTGCTGAGCGGTGGGGTCCCGTCCGTCGGCGTCCCTGTCACGTCCTCGCTGGGAGCCTGCTCAAGAATGACGTGCGCGTTCGTACCACTGATCCCGAACGACGACACACCGGCCCGCCGGGGCTCGTCCTTCTCCGGCCACGCCACCGACCGGGCAAGGAGCTCGACGGCCCCGGCCGACCAGTCGATCTGGGGGGACGGCTTGTTCAGGTGCAAGGTCTGCGGCAGCACACCGTGCCGCATCGCCATCACCATCTTGATGACGCCGGCCACTCCGGCAGCAGCCTGTGCGTGTCCGATGTTCGACTTCAGCGAGCCCAGCAGGAGAGGGCGGCCGTCCGGCCGGCCCTGTCCGTACGTCGCCAGCAGCGCCTGCGCCTCGATCGGGTCACCCAGCCTCGTCCCCGTACCGTGCGCCTCCACCGCGTCCACCTGGGCAGCCGACAGACCGGCATTCGCCAAGGCCTGCCGGATCACCCGCTGCTGCGACGGGCCGTTCGGCGCCGTCAGACCGTTCGACGCACCGTCCTGGTTCACCGCACTGCCCCGCACCACCGCCAGGACCTGATGGCCGTTGCGCCGCGCGTCGGAGAGCCGTTCGAGGAGCAGCAGCCCGGCGCCCTCGGACCACGCGGTGCCGTCCGCGTCGTCGGAGAAGGCCTTGCAGCGGGCGTTCACGGCGAGGCCGCCGTGCCCGCCGAACTCGGCGAAGATCCCCTCGTCGGCCATGATCATGACGCCGCCCGCCAGTGCCAGGGAGCACTCGCCCGACCGCAGTGCCTGCGTGGCGAGGTGCAGCGCCACGAGCGAGGAGGAACACGCGGTGTCGACCGACACCGCCGGCCCTTCCAGGCCGAAGGTGTACGCCACCCGGCCGGAGACGACACTGCCTGCTGTGCCGGTCAGCACATGTCCGGCGACGCCCTCGGGAAGCTGGTCGAGCGATGTGGCGTACCCGGAGGTGGACGTTCCGGCAAAGACACCGGTGCGGCTGCCGCGTACGGACGAGGGGTCGATACCGGCCCGCTCGAACGCTTCCCAGGCCGCTTCGAGGAGCAGCCGCTGCTGCGGGTCCATCGCCAGCGCCTCGCGCGGTGAGATCCCGAAGAAAGCCGCGTCGAAGTGTCCTGCGTCGTGGACGAACCCGCCCTCGTGGGGCAGGTCGGAGCCGTCGTCGGGGGACGGCAGCCGCCAGCCCCGGTCGGTCGGGAAGCCGGAGATCCCGTCGGTGCCGGTGGCGACGAGGTCCCAGAGGTCCTCGGGTGAGTTCACGCCGCCCGGGTAGCGGCAGCTCATGGCCACGATCGCGATCGGTTCGTCGGTGTCCGCGGCTCCGTTCCGTACGGCGGAATCGGCGAACGCGGGGGATCCCGGCGTCTCGACCAGGGCGCTGTGGAGGTGGCCGGCCAGCAAGGCCGGGGTCGGGTAGTCGAAGATCAGTGATGCGGGGAGCCGTAGTCCGGTCGACGCACCCAGGCGGTTGCGCAGCTCGACGGCGGTGAGGGAGTCGAAGCCGAGCTCCTTGAAAGCCCGGCCGGGGCGTACGGCGTCCGCGTCCGAGTGTCCGAGAACAGCTGCCGCCTGTGCGCTGACGATGTCCGTCAGCACCCGCGTCTGCTCGGACTCGTCCAGTCCCCTCAGCCGCTCGGTGAGCGTCGATACCTCGATGGCCGCCGAGGCCACGCTGCGCCTGTTGGACCTGCGCCCTCCGAGTCCCAGCCCTCTGAAGAGGGACGGCTCCTCCGCCCGTCCGCGCAGGGACGTCGCGTCGAGCTTCATCGGTACGAGAACGGCCTCGTCCACGGCGACGGCGGCATCGAACAGGGCCGCGCCCTCCTGCGCCGACAGACTGGTCAGTCCGCCTCGGGCGCTGCGGCCAGCAGTCGTCCCGCGGAGCCGGTCGATCATGCCGCCGGCCTGCTCCCACGGACCCCAGGCGAGGGAGGTCGCGGGCAGCCCCTCCCTCCGCCTGACCTGGGCCAACGAGTCCAGGAAGGCGTTCGCGGCCGCGTAGTTGCCCTGGCCGGGCGCCCCCAGAAGTCCGGAGGTGGAGGAGAACAGAGCGAACACTGCGAGGTCCAGGTCGCGGGTCAGCCGGTGCAGATGCCAGGCGGCCTCCGCCTTGGGCTTCAGTACCGCGTCCAGACGGTCACCGGTGAGTGAGGAGATGATGCCGTCGTCGAGCACACCCGCGGCGTGGACCACGGCGGTCAGCGGGTGCTCCTCGTCGATGGCGGCCAGAAGGCCGGCGAGCGAGTCGGCGTCGGAGACGTCGCAGGCGGCCAGGGTGACGTCGGTGGCGCCGAGCTCGGTGAGTTCGGCTGCGAGTTCCCGCGCGCCGGGCGCGTCAGGGCCGCTCCGGCCGGCCAGCACGAGGTGCCGGGCGCCGTGCGTGGCGACCAGGTGCCGGGCGAGTACGCCGCCGAGCGACCCGGTGCCGCCGGTGATAAGCACGGTTCCGTCGCGGTCGAGCGGCTGCGGAACGGTGAGCACGACCTTTCCGATGTGGCGGGCCTGGCTGAGGAAGCGGAAGGCCTCCGGTGCCCGGCGGACATCCCAGGTCCGCACCGGAAGTGGACGCAGTGCCCCGCTCTCGAACAGCGCGACGACCTCGGCCAGCATCCGGCCGATCCGCTCGGGCCCGGCCTGGATGACGTCGAATGCCTGGTAGGCCACCCCCGGGTGGGCGCGGGCGACGGTTTCCGGGTCCCTCACGTCCGCCTTGCCCATTTCCACGAACCGCCCGCCGCGTGGCAGCAGCCGCAGCGAGGCGTCCACGAAAGGCCCGGCGAGGGAATCCAGCACCACGTCGACGCCACGTCCGTCGGTGGCGGAGAGGAACTGCTCCTCGAACTCGAGCGTGCGCGAGGACGCCATGTGCTCGTCGTGCAGGCCGAGTTCTCGCAGGGCGTCCCACTTGCCCGGGCCGGCCGTCCCGAACACCTCGGCACCGAGGTGACGCGCCAACTGTGTGGCCGCCATGCCCACACCGCCCGCTGCGGCGTGCACGAGGACCGACTCCCCGGGCTGGAGTGCGGCAAGGTCGACCAGACCGTAGTAGGCGGTGAGGAACACGATGGGCACCGAGGCGGCCTCGGTGAACGACCACCCGTCGGGAATCCTCGCGATCATGCGGTGATCGGTCACCGCGGTGGGGCCGAAACCGCCGCTCAGCAGGCCCATCACCCGGTCACCGGGCACGATACCGGTCACCCCGGGACCGGTCTCCACCACGACACCGGCGCCCTCGATGCCCATCGTGGCGTGTCCCGGATACATGTCGAGGGCAATGAGGACGTCGCGGAAGTTGAGCCCCGCCGCACGTACGGCCACGCGTACTTGGCCGGATTCGAGCTCGTTGCGCGCTTCCGGGTGGGGCAGCAGCCGCAGTCCGTCGAGCGTCCCCTTGCTCATGCTGTCGAGCCGCCAGGCCGTGCCGTCCACAGGCGGCAGCAGTGTGCCGTCCTGCCCGGACCGAACGAAGCGGAGGGCGAGGAGCACTCCCCCACGCACGGCGAGCTGCGGCTCGCCGCTGGCGATGGCACGGCGTACGACACCGACGTCGGGCCCCGCCGTTTCCTCCAGATCCAGCAGGACGAAACGCTGCGGGTTCTCCGACTGTGCCGACCGCAGCAAGCCCCAGACGGGGGCGGCGGACAGGTCGGAGGCGGCGTTCGTGTCGCCGCCCGTGTCGACGGCCCGGCGGGTGACGACGACCAGCCGACAGGCGTCGAGGCGCGGTTCGGAGAGCCATTCCTGGAGGACCCTGAGCGTGCGGTGTGCTGTTCGGTGCGCGGCTCCGAGCACGTCGGCGTCCTCGGCCGCGCTGTCGGTGGTTCCGAGCAGTACGACGTCCGGTGCGGCGGCGCCCGCATCGAGGACGGCGGTCAGCGCGGTCATGTCCGCGTACGAGTCGCAGCCGTCGAGGCCCAGGCCGGCACCGTCGGCTGTCAGCACGGCCCAGGACGGCGCCTCACCACCCTGCTCCGGCCAGGGCGCGTCCTGAGCGACCTCGACCCAGCTCAGCTGGAACAGCGAGTCCGCGGTGGCGCGATGCCGGTCGTCGAACTGCTCGGCGGTCACCTCGCGCAGCGTCAACGCTTGGATGTGCGCGACGAGTTGCCCGGCAGCGTCGGCCAGGACGAGCGACATCGTGCTGTCGCGGCCCGTGGACGCGATCCGCATCCGCAGCGTGGTGGACCCGGTGGCGCGGAGGAACACCCCGTTCCAGGAGAACGGCAGCCAACCGCGCCGCTCAGCGCTCGCCGGGCCATCCGGTCCGTCGCTGCCCAGCAGACCGCCCACAGCGAGGGAGTGGAGAGCGGAGTCGAGCAGTGCCGGGTGCACGCCGAACCCGGCGACGTCGAGGTCGGCCACCGCCACTTCGGCGAAGACCTCCTCGCCACGGCGCCAGACCCGCTGCAGCCCTTGGAAGGCCGGACCGTAACCGAAACCCTGGACGGCGAGTCGTTCGTACAGCCCTTCGGCATCGATCTCCGTCGCGTCGCGCGGCGGCCAGATCCGCAAGGACTCCCGTACCGAGGATTCTGCGGCGGTCTCGACAGCGGCGTCGACGGGCGCGAGCAGTCCGGTGGCGTGCTGGGTCCAGTCGCTCTCCTCGGCATCGGCCTCCCCAGGGCGTGAGTGCACGCTGACAGGCCTCCGCCCGTCGGCCTCAGGGGTGCCCACCACTACCTGCAGCTGGACACCTGCCGACTCGCGGAGCACCAGTGGAGCCTGCAGCGTCAGCTCGTCGACCAGTTCGCATCCCACGTGGTCGCCCGCGTGCAGGGCCAGGTCGACGAAGGCGGTGCCCGGCAGCAGGACCGAACCCATGACGGCGTGGTCGGCCAGCCATGGCTGCGTCTGGAGCGACAGTCGCCCCGTGAAAAGGAACTCATCGGTGTGCGCCAGCCCCACCGCGGCGGCAAGCAGCGGATGATCGCCGGTGCGCAGCCCGAGTCCGGCCACGTCCCCGGTCTGAGGCCAGGTGTTCTTCGGCCAGTACCGCTGACGCTGGAAGGCGTACGTCGGGAGGTCGATTCGTCGGGCGCCGGTGCCGGCGAAGTACGCCGCCCAGTCGACGGACCCTCCGCGTACGTGTAGCTCTGCGAGTGCGGTGACCAGTGCCGTCGCCTCGTCGCGGTCCTTTCGCAGCACCGGGGCGAACGCCGCACCTTCGACGCACTCCTGGCCCATCGCGGACAGCACACCGTCCGGACCCAACTCCAGGAACGCCGTCACACCCTGCTCCTGGAGGGAGCGCATCCCGTCGACAAAACGGACCGCCTCACGGACGTGGCGCACCCAGTAATCCGCAGAGCAGATCTCGTCGCCCGACACGACCTGACCGGTCACGTTGGAGACGATCCCGATCTCGGGCTGGTGGAAGGTCAGCGTCTCCGCGACCGCACGGAAGTCCTCCAGCATGGCATCCATACGAGGCGAATGGAACGCATGGCTCACCCGCAACCGCTTGGTCTTACGACCCTCCGCCTCAAAGTGAGCGGCGATCGCCAGAACAGCGGACTCGTCACCGGAAATCACGGTCGCAGACGGCCCGTTGAGCGCAGCGATGGACACGTCGCCGGTCAGCAGCGGCAGAACTTCGTCCTCGGTCGCCTGGAGGGAACCCATCGCCCCACCCGCCGGCAGTCCCTGCATCAGACGGCCCCGTGCCGCCACCAGCTTCGCCGCGTCCTCCAGCGACAGCACCCCGGCCACATGCGCAGCCGACAACTCACCAATCGAATGACCCAGCAGATAGTCCGGCCTCACACCCCACGCCGACACCAGGCGGAACAACGCCACCTCAAGAGCGAACAGCCCCGCCTGCGTGAACTGCGTCTGATCCAGCAGCTCACCACCCGCAAACACCACATCCCGCACCGGACGATCCAGATGCCGGTCCAACTCCGCACACACCGCATCGAACGCATCCGCGAACACCGGATAGGACTCGTACAACTCACGCCCCATACCGGAACGCTGCGCACCCTGACCCGAGAACAGCACGGCGGTCGGGCTGTCGTCGATCGCCGTGGCTGTGACCACGTCGGCGGATCGCGGGTCGTCGGCCAGTGCCGCAACCTGGCGCAGGAGGCTCTCCGAGTCGGCGCCCAGGAGCACTGCCCGGCTTTCCATCGCGGTCCGTGCCACGGCGAGGGAGTAACCCAGGTCGACGACGCTGTGCGCCGTCGCGTCGTGGGAGGCGAGCAGACGAGCGGCTTGTTCGGCCAGGGCCGAGGTGGACTTGGCGGAGAGGATCCACGGAACGACCGGGAGCACGGTGGTCGCAGGCAGCACCTGCTCTGCCGCTTCTTCGGGCTGTTCGAGGATGACGTGCGCATTGGTGCCGCTCATCCCGAACGACGACACGCCCGCCCGTCGTGGCTGTCCCGTCTCGGGCCAGGCCGCCGATTCCGTCAGCAGCTCGACGCCTCCCACTGACCAGTCCACGTGGGACGAAGGCTCGTCCACGTGCAGGGTCTGCGGCAGCACGCCGTGCCGCATCGCCATCACCATCTTGATCACACCGGCCACGCCGGCCGCACCGGCGGTGTGACCGATGTTCGACTTGAGCGATCCCAGCCTCAGCGGCCGGTGCTCGGGTCGGTCCTGGCCGTAGGTCGCGAGCAGGGACTGCGCTTCGATCGGGTCGCCGAGCCGGGTTCCCGTGCCGTGGGCCTCCACCACGTCCACGTCGGCCGGAGACATTCCGGCGTCGGCCAGCGCCTGCCGGATCACCCGCTGCTGAGACGGCCCATGGGGGACGGTGAGACCGCTGCTCGCCCCGTCCTGATTGATCGCAGAGCCCCGGATGACGGCAAGGACAGGGTGTCCGTTGGCGCGGGCGTCCGACAACCGTTCCACCAGCAGCATGCCTATGCCTTCGCCCCAGCCGGTGCCGTCGGCTCCTTCGGCAAAAGCTTTGCACCGGCCGTCAGCCGCCAGACCACGCTGCCGGGAGAATTCCAGGAAGGCACCGGGGGTGGACATCACCGACGCCCCACCCACCAACGCCATGGAGCACTCGTCCTGGCGCAAGGCCTGGGCCGCCCAGTGCAGAGCCACCAGCGACGACGAGCACGCGGTGTCGACGGTCGCGGCCGGTCCCTGGAAGCCGAGGGCATAGGCGATCCGGCCGGACATGACGCTCGCGGCGTTTCCGATGGCGAGGTAGCCACCGAGCTCTGCCGTTTCGTTGTGCAGCAGCGCGGCGTAGTCCTGAGCATTGGAACCGATGAAGACACCGGTACGGCTGCCGTGCAGCGACACCGGGTCGATACCGGCCCTTTCCAGCGCCTCCCAGGCCGTTTCGAGCAGCAGACGCTGCTGCGGGTCCATGGCCAGCGCCTCACGCGGTGATATCCCGAAGAACTCGGCGTCGAAGTCACCGACGGAACTGAGAAAGCCGCCTTGGTCGGCGTAGGTCGTGCCCGGGTGGTCCGGATCGGGATGGTAGAGCCCGTCCGTGTCCCAGCCGCGGTCCGACGGGAAGCCCGCGATCGCGTCCGAGCCGTCAGCCACCAACTGCCACAACTGCTCGGGCGAGCGGACATCACCGGGGAACCGGCAGCTCATGCCGACGATGGCGATCGGCTCCTGGCCCTCGGACTCGACCTCGTGGAGCCGCTGCTTCGTCTGCCGAAGCTCAGCGGTCATCCACTTCAGGTGATCCAGGAGTTTCTCTTCACTCGCCATCGGAAACAGCACCGCCCCTTGAGAAAGCCATGGTTTGCACGCGCGTCAACAACTGCCGTTCAGGACTTGCCGAATTCGCGTTGGATGAGGTCGAAAATCTCGTCCGATGTGGCCGCGTCCAGCGCGGGATCCACCTCGACGGTCGTCGGCGTGAGCGTGTCCGACCACGTGACACGTGCCTGGGGGCCGCCCCACGTAGCCAACAGGCCCTGGAGTCTTTCCGTGATGTCCTCACGGTCGACGCCTGTGTCGGGCAGCCCCGAGAGCATCCGTTCCAACTCGGTGATGGCCGAGGCGACCGGGGCCGCGGCCGACATGTCCTGGGCCAGCTCGGAACACAGGTGCTCCGTCAGCGCCGCGGACGAGGTGAAGTCGAAGAGGAGCGTGGTCGGCAGGCGGAGCCCGGTACGCGAAGACAGCCGGTTGCGTACCTCGACGGCCATGAGCGAGTCGAAGCCCAGTTCCACGAAGCCCCGTCGGGGCTTCACGGCGTCGGACGACTCGTGTCCCAGCACCCGCGCCGCCTCGCCCCGCACGAGTTCGAGCACGATGCGGTGCTGTTCCGGCTCGGTGGCCGAGGACAGCCGTTCCCTCAGGCGTATCGCCGCGTCGTCAGGGCCGACGTCCGCCGCTGCTTGCACCTGCGTCAGTGCCGCGCGTGCGTCTACAAGTTCACCCAGAAGAGGGCTCGGGCGCCGTGTCGTGAACGCGGGTGCGAAGCGTTCCCAATCCACGTCGGCGACCGTGAGGGTGGTCTCGTCTTCGGCCAGCGCCTGGCGCAGCTCGGCGACCGCTCGGGCAGGAGCGAGTGCGACGAGTCCGTGCCGGTGCAGGTCCTCGGTCGTGCCCTCGGCCATCCCGCCTTCGGCCCAGGGGCCCCAGGAGATGGAGGTCGCGGTCAGGCCGCGGGCCCGGCGCCGCTCGGCCAGGGCGTCGAGATGCGCGTTGGCCGCCGCATAGGCCGCCTGGCCGCCGCTGCCCCAGACGGCGCTGATCGACGAGAACAACACGAACGCATCCAGGGGCCGGTCACCGAAGACCGCGTCCAGGTTGTCCGCACCCGTCACCTTCGCACGCAGCACACCCGCGAACTCATCCGCGGTCATACCCACCAGACCGGTCATCTGACCGACCCCCGCCGCGTGGAACACCGCCCGAACCGGGCTTCCGGCCGCCTCGACCTCTTCCACCAGCCCCGCCAGAGCATCCCGATCACTCACATCACACGCCGCGACCACCACCTCGGCGCC
>NZ_JBFBLO010000037.1:0-19083 GCF_040686735.1 Streptomyces sp. NPDC079167 | reverse complement strand
AGCGAACAACCCCGCCTGCGTGAACTGCGTCTGATCCAGCAGCTCACCACCCGCAAACACCACATCCCGAACCGGACGATCCAGATGCCGGTCCAACTCCGCACACACCGCATCGAAAGCATCCGCGAACACCGGATAGGACTCGTACAGCTCACGGCCCATACCCGACCGCTGCGCACCCTGACCCGAGAAGAGCAGGGCCGACCGGCCTTCGACCACCTCGCCCCGCACGGCCCGGTCACCGATCAGCACAGCACGGTGCTCCAGCGCCGCCCGGGTCGTCGCCAGCGAGAACCCGACATCCACCGGATTCCGACCCTCGGCGAACGCCGACAAGCGCTCCACCTGCGCCGACAGACCCGCCTCGGACCTGGCCGACACCACCCACGGCACCACCGGCAACACGACGCCGGCCCCCGTGTCCACCGCGGTTTCGGCCTCCAGCGCCTGCTCCAGGACCACGTGCGCATTTGTGCCGCTGATCCCGAAGGACGACACCGCGGAACGCCGCGCCTCACCCGTCTCCGGCCACGCCACCGACTCCGTCAGCAGCTCCACCGAACCCGCCGACCAGTCCACCTGCGACGACGGCTCATCCACATGCAGCGTGCGCGGCACCACACCATGCCGCATCGCCATCACCATCTTGATCACACCGGCCACGCCCGCAGCGGACTGCGTGTGGCCGATGTTCGACTTGACCGACCCCAGCAGCAGCGGACGGTCCTTCGCCCGGTCCTGCCCGTAGGTCGCGAGCAGCGCCTGCGCCTCGATCGGGTCGCCCAGCCGGGTGCCCGTGCCGTGGCCCTCCACGACGTCGATCTGGATGGGGGACAGTTTGGCACTGGCCAGCGCCTGGCTGATCACGCGCTGCTGCGCGGGGCCGTTCGGCGCGGTCAGACCGTTGGACGCGCCGTCCTGGTTCACCGCCGAGCCCCGCACGACCGCCAGCACCTGGTGGCCGTTGCGTCGCGCGTCGGACAACCGCTCGAGCAGGAGCATCCCCACGCCCTCGCCCCAGCCCGTACCGTCCGCAGCCTCGGCGAACGCCTTGCACCGGCCGTCGGCCGCCAGGCCTCGCTGCCGGGAGAATTCGACGAAGACGCCGGGGTTGGACATGACGGTGACGCCGCCGGCCAGCGCCTGCGTGCACTCACCGGAACGCAACGCCTGGATCGCCCAGTGCATGGCGACGAGCGACGACGAGCACGCCGTGTCCACCGTCACCGCCGGGCCCTCGAGACCCAGCGTGTAGGAGACCCGGCCGGACAGCACAGAGGTGACATCGCCTGTCAGAGCGTGCCCGTCCGAGCCGGGCGACGCTGCCATACCGATGCCGTAGCCCTGGGTGGAGGCACCGATGAAGACGCCCGTGCGGCTGCCGCGTACGGAGAGCGGGTCGATGCCAGCACGCTCGAAGGCCTCCCACGACGTCTCGAGCAGCAGGCGCTGCTGTGGGTCCATCGCCAGCGCCTCACGCGGCGAGATCCCGAAGAGGCCCGGGTCGAAGTCGGCGGCGGCGTAGAGGAATCCGCCCTCGTTCGCGTACGAGGTGCCCGGGTGCGCGAGGTCGGGGTCAGGGGCGTACAGCTTCTCGAGGTCCCAGCCGCGGTCCGCGGGGAACCCCGCGATGGCGTCGCCCCCGGAGGCCACCAGGTCCCACAGCTGCTCCGGGGAGCACACGTCGCCCGGATAGCGACAGCTCATCGCGACGATCGCGATGGGTTCCGCTTCGCCGGACTCGACATGGCGAAGTCGCTGGCGAGTCTGCTGGAGCTCGCCGACCACCTTGGTCAGGTACTCGCGCAGCTTCTCTTCGTCCGCCATCAGTACATCGCTCCCGTGAGTCGTACAGGAAAATTCATGCTTGCCACGTCAAGAGATCCCGAGGTCGTTGTCGATCAGGTCGAACAACTCCTCGTTCGTCGCGGACTCGTAGCGCTCCGCGCTGCTGTCCCGGTCGGTCGTCCCGTTCGCCTCGTTGAGCTTGGACAAAAGGGATTCCAGGCGCATGACCACGCGCATCCGGCCGAGGTCGTCGTGCGCGCGGACGGTCAGGACCTGTTCCAGGCGGTCGAGTTCCTCGCCGGCAGGCAGCTCGCCTTCCGCGTCCTGCAGGATTTCCGCCTGCAGATGGCTGGCGAGTGCAGTCGGTGTCGGGTGGTCGAAGACGGACGTCGCCGGAAGGCGAAGGCCGGTCGCGGCGTTGAGCCGGTTGCGCAGTTCGACCGCAGTGAGCGAATCGAAACCGAGTTCCCTGAAGGCCCGCCCCGCTTCGACGCTCTTGGGCGTCGCGTGTCCGAGGACGGTCGCCGCGTGTCCGCGCACCAGATCCAGCAGGAGCTGAGCCCGGTCGGCCTCGGACATCACGGTCAGCTCCGCACGCAGAGCCGGGGCGGTCTCCGTCTCACCGGCCGGCTCCGCCGCCTCCCCGATGGCCGCTGCCACCTGCGGGATGTCTGCGATCAGGGGGCGGGCTCGCGCCATGGTGAAGATCGGCGCGAAGCGTTCCCAGTCGACGTCGGCTATCACCACGGTGGTGTCGTCGTGATCGAGGGCCTGCCGGAGCGCGGTGATGCCCGATGCGGGCTGGATGAGACGTACGCCCTGCCTGTCGAGAAGGATCTTGGCGTCCTCACTCACCATTCCCCCACCGGCCCACGGCCCCCAGGCCACGGACAGGGCGGGCACACCCTCGGAACGCCGTTGTTCGGCGAGCGCGTCGGCGTAGGCGTTGGCCGCCGCGTAGGCCCCGTGGTCTCCGACACCCCAGACGGCCGAAACCGATGAGAAGTAGATGACCGCGTCGAGGTCGTCGTGATCGACCAGTTCGTCGAGGTACCGGGCTCCGGCGACCTTGGCGGCAGCGATGTCCGCGAACATGTCGTCGTCCGTCACCGCGAGCGGGGCCAGCTTTCCGACTCCTGCCGCGTGCACGACCGTACGCACCGTGTCCCCGGCGGCCGAGAGCCGCTCCAGCAGACCGGCCACGGCAGCCCGGTCGGTCACATTACAGGCGGCGACGGTGACCCTGCTGCCCAGCTCCTCCA
Organism: Streptomyces sp. NPDC079167; assembly: GCF_040686735.1. Classification (NCBI taxonomy): domain Bacteria; kingdom Bacillati; phylum Actinomycetota; class Actinomycetes; order Kitasatosporales; family Streptomycetaceae; genus Streptomyces; species Streptomyces sp. NPDC079167. Next base: position 16,033 of record NZ_JBFBLO010000037.1, on the reverse strand, counting down.
GCTCGGCCACCAGCTCGGTGACTCCTGACGCCTTGTCACCGCTGCGGCTCGTGAGGACGACGTGCTCGGCTCCGTCCGCGGCCAACCAGCGCGCCACATGTCCGCCCAGCGCCCCGGTTCCGCCTGTGATGAGTGCTGTGCCGGACGGCTTCCAGGACCGCGCGGGCGCCGATCCGTCCGGCGTCGCGGGCAACACCCGTCGGACGAACACCCCCGTGCCGCGGACCGCCAGCTGATCCTCGCCGTCCGTGCCCGCGAGGGCGGCCACCAACCGCTTCAGCGCGCGGGCGTCCACCTCCTCCGGCAGGTCGACGAGGCCGCCCCACACCTTGGGGTGTTCCAACGAGGCGACTCGTCCCAGGCCCCAGGTCTGTGCCTGGACCGGCCGGGCGAGGGCGTCGGAACGCCGGACGGACACGGCGGTGCGGGTGGCGCACCACAGGGGCGACTCCAGCTCCAGCCAGGTCATCGCCCGTAGAAGGGCCAGGACGGCGAACGAACCGGACGGCAGCACGCTGTGTACGGGATGGGGACGCTCGTCGAAGGAGAGCAGCGACAGAACTCCGGACAGGCTTCCGTGTTCGTCGACGGTCTCACGCAGCCGGTCGCCGATCGTGGTGACGTCGTCCGGTCCGCCGTCCACAGGCAGCAGCACGACGATCGCCCCGTGGTCTCGGAGGGAGGTCGCACAGTCCTCGACGAGAGGCTCGTCGATGTTTCCCGCGGGAACCGCGAGCACCCAGACGCCGGTGAGCACGGGCTCGGGCGTGTCGTCGACGGGGGCCCAGCTCACCTGGTAACGCCAGGTCCCGACTGCCAGGCTCTCGCTGCGGTTTCGGTGCCACTGGGACAGCGCGGGCAGCATGCTCGCGAGGGAGGGCGCACCGGTCTCTCCGACGTCGAGTGTCCTGGCCAGGGTATCGACGTCCCCGCGTGCGACTACGTCCCAGAATTCGGCGTCGATCGCACTCCGTGCGCCGGCAGGCCCACCGACCTGGACGAGCGGCGCGCTCGGCCAGTACCGCTCGTGCTGGAAGGCGTACGTCGGGAGGTCGACGCGGCGGGCGCCGGTGCCGGCGAAGTACGCCGCCCAGTCGACGGACGCTCCGCGTACGTGTAGCTCTGCGAGCGCGGTGACCAGTGTCTGCGGCTCGTCGCGATCCTTGCGCAGCACCGGGGCGAACGCCGCACCTTCGACGCAGTCCTGGCCCATCGCGGACAGCACACCGTCCGGACCCAACTCCAGGAACGCAGTCACACCCTGGTCCTGGAGGGAGCGCATCCCGTCGACGAAACGAACGGCTTCACGGACGTGGCGCACCCAGTAATCCGCAGAGCAGATCTCGTCGCCCGACACGACCTGGCCGGTCACGTTGGAGACGATCCCGATCTCGGGCTGCTGGAAGGTCAGCGTCTCCGCGACCGCACGGAAGTCCTCCAGCATGGCATCCATACGAGGCGAATGGAACGCATGGCTCACCCGCAGCCGCTTGGTCTTACGACCCTCCGCCTCGAAGTGCGCGGCGATCGCCAGAACAGCGTCCTCGCCACCCGAAACCACCGTCGCGGAAGGCCCGTTGAGCGCTGCGATAGACACCCCGTCGGTCAGTAGCGCCAGGACTTCGTCCTCGGTCGCCTGGAGCGAGACCATCGCCCCACCCGCCGGCAGTCCCTGCATCAGACGGCCACGCGCCGCCACCAACTTCGCAGCATCCTCCAGCGACAGCACCCCGGCCACATGCGCAGCCGACAACTCACCGATCGAATGACCCAACAGATAGTCCGGCCTCACACCCCACGCCGACACCAGGCGGAACAACGCCACCTCAAGAGCGAACAGCCCCGCCTGCGTGAACTGCGTCTGATCCAGCAGCTCACCACCCGCAAACACCACATCCCGCACCGGCCGGTCCAGATGCCGGTCCAACTCCGCACACACCACATCGAACGCATCCGCGAACACCGGATAGGACTCGTACAACTCACGGCCCATACCCGACCGCTGAGCACCCTGACCCGAGAACAGCACACCGGTCCGACCAGGAGCCACCGCTCCCCGGACCGTCCGGTCACCGATGACCACCGCACGGTGCTCCAGCACCGCACGCGTCGTGACCAGCGAGAACCCGACATCCACCGGGTCCTGATCCCCGGCGAACGCCGTCAGTCGCTCCACCTGTGCGTCGAGCGCCTCGGCCGTCTTCGCCGACACCACCCACGGCACCACCGGCACCGATGCACGTGCCCCGTCCACCGGCTCCACCTCAGGAGCCTGCTCCAGGATCACGTGTGCGTTCGTACCGCTGACGCCGAAGGACGACACACCGGCCCGCCGCGGCTCGCCCGTCTCAGGCCACTCGGTCCGGTCCCGCAGAAGCTCGACAGCTCCGGCGGACCAGTCGACGTGGGTGGACGGTTCGTCGACGTGCAGCGTCCTCGGCAGCACTCCGTGCCGCATCGCCATCACCATCTTGATCACACCGGCCACACCTGCGGAAGCCTGTGTGTGACCGATGTTCGACTTGATCGACCCGAGCAGCAGCGGCCGGTCCTCCGGCCGTCCCTGCCCATAGGTCGCCAGCAGCGCCTGCGCCTCGATGGGGTCGCCCAGTGTCGTACCCGTGCCGTGTCCATCGACGGCGTCCACCTGTGAGGGTTCCAGGCCCGCCGAGGCGAGCGCCTGGCGGATGACTCGCTGCTGGGCCGGACCGTTCGGGGCTGTCAGACCGTTGGACGCACCGTCCTGGTTGACGGCAGAACCGCGGAGGACGGCCAGTACCTCGTGTCCGTTGCGCCGCGCGTCCGAAAGCCGCTCCAGGAGCAGCATTCCGACGCCTTCGCCCCAGCCCGTCCCGTCCGCCGCGTCGGCGAAGGACTTGCAGCGTCCGTCCGACGCCAGCGCCCCCTGCCTGCTGAATTCCACGAACGCCGCCGGTGTCGACATGACCGTCACTCCCCCGGCCAGTGCCAGCGAGCACTCCCCCGCCCGCAGCGCCTGGACCGCCAGGTGCAGCGCGACGAGCGAGGACGAACATGCCGTGTCGACGGTCACGGCGGGCCCTTCCAGGCCGAAGGTGTACGAGAGCCGGCCCGAGACGACACTCGCGGCGTTGCTGGTGGCCAGCGAACCGGTTCCGGCATCCGGGGAGCCGAGCAGGACCGTGGCGTAGTCCTGGCCGTTGGTCCCCGTGAACACGCTGGTGCGGGTGCCGCGCACCGCGGCCGGGCTGATGCCGGCCCGTTCGAAGGTCTCCCACGAGGTTTCGAGCAGCAGCCGTTGCTGGGGGTCCATCCCGAGCGCCTCACGCGGTGAGATCCCGAAGAAGGCTGCGTCGAAGTCGCCCGCGTCGTGGACGAAGCCGCCTTCGTCCCAGTAGGTGGTGCCGGGGCGGCCCCGGTCCTGGCTGTACAGCCGGCGGAGATCCCAGCCCCGGTCTGCGGGGAATTCCGCGATGGCGTCGCGGCCGTTGGCGACCAGGTCCCAGAGGTCCTCCGGGGACCGGACGCCGCCCGGGTAGCGGCAGCTCATACCGACGATCGCGATGGGGTCGTCGTCGGTGCGGACAGGAGCGGGGGCCGGGGCATGGGCCTCGGCATCCTCGCCACCGAGCAGTGGCGCGAGCAGGCCCGTGGCGATGTGAGCCGGTGTCGGGTGGTCGAACACGAGGGTTGCGGGCAGGTCGAGCCCTGTCGCCCTGTTCAGGCGGTTGCGCAGCTCGACGGCGGTCAGGGAGTCGAAACCAAGCTCGCGGAAGGCCCGGTCGGCGGGGACGGCTTCGGCCGAGGGGTGGCCGAGTACAGCTGCGGCCTCTGCCCTGACCAGGTCGAGCAGTTCCCGTTCGTTCTCGGTCGCGGAGAGTCCGGCCAGCCGGGCGCGCAGCACCGCCGCGACCCCTGCCTGGACGTCGCCGGGCTCGGACGCGTTGCCCCGCAGGGCTTCGGCCGCCTCCGGGATGTCGCCGATCAGCGGCCTGGGGCGCGCCAGCGTGAACGCGGGCGCGAACAGGGTCCAGTCGATGTCCGCGACGGTCAGACAGGTCTCGCCCGTCTCGACCGCACCTACCAGCGCACCGATGGCCAGCTGCGGGTCCATTGCCGCGAGCCCGCGGCGGGCGAGCATGTCCTGGGCGGCGCCGTCGGCCATGCCGCCGCCGGACCAGCCGCCCCAGGAGACGGATGTGGCCGGAAGCCCACGACTGCGCCGGTACTCCGCAAGGCCGTCCAGGTAGGCGTTGCCCGCCGCGTAGGCGCCCTGTCCGGCGGCGCCCCACACTCCTGCGCCTGAGGCGAACAGGATGAACGCGTCGAGTGTCCCGGCCGACTCCGTCCCGAAGAGCCCGTCCAGGTTCGCGGCGCCTGCCACCTTGGCGGCCAGGGCTTCCGCGACGTCCGCGGGGTCCGATTCGGCGAGTCCGGCCATCACGGTCATCCCTGCGGCGTGGACGACCGTCCCGATGGGCCGGCCGTCGGCCTCCTGGACCTGGTCCACGAGCGCGGCGAGTGCGTCCTGGTCGGTCACGTCGCAGGCCGCGATCGTCACCCGGGCGCCCAGCGCGGCAAGTTCGTCGTGCAGCGCGAGGGCACCTTCGGCGGCGGTCCCTCGTCGGCCGGTGAGTACGAGGTGCTCCACACCCTGGCGGGCCAGGTGGCGCGCGACGTGTGCACCCAGCGCACCCGTACCGCCGGTGATGAGGGCCGTTCCCCGCGGGTTCCACGGCGTGGAGGCGGCGGACACCTGGGCACGTACGAGCCGGCGTCCGAAGACGCCCCCCTGCCGCACGGCGACCTGATCCTCTCCGACGGGACCTGCCAGTACGCCGCGCATTCGCGCCCACGCCCGGGAGTCGAGAGTGTCCAGTTCCGACGGGAGGTCGACGAGGCCACCCCAGCGCTCGGGGCGTTCCAGGCCGAGCACCCGGCCCAGGCCCCAGGTGAGTGCCTGAACGGCGCCTGCGGGGGCTTCGGAGCGCCCGATGGACACTGCGCCGCGCGTCACGCACCACAGCGGTATGTCCTCCTCCAGGGCCAGCAGGGCCTGGGTCAGCGTCAGCAGGGCGCACAGCCCGCTCGGCAGCAGCGAGTGGCTGCGGTCCGCGTCCTCGTCCATCGCGAGCAGTGAGACGACCCCGGTGAGCGGGCCGCTCTCGGCGAGGGCGTCGTTCAGGGCTCGTGCGACCGTCGCGCGGTCGTTCCCGTCCGTGCTGATCAGGAGTCGTGCGACGTCGGCGCCGCCCGCTGCCAGCTCACGCTCGACAGCGGTCACCGCCTCGTCCCGGGCCAGGTCCGCGGGGACGGCGAGGAGCCAGGTGCCGGTCGGGCCGGCCGTGGGGGCGATCTTCAGCGGCTTCCAGGTGACGCGGTAGCGCCAGGAGTCGAGCGTCGACTCGTCCCTGTGCCGCCGCCGCCACGACGCCAGGACAGGAAGCAGGTCCGTGAGCGAGGACCGCATGTCGTCCTCGACGCCGAGTGCGTCGGCCAGGGCCTGGGCGTCGCCGCCGTCGACGGCCTCCCAGAAACGGGCCTGCGCCGGGTCCTGCGACGCGAGCGGGTCGGTGCCTTCCAGCGGGTGGGGGTGGGGCTGTGGCCAGAACTCCTGGTGCTGGAAGACGTACGTCGGCAGGTCGACCCGCTGGGAGGCGGTCCCCTCGAAGTAGGAGGCCCAGTCGACGTGAGCACCGCGCACGTGAAGTTCCGCCACCGCCTGGAGCAGTGACTGCGGCTCGTTCCGGTTCCGGCGCAGGGCGGGCACGCAGGCCTGTCCCTCGCCGTTCAGGCTCTGCTGCGTGATGCCGGACAGTACGCCGCCGGGGCCGACTTCGAAGAACGTCGTGACGCCCTGCTCCTGAAGGCTCAGTGTTCCTTCGTGGAAACGTACGGTCCGGCGGAGGTGACGGACCCAGTATTCCGGGTCGCCCAGCTCACCGGGCTCGGCGAGCCGGCCGGTGACCGTGGAGACGATGGCGATCCTGGCCGGGTGAAAGGTCAGACCTGCGGCGACCGCACGGTACTCGTCGAGCAGCTCGTCCGTGTGCGGGGAGTGGAACGCGTGGCTGCCGCGCAGCCGCTTGGTCGTGCGGCCCTCCGCCTCGAAGTGCGCGGCGATCGCCAGCGCGGCGTCCTCGTCACCCGAGACCACCGTCGAGGACCGTCCGTTGCGCGCGGCGATCGACACACCGCCGGTCAGCAGCGGGAGGACCTCGTCCTCGGTCGCCTCGACGGACACCATGGCGCCGCCGGACTGCATGGCCTGCGTCAGGCGGCCCCGGGCGGCGACCAGTGTCGACGCGTCCTTGAGCGAGAGCACGCCTGCCACGTGGGCGGCGGTCAGTTCGCCGAAGGAGTGCCCCATCAGGAAGTCGGGGGTGACACCCCATGACGAGACCAGCCGGAAGAGCGCGACCTCGACGGCGAAGACTCCGGGCTGTGTGTACCGGGTCTGGTCCAGCAGGTCGCCCTCGTCGAACACGACGTCGCGGAGCGGCCGGCCGAGAGTGGTGTCCATCTCCGCGCACACGGCGTCGAACGCGTCCCTGAACACCGGGTACGCCTCGTACAGCTCGCGGCCCATGCCCGGCCACTGCGATCCCTGGCCCGGGAACAGGACCGCCAGCCGGCCGTCCACCGCCGAGCCCCGCACCACTGCGGCGGACGGCTGTCCGGCCGCCAGGGCTTGCAGGCCGTCGAGCAGTCCGTCGCGGCCGTCTGCGAGCACCACCGCACGCTGGGCCAGGGCCGCCCGGCCACCGGCCAGGGAGTAACCGACGTCCAGCGCACCGGACGCCTGCGCGCCCACCGCCTCCACGTGGTCGGCCAGAGCGCTCGCCTGCGCCTCGAGTGCGCCGGGGCCGACTGCGGCCGAGAGAAGCCACGGGACCACGGGAGGCGTGCGTACCGGTGTGCCTCCGCTGTCCGCGGGCACCACGGGCGGTTCCTCGAGGATGACGTGTGCGTTGGTGCCGCTCACCCCGAAGGAGGACACTCCCACCCGTCGCGGTTCGTCCGTCTCGGGCCATTCCCGCGGCTCGGTCAGCAGCTGGACGTCCCCGGACTCCCAGTCGACCTGTGGCGTCGGCTCGTCGACGTGCAGCGTCTGCGGCAGCACACCGTGCCGCATCGCCATCACCATCTTGATGATCCCGGCCACACCGGCAGCAGCCTGCGTATGACCGATGTTCGACTTCAGCGACCCCAGCCACAGCGGCCGCCCTTCCGGCCGCCCCTGCCCGTACGTCGCCAGCAGCGCCTGCGCCTCGATCGGGTCACCCAGCGTCGTACCCGTACCGTGCGCCTCGACGGCGTCGATCCGCTCAGGTGCCAGCCGTGCGTTCGCCAGTGCCTGGCGGATGACCCGCTGCTGGGACGGACCGTTGGGCGCCGTCAGACCGCTGCTGGCCCCGTCCTGGTTCACGGCCGAGCCGCGGACCACGGCCAGCACGTCGTGTCCAAGCCGGAGGGCGTCGGACAGCCGCTCCACCACGAGGACCCCGGCGCCCTCCGCCCAGCCGGTGCCGTCCGCGCTCGCCGCGAAGGACTTGCAGCGGCCGTCGAAGGAGAGACCGCGCTGGCGTGAGAAGTCCACGAACGTGCCGGGGGTCGCCATGACGCTCACCCCACCGGCCAGGGCCATGGTGCACTCGCCCGACCGCAGCGCCTGGACCGCGAAGTGCAGGGCGACCAGGGAGGACGAGCACGCCGTGTCCACCGTCACCGCGGGCCCTTCCAGGCCCAGCGTGTACGACACCCGGCCCGAGAGGACACTGCCGGAGTTGCCGGTGCCCAGGTATCCCTCCACGCCGTCGGGCAAGGAGTGCAGCGTGCTGATGTAGTCGTGGTACATCAGACCGGCGAACACGCCCGTCCGGCTGCCCTTCAGCGACGTCGGGTCGATTCCCGCGCGTTCGCACGCCTCCCAGGAGACCTCGAGGAGCAGGCGCTGCTGCGGGTCCATCGCCAGCGCCTCGCGGGGCGAGATGCCGAAGAAACCGGGGTCGAACTCCCCTGCCTCGTGCAGGAATCCGCCCTGGCGGACGTACGAGGTACCGGACCGGTTCGGGTCGGTGTCGAACACTCCCTCGATGTCCCAGCCCCGGTTGGTGGGGAACGGCGATATGCCGTCCCCGCCCGTGGCGACCAGGTCCCACAGCTTCTCAGGGCTCGTCACCCCGCCCGGATAGCGGCAGCTCATGCCCACGATCGCGATGGGCTCCCGCTCCCGGTCCTCCATGTCCCGCAGCCGACGGCGAGTCTCGCGCAGGTCCGCCGTGGCCCGCTTGAGGTAGTCGAGGAACTTCTCCTCGTTCGCCATGGGGTGTCACTCCTTGCAGAGGGGTTGATCAGGAAGGTGCGGGGCAGTCGGTCAGGGCTGTCAGGAGGACTCGAGCTCGTCGTCCAGCAGCTCGAAGAGCTCGTCGGCCGTGGCCTCTTCGAGGCTCCGGACCGTGCCGTCGGACGCGTCGTCGTGCCAGCCGGCCATCAGCCCGCGCAGCCGCTCGGTCACCTTGACGCGGTCGGCGTCGTCGGACGGCACGCCGGCGAGCGTGGCTTCCAGCCGGTCGAGTTCGGCGAGCAGCGAGAGGGCCGACACCGTCCCGTCACCGACGAGTTCGTCCCGCAGGTACAGGGCGAGCGCTTCAGGGGACGGGTGGTCGAAGACGAGCGTGGAGGGCAGCCGCAGCCCGGTCATGGTGTTGAGCCGGTTGCGTAGTTCCACAGCGGTGAGCGAGTCGAAGCCGATCTCGAGGAAGCCCCTCGTGACGACCACGGCCGCGGCGGAACTGTGGCCCAGTACGTCGGCTGTCGCTGTGCGCAGCATGTCGAGGAGGATGCCGGTGCGCTCCGCCCCGCCGGCCGCAGCGAGACGCTCCTTGAGCACCGTGGCGGATTCGGCTGTCCGGCCGCTCCTCTCCGCCGTGGGCCTGGTGGGCAGCCGGATCAGACCGCGCAGCAGCGGAGGCATCGCGTCGGGACGTATCTGTGCGGTGTCGGTGCTCAGTCTGGCCGGCATGAGGGTCGGCCGGCCTGTCGTGCGGGCGAGATCGAACAGGTCGATCCCCTGTTCCCGGGACAGTGGTACGAGCCCTGACCGGGCCATGCGGGCGATGTCGGCGGCATCCATCCGGCCGGCCATGCCGCTCTCGGCCCACGGCCCCCAGGCCAGGGAGGTCGCGGGCAGACCGCGGGCGTGCCGGTGCTGGGCGAGGCCGTCCAGGAAGGCGTTCGCAGCCGCGTAGTTGGCCTGCCCCGGGCCGCCGAAGGTGCCGGCCGCGGAGGAGAAGAGGATGAATTCCGCGAGGTCCGAATGCTCGGTCAGCTCGTGCAGGTTCCAGGCCGCGTCCACCTTGGGCCGCAGGACGGCTGCCAGTCGCTGCGGGGTCAGGGACGCCACGACGCCGTCGTCCACCACACCCGCCGCATGCACGACCGCGGTCAGGGGGTGCGCTGCGGGGATTCCGCCGAGGACGTCCGCCAGGGCCGTCCGGTCGGCGGCGTCGCAGGCGGCGAAGGTGACGTGCACGCCTGATTCCGTGAGCTCAGCGGCCAGTTCAGCGGCGCCCGGTGCAGCCGAGCCACGGCGGCCGAGCAGCAGCATGTGGCGCGCACCGCGCTCGGCCATACGGCGTGCCACCAGGCCGCCCAGCACGCCGCCGGCACCTGTGACCAAGACGGTTCCGCCCGGGTCGACGTCTCCGGATCCCGTGGGCTCGGTGGCCTCCACCCTGTTCAGGCCCGGCGTGTGGATCTGTCCGGCCCGCAGGGCCAGTTGAGGCTCGCCGGTGGCGACGGCGGTGGCGAGGTTGCGGGCCGACAGGTCGGTGCCGTCGAGGTCGGCCAGGACGAACCTGCCGGGTGCCTCCGACTGCACTGAGCGCAGGAGGCCCCAGACCGCTGTCTGCGCGAGGTCCGGTACGTCTTCACCGTCGAGGGAGACCGCTCCGCGCGTCGCGACGACCATCAGGACGTCGGTGAACCGGTCGTCACCCAGCCAGTTCCGTACCGTGGCCAGGACCTCGGCCGTACGTTCATGGGTGCGCTGCACGGTCGGCTCGCCCAGCTGCGGCGCGAGGGACAACAGGACGGCCGGCGGCAGGGGCGCGGCTGCCAGGTCCTCGATCCCCGGGAAGACGTCGATGCCGACCCCCGCCGCGGCGAGCCCGAGGTGGTCCGCCCCGAGCACCGCCCAGCGGGCGTCCGGGAGCTCGCGGGTGAGGTGCGCGGCCGACCAGCCGAGGTGGAACAGCGAGTCGTGGTGTGTGGCCCGGCGTGCCCCGTCGAGCTGGGCGGTCGTGACGGTGCGCAGGACCAGGGACTCGATCGCGGCGACCGGTTCGCCTGACGGTCCGGCGAGGGTGAGCGAGACGCCGTCGGTGTCCTTGGGGGTGATCCGCACGCGCAGGGCGTCCGCGCCGGCCGCGTACAGCGTCACACCGTTCCACGCGAACGGGAGGCGGTTGCGCCCCACGCTGTCGTCGTCCGTGGAGTCGTGCGACGTACTCAGCCCCATGGCGTGCAGGGCCGAGTCGAGGAGGGCCGGGTGCAGACCGAACCGGCCGGCCCCGGGCTCCGTCGCCTCGGGCAGGGCCACCTCGGCGAATACCTCCTCGCCGAGCCGCCATGCGGAGTGCAGGCCCTGGAAGACCGGCCCGTAGGCGTAGCCGATCGACGTGAGGTGTTCGTAGAGGCCCTCGACCGGTACGGCGACGGCGCCTTCGGGGGGCCAGACGGCGAGGTCGGCCGGCCGGTCGCGGTTCTCGGCGGCCACCAGGGAGCCGCTTGCGTGGCGCGTCCACGTGGCTTCGGGCCCGCCGGCGCCGCGCGAGTGGATCTCCAGTGTCCGGCGGCCTGACGCGTCGGCCGGTCCCACCCACAGCTGGAGTGCGACGGATCCTTCGCCGGGCAGGACGAGCGGGGCCTCGATGACGAGTTCGTCGACGTGGCCGCAGCCGACCTCGTCGCCCGCCTTGACGGCCAGCTCGACGAAGGCGGTGCCCGGCACCAGCACCGTGCCGAGGACGGTGTGGTCGGCGAGCCAGGGGTGGCTGTCCAGCGCGAGGCGGCCAGTGAACAGGTAGGCGTCGCTGTGACCGATCTGCACCGCCGCACCCAGCAGGGGGTGGTCGGCGGGGTCGAGGCCGGCCGAGCGGACGTCCCCTGCCGCGCCGTCGCCCCGCAGCCAGTAGTGGCGGTGCTGGAAGGCGTAGGTCGGGAGAGCGATGTTCCGGCCGTCGCTGCCGGCGAAGTACCGGGGCCAGTCGACGGACGTGCCACGCACGTGGAGGCCGGCCAGGGCGCTCAGCAGGGTACGGGGCTCGGGGCGGTCGGAACGCAGGGCCGGTACGAAGACCGCGTCCCCGTCGGTGGCACAGTCCTGGGCCATCGCGGAGAGCACACCGTCGGGACCCAGCTCCAGGTAGGCCGTCACTCCCTGTTCCTGCAGGGTGCGTACGCCGTCCAGGAAGCGGACGGTTCCCCTCACATGGCGCACCCAGTACTCGGGGTCCCTGATCTCGTCGGCGCTCAGCACGGTCCCGGTGACGTCGGAGACGACCGCGAGGACGGGTTCGTGGAACGTGAGCCCTTCGGCGACCTTACGGAACTCCTCGAGCACGGCGTCCATGTACGGGGAGTGGAAGGCGTGACTGACCTTCAGGCGCTTTGTCTTGCGGCCCTGGGCCTCGAAGTGCTCGGCGATCACCAGTACGGCGGCTTCGTCGCCCGAGACGACCGTCGACCGGGGCCCGTTGAGCGCGGCGATGGACACGCCGTCGGTCAGCAGCGGCAGGACCTCGCTCTCCGCCGCCTGGAGTGAGACCATCGCGCCCCCGCCGGGCAGCGCCTGCATGAGGCGGCCCCGGGCCGCGACGAGGGTCGCCGCGTCCTCCAGCGAGAGCACGCCCGCCACGTGGGCGGCGGACAGCTCACCGATCGAGTGTCCGAGCAGATAGTCGGGCTTGACGCCCCACGAGGACACGAGCCGGTACAGCGCCACTTCCAGGGCGAAGAGTCCTGACTGGGTGTACAGCGTCCGGTCCAGCACGTCGCCGCCGTCGAACACCACCTCGCGGACCGGCTGGTCCAGATGGCGGTCCAGCTCCGCGCAGACCGCGTCGAAGGCGTCCGCGAACGCGGGATACGTGTCGTACAGGGCGCGTCCCATCCCCGGCCGCTGCGACCCCTGCCCGGAGAACAGCACCGCTGTCCTGCCGCGCGTCTCCGTCCCCCGTACGAGTCCGGGGGCAGTGGTGTCGCCGGCGAGGGCGGTGAGTCCTTCGAGGAAGGCCTCCCGGTCATCGGCGACGATCACCGCACGCTGCTCGTGCACGGACCGGGCGGTCGCCAGCGTGTGGGCGATGTCCAGGAGGCTGAGGTCCGGGTCGGCGAGCACCGCGTCGCGCAGCTGCGCCGCCTGGGCGCACAGTGCCTTCTCGTCCCGTGCGGACACGGTCCACGGCAGCGCTCCGCCGGCCACGGGCGTGCGGGGGGCGGCGGGCGGCTCCGGTGCCTGCTCCAGGATGACGTGCGCGTTCGTACCGCTCACGCCGAACGAGGAGACGCCGCATCTGCGGGGATGCCCGGTCTCCGGCCAGTCCCGCCGCTCGGTGAGCAGTTCCACGGCGCCGGAGGACCAGTCGACGTGCGTGGACGGCTCGTCGATGTGCAGCGTCTGCGGCAGCACACCGTGGCGCAGCGCCATCACCATCTTTATGATTCCGGCGACTCCGGCGGCGGCTTGGGTGTGGCCGATGTTGGACTTGAGGGAGCCGAGCAGCAGCGGCCGGTCCGCAGGCCGGTCCTGTCCGTACGTCGTCAGCACGGCCTGCGCCTCGATGGGGTCGCCGAGCGTCGTGCCCGTGCCGTGTGCCTCCACGGCGTCGATCCGGTCGGCGGTCAGGCCGGCGTTGGCGAGAGCCTGCCGGATGACGCGTCGTTGTGCGGGGCCGTTGGGGGCGCTGAGGCCGTTGCTCGCACCGTCCTGGTTGATGGCGCTGCCCCTGACGAGCGCCAGGATCCGGTGGCCGTTGCGTTCGGCGTCGGACCGGCGCTCCAGCAGGAGGATGCCGACCCCTTCGCCCCAGCCGGTGCCGTCCGCCGCCTCGGCGAACGCCTTGCACCGGCCGCTGGAGGACAGTCCGCCCTGCCGGCTGAACTCCGCGAACACGGCCGGGGTGGCCATCACCGCGGCGCCGCCCACCAGGGCCATCGAGCACTCGCCCTGGCTCAGGGACTGCGCGGCCAGGTGGAGGGCCACCATGGACGACGAACACGCCGTGTCGATGGTGACGGCGGGGCCTTCGAGCCCGAGCGCGTACGCGATACGGCCGGAGAGGACCGCGGTGGCGGTGCCGGTCAGCAGGTACCCCTCTACGCCCTCCGGCGGCTGGTGGACATCACTGGCGTACCCCTGTGACGAGGCGCCGACGAAGACACCGGTGCGGGTTCCCCGCGCGGACGCCGGGGCGATGCCGGCGCGTTCGAACGCCTCCCACGAGGTCTCCAGCAGCAATCGCTGCTGCGGGTCCATGGCCAGTGCCTCACGCGGCGATATGCCGAAGAAGTCCGCGTCGAACCCGCCCGCCCCGTGCAGGAAACCGCCGGCGGGGGTGAACGCCGGAGCGCTTCCGTCATCGGCCCCACGCCCCCAGCCCCGGTCGACGGGGAAGCCCGAGATCGCGTCGGTGCCGGTGACGGCGAGGTCCCACAGCTGCTCGGGCGTCCGGACGTCCCCGGGGAAGCGGCAGCCCATGCCGACGATCACGATCGGGTCGTCGTCGAGGACTGCGACGGCAGGGGCGCCGGGGACGGCCTCGTCGCCCTGCCCGAAGGACTCGGCGAGGAGGTGCCCGGCCAGTGCGGTCGCGGTCGGGTAGTCGAAGACCACGGTCGTGGGAAGCCGAAGTCCGGTGGCGCCGTTGAGCCGGTTGCGCACCTCGACGGCGGTCAGCGAGTCGAAGCCCAGCTCGCGGAACGCGCGGTTGGCCTCGACCTCCGCCGCGTCGGTGAAGCCGAGCACGGAGGCGGCTTCACCCCGCACCAACTCCATCACGAAGTCGGCGCGTTCGCTCTCCGGGAGCCCGGTGAGCCGCTGCTGGAACGCGGAGAGATCGCCCATTCCAGCGGCCTCGGTCTCGGCGGCTGCCGCCAGCACACGGCGTACCTCCGGCAGGTTCTCCAGGAGCGGGCTGGGCCGGGTCACGGTGAACGTGGGCGCGAACCGCTCCCACCGCACGTCCGCCACGGTCAGCATCGTCTCGCCGGAGCCCACGGCTTCCTGCATCGCGTCGATGGCCAGCTGCGGGTCCATCGCCGGCAGACCACGCCTGTTCAGGATCTCCTCCGCCGATCCCCTGGCCATACCTGCGCCGCCCCACGCGCCCCACGACATCGCGGTGGCGGCCAGCCCGGCGGCCTGCCGCCGCTGGGCGAGGGCGTCGAGGTAGGCGTTGGCCGCGCCGTAGGCGCCCTGGCCGCCACTGCCCCAGATGCCGGAGATCGAGGAGAACAGGACGAAAGCGTCGAGCTGCTCGTCGCCGAAGACCTCGTGCAGGTGGGCCGCGCCGAGGACCTTCGCTTCGAGCACGGCTGCGTATTCGGCGGGACTCGTCTCGGTGATGACGCTGAGCTGGCCCACGCCTGCGGCGTGTACGACGGCCGTGACCCGGTCACCCGCATCACGCAGCGTACGTACCGTCGCGGCGAGCGCGTCACGGTCGGCGACGTCGCACGCGGCCAGCGTCACCCGGGCACCCAGGGCCGTCAGTTCATCCCGGAGGTCGCGCGCTCCGGGAGCGTCGGCGCCGCGGCGGCTGGTGAGTACGACGTGCTCTGCGCCCTCACCTATGAGCCTGCGGGCGATGAACGAACCGAGGGCGCCGGTGCCACCGGTGATCAGTACGGTGCCCCGCGGTGTCCACTTCTTCCCCGCTGTGCCCGCGGCCGAGCGGCCGCGTTGGAGCCGGCGTCCGAAGGCGCCCGACGCCCGGACCGCGACCTGGTCCTCCGCGCCGTCGCCGCCGGTCAGTACGCCGCAGATGCGGTTCCAGGCGCGGTCGTCGAGGATCGCGGGCAGGTCGATGAGACCGCCCCAGCGGTCAGGGTGCTCCAGCGCGACCACGCGGCCGAAGCCCCAGTGCATCGCCTGGTCGGTGTGGACCGGACCGTCCGAGCGGCCGACGGAGACCGCGCTCCGGGTGAGACACCACAGGGGGGCGGACCGGCCCGCGTCGCCGAGTGCCTTGACGAGTTCGACGTCGGCGGCAAGCCCCGCCGGGACCACCGGGTGCTGCGGGTCGGGCCCTGCGAGCAGCGACAGCAGGGAGATGACCCCGGCCGGTTCGAGTACGGCGTCCAGTCGCCCGGCGAGGAGCTCGCGGTCCGCTCCTGCCGGGACGGTGAACACCGAGACGTCGGCACCGTGACGTGTCAGGCCGCCCACGGTCTCGTGCACGGTTTCGTGGTCGGCCTCGGACTCCGGTACGACGAGTAGCCAGGTCCCGGACAGGGAGGCGGTGGGCAGGGCCGTCAGCGGCTGCCACGTCACGCGGTAGCGCCACGAATCGACGGTCGACTCGTCCCGTTGCTGCCGCCGCCAGGAGGACAGCGCCGGCAGCACCGTGCCCAGCGCGGAGCGCGAAGCACCGTCCAGCTCCAGATCGGCGGCCAGGGCATCCGCGTCGCCGCGCTCGACGACGTCCCAGAACCGGGCGTCCAGCGGATCGGCTTCCCCCGAGGAGAGGGAGGCCGTCTGCGCTTCGGGCCAGAAGTTCTGATGCTGGAAGGGGTATGTCGGCAGGTCGACACGCTGAGCACCTGTGCCTGCGAACAGGGCCTTCCAATCGAGACCGACCCCGTGGACATGCGCTTCGGCGAGGGAGGTCATGAAGCGCCGGGACTCGTCCTCGTCCCGCCGAAGCGTCCCCAGCGCGACCGCATCGCTCCCGGCCGCCTCGAACGTCTCCTCCAAACCGACAGCCAGCACCGGATGCGGACTCACCTCGACGAACACGCTGTGACCCGC
Organism: Streptomyces sp. NPDC079167; assembly: GCF_040686735.1. Classification (NCBI taxonomy): domain Bacteria; kingdom Bacillati; phylum Actinomycetota; class Actinomycetes; order Kitasatosporales; family Streptomycetaceae; genus Streptomyces; species Streptomyces sp. NPDC079167. The sequence continues at coordinate 21 of NZ_JBFBLO010000037.1, read as the reverse complement.
GTCCAGCAGAACCCTGGTCGT
>NZ_JBFBLO010000036.1:0-20718 GCF_040686735.1 Streptomyces sp. NPDC079167 | reverse complement strand
GCGGATAATTCCTGCAGCCTGGCAGCGCGGACGAACGATTCGTCGAAGACGACTGCGCGCGTCCTCCTCCGGAGGAACGACGCACGACCCTACGGGTCGTAAAGATGATAAAGCCCTACGGGCTTTCAACCCCATTCCTTCGGAATGGGGTTGGGAATTCCTCCGGAATTCTCGCACCACACCGGAAAGTGGTGTGACTGGTCCTCAGCGACTGCGGGCCGCTGGGGTGACGTGAGGTTAAGGGACAGCAGGGAGCCTGCCCGCACGGCTCCGCAGTGCGGGCAGGCTCGACCCCGGACGACACATGCCGCAGCACTCGACCCACCGTCACAGGCAACTACGCACCAACAAGAGGGGGTCGGGTGGTCGCGGCCGGAGCGTGAGCCGCGTGCATCATTCTCGGCTGTAGCTAAGAACTGGACTCAGCACACACCACCCTGCATCACTTCTGATCCTGGGTAGGGAATGGGAATCTCCCCCACCCCCGGCACGCGATCCTGCGTCACGGGACAAGGGTTCGTAAGACACTCCGAATGAGTCCTGACGGGTCGTTGTATTGCCGACCCCCTGCCCTTAATGTTAGATCCGTCAGAAGGGGCAGCAACTCCTTCTGGCGACCAGAACCACTCACCCGAAAATGAGGAGCACATCATGCAGATTGTCCCCGCCTACATTCACTACTCCGAATTCAACTCCGGCTGGGCCGTGGCGGAGGAGGCAATGGGTCTGCTGCTCGCGGGGCTTGCTCCGGGGTCGCACAGCCTGACCGTGGTGGTCGACGGGGAGTCTCTGACCCTGTCGGACCGCATGACCGTCACCGCGCAGGTGGAGGTGCCCACGGACGGCGGCGGCCACGTCGTCGACGAGACGGCGTGGGAGACCGTCATGTGCCTGCTGGCCGTCGGGGTGGCTGACGCGGAGCGGGAGGGGCAGATCGTGGTCGTCTCGCCTGCCAGCAGCCACGTGACGCGCTGCTGGGACCTCTGGGAGGGGCAGATCACGCCCCTGCCGGTCGCGGCCCTGAGCGCCTGACCCACGGGCGGGTGGGGCGGTCCACGGGCCGCACCACCCGCCCGGCGCGGCCTCTGCGCCGCCGTCCCTGCCGCAGCGCCCGCCGGTGGCTGGCGAGGATTCCGGAGGAATCAGCTTCATCAAAACCCGTAGGGTTTCGGTGTCGTGACGACCCGTAGGGTCGTGCGCCGTTCCTCCGGAGGAGGCCGCGCGCAAACGTTTTCAGGCTGGCGGGGAAATGCTGCAATTAGAAATGAGCAGCAACTCGAATTCTAATTATTTCCCCGCCAGCTGCGCCCACTCACCCGAGCGGAGCGCCTCCATTCTACGCACGGAACGGGAGTGGATTGATGGAGCCGATCGACGAAAATGATGTCCGGCTGCGCCGGGTCGTCGGGGGGCGGGCTCTGGTGAGTCGTGCGTGGATCATGCGGCATACCGGGGCGGGTCGCTCGACTGTCGCGCGCTGGTACGCGCTGCGCCACGAGCAGCCGCCGGAGCGCCGTCACCCGGACCGGGTGATCACCGTCGACCGGATCGACTACTACGACCAGCAGGCCATCGAGGCGTTCTGGGCTGCGCACCAGGAGGGCGTAGGGACGGGCCGGCTGGGCGTCTCCGGGCGTAAGAGCGGTGCGAAGCACGGAGAGCCCCGGGGAGGCCGTCCGGTGTCCGCAGAGCGCGCTCAGGCCGTCCAGGTCGCCCTCGGCGAGCTGCGCCGGGCCGGTGAGCACCAGCGGGGCCTGGCCGGGCGCCTGGCCCGCACGCACGGCGGGAACGAGCGGACCTGGGCACGGGCCGTCACCGACGCGAGGGCGATCCACGCAGCCGAGCTCGGCGCGGACGACGAGGCGCAGCGGCCGGCGTCGCAGCCGGAGTAGCACCAGCACCGCCGCCCGGTCGTCGGTCTCGTCGCCGGTCCGGAGCCCTGCGACGGGCCGGGAGAACGAGCCAGCGCAGCGCCCTCGCTTCCCCGAGACCACGCCCGCCACCAGCCCACACCCACCCCCACACAGCAGGACAGGCCAGGTAGAAGAGGGGAAGTCCGAGCAGTCACCACGCGAAAACCGGTGCCTGACCTGCGGTTGTGCGAGGCACGGCGCGCGGCGGCTGTAACAGATAGCGTCACAGATCCTGTCGCACATACCGTCACAGATGTCGTCACGCATAGCGTGACAGCTGTTGTGCCCGCCGCGCCCAGGGGTCCGGCGGGGCGAGGAGCACCAGGTGGTGCCGCCCCGAAGCTCGGCCCGGCCCGGGCCGGAGCAGCGCGACGGGCCGGGAAGAAGGCCAGCGCAGCGCCGCCCGCCTTCCCCGAGACCACGCCCAACACCAGCCACCACACCACCACCCCATAGCCAGGCAGCCACGTAGAAGAGGGGAAATCTGAGCACTCACCACGCGAAAACCGGGGCCTGACCTGCGGTTGTGCGGGCGTCGGACGTCATCGTGCGCGCGTGATGCTGGGGGGCATGTTGGAAGGGATGTCGGGGGGAATGCTGGGGGGGATGTTGGGGGGGGATGGTGCGGGCCCCCGTTCGGTCTCTGGTCGCTGCGGCGCCCATCGGGCCGCCGCAGCCCCGGTGAGGCCAGCGCAGCGCCGCCCCCGGCTTCCCCGAGACCACGCCCGCCCACCGCCACCACACCCACCATCCATAGCCAGGCGGCCAGGTAGAAGAGGGGAAGTCCGAGCACTCACCACGGGAAAACCAGTGGTTGACCTGCGGTTGTGCCGAGGCCGGCTCCTGACAGGTGTCGGCCATCGTGTCGGTCCTGCCGTCGGCCATCGTGTCGGTCATGGTGTCGGCATTCGTGTCGGACCCCACGCCGGCCGACGGACCGTCATTAGCCAGCACGCTCCACCGCCAACCGCACCACGCCGCATACGGCGGCGCTCGAGGACCAGGACGGACCGCAGCCCGGCAACCTAGCGAGACCATCCCCGCAGGCGCGGGGAGCAGGGCGGACGCTCCCGTGTGATCACGGTCGTGGCGGGGCCCATCCCCGCGGGCGCGGGGAGCAGGCTGCGTGACCTGCGACGGTACCGCGTCGCACCAAGCCCCTGACACACTTTCACCGAAGCGGGCATACCCGGCGATAAGCCCCACACCGCCCGTCTGCGGACGGGCTGCTCCTCCCAGCCGGAACCGACTCTCGGAGATCCCCGCGGTGTCGGTGTGGCAGGGTGCCAGAGCCCGGGGCGGGAGGCTGGTGTCTGGCGCCGGCGACGGAGCTCCCTCCCCGGGCACCTGCGTACCCGGAGTTCCCTCGTGCCACCGCCCCGGCCGACCTGTACCGGATGGTCGACCATCCACGCACCGCACAACGAATTCGACAAAGAGAGTTTCCAGCTGTCGAGGCGGTGCGGATTCTCGTGGTGAGTGGCCCCTGCCCGCCTCTGACCTGGCGTGGTGAGTGGCCGGCCGGAAAACTCACCACGGTCTCGGCTCTACTCACCACGGCGGCGCGACTCACTGCGAAAACTCACCATGGCAGGTCAGCGGCCTGCCGGGTCAGTTGACGACCTGGACCTCGCGGACGTCGGCGGTGAACGCCGTCTGCCGGGTCTCGGTGAACCGGCCGCCGTCGCCCAGGGCGGGAGCGGTCCAGGTGATGGTCCAGGCCGAGGTCGCGGTGCCCTGGTACCGGCCGCCGGGCTGCTCGGAGGAGGGCATCTCGTACAGGTGCCCGCAGTCCGGGGACGGCGTCGCGCCCCGGGACTTGGTGTACGGGGTGCCGGGGCCGCGGCAGGTGACGGTGGTGCCGTCGCCCATCGCCCACCGCACCCTCGTCACCTTCGCGGTGGCGGTGACGGTGACGCCGCCCGCCGTGGCCGAGGCGGTCACCGGCCCGAACGCCGTCGGCGACCTGGTCGCCCACATCCACATCGGCATCCCCACCACGTACGTGCCGACCGCACGGGGGCTGGCCACCTCCGGCCCCTCCAGGCGCATCGAGGCCACCGCCCGCCGCGCCACGGCCTCCGGATCAACCGTCGGGACGGCGCCCGGGGCCTGGCCGTCCGCGATCCACACCGTCCGCGCGCCCTGCCGGTCCGGGCAGTGGACTCCGTAGACCGCGCCCTTCTCCGACCGGTCGTGGCCCTTCCAGTACATGTTCTCGGCGGGCGGCTGCGGGTCGAGGCGGGTGTACGTACACGCCGGTGCCGAGGATCCGGAGGACCCGCCCGACGCTCCGGCGGGCGCCGCCTGCGCACCGTGGCCGCCCGCCCCGGGCGCCCGGCCGCCGTCCGAGGCGCAGACCCGGACGAACATCGTCGCGCCCTTGCAGATACCGCCGCTGCGGCCGTCCGCGTGCGCGGCCGGGACGAGAACGCCGGCCAGGACCACCGCGGCCGCCGCCGCGCGCTTCAGCACGTCTGCCCGTCACGGGTGTCCAGGCCGGTCACCATCCACCGGCCGTCCCACCGCTGCGCGGTGGCGGTCATGACGTAGCGCAGTGGCTGCTCGGTCGGCAGCGGGATGACCTTGCGCGCCTTGGTGTCGTAGGTCTCGTAGCGGCCCAGGTCCACGCAGTCCGACAGGGTCGCGGTCGGCGTCTGCGCGTCCATGTCGAGCTCGGTCACCTCCGGATCGTGAGCCAGCTCGCCGCGCACCACCGTCCCGGCCTCCCGCATCCGAGCCAGATCGTTCCTGATCTGCCCGAGCGCATCCGCCGTGACGTACCGCTCCAGCTCGGTGCCCTCAGCACTGGCCGTGCGGTACGCCGCCATCTGCTCCCGCAACATCGCCGAATACGCGGCGAGCACCGCGGCCTTCTCCACCGCCTCCGGATCCACCGACGCCGACACGGACGCAGCAGAAGAGGCCCTGGACGGCAGCGCCTGCGGCCTCGCGTCATCGCTGCCACCACCACAGCCGGTCAGGGCCACGGAGAGCCCCACAGCGGCGTACAGCGCCATCACGCCAGGCCGCAGCCGTGTCTGTCGAGCCGTCATCAGGATCCCCCATCACATACGGTCGGTATCGATCACCGGGCCAACGACCCGCGCCCCGCCAGGTCACCGCCGCCAGACGGCGACGGCCACTGCCCGGTCGTACCCGCAGGTCGGCGGGCCCGGCCGGGCCCGCCGGAAAAGAATCTTCGACCCGGGTGGTCACGTCCTGGCTCCTCCTGCGTCATGCCATTGGGTGGGGGCATTGCGCTGATGCCTTCCACCCCACTGCCGACCGAAGTTCGGCGGCAGCGAGGAGAGGACCACGCCACCATGGCCCTGTCTCGAACACCCGGGAAGCCAGCTGAAGAGTTCAGCGGTAACCGGTGCACACCGCACAACGGTCACGCCCGTGGATGAACTGATGAAGCCGGAACCAGAACCGGTCTCCACCAGTAAGTGGCTGGAAGAAAATGCCATGCGCATCGACGGGTTCTACCGGCGCCGAGAGAGCAATCCTCAAGTAGCACAGGATCTCGCTCAAGAGGCCCGGTTGAAGATCTGGGAAAAGAAGGAGGTGATGGAAAACCATCCCAACCCACCGGCCTGGGCCTGGAGGGTTATATCAAATATTTTGTTCAGCCACTACCGTGATAAGTACGGCCAGAAGGCAAGTTTCTTCGACACGGAAGTGGAGCCGCCTCCCGACGGCCGGTTGGGGGTGGCGGAAGATTCTGAAATCCGGGCCCTTCTACGACCGGCGGTCAATGCGCTTCCCGAGCGTCAGCGAATGGTGGTCTGGCTCCTCTACTACGAGGATTTCAGCACCATCGAAGTCTCGGAGCAAATGGGGATCACGGTCGCGGTAGTCCGCAGGTATCACTACCTGGCCCGGAACAAACTCCGCAATCACCTGCTCGATGCAGGACTAGAAGGATTGGAGGGTGATGGCGAGCATTGAGGCGATCCTCCGCCAAGATGCTCAGGACCTCGCCGAAGGACACGACGTGCAAGGAAAGGGCGTTATGAGCGCGCTTTATCTCGCACCCGGTACTTCGATCGAGGCCGGGGGTCAGGTCCGGCTGCCGTCAGGCAGCCGGACTGGCCCTCGGCCCGGGGGGCTGAGCCCGCAGGAGGAGGCCGAGGTTCTTATGTCAGGGGATCAGAGCGTGATCACCAGACATCAGAACCTTGCGCAGGAGGGCAACGCGGCGAGCGCACGCCGTGCGGCGGAACTCCTGGAAAGCCAAGCTCCACACGAGGCTGCTCAGTGGTGGCGCATAGCAGCCGACCTCGGTGACGAAGACGCACGGGAATACGTCGCAGCATTCCTCACCGAACAAGTGCAGTAACAACCGAACAACAACAGAATAGGCGCACACCAGAAAGGAGGTGAAATTCATGCCAGCGTCAAGTATCTCAGTACTCACTACGACGGCAGCAGTGTTGAGCGTAGCAACATTGCTGTCTGCAACGAAAACGCAAGTAGCGCAAGCAATCAGAGCGATTCACGTTTGTCAGAATTATTGCGCGCGACAGCGACTTTACGGGGATATCGCTACCGCGCGTCACACATCGAGGAGCAGGAACAGACATGAAGTAAGTTCGCACGAAGCGGCAACTCGTTCTCGGCTCATGCCGATCAGCCCGCAAGTGCTTCGCGGTGTCACTCACACAGTCGTGAGGATCTAGACACCAACGTCAATACGCGGAGGGGCCCAATCCGCAGAGGGTTGGGCCCTTTCGCGTTCCCATGGTCACGTTCCGTCTCCTCGCGCGTCACCCCAGATACCAGCGAAGAGAAGGAGCAACACCACCGTGGAACTCGCACCCACCCCACAGACAGAGAACGCACAACCGGCACCCGAAAAGAAGAAGCGCCGCGCGTGGGTGAAGCCCGCGCTTTTCCTCGCCAGAGTCGGCATCCAGGTCGCCCTCACCGGCGACATCGGCGACCTCGACGAGGTCCTTGAGAAGGCCGCAGAGCTGGCCCGCGGCGCCACCGGCGAGCTGAGCGAGACCCTCACCGAGCTTCCCCTCCCGCCCAAGGCCTATGAGTAATCACGGCAACGGGTCCACGCTGGTCCGGCCGTGACCACACGGCCGGACCGAACCCACAACCCACAACCCGCACCCGGCTCCACCCCCACGGCGAATCCTGGCGGCCCCTCAGCGTGTGTGCAGTGACGACTGAACGAGATCGCCCAGGTCTTGGAGGTAAGGCAGCGGGTCGAAAAGCAGATCACCGCTAGCGAATGCGCCGATCATGGCCAGCGCCAGAAAGACGGTGTAGCGGTCGGTGTTGCGGGCCAGACCGTAAACGCGCCGGTGCCGGCGCAACAGAAGGGTGTATCCCCACAGAGCCGCTGCGCCCACCAGGAACGTGACGACTGCGTACAGGGGCAACTGCCACGACCGTCCCGTGACCGCCGCCTCCAGCTGGGCCCCTCCCGCGCCGAGACTGTAAAAAAGCGCGAAGAGCGTCAGGGCCGGCAGCACGACGATCGGGAGAGTGGTCAGTGCTGTCCGGGGAGGCCTGCGGTCGGTGGCTTCCTGGATCTGTTTTTCCTGCTCGCCAATCTTCTCCGTCTGCTCCTCGCGTTCCCTCTCGGACGCGGACAGCTCATCCGCGTGCGCGCGCCGCTCCGCTTCCAGAGTGGCAACGGCCTGCTCACGGCTGTGTTCCAGGTCCTGCAACTGACTGCGCAGGGCCTCCATATCGGCTGCTTGCTGTTCATAGAGCCCGGCCAGGAGGTAGTGCTCGCCGGTGAGCACGCTGTGCTGCTGCTTGAGAGCGGCCACGTGCGAGGTGAGCGTCGCGTGCTCGGTGTTGATCTCCTGCAGCCGGGCCAGGGCTTCGGTGCGTTCCTGGGTATGCATGTCCGCGGCCTGCACACGCCACTGCAGGTTGCCGATCTCGTCACGCAGGACCCCGTTGTCGGTGCGTTCCGCGAGGAGCAGGGTGATGCGGCTTTCGAGTTCCTCGATCGTTGCCGCGGCAGCGGCTGCGGCGTCCTGGCCATCGGAGTCGGCGGCCTCGAGCTGCAGCGCGGCCTCCTCCTCGAGGAACCGCAGCTTCTCCCCCGCCTCGCGGGCCTGTCCGAGGGCTTCGTCGCGGGCGCGTTCCGCGTCGCTGAGGCTGTGCAGGGTCGTCTCGTTGCGGGCCTTGAGGTCCTCACGCTCCTGGACCAGCTGAGCGATCTCGGCCTGCAGGTGCTCGCGTTCGTTGTGATTCTGTATCGCCTCATGGCTCAGCGCGTCGGCCAGCTCGGTGACCCGGCGGTTCAGGTCCGTGATGTCGCGTTCCCGCTCCTGGACATCATGCTCGAGCGACTCCACGAAGCTGGAGAGAGTAGAGATCTTCTGCTTCGCGGCCTTCACCGAGCTGCGCAGCTGATGCTTTTCGTACTCGTGCCGGCTGGAGACCTGCAGGGCCGCTTCCCACAGCGCCCAGGTGTGGGCGGTCAGTTCCGGGGCCAGCTGGGAGAGCTGGTTGTCCAGGAGGGTGCTCACCACCGGTTCGCCGGGCATCGTGCGGCCGTTGCGCCAGCGGGACATCGTCGAGGTCGCCAGGTCATGGCGCTTGCAGTAGGCACGGGCGGACAGCCCCGTGTTCTCCACCAGTTCCCGCAGGCGTACGACCCAGGCACGCACCTCCGGTTTCAGCCCGCCAGGCAGGCTGTCGGCCCCCGCCACCTCTGACGAAACAGTGCCCTGCCCCGCGAGATCCGTCGTCATCCGCCTCGCCGGCACCCGCCCCGAAGAGATCTCGTCCACGCCCCACCTGCCCGTCGGTCGCCGAGCACCAGGCCCCGTGGCCCAGCCCCTGAAACATGTCCTGCACCACCACGTGGAACACCTCTGACCTGCAAAAACTTGAGATGACCCAGTTCCCGGCACGGCCCCGGAAACGCCCAGTCTGGTCCCCAACAAGACCGCCTGAGCCGAAAACGGGAGAAACGATGCTCGAGCTACTCACCACCGCAGTAGAGACAGCAGGAATCACGAGCATCGTGGCCCTCGCGCTGTACGTCCTGCGCTTCCTGCTCATCTACCTGGGAGTCATGCTGCCCGCCGTCTGGTCCCGCCACCAGGCCCGCCGAGACGCCGCGACCGGCCTCCTGAAAGAAGTCATCGACCTCATCCGCCGCCACCGCGGCCCCTGACCCCCCCCTCGGCGGGCGAGCACCCCCTGCTCCCCCCGCCGAGGCCGAACCCGGCATCCGCCTCACACCGGCCCGAGGCTCTCACCGCCGCCTGCGGACGCTGAAGCTCGGCCGCGACGGTCACCGGGTCGGCGGGCTCGTCCCTGGGCTTCGGTGGTCGTCATCACTGACCGCCTCCGCTCAGGCTCGCCCGCACCCGGGCCCGGGCTTCGAGCCGGCCGAGCTGGTAGGCGACCGATCCGGTGCTCGCCAACCCGACCCGCGCCCCGATCTCCCGCATAGTCGGAGCCTCACCGTGCTCGATGATCCAGTCCCCCATCACCCGCAGGATGGCTGTCTGCGGCGCCCAGGAAGCCCGACCACCCCGTGCCCTTCGGCCCGGACGCCGCTGGACGCCGGTCGACGTCGCGGGTGCAGCGCGCAGGAGCTGCTGCATGGCGCGGCACTCATCTCGCCTGGCCCGTACGGTGTCGGCGGTCAGCTCGTGGGCCAGCCGATCTCTTTGCAGGTCACGCTCGCCGTCCCTTGGTAGGCCGCTTGCTTGCGGGCGTCGCCGGGTTGGCGAATGGGCTCGTAGTCGGGGTCCGTCCGCCAGCCGAGGCCGTCACTTGTGCTGGTCCTCTTCCTGCTCGTCCGGCTGGTCGTCGTTACGGGCGCGGCGCAGTTCCAGGGTGATGGTGAGGGTTGTGCCGATCAGGGGGAGGAGGTCGGCGGCGATGGAGAGGGTGTCGGTCACGATGCTGCCCTTTGCTGTGGTGTCGGTGCCGCTGAGTGCGGCTGGGCAGACACTGGCCGGGAGTTGGGTTGTCCTCACTCGTTCGGCCGAACATCGCAGGTAGATTCCGGACCACATGGGTTGTGTCCGGGATGTCCCGGACGGTTGGGCGAGGGGGTGCGGGGTGCCGCAGGACGGAAAGTTGGGTCGTCGGTGGAAGGACCTGAGTCCGGCGACGAGTGCTGAAGCAGTCCGGCTTGCGACGTTCTTACGGGCCCGGGTGGATGAGTCCGGAATGTCGTTGGAGGCTGTGGGCAAGCGGATCCAGTACTCGAAGTCGACCATCAGCGAGAACCTCGGGACCGTGACATCCCGCCACCAGGTGTTCATGGCGCCTCCTGCCGGCCGAACAAGCGACTCAGGGCCCGCAGTTACCAAAGCGTGAGTTGGCCCCAGGGATGTTGCCGGGGGCCGTCGGCTCACTGATCCGCGGTGCTCAGCTGACCGGTCCCGTCATCGCGTGCGGCGCTACCGTCGGTTCGAGCAGCGACAACGTCCGCCGCTGCGCGTCGAGGCCGACGCGGATGCCGACCGGCATCGGCAGATTCGGGCCGGCATGCCCGAAGTCGACGTTGCCCAGGACCGGGATGTCACGGTCCCCGAGGACGTCGAGGACGATCTCGCGCAGGGACGGGGACGCGTCGGGCTCGAGCCCGACGATCTCGCGCGGCACGCCCACGACCATGCCGGAGATCCGGTCAAGGATGCCGCAGTGTCGCATCACCTGCAGATAGCTCCACACGTGCGATGCCAGGCCGCCCATCTCCTCCCAGAACAGCACGGCACCGTCGAACCGGTCGAGCGGCAGCGCGAAGGGCGTAGCCTGCGCCAGCACGATGCGGTTGATCACCCCGCCGATGAGCCGCCCTTCGACGCGACCCGGACGCCAGCATTCCCACGACGGGCTCGCAGGCAGCGCCCCGATTGCTTCGGTGCCGGTCAGCAGCCTGCAGTAGAGCTGCTCGAGTTCCGCCTGGCGCGCCACGGGCGCGGACGGCCATTGCCCGCCGAAGCCGGGGACGGCCATGTCGGCGTGGAACCCGACCAGGCCCGTGCGCTCATGGAGCACCAGGTGCAGCAGCGAGATGTCGCTGTAGCCGAGGATCGGCTTGGGGTCGGCCCTGATCGCGTCGACATCGATCAGGTCGAGGTAGCCGAGCGCCGTCTGGCCGCCGTCACTCGCGACGATCGCACGCACCTCGGGATCACGTAGAAGACCGTTGAGCTCCGCAGCGATCTCCGCCGGCGTGGCCGCGCTCCACCAATGGCGCCGTCCTGCTTCGAGCAGCGGAGCCCGACGCACGCGGAACCCCATCCGCTCGAACACCTCCACCGTCCGCTCGACGTTGGGCTCGTAGGCGGCCGGCAGCGGGCCGGACAGCGCGGCGATGACCACGAGATCTCCGGGCCTCAGGGCACGCGGTCGAAGCAGTTGAGGCAGTGCAGAACCAGTCATGGCGTCAGTGTCGCCGGTGCCATTGGCAGGGTCACGCGACTTTCGCCGGTCGTCCGCCCCAGCGCAGGCCCTTCTCGCTGCGGATACGGGCGCGTTCCCGGCGCTGGGCTGCCAGGACGTCGGGATGGCGGGCGTTGACGTTGCGCCAACGCAGGTAGCGGTGCAGTTCGCGGGTCTGGACCGTGTGGTTCGTGTGGTTGGAGTTGGCGAGCGTGAACTGCCGCAGTGGGCGAAGTGTGCCTCGATCGGGTTCGCCCAGGACGCGTTGGTCGGGGTGAAGCAGAGGTGGACGTTGTTGTTCTTTGCCCAGCGGAGGATCTTCTTGCCGTTGTGGGCGGAGGGGTTGTCCAGGATCACGTAGACGGGGGCGCCGTCCGGGCGCGCGGCGCGGATCGACCTGAGTGCGGCCAGGGTGTTCGCGGTGCCCTTGCGGCGGCGGTTGACTCCCCACAGGGTGTCGTCGCCGACGGAGTAGCAGCCGTGGAAGTGAGTGACGCCGTGGGTGCGGTGGTAGGTCGCCGGCAGCCGGTCGGGCCTGCCCTGTTCGGCCCAGCAGCTGCCCGCGGTGGGGCGGATGCCGAGCGGGCCGAACTCGTCGAACGCGAACGTCCGGTCCGGGAAGCGTGTCAGGACGTGCTCAATTCGGTCGAGCTTGGCGTCGTAGCCGGGGTCGGCGGACTCCTTCCAGGTTGTGTACGACGCCCCGGGTCAGAGCGCGACTCCGGCACCAACAAGTCCCACCTACTGACCGGCATCGGCTCCGCGATCGGGGCCGTGAGGCGCCGTTGGTTCAGTGCTGGAGAGCGCAGTCATCCGCTGCCAGGTGCAGGTGCCGAAGGGTTTCCAGTTCGGTGGTGGGGAAGGCGTGCAGCTGCCACTTCTGGAGGTAGCCGTCCTCGCCGTGGGTTCGCCGCACCTTCTCGGCAGCCATCAGGATTGCGTGTGCCAGGGAGGTGCGAGGACGTGTGGACATCCACACGAGGGTGCCCTTCCCGTCCGGTGCGTCGAAGCTCGTCGACATGTCCGGGAAGTGCCGGACTGTGATGTGCACGTCGCTGTTTCGGCGGCGAAGAATCCACCGCGCCTCTGCCGGTTCGAGATCGAACGAGAACCGCTGGATGCTACGGGGGCCGTAGAGGCCCGTCACGCCTTTCAACAAGTCGGCGAGCGCGTTTGTGCAGTAGCTGACGATGTCCCGGTGCTTCGTCGAGCCGTCCCAGATCCTGCACCTCGCCCAGCCTGAGCCGCTCAGTTCCCAGCTGAAGTGCAAGGACCTCGTCACTGACCCCCCGATTGTTTGCAGACAACGCTACAGCGGTGCTGAAGACATGGGACGGCCGGGTACACCCTCATCAGTGCGTACCCAGTCGTTCTTCGAGGCCTCCAGCGTGGGACGGATCAGGACCGCCAGCAAAAGCCCAGGTGGAATGGCCGTGGCGAGTCGTTGACCGGAAACTCACCACAGCCTGCCCACTCACCATGGGCACAACGCGCTCACCACGGCAGGCCAGCAGCGCTGATTGCGCAGTCGGGGCGAGGTGAGCCTTGCGCGCTCGGCATGCTGCGACCAGCCCGGAGTCGCACTCTGGAGAGATGAGCGCGCCGATAGTCATTCACCGCTTCTCCCCCACGGGCGGGCGGCGGGTCACCATCCGTGGTCAGATCGCCGGACTCGCCTACGAGGACCAGGACGTCGTGGAGTTCCTGCGTCGGGCCGGGCTGCCGGACGCGGAGCAGCTGCTGGACCGGCCGGAGTGGGTCCAGTGGCGGGGCGGGCGGGCGCACACGTACGTGGCCGCGTAGACCGCGGCGCGGCCGGCAGGTGGTGTCGGTTCAGCCCTGCAGGCCGGTGTCCGGCCGGCAGACCTGGCACGGCTCGATGTCCGGCTCGACCAGGGCGATCATCGCGTCTTCGCGGGAGATGAGCCCGATCTGGTCGGGGTAGGTGGCGCAGCCGCCTCGGTGCAGCAGCGCGACCGAGGAGGAGCGTTGCGGCTGGATCTTCCACATCATCTCGGCCCGGGCCACCTCCCGCCGTTTCCGGTCCTGGGCTTCCTTGATCTCCAGTTCCCGGATGCGGCGTTCGGTCTGTCCGACCTGCCAGCGCAGCCAGTCCAGGAGAACCCGGTCCGAAAGCCCAGCTCAGCGCTGCCAGCTAGGTGGGCGGCGGCGAGCCAACTGTATTGTGCGGGCTGTGTTTTCGATCCTGGCCCAGCAAGAGGCATGCTGGACCACTTAGGTGGGGGAATGCTGAGGGTGCGCCGAGGCCGTGCTGTGAGGCGAGCATGTCTCGTTGTGGCCATGGTTCTGTTCACGGGGAGCGGTTGCGCAGGTTCTGGTGAGAGGCCTCTGGGGGAGGGCATGGCGCCCGAGGCGCGCACCTACCTCCGCGAGGCGCTGAGTTTCATGGAGCAGAGCTCTCTCCGCCGCGAACAAATCGACTGGCCTGCGCTCCGAAGCACGGCGTTCAAGCAGGCGGGTGCCGCTCAGACGACCGCGGAAACATATCGTGCGATCGCGGGTGCGGTCGGTGCCTTGGCGGACGGACACAGTTGGTTCCTCAGTCCCGAAGAGACAGACGAGGACCTGGGTGCTTCGGTGTCGCAGTTCCACGGGCTGAAAGGCCGGCGGCTGCCCGGTGGCATGGGGTATATCTCGCTGCCCGGCGTACTGGGGGACGACGAGACGCTGGCTGCCTACGTCGAGCAGGGACAGGCCTCGGTGACTGCGGCCGATGACGGGCTAGCCTGCGGATGGATCGTAGACCTGCGCCGCAACAGTGGCGGAAACATGTGGCCCATGCTCACGGTGGTCGCACCAATCCTTGGTGACGGGCCGGTCGGGGCCTACGTGAGAAACGACGGCACGAAGATTGCATGGACGATCAGGGACCGGGTCCCCCGTCTAGAAGGGCAGCGGTTTCCATGGGCGCCGCTATCCCCCGTGGCACGCAAGAATCCGGCCGTAGCGGTTCTCACCAGCAGGCAGACCGCAAGCTCTGGCGAAGCAATCACACTCGCCTTTCGGGGGCGGCCTTCGACCCGGTCTTTCGGTCAGCCGACCTTCGGCGTCCCCACCAACATCGCCATACAACGTCTTTCCGACGGAGCGACGATCGGGGTGACCGACGCGCAAGGCGCCGACCGCACCGGTAGGACATATGACGGGCCTCTCACACCGGACGAGGCGGTCCCCGACCAACGACAAGGCTTCGGCACGAAGACGGATCAAGCCGTCAACGCAGCCACTGCCTGGCTGGCTGATCAGCCTTCTTGCGACGGCACATGACGCGTAGCGCACCTGGCTGGGCAAGCGATCTTGCAGGCAAGAGGACCGTGGCTGGCTTCGTTCACGGGCTGCCCCGCTTCCTGTTCCGGCCGTCGGCCCGGAACAGCGCGACGGGCCGGTGAAAAGAGTCAGCGCAGCGCCGCCCGGTTCCCCGAGACCACCCCAACACCAGCCACCACACCCACCACCCATAGCCAGGCAGCCAGGTAGAAGAGGGAAAGTCCGAGCACTCACCACAGGAAAACCAGTAGTTGACCTGCGGTTGTGCAGAGGCCGGCTCCTGGCAGGTGTCGGCCATAGTGTCGGTCCTGCCGTCGGCCATCGTGTCGGTGACCGTGTCGGTCATGGTGTCGGCATTGGTGTCGGCCCTCACGCCGGCCGCGCGGCGTTCTGTGGGGTGGGCGCTCGAGGGACAGGTGTGGCCGCGGCTCTGTTCCTCTCCCAGCGCCGCCGGTCTCCCGTGTGCCAGGGTGTCGGAGCCCGGGCGGGGGCTGGTGTCTGGCACCGGCGACGGAGCCCCGCCCCGGACTCCCGCAGCCCCTGATGCCACCGCCATATCGACCCTGTACGCGTCGTGCAGGGCATTCGACAACGATAGTTTCCAGTGGTCGGGGGTGTCGTGGTGAGTAGCCGTGCACGCGCCTGACCTGCAATGGTGAGTTTCCGGCCGGGAAACTCACCACGCCCCAGGGCCTGCTCACCATGGCTGGGTCGATTCACCCCGAAACTCACCACGGCTCGGCCGCACTCGGGAAGCGGGAGTGGTCCAGCGGCCGGGTGCGGAACACCTCGAGCTGTTCGTCGAGATCGCCGCAGATCCGGGAGACCTCACTCTTCGATATCCCGGTGTCCGAGCCGAGCGCCTTGACCAGATCATCGCCATTGCGGGTGGAGACGCCACGGACGTAGGCCTCCATCACGACGGCGTAGAGGGCCTGGTCGATGCGACGCCGGCGCTCGAGCAGGCTGGGGAAGAAGCTCCCAGCCCGTAGTTTCGCGATCGCCAGCTCCAGATCCCCGGCCTGCGTGGTCACGGTCTTCTCCCGGTGCCCGTTGCGGTAGCCGGTCCGCGTGGTCGTCTGCTCGTTCCACTCCGCGCCGATCTGCGCGGCCGCCTCGGCCTCGATCAGCTCCTGCAACAGCCGCTCGGCGACTTCGCGCACGAGTTCAAGACCGTCCGCCGAACGTAGTGACTCCAGCAGGCGAAGTAGGTCAGGCTGGGACAAGGCCACCGTGTACCCCCTTGGGTCGAACTGCCCGTTCACCAAGGACAGTTACACGGTGGCCGACCTCGTTCTCAGGAGGTACTTGCAGGCAGTCGACGCACCCAACGGCTCACAAGAGGCGCACATCCCCGCCAAGATCGGCTACACCACTCCACGGGACGCCATCGGTTAGGGTCCGTGAGGCCCTGACGGGCATCTGCAGGAGGGGAACCTCGTCGGGGCGATCCTGACTACATCTCGTCTCAATTTCGCCGTTGCGACGTCACGACGTCGTTCCGAGAAGGTTCTTTTAACCTCAGGTTGAGGCCGAGGCCATGAGCCTGGCGGAGGTTGCCAAGGAGACCGGATGACCTGGCGGGCGGTCAGCAAGTACCTCTCTGCTGCGTCCTCAGCACGGCCATGTCGGATGGCGAGTGGTCAGCCGCGCAAGCGGGTGGTCGACGAGGTCGCCCCGCTGACTCTCCGTCCGGTGGCACCGAAGTTCGTGGCGCCGTCGAGTACTTCGACGACGCGACGTCCTCCGGCAAGGGCGGACGATTTTCTGCACCTCTCCGAGCCACGCGCGCTCCGCGACGCCCGTAGCAAAGCGGCTCGCTCGAGGGTGCCTCGGGCGAGCCGCTTCGACCACGACGTTGTGTCACCTGCCTGCCGTGGTCACCGACTGCAGGACTGTGCAGGGGTGACTCCACGACGGAAGCTCGTGCCGAACCTGATTGAGAGAGCGTCCGAGGTAGCTCGGCGGAGCCTCAGGAACTCCGTGGGCTTCCAGAAGGTAGAAGTCCATCCCATCTCCGCACACAGAATGTTCGCCATCAGGGAAGAATCTCAGCCCCAGCAGAAAGCCGCCGTCGGCATTTACGGAAGGATGGCTGGACATCACCGAGAACGCCATCAGCTTGTGCTGCTGCGATGCTCCGCTCCAACTGAATGATTTCAGCCCCTTAACCACAAGAAGAGCAGCGTTCCCTGCCGGGTAATTCGACGCGGTACGCATGTCAAAGAGCAGCGCCGCACGATTCGAAGTCGGAGACACCCGGCAATCGAGGAGCTGTGTGTCGTGCAGAGCGTCCTGCTCTTTCAAAGGATCCCAGCTGATGGTCTCGGGAGCCTGAGAGTAGTCCTGGGACACGAAGAGATCTTCTACAGTGGTCATGGGATTGGTATATGCCAATACGGGTCTTTTTTACCGACAGGTTTGCCGGTGATTGGATGTATGAACTGGCCCAGCTCGTTGGCGTAGGTTATGTATCCCTTAGGGTACGGAAATGGTCCGCTGGTGACCGGATCCATGACCCGCACGTACCTCACGTCTTGATGCAATCCACTGGCCTTGGCTTCGGAAGGTTTAATGTCAAAAAACCACCCCTTCCCGTTGTTGGCCTCCGCAACGGCCTTTCGCCCCTTGGGAAGCGATAGGGTTTCTCCCTGGGGCCCGACGACGTTGCCGGTCAAGCACCGACTGTTGTGGACAAGAACAGGGGTTCTGCCCGCCAGTACATAGTACGTCTGCAGGTCCGCGACGGTCAGATTATAGGCCGACTGGGGTTCATTCCAGCGCCGAATCTTCGTGATCTCCACAGATGTGCCATCTGCGACGCGAAGGGCGTCGCCGGCTTTGAGCTGTCCCGCATTGGTCCAGCTCTGTGTCTCAGGAGTCCAGAACGGGTGGTGATTGGTGGCCGTCAGCGCACTCGGCCCCGTGGCACCGTTGAGTGTGATGCTGGTGAACTCCCTGTCGTCCGGCGTAAAGATCGTAGCCATGACCCGGCGGGCACCGGTGATGCCCAAGAGCGGATCGGTGGAACGCACCAGGTCACCCCTGCGCACCCGCTCGATAGGCAGATGAGATCCGTCTGCCATGAGGACTTGGGTCCCTGCAGGGAAACTGTGCTTCGGGCTGCACGGGTTCCGCTTGAAGAGGTTTCCGATCGCCTCGAAAATTTCGCCGGCCGCCCCGCCGAATTTCCCCGTCCACCGCGCGGCCTTGAAGGGTGCGGCGGCCCAGCCTGCGATCGGGAGGATGGACGCACAGGAGAGGAGGGCGTCCTTCCATGCGTCCTTCTCGCCCACCCCGTATTTGTTGAGTCCGGATTCCACTCCGTAGGCGATGCAGTTGATGGCGTCGAATGGCTCCCCGATGACGGGGATCAGACCCAGTATGTCGAGCCTGAGGTGGATGAAGTCCTTGAGGCTCATGCCGGGGGGAACATCAGTGCCGATAAGGCCTTGGAGCAGAGTAAGGGCCCCGGAGGATCCGCCGGCGTCGGCGTCCTGTTCGAGCGTGGCCTCGTGTTCGGCCAGTCTCTGGTCCAGAAGAGCTTGTTGTTCTGCGGTATAGCGCTCTGTCTGGTAGCGGACCATCGTTGAGATGTACTTGTTATGCGCCTCGGCGGCGCTCTGGCCGGCGTTGAGTGCGGACTGTCTTGCCTGGTCCGCTGCCTGGAAGGCGCTTGCGGCGTAGCCTTGTGCGGCGCCGTAGCTGGCTTCGGCGGATATGGCTGCGTTCCTGGCCTTGCGGGCGCTGCCGGCGGCTTGGGTTTCGGCTTTCTGAGCGGCGGCGGCGGAAGCGCTGGCCGAGCGGGCCGCGGCACTAGCGCGATCGGCGGCCTTCAAGGCCCTGTCGGCGTGGTCGGCGGCCTGGTCGGCGTACTCAGTGGCCTTTTGTGCGTGGCCTGCGGCGAGGTCCGCGTGGCCTTGTGCCGTCTCGGCAGCCTTAGCCGCGTCGTGGGCGGACTGGTAGGCGAGGGCGGCGGTGGCGCTGGCCGTGGCGATGATGCTCTGGATCTGCTCGACGTGTGCGGCGTTGAGTTGGTCGCGTCGGGCGGCCTTGTGCTGGCCTGAGGTGATGAAGTCGATCAGGTTGGTATCGGGGCTGGCGAGGGCGGCTTCGGCTGCTGCTTTGACCTCGGGCGTTCCGCCTTCGGCGAGCTGGGCTGCTTCGACGCGGTAGTCCTCGATCCGCGCCTGGTGCTGGCCTTGCTGGAGGAAGGTGTCGAGGGCTTTGGGGTTGGGGTTGTCGAGCGCGGCTTGGGCGGCTTCCTTGACTCCCACTCCGCCGGCTTCGGCGAGGCGGGCCACTGCGATGCGGTTGTCGGGGGCCGCCGCCTGGTACTGGCCGGTGGTGAGGAAGGTGTGTACCTGGGCCGGGGTGCCTGCGAGGGCAGTGGTCGCCGTTGTGCGGACGTCCTCGTAGTCGGATTGCTGGGCGAGGACGTTGACGGCTTCTCGTTCGTCTTCCTCCTGGGCCAGTTTCCAGCCCGTACGCGCGTACGCGACCACAGCGTCGTCGTCGCCGACCAGGGCGCTCTCAGCAGCCGCCCGGCTCCATGGGCCGCGGATCTGCAGGGCGGTCATGGCCATCTTGCGGCCGGCGGCTGCGACCTCTGCAGGCTGGGCGTCCGGCATGGCGGCCTGGTCCGCAAGGGCGTCGAAGTCGGTCTGAAGTTGGAGGGCTTCCTGCTTCGCTTTGACGATCTCGGCCTTGGCCGCGTCGACGGTTGCCTTGGCGTCGCGGGCTTCATTGACCAGAAGGGTCGTGCGGGCGGCGATCTCGTCTGTCTCGCCCTTGCGGGTGGTGGCCTGGATCTCCTGGGCCTTGGTGACCGCGGTGGTGGCCGCCTGGGCAGCCTTCAGAGCCTCGGCGGAGTTGATCTTCGCCTGGTCAGCTGCGGCCTGGGCATCTCCGGCGTGCTCGTTCGCCTTGCGTGCCGCTTCCGCGGCCTTGCGTGCATGGGCAGCCGAGGAACGGGCGAAGTCGCGGGCATCGGTGGCGGCGGCAATTGCAGCATTCGCGTGGCTTTGCGCTGCGAGGGAGGCCCGTCTGGCTTCCGCGGCGTGGCGCTCGGCTGCGGCAGCTGCCGCCTTGGCCTGACCCGAGCTGGCTCCTGCCTCAGCCGCATATCCTTCAGCGGCTCTTGAGCTCGCCGCGGCGGCGTTCATATCGTCGATGGCCCCGAGCGACGCGTTCAGTGCGTCTCTGGCCGCCCTTGCTGTCTGGAGCATCGAGTCGAGGGTGTCGGCGATCTTCTCGGCATCGCCGGCGGCCTTCAGTGCGGTGGCGGCCGCTTCTTCGTTGACCTTGCCCGATGCTGCGGACGCCCACGCCTTGCTGGCGGCCTGGGAGGCACGCTGAGCCGCAGTGGAAGCGTTCGCTGCAGCGGCGATAGCGGTCTGTGCGGAGGCGTTGGCGGCACGGGCTGCCGAGATTGCGGTTTTGGCCGCATCCGCAGCGCGACGGGTGGCCTCCGCCGCACGGCGGGCGGCGTCCTCGGCCTTGTCCGCGTCGTCCTTCGCGGCCAGGGTTTCGGCTGCCGCCGTGGCGGCCTCCTTCTTTGCCAGGCCGGCGGCGGTCTGAGCCTTCTTGGACTGTGCTTCCGCACTCACTTTGGCCTTGTTGGCAGCTGCCGCGGCGTCGGTGGTCTGCTGAGCCAGGTCGCTGATGCTGGCGTGTTCCTGATCCTGGGCGCGGGTGATGTACTGCCCGTAGGCGAGGAAGTCGCGCACCTCGCCGATGCCCGCGTTCAGCGCGGCGGCCGCGGCCCGCTTGGTGGCAGGGCCTCCTGCCATTTCGATCTGCGCCACACGGACCCGGGCGTCGTCGTCGCGGCGCTGGTACTGGCCTTCGCTCAGGAAGGTGCGGACGTCGTCGATCGTCCCGTTCATCGCCGCGTCGCCTGCCTCGCGTACACCCGCGCCACCGGCTTCGGTTGCACTGGCGGCGGCCACGCGCTGATCGTCCTCCAACGGCCGCTTCCAGCCGTCCTTCATGAACGCGGCCAGCTCCTCGGGGGTCCCCTTGAGGGCGTTAGAAGCCATCTCATTTGGGCGACTCGGTAGTCTGTGAGTCATGGTGGGGATCGTTGAGCGGCTGGTGCCGGACGAGTTGTGGGAGTTGTTCCAGC
>NZ_JBFBLO010000035.1:0-21299 GCF_040686735.1 Streptomyces sp. NPDC079167 | reverse complement strand
ACGCATCGCACGCAAGGGAATCGAGTCATCACAGCGACTGGGACGCCACCGCTGGACCGTCGAACGCACCATGTCGTGGCTCGCCGGCTGCCGCCGTCTCCACCGCCGCTACGAGCGCAAAGCCGAGCACTTCCTCGCCTTCACGAGCATCGCCTGCACCCTCATCTGTTATCGCAGACTCGCCAAATGAGATGACGTCTAGGTGCATCCTGGCGCAGCCAACGGCGCACGGTAGAAGCCGAGATGCTGTCGGTGATCCCGCGCGCTGTCAGCTCGGCGGCGATGCCGGTATCCGGTTGCGGCACGGCCCGAGGAGGGCGGCGGGGGTTGGGACTTCGGGCGTTCGCGGTCGGACGCCTGAGCGGCCCGGCACCGCCCCCGGTCTGCCGCGCGGCTGCTGCGGCCGTCGGCCGGCGGGCGAAGCCGGTGTCCGGAAGGCTTCGCTCCGGCCCTCGCGTACCCCCGACGGATGTATCCGCGAGAATGGACGTGTGCGCTTCCAGATTCTCGGCCCCGCCCGTGCCTTCCGCGAAGACGGAACCCCCGTCGCCGTCGGCGGGGCCCGGTTGCGCGCGCTGCTCACCGCCCTCGCTCTGCGGCCGGGGCACAGCATCCCGGTGGCGGTCCTCGTCGACGCGGTGTGGGTGGACCTGCCCCCCGCCGACGCGGCCGGTGCCCTTCACGCCTTGGTGGGCAGGCTGCGCAGGGCCCTCGGTCCTGGAACGGTGGCCTCGGCCGACGGCGGGTACGCGCTGCGCGCGGCCCCGGCCGACATCGACGCCCACCGTTTCGAGCAGCTGGCCCGCGACGGCACCCGCACCCTGGCCGCTGACGACCCCGCCGCCGCCCTCGCCCTTTTCGACGAGGCCATCGCGCTGTGGCCGGGTGGGCCCGCCCTGGCAGACCTGCCCGAGCACAGCGCCGAAGCCGGCCGGCTCGGCACCCGGCTCCTCGCCGCCCGCCGGGGGCGGCTCGGTGCGCTGCTGGCACTCGGGCGGGCCGAGGAGGCATCGCCCGAGCTCATGGCTCTGTGCGAAGAACACCCGCTGGACGAACCCCTGCAGGCCCTGCGGCTGCGCGCGCTGCGGGCCACCGGCCGTACGGCTGAGGCACTCGACGCGTACGAGACGCTGCGCCGCGACCTGGCCGAACGCCTGGGCACCGACCCTGGCGAGGAACTGCGCTCCTTGCACGCCGAGTTGCTCACTCCGAGCGGGCAGGAGGCGGCTGTCGAGGAACCTCCGAGGTCCGGGGGCGGGCTCCGGGCGCGCCTGACCAGCTTCGTCGGGCGGCAGGACGACATCGCGTCCATCGGGACCGACCTCATGCAGGCACGGCTGGTCACCCTGCTCGGGCCCGGAGGCGCCGGCAAGACACGTCTCTCCATGGAGGCAGCCGAGGCGGCCGACGCCGGCCGGCGCTGGCCGGACGGTGTGTGGCTTGTAGAACTCGCCCCCGTCGACGACCCGTCGACGCTGCCGGAGGTGGTACTCACCGCTCTCGGTGCCCGTCAGACCGTGCTGCCCGGCGCGAAGACCGAGGAGCTGCGTGCTGTCGACCGCGGCAGCGGGGACGCACCGCTGGTCCGGCTGACCGAGCACTGCGGCGGACGAAGGATGCTCCTGCTGCTCGACAACTGCGAACACGTCGTGTCAGCGGCGGCCCTGCTCACGGAGGAGTTGCTGGCCCGGTGCCCGGGGGTGACCGTCCTGGCCACCAGCCGTGAACCCCTCGGGGTGCCGGGTGAGGTCCTGCGCCCGGTGGAGCCCTTGCCCGGTCCGATGGCCCTGCGGCTCCTCACCGAACGCGGTACCGCCGCCCGGCCCGATTTCCGGCCCGAGGACGATCCGGAGGCCGCGGCCGAGATCTGCCGCCGGCTGGACGGACTGCCCCTCGCCATCGAACTGGCCGCCGCCCGGCTGCGGATACTCACCCCCCGGCAGATCGCGGACCGGCTCGACGACCGCTTCCTGCTCCTCACCGGCGGGGCCAGGACCGTGCTGCCCCGGCAGCAGACCCTGCGGGCGGTCGTCGACTGGTCCTGGGACCTGCTCGGTGCCGAAGAACGCGCCGCCCTGTGCGCACTGTCCGTGTTCGCCGGCGACTGCGACCTGCCGGCGGTCGAGGCGGTCTGCGGACCGGACGCCATCGGGCTGCTCGGCTCACTCGTGGACAAGTCGCTGGTCGTGGCGACAGCGACAGCGCAGACCGCCTTTGGGACGGGCATGCGCTACCGGCTGCTGGAGACGATCGGCGAATACGCCGCCGAGCGGCTGGACGAGTCGGGGAGGCGGGCCGAGGTGGAACGCCGTCACCTCGTCCACTTCCGGGAACTGGCCCGCCGCACCGACCCGCTGCTGCGCGGACACGGACAGACGGCGGCGATCGTGGTCTTCCAGAACGAGTACGAGAATCTGCGGGCCGCACTGCGCCGGGCGGTGGCCGCCGAGGACGAGCACGAAGCGCTCTCCCTGGTCCACGCCCTCGCCTGGTACTGGCAGATCCGCGATCTGCGGGCCGACGCCAGGCACTGGTCCGGAGCCGTCGCCGCGCTCGGCCCCGACCCGTTCGCCGCCCCGACAGTGCCCGCCCCGCCGCTGTACGAACGCTGCACCGACGCCCCACCGCCCATGGGTCCGGATGTGCTCGTCGAGGCGCGGCGCGGCGTCCGGCTCATCCATCTCGCCTCCATGAGCCACGAGCTCGACGAACGGACCATGCCCGAGGCGGTGGAGTACTGCGGCCGGATCATCGAGGTCTACCGCCTGGGTGTGCCGCAGACATGCCGCACTCCGGGGGTGCTGTGGATCCATGCCGTCATGCTGACCGGCGAGCCGGGCCGCATGCTGCGGCTCGTGGACCAGACCGTCGAATTTTGCCGCTCGCTGGGGGACGACTGGGATCTGGCCTCCGCCCTCCAGCTGCGGGCGAACATGCTGGCCAACCGGGGCGACATGGCCGGTGAGGCGGCCCGGGACGCGGATGAGAGCCTGGCGCTGTTCACCCGGCTCGGCGATTCCTGGGGGGCGGCGGAGGCTCTGTCCGTCCGGGGCGAGTCCTACGAGCGCATCGGTGACCACGCCCGTGCGGCGGAGGACTTCCGCGACGCGATCCGGCACGCGCAGCAACTGGGCGCGCTCTCCCAGGCCGCGGTGCTGAAGACCCGTCTGGCCGGCGTCATGACGGAGCCGGAACAGGGCGCGGAGGCCGAGGCACTGCTGCGTGAGGTCCTCGCCGAGGCCGACCGGCACAGTCACATGGTCGAGCCCGCCGCGCGGATGACACTGGCCGTCTGGCTGAACCGCACCGGCCGCACCGAGGAGGCGCGTGCCGAACTGGAGCGGCTGCTCGGCACGTTCAGGTACTCCGGTCTCGCGATGTTCGAAGGACTCGTGCACGGACTGCTGGCCTGGACGGCCAACCTGGACGGGCGTTACGCCGACGCCCTCGCCCGGGCGCGCGAGGCGCTGGCCCGGGCCCGGGACCCGCTGGGTGCGCTGGTCGCGCCCCAGATGCCGGCTGTCCACCTGATGACCATGGCCCGCGCGCTGGCCGGGCTGGGGGGCGCGGACCGGATCGCGAACGCGGCCCGGCTGCTGGGAGCGGCCGACGCCCTCCTGCCGCCCGGCTACTCTCCCGCCGCGCAGGAGCGCACCTCCTACGAGAACGCCGAGTCGGCGGTCCGGGCCGGTCTGACGGACGCCGCCTACAAGGTGCTGTACGCCGAAGGAGGCTGCCTCACGGTGGATGAGGCGGTCTCCCTGGCGGCCGTCTGAACCGCCCCGTCGGTGCGCGGCCGGGTTCAGGTCTTGCGGCGGAACTTGGAGACGGCGAGCGGCGCGGTGATCAGGGTGATCGCCGCCGCCCAGGCCAGGGTCACGACGGCGGAGTGGGCGACAGGCCCACCGCTGATCAGGCCGCGAGCCGCGTCCGCGAGATTGGACAGCGGGTTGTAGTCCGTGAACGCCTGCAGCCAGCCCGGCATCGAGGACGGCGGGGCGAAGATGGAGGACCCGAACTGCAGGGGCATCAGCACCAGCAGTCCCATGCCCTGCACGGTCTGATTGCTCTTCATCGTGAGCCCCAGCAGGATGAAGATCCACATCAGTGAGGAGCCGAACACCGCCGACAGTCCCACGGACGCGAGCAGTCCGGGCACCGAGGTCTTGATCTCCAGCCCGAGTGCGAAGCCCACGCCCAGCAGGACGACGATGGCGACCAGCATCCGGCCCAGCTCCACCACGATCTTCGCGATCAGCACCGAGGACCGGGCGATCGGCATCGTCCGGAAGCGGTCCATGACCCCCTTCTGGAAGTCGTCGTTGACGCCGCTGCCGACAGCCATGGCGATGTTCATGCCCAGCATCGCCATGAGGCCCGGTACGACGTAGTTGACGTACGCGTCGCTGTCGCCTCCCAGCGCCTTGCCGACCGAGCCGCCGAAGACGAACACGAACAGGAGGGTGAAGATGACCGGCATCAGTACGACGTCGAACATCGACTCGGGGTCCTGCTTGATCTGCATGACGTTGCGCCGGGTCAGGGCGCCGATGTGCCGGAGGTTGTTCCGCAGGCCGATCCTGGTCCGGCCCGCGGAGCCCTGCTTCGGACGGGAAGGCGGAGCGGTGGACGAAGAACGGGAAAGCGTCGCTGTGCTCATGCCGCGACCTCCTCGGGAACGGTGTCGGAGGCCCGGTCAGCGGGCTCGTCGGAGAGGGCGGCGGTGGACTTCTGTCCGGTGATCGCCAGGAACACCTCGTCCAGGCTCGGGAGGTGGGTGCCGATGTGCGCGATACCGAAGCCGCGTGCGCCCAACAGGGTGATCACCGCCGTCAGGTGCTCGTCGTGGAGGATCGGGACGTACAGCAGGCCTTCCTCCGGAGCGGTGTGCGTGGCGGCGATCGTGTCGAGTCCGGACTCGGTGACGGCCCGCTGCATGGCGGAGAGCTGCGCCGGTTCGGACGGCCGGATCCTGAGCGTTCTGCCACCGACCTTTGCCTTCAACTCGTCGACCCCGCCGGTGGCGACGACCTTGCCACGGTCGATGACCGCCAGCTCGCTGGCTAGTTGCTCGGCCTCCTCCATGTACTGGGTGGTGAGCAGGACGGTGACGCCCTCGCCCACCATCCGCTGCACCTCCGCCCATACTTCGTTGCGCGTGCGGGGGTCGAGGCCGGTGGTCGGCTCGTCCAGGTAGAGGACTGCCGGCTGCCCGATCATGGACGCCGCGAGGTCCAGCCGCCGCCGCATGCCGCCGGAGTACTGCATAGCGGGCCGCTTGGCGGACTCCGTCAGGGAGAACCGCTCCAGCATCTCGTCGGAGCGGCGCCGGGCGTCCTTGCGGGAGAGGTCCAGCAGCCGCCCGATCATGTAGAGGTTCTCCCAGCCGGAGAGCTTCTCGTCGACCGAGGCGTACTGTCCGGTCAGGCCGATGATGCGGCGCAGCCCGCTGGGGTCGTTCACCACGTCGCATCCCGCGACCAGCGCGGTGCCCGCGTCGGGCTTCTCGAGAGTGGACAGACAACGGACCAGCGTCGTCTTGCCGGCACCGTTGGGGCCCAGGACTCCGAGGACGGTACCTTCGGGCACATCGAGATCGACGCCATCCAGTGCTTTGGTCCCGCCGTAGTGCTTGACCATTCCCCGCACCCGGATGGCGGGCGGGCCGGCCTCGGGGCTCTTGTCGAGTTGCGTCATGCCGCCATGAGATCAAGCTGCTCCGACATACACCCGACACGATTCCGACAGGCGCCGGCGGCCCACCCCGCCAAGGACGTGACAGCGGGCGGGCGGCGGTGCGCGGCCTCCCGCTGACGCTCTTCGCAGTCCGGCCTCCTCCTCTGCGCCTGCACCCGAAGGAGGAGGGCGGAGGCGTGAGGGGTCTACTGAGATGCGGTGCAGGAATTCCCAGGTCCGGTAGAGAGAGCCAGGGTTGGCCGCCGCGAGGCAGGTAGTTGGCGGTGCCGCATGCCGAGCCCTTCGACGTGACGCGCGTCACTGTCTGGGTGTTGGGGTCGGGCGTGCGCGATCATTATCGGAATGGACTCTCGTTACCTTGGCATCGCTGAGCTCGTCGAAGCCCCGTCCGTGGCAGTCGTTGTCGATGTCATGCGTGCTTTCACGGTGGCTGCCTGGGCCTTCGCCCAGGGGGCGGAAGCGATCGTTCTTGCTGAATCGCTGGACGAAGCCCTGGCGCACAAGGCCCGCCACCCGGATTGGGTGGCTCTCAAGGACGGCCCGCCCGCGCCGGGTTTCGACACCGTCAACTCGCCGGGCCTGCTGCGGTCCGTTGACCTCGGTGGACGTACCGTTGTGCAGAAGACCACGGCAGGGACGGTCGGCGCCCTTGCGGTCAAGGAGGCGTCGCTGGTGCTGTGCGCCGGCTTCGTGGTGGCGGAAGCAACGGCTCGGCTCTTGCGGACACGGGGGTGTGCGAGCGTCACGTTCGTGGTCACCGGCGAGGACGGGCAGGCCGATGAAGATCTGGCGTGCGCTCAGTACATCGCTCGGAGAGTCGCCGGGGCCGGGACGGACGCCGATGAGTTCCTCCGCCGCGCTGCCGCGTCGCGCGCCACCGCCGAGCTGGCAGAGGGTGTGCGTCAAGGCGCCCATCCCGATGACGTCGCACTCTGTCTTGAGCTCGACCGATTCCCCTTCGCCATGGTGGCGGCGTGGGAGGACCCGCTCATGGTTCTCCGTCCCTGCCCTGTACCTCCGCCGACCGACGAGGCTTCGACCTGATCACTGGTGAGGTCCACCTCTCGCCGTGCGAGAGCCGGCATCCGGTCGGGCGTGCCGGCAGCAGTCGCTGCCCCTATGACGGGGGGTGGCGGCAGACGGGTGTCCCGAGCCGTACCGGCGGCGGTTTCGCCGAGCCGGACGATCGACCTGCCTGGCCACCGGCGCGGAGGTTCACGGCCCCGTCGGATCGTAGAGCCGGAAGAAGCCTCGGTAGAGGTCGAGTTGGTGGTCGAGCATGTGGGCACCGTGCAGGATGGGATGGCCCAGCGCGGCAGCGGCCTTCAGCAGGGCTGTCTCCCTCGGCTTCATGATCACGTCCGCTACGACGCACCGCGGTGCCAGTGCCCGCAGGGGGAACGGCTGCGGATCGTCGGCCCTCATGCCAAGCGGGGTTGCGTTGACCACGATGTCCGCGTGCTCGAATGCGGGAGCCGCCTCGCCCCTGGCGCGACCGGGCCAGTGTTCGTCCAGGCGTGCGACGAGGGCGCTGAGCCTGGCCGTGTCCGGGTCGCAGAGCGTCAGTCGTGCGGTGCCCGCTGCCAGCAGAGCCGCCGCTATCGCGCTGCCCGCACCACCGGCGCCCATCAGGACGATCCGCTTGCCCTCCGGGAGATGGCCGGCCTCGGTCAGTCCGCGGACGAACCCGACGCCGTCGAAGTTCTCTCCCCTCCAGCGGCCGTCCGGCTCGCGCCGCAGCGCGTTGACGGCTCCGGCCGCGGCGGCTGCCGGGCTCACCTCGTCCGCGAGGCGCAGGGCCGCGGCCTTGTGCGGGATGGTGACGAGAATGCCGTCCAGGTTCTTCATCTGTGTGAGCCCCTGGAAGACTTCGGCGAAGCCGTCCGGTTCCACGTGCACGGGGAACAGCACCGCGTCGATGCCGAGGCGGGCGAAGAGAGGGTTCAGGAGCGATGGCGCCCGGACCTGTTCGACAGGGTCCCCGAGGACGGCGTAGAGGCGCGTGCTTCCTGAGATCTGCGTCGGTGCGGGGGCATCGGGAACTTCGGGTTCCATTTCTTGCCTTCTGTGAGGAGCCGGTCCACCCCTAGCCGGAGGTTAGGGGTTGTGCGCGATCGCCGGCGGCGGGAAGGGTGATGGGGGCATTCGGCCGGGCGGGATCTCGCTCCGGCCCGTGACTCGAAAGGATGTCAGGTGACCGCGCATCTCACCGACCCCAGCCTGTGGATCCGGCGGTTCCACCCCTCCAAGAACGCCAGGGCCAGGCTCGTGTGCCTCCCGCATGCCGGGGGGTCCGCCCCGTTCTACTTCCCTGTTTCCAAGGCACTCTCGCCTGATGTCGATGTGCTCTCCGTGCAGTACCCGGGGAGGCAGGACCGGCGTGCGGAGCCGTGCATCGAGAATCTGCCGGACCTGGCCGAAGCGGTGGTCGATCAGGTACTTCCGTGGGCGGACCGGCCGCTGGCGTTGTTCGGGCACAGCATGGGAGCCACACTCGGCTTCGAGGTGGCGGTGCGGCTGGAGCAGAAGGGAGTGATGCCGCTCGTGCTGTTCGCATCCGGACGGCGGGCGCCCTGCCGGCACCGGGACGAGTCCGTTCATCTCCGTGACGACGACGGGATGATCGAGGAGCTGCGGTCGCTCAACGGCACCGGGGCCCAGGTGTTCGGCGACGAGGAGCTGATGCGCATGGTGCTGCCCGCCATCCGCAGCGACTACAAAGCGGCGGAGACCTACCGTTACACCGACGGCCCGCGCCTGGCGGCCCCCGTTCACGCGCACACGGGCACCGATGACCCCAAGGCGAGCGTGGATGAGGTCGGCTCGTGGGCCGAACACACCGAGGGCGGTTTCGAGCTGCACACCTACTCCGGGGGTCACTTCTACCTCAACGACCATGCGCCGCAGGTCATCGCTTCGGTCTCCCGCACCATTTCGTCGCTGCTGCCCTGACGTGCGGCTGGGACGGGCGCATCCCCGTCCCAGTTCGCGCGGCCCGAAGCCGCGGCGCACGTATTTCCTCGCCGTCGGCCCCGACGGCGAGGAAGTACCTGGTCCGCGGACCGAGCCCGACTCGCCTCGCCCCTGCACACCGTGTGCGGCCTCGGCCGGGGCGAAGTGGTGGGCCCGGCCCCGAGGAAGGACGCCACCACCGGTCCACCGCGGCTTTTACTCCGCGAACTGCGTCGCCCCGGTCCAGGTGAAGACCCGCAGGGGGACGCCTTCGTGCACCTCGCTCTCCGCCGTGGGCTCGAAGTGCTCGTACCGGTTGCCCCGGGGCAGCTTGAGCTTCTCGTCCAGCTGCTCGACGTAGCAGATGCGCTGGTCTTCGGACAGATAGGGGGAAGGTCCACCCCGGAGAATTACATTGGGCTCGATCATGCTCATGGGCTACCTACTCCTCGGGTGCTGTCAGGGTTTCGGTCAGGGTTTCAGTCAAGGGATCCCCCCACGGCAGGCACAGCGATCGCTGTGACCACAATCCCGTTCCCGACCATCCAACGGCCGGTGAATCCCCTGGGGGCATTATGAATACCGCGGACACCCTGCGGAAGGATCCGTGCGGAAAACGTTCCGTCCACCGGGTCGATCTCGATGACAGCGTCATCGAATGTAAGTGGCCTCTGGGTGAGCGGAAACCAAGTCTTGTAAACGCTTTCCTTGGCACTGAAAAGCATTCTGTCCCAGTGCACACCTGGGAAGCCGAGGAGGAGTTCCTTCGTCCTGACCTCTTCCCCGGGAAGCGCCACGGCCTCGAGGATGCCGTCCGGCAGTTGCTGGTGGGGCTCCGCGTCGATGCCGACCGACGCGATCTCGGCCATCCGGGCGACCGCCGCCGCCCGGTAGCCGCGGCAGTGGGTGATGCTCCCCCGCACCTGGTCGGGCCAGAGGGGCTCCCCCTTCTTCCCGGAGAGGATGGGGCGGTCCGAGGGGAACTCGAGGCACGCGAGCGCCATGCGGGCACAATGACGTCCCGTGGTGAATTCGCGGCGCCGCGATTCCACGGAATCGCGAATCAGCACCTCCTCCTCGGGAAGAAGGGTGACCCCCGGCGGGTCCGCGAACACTTCGTGCGAAGCGACTTCCGCCGCGAGCAACTGCTCAATCATCGCCTTCACCCATTCCAGGCCGGTGGTCGTTCGACGACCACAGGTAAGGATTTCGTGAAGCGTATTTGCCCTCCGTCGGCGACGACACCCCTATGTTCGATCTCTCACCCCTATTTGCGTACCGGGCCCCCTGCATTCATGCGAACCTGAGCCACGGGTGCGGGGGCGCGGTTCATGCTGCGGTCGTGAAGGCCTGCGTGCGGACGGACTACGAGGAGCGAGGACATGCCCGAGGAATACCGGCGGATCGAGGTGCCGCTCGGCGCACGGTCGTACTCCGTCCGGATCGGTCCCGGCGTGCGGCACACGCTGCCCGAGGTGGTGGCCGAGCTCGGCGCGGCGCGGGTCGTCATCGTGTCCGCGCGGCCCCGGGCCTGGGTGCCGGATCCGGGTGTGCCGGCCCTGGCGCTGGAGGCGAAGGACGGCGAGGACGACAAGACCCTGGCGACGGTGGAGGAACTCTGCCGCAGGTTCGCCGAGTTCGGGCTGACCAGGACGGACGCGGTGGTCTCCTGCGGAGGCGGTACGACCACCGATTCGGTCGGCCTGGCGGCAGCGCTCTACCACCGCGGCGTCCCGGTGATCCATCTGCCGACGTCGTTGCTGGCCCAGGTGGACGCGAGCGTCGGCGGGAAGACCGCCGTGAACCTTCCGCAGGGGAAGAACCTGGTCGGGGCGTACTGGCAGCCGAAGGCCGTGCTGTGCGACACCGATTACCTGGAAACCCTGCCGCCCCGGGAGTGGCTGAACGGCTACGGCGAGATCGCCAGGTGCCACTTCATCGGAGCGGGTGACCTGCGTGGCCTGTCCTTGCACGAGCAGATCGCCGCGAGTGTGGCCCTGAAGGCGTCCGTCGTGGCCGCCGACGAGCGGGATGCGGGGATGCGGC
Organism: Streptomyces sp. NPDC079167; assembly: GCF_040686735.1. Taxonomy (NCBI): domain Bacteria; kingdom Bacillati; phylum Actinomycetota; class Actinomycetes; order Kitasatosporales; family Streptomycetaceae; genus Streptomyces; species Streptomyces sp. NPDC079167. Next base: position 10,604 of record NZ_JBFBLO010000035.1, on the reverse strand, counting down.
ACATCCTCAACTACGGCCACACGCTTGGTCATGCCCTGGAGCGGGCCACCGGCTACGCCGTCCGGCACGGCGAGGGTGTCGCCGTCGGAACCGTGTTCGCCGGACGGCTGGCCGGAGCCCTGGGCCGTATCGACGAGGCGCGGGTCGCGGAACACCGCACGGTCGTGGAGAGCTACTCGCTGCCCACCGAACTGCCGGCCGGACTGACGCATGACCGCCTCATCGCCCTGATGCGGCTGGACAAGAAGGCCACCACGGGCCTGTCGTTCGTCCTGGACGGACCGCGGGGACCGGAGCTGGTACACGACGTCCCGGAGCGCACAGTCGCCGAGACACTCGCCGCCATGGGGTCTGCGCCCCTGGACAACTACACATCCACCGTCGGCACGAAGGGTGCGTCATGAGCACACTGCTACTTCTCAACGGTCCCAACCTGGGCATCCTCGGACGACGCGAACCGGAGGTCTACGGGAAGGCGACCCTGGCCGACATCGAGCGCTCCGTGGCCCAGGAGGTTCAGGCGCGGGGCTGGGACGTGGTCTCGGTCCAGCGCGAATCCGAGGGTGAGCTGATCCATGCGATCCAGGACAACTACGACTCGGTCGGGGCGATCGTCAACCCCGGTGCGCTGATGATCGCGGGCTGGAGTCTGCGGGACGCCCTGGCCAGTTACCCCCGGCCATGGATAGAGGTGCATCTCTCCAATGTCTGGGCGCGCGAGCAGTTCCGGCACGAGTCGGTCATCGCCCCGCTGGCCGGGGGAGTCATCGTCGGCATGGGTGCGCTCGGCTACCAGCTGGCGGCACGCGCCCTGCTGACGCTGACACAGGAGTGAGTGACCCGCCCGGGCGGGAGGGCTCACGGCCCCTGGGGGGGGAGGGGCCGGTGCCTCACTCGCACGCCCGGACGGGGGTATGGGGACCCGCGGTCAGCCTTCGGCGGGCCGGCCGAGGCGAGCCGAAAGCCGCTTGGCGTATGCCTTGCTGAACTGCACGATCACGATGAGCAGCACCGTGAGCAGACCGGCACCCAGGAGCGGGACGCTGTCGACGGGCAGGGTGTACGCCATGACCACACGGGCCACCGCGTCGATCATGAAGGCCGTACCCCAGGCGACGGTCAGTACCCGCATGGCACGCCGGAACTCGGGCACGTCGTCCCAGTCCTTACGCCAGGCCGCGGCGGTGGCCTCCGGGAGCAGCGGCATGGTCGCCTGGTAGATGAAGGGCCTTGAGGCCAGCAGCGTGCTGAGCATCCAGAGCCCGACCAGCGCTGTCAGATAGCTTTCCCTGGCCAGGACGAGCCGGGGGTCTCCCGTCAGGAGCGACACCAGGGTTGCGCTGAGCATGATGCTCAGGGAGAACAGGGTGGGCCGCTCGACCCGTCGGTCCTTGATCGCCCTGTAGACCAGCCGCACAAGGGGAAGGGCGCTGCTGAGTACGAGCGCGAGCCACTGGTTCACACCCATCAGCCGGAGGCCGTAGAAGAGCAGGAGCGGCAGTGCGACGTCCAGCGCCGCCGCCTCGATGAGCACGGTCCGTGGGCTGCGGCCCTTGCGTTCCGGCTGCTCGTCATCCTCCGGAAGCGTGATGGGTTCCGGTTCCGGCCCTTCCTGAACCTGCGGTGCCGGCTTCATGACGGCCTCCTCTCCTTGCTGCTCTGCTTCCGGTCCTGCCGGTGTGTGCATCGATGACGCTACGCACCGGCGGAGGCTTGCGGAATGCAGTCGGGAGCACAGTCGGGGTGCAGAAAACTGCACCTGCCCCCCGCCTTGCGCACATGTCAGACTGTTGATCACACGAGCTGCCGGGAGGTGCGATGAGCGACGGAACACGGCCTCAGGGCACTTCGTGGCTACGCGCTCTCTGCCTTGCCCCGGCCCGTGGGGTGGCGTTGGCCGCGCTCGGTGCGGCCGGTGTGCTGCTCGTCGTACCGATGGCCGCGGCCCTCCTGTCCGGCGCGGTGGAGACGCTGCTGCGGCTACGCCGGCTGCCCGAGCTGCGGCGCCGGCTCGCGGCCTCCTGGTCGCAGGTGGAGATCTCCGATCCGTACGTTCCCCATTTCTCGGAGGCCCGCGCCAGGGAAGGCGGGCTGTACCGCCACGGCAGGCGTCTGTACGCCTCCGGCAGTACGGCCGGGCGCAAGCGTGCCGCCCGGAAGATCGCCCAGGACCCGGCGACCGCCCGCGATCTGTTGTGGCTGCTGCTGGACCCGTTCGTCGGAGCGCCGGTGGCCGTGCTGCCCGCAGCCCTGATCGGAGCCGGTATGGCGGGTACCCTCTGGCCTCTGTGGCACGGAGGGCCCGGATCGGCAGGTGCCGCGGGGCTCGGCCTGGCTTCGGTGTCGGCCGGTCTCGCGGCGGGGCCGTCGGCGGTCCGGCTGCACGGGTACTGGACGAGACTGCTCCTGGGCGGTGGCGGCGTACCCGTGGCAGGCGGCGGGACCCCGTGGTGGGTGCGGGTGTGGCGGCGGGTCCAGGCGGTGGGAGCGGCCTGCCTGCTGTGCGCCCTCGCGGTGTGCGGGCTCGTACTCGCTCTGCTCCAGCTGACCGCTGCGGTGTTCTCGCTGGTCTTCGGGATCGTGCCCGTCTTCGCCCAGGTGGTCCTGACGAGCCGCAAGTTGGTGAACCTGTGGCGGGAGCTGTTGCGCACCGGGGGCCTTGCGGACATCGCGGAGCCGTACGGGCAGCGGCCTCCGGCCCCTGTCCAGGGCGCAGACGGACATTACGCGTACGGCCGTACGCTGCACCCCGGCCCCCTTCTGCCGACGTGGCTTGCCGCCCGCCGGTGGGTTCTCACCGACCCCGCGACCTGGCGCGACCTCCTGTGGCTCCTGACGAATCCGGTCGTGGCGGCGGCCCTGCTGCTCGGGCCGATGGCGGCGGTCCCCGCCATCGGGCTGTGGTGGTCCGGCCCCGCCGGCCTGGGGGCTGCCGCACTCGCGGCGGGGGCCGCCCTCTGGGGCACCCCGTACACGCTGCGGGCCCAGGCGCGCTGGTGTGCCCTGCTGCTGGCGCCCACCGAGCGGTCCGTACTCACCCGGCGCGTGCAGCAGCTGACCACGACACGGGCCGAGGCAACGGGTGTCCAGGCGGCGGAGCTGCTGAGGATCGAACGTGATCTGCACGACGGCGCCCAGACCCGGCTCGTCGCCATCGGAATGACTCTCCGTGCGATCGAGCACCGGCTCGGCAGTGAACAGCCCGAACTCCGGGCTATGGCCGCCGAGGCCAGGGAGAACTCCTCCGCCGCGCTCCGTGAGCTGCGAAGTCTGGTGCGTGGCGTGCATCCGCCGGTCCTGGCCGAGCGGGGGCTCGTCGATGCCGTGCGCACGCTCGCACTCGCGCATCCGCTGACGGTGGAGGTGACCGCCGACCTCCAGGGGCGGGCTCAGGTGCCGGTGGCCGCCTGTGCGTACTTCTCCGTGAGCGAGGCGCTCACCAACAGTGCGAAGCACTCCGGTGCCCAGCGCGTCCTGATCGACCTCCGCCACCGGGCGGGGGCACTGCGGATCACGGTGACCGACGACGGGTGCGGTGGCGCCGATCCTGCTCGCGGCAGCGGGATCCGTGGTATCCAGCGGCGACTGGCCGCTTTTGACGGTCTGCTAGACGTGGCATCGCCTCCCGGCGGCCCGACCACTTTGACGATGGAGCTCCCGTGCGTGTTGTCCTCGGCGAGGACCAGTACCTCCTCAGGAAAGGACTGACCCATCTACTGGAGGACCACGGCTTCGAACTCGCCGCCGTGGTCGAGACCGGTCCCGATCTGCTCAGCGCCCTCCTCCGGCACCGGCCGGACGTTGCCCTGGTCGACGTACGGCTGCCGCCGACGTTCACGGACGAGGGGCTCCAGGCGGCGCTGACCGCCCGCCGGTCGGTTCCCGGGCTCCCCGTGCTGGTGCTGTCCCAGCACGTGGAGCAGTTGTACGCACGGGAGTTGCTGGCGGACGGCCGGGGCGGCATCGGCTATCTCCTCAAGGACCGTGTCTTCGATGACGACACGTTCATCGACTCGGTGCGCCGCGTTGCTTCCGGTGGTACGGCCATGGACCCTGAAGTGATCAGTCAGTTGTTCCAATCCATGGGTCCGGCACAGGCACAGCCGCTGTCGGCGCTGACGGCGCGTGAGAAGGAGGTGCTGGCGCTCATGGCGGAGGGCAGGTCGAACGCGGCCATCTCGGAGCGGATGTCGCTCAGCGACAGTGCCGTGAGCAAGCACGCGGCCAGCATCTTCGCCAAGCTGGACCTGGTGCAGTCCACCAGTGACAACAGGCGAGTGCTGGCCGTGATCGCGTACCTCAACAGCTCACGGGCGTAGGGGAAGCGGGGAGAGGGTGAACGGGGAAGGGTGGTGCCGAGGATCAGCAGGCAGGGCTGGCGACGTGGAACTCGAGCTCGACCGGCAGGTCCGTCCTGCGTTTGACCCGCAACTTCCGGAAGACCTTGGTGAGGTGCTGCTCCACCGTGCTGACGGTGATGTGCAGCTTGCTGGAGATCTCACGGTTCGTGTAGCCGAGCGAGGCGAGCGCCGCGACCCGGCGCTCGGAGAGCGTCAGCACGTCCGCGGCCGACGTGTTCTCGTCCACCGGCCGGGACCATGTGTCGGTCTGCGCGGAGTGCAGCATCATCGGCTCCTCCTGGCAGGCATGCGCGGGATCCTGTATCCGCTGCATACCGCCCTCCCTGGCCAGCCGCCCCGCCCGACGCGAGATCATCTGTGCCTTGCCGAACTCCCCCATGCCCTCGTGGGCACAGCTGAGGTCGAAGAGCGCCTGCGTGAGGGTGAGGCGGTCACCGCTCGCCTGCAGGATCTCGACGGACTCCTTCAGGAGACTCAGCCGGCCACGGTGGCTCGCCGTGCCCGCGAGGACGCGCAAGGACGCACCGTACGTCCGCGAGGCACGCGAACCTATGTGCGCCATCTGCTCCTTGGTGAGTGCGCGCGCCTGCTCCTGATCGCCGAGCCGGAGGAGGACCTGGGCAGCATCGGTTCGCCACGGTACGAACGTCGGGGAATCGAGCTGCCACATCGTCATCAGCTCGCCGCAGTAGCTGAAGTCCGCGAGCGCGGCCTGGAGGCGGTCGGTCGCCAGGTAGTAGTGCCCCCGGGCCCGCAGGTACATCAGCCCGTACCGGGTCTGGAACATGGCGGCGGGAACCGCCTCCCGCAGGTACTTGCGGGCGCTCTCGAAGTCACCTCGGGCCGTGACGGCCTGCAGGAGGGTGCCCAGTGTGGCCCCCACTCCCACACCCCAGCCCCCCACTCCGATCATCGTCAGCGCCTTGACCGCGTACCGCTCGGCCTGCACCAGATCGCCTTCCCGCAGGGCGATCTCCGCCCGCAGCCCCGACAGGGCCGCTTGCCAGGTCACCACCCCGCGGGTGTCGGCTTCGGCGAGCAGCGCGTCGCACCAGCGCTCCGCCAGAAGTGGCTGCTCCGCGTAGATGAGCGTCTGGAGGGCCCAGCAGACGGATTCGACCATCTCGTCGCTCAACTGGCTGCTCTGCAGGATCTGTTCGGCCACCCTGATGCACCGCTCGTCCCCGCCCGTGGTCTCCCCGAGGACCGAGCTGAGCACGGCCGAGGCCTGTGCCTGCTGGCCCGGCGGCGTGGTCGCGTTGTCGAAGAGGTGGGTGCTGCCACCGGATCCGTGCGGGATGAACTGCGGGTAGGCGTGTCTGAGCAGGTTGTGCACACCCGTCAGTACGGCGCTCGGCGCTTCGTTCGCGGAGGGTCTGAGGTGGGACAGGTGCGTGATGAGTTCCGTGGCCTCCTGGACGCGCCCGTGCCACATGAGCACGCGCAGAAGGTAGGCCGTCTGCTCCACGTCGAGGTGGCCTTCGCGCTGCGCCTCGAAGAGCGGTGTCAGGTGGCGGACGGCACCTTCCGGGTCACTGCGCCACTTGATCTGGACGAGCAGCATGCGCAGCAGGGCACGCTGCCGCTCTCCGGTGCACACCGAGAGCGCGAACTCTATGTAGCGGATCGCCGGTTCCTCGTCGTCAGCTGCCAGCGACTCCTCCGCGGCCCGTTGCAGTACCGCGATGGCCCAGTCCGCGCTCACGTGCTTCGCCGCCACCAGATGGTCCGCGACATCGGTGACACTGCCGCCGCAGTCGCTCAGCAGTTGCGCGGCACGCGTGTGCAGTTCCGCCAGCATCTGCGGGGCGAGGTCGTCATAGACAGCCGCGCGCGTCAGCCGGTGCCGGAACCGGCCGTCGTGGATGATCCCCAGCGTCTGCAGCGACTGCAGGGGCCGGCGGAGCGCCTCCGGGCCGCGGCCGAGGAACTCAGCGATCCGGTGCGTCGAGCCGGTGGCGTCGAGTACGGCCAAGCCTCTGGCGACCTTGAGTTCGTCCGGACCGCTGCGGCGCAGGCAGGTCAGGACGGCCTGCCGGAAGCTCTCACCGAGCGAGGAGCAGCTGGCCCGGCCCGGTAGTTCCCCGGACTCGGCGTGGTCCTCGATGAGGGCGCGTACCAGGAGCCGGTTGCCGCCGGTCATCCGGTGGGCTTCGAGCGCGTGTCGTGCCGCGTCCTGGCCGAGGTGCTGCGAGCACATCTCGCTGACGCCGTCCGCCGTCAGGGGCGCCAGCCGGACCCGGTGGAACTGTGTCTGGCGGACCAGCTCCATACGGAAGGCGGGGTGCATCGACCAGTCACCGGACGATTCGGCCAGTACGAGCAGGATGCGGGACGATCTCAGCCGGTTCACCAGCCGCATGAGACAGTCCATGGACGGCTCGTCCGCGTGGTGCACATCGTCCACGACGACGACCAGCGGCGCCTGTTCGGAGAGATCGAGCAGCATGGCCGCCGCAGCGCGGGAGACCTCTGACGCGGCACTGGAGGCCATGAGCTCCGTGACGGGTTCCGCATCCCCCGGCAGACAGTCGAGCAACTGGCGCAGCACGGAGAAGGGCACGGTTCGGTCGGTTCTCGTCGCCGTTGCGTTCAGGAGCAGCGCTCCCTCATCGGAGCACAGGTCAGCGAACGAGCGCAGTAGCTCGGTCTTGCCACTTGCCACCGCCCCACTGACAAGTCCTATCTTTCCATGCCCCTTGAAAGTGGCGGTCAGAAGATTCCTGAGCAGTTGGACGTCATGCTCCCGTTCAACAAGTGCCACTGGCACCATCATCCCCCATTGTGACCATTTTCGTGACATCTAGGAGCGGGGGCTGCTGCACCAAAGGCTCAAAACCGCGCCTTACTCCGCGACTACCCCGTCCGGTTCGGCCGCCGCTTGACGCCACACCGGCTAAAGCCAGGGACTGAAAACAGTCGCTGGAATCCCTCTCCAATTGGAACACTAGCTCCACCCCCCTCCCCCTGCAAACCCCTACTCAAAGTACACAACGTCCCTTTGCGCGGGTTCCGCTTTGCACCCCCACAGGCCGATGCCTCCCACCTGGCGTTCCGTCAAATCGCAGGCAGAAACCTCAAGTTAGGCTCAAATGCGCACGTCTGGACCGCCAGGGCCCCCCTCATTCCCCTCCCGTCGGGCATAGGGGTATGACCCACGCGGCATAGGGGATCGGGCTCCACATCCGACGGTGCCTCAGCCGGTGCGCGGGTGCAACTAGTTGCAAGGTCCGTACGGAAGTGCGACAACCGCCATGGTGCAGACCAAGGCACTCGGCGGAAAGTCGGGCATTGACGGCTTCTGACGGCGGGTGATGTGCCGGTCTGCATTGATGGCGATATCTGTGCGCTCGGCCCGGTCACGCGGACACCGCCCTGTCGCGTGGCCGGAATGCGGCAGACATCTGGGCACGGTGACGCCGATCGGCCGGGTTGCGGCGGTCCTGCGTCGCGCGGCGCCCGCAGGCCGACCGGCCGCCAGAGGGAGAACCGGGACCAGGGGCCGGGCAGGGCATCCGGGGCAAGGGGGCTGCGGCAGCGCGTCCTGACCAGGGGCGGCGAGAGGCGCGGGCCGGGAGGCAGGCCGGAGGGGCGGGCCAGAGGGGCGGGCCGGGCGCTGACTAGCGCGCCCCTGCGTTTGCGAGGAAGGGCCCCTCCGCGCCCGTCCGCCGCCGGGCGGCCAGGAGCCGATACCGCTCCACCCGGAGGGGCGGCACCATTGGTTGAGCCAATGAAAGTCAGCGAGAAAGCCGAGCATGGACGCCTGGCGGGAACTTTCAGTTCCAGAAATCAACCACGGAGTATCTCTGCCATAAGAAAGGCCAACTCCACAGATTGTTGTTCATTCAACCGAGGACCGCATTCCGCCCCGAATCCGCCGCCCGGTTCCGTGTCGGATTTATCCTGTGCGCCCGTAGTTTCGAAATGTATCCCACCCGGATGGGTCCCCAGAGCACGATGTACATCGATGTATCCCCGCACCTCGTCGAGGACCCGCGAGAAGGAGCACACGGTGCTTCCGGCCGCCGGCTCGTGGGGGGAGCCATGCATCGGGTCGCAGCTCCACACGACCTGGTGGCCGGACGCCGTCACCTTCTCGACGATCGGCGGAAGTACGTCCCGGACCCGGTCGCCGCCCATCCGGCTGATCAGCGTGAGCCGGCCCGGCTGTACGTGGGGATCGAGTCTCCGTACGTACTCCACGGCCTCCTCCGGTGCCGTCGTCGGCCCGATCGTGAGGCATACCGGGTTGGCCAGCAACTCGGCCTGGGCGAGGTGCGCGTCGTCCGGCCGGCGGGCCTGCTCACCGACCCGGAACTGATGCGCCGACAGGGCCCACAGCTGCGGCTCGTCCCCGGCTCCCTCCCGGAGCAGGTGCGGCATCCCGTCGCCGGGCAGCGGTTCGTGACTCGCGAACACCTTCGTGGAGCGCAGCGGACGGTCGTCGACCCCCCAGGCGGCCATGAACCCGAGGCCGCGGTCGATCTCGGCGGAGAGAGCCTCGAATCGTCTGCCCCCTACCGTGTCGCGCACGAAGTCACGGTTCCAGCCCTGGACTTGACGCACGTCGGCGATGCCGTTCTCGCCGCTCACCGCTCGGATCATGTTCATCGTCACCGCCGCGTCCGCGTGGGCCCGGCCTGCTGCGGCGGAGCCGGGCCCGGCGTGCCTGGCGGCCAGCCGAGCGATCTTGACCACGGGCATCCTGGCGGCGTGGGTCAGGATCACCGACATCTGCAGCAGAGTGCGGACGAATCCGCCCACGCGCCGCTCGCTGAACGGCTCCGCGCATGTGCTGCCCTGGAGGACGAAGGCCTCTCCCCGGGAGACCGCGGCCATGAGCGTGCTGAGGTCGTCGACCTCGTCAGGCAGGACGAGTGGGGCCTGACCGGCGAGCGCCGTCCACGTCTCGTGCGGCCGGATCGGCGGCATGGCGCCCGGTCTGGGTCCGAGGAGCTCGGACGGCTCGTTCGTCATGGTCCCTCGCGGTGTTGGGCACTGGGGTCTGCACGGTGGCCGTCAGGTGCTCGAACGCCGGACGATGCGATTCGGCGGGCGTGGTCCCGACGATGCGCATCGGCGGGCGTGCTCCCGTTCAGGGATCGAGTGACGGAGGCGGAGCCGACCGGCCGCTCCTGTGGGGTCAGCTTGTCCGGCGTTCGAGGACATGCGCGCGGCGGCCCGGCCCGGCTTCCGCTACTGCGGGGGGTTGCCGTGCTTGCGGGACGGCAGGTCCGCGTGCTTGTTGCGGAGCATCGCGAGCGAGGCGATCAGCACCTCGCGCGTCTCGGCGGGGTCGATGACGTCGTCGACCAGGCCGCGCTCGGCCGCGTAGTAGGGGTGCATCAGCTCCGCCTTGTACTCCTTGACCATGCGGGCCCGCATGGCTTCGGGGTCCTCGGCGTCGGCGATCTGCCGGCGGAAGATGACGTTGGCGGCGCCCTCCGCGCCCATCACCGCGATCTCGTTGGTCGGCCACGCGTAGGTGAGGTCGGCGCCGATGGACTGGCTGTCCATGACGATGTACGCGCCTCCGTAGGCCTTGCGCAGGATCAGCGAGATCCTCGGCACGGTGGCGTTGCAGTACGCGTAGAGCAGCTTCGCGCCGTGCCGAATGATTCCACCGTGCTCCTGATCGACGCCCGGCAGGAAGCCGGGTACGTCCAGCAGAGTGACGATGGGGATGTTGAACGCATCACACATCTGGACGAATCGCGCGGCCTTCTCGGACGCCTCGATGTCCAGGACACCGGCCAGCGCCTGCGGCTGGTTGGCCACGATGCCGACGACCTGGCCGTCGAGCCGGGCCAGGGCGCAGACGATGTTGCGGGCCCAGCGCTCGTGGACCTCCAGGAAGTCGCCGTCGTCGACGAGCTCCTCGATGACCTTGTGCATGTCGTACGGGCGGTTGCCGTCGGCCGGGACCAGGTCCAGGAGGACGTCGCCGCGCCGGTCGGCCGGGTCGTCGCTCGGGACGACGGGCGGGTTCTCCCGGTTGTTGGACGGGAGCATGCCGATCAGGTAGCGGACCTCGGCGATGCAGGTCTCCTCGTCGTCGTACGCGAAGTGCGCGACGCCCGAGGTCTCGGCGTGCACGTCGGCGCCGCCGAGGCCGTTCTGGGTGATCTCCTCGCCGGTGACCGCCTTGACGACGTCCGGTCCGGTGATGAACATCTGCGAGGTCTCGCGGACCATGAAGACGAAGTCGGTCAGCGCCGGGCTGTAGGCGGCGCCGCCCGCGCA
>NZ_JBFBLO010000034.1:0-25495 GCF_040686735.1 Streptomyces sp. NPDC079167 | reverse complement strand
CCCCGCGCCATTTCGCCCCGGCGCGCGGGGGTGTGGGGCCGCCCGGCCGGGCGGCCCCACACCCGCGCGGAACGTCAGCCGGCTATGCGTCCCGTCGGGGCCGCGGCCTTGAGCTCCACGTCGCGCCTGCGGCGCCGCGCGAGCACCACACGGCGTTCCGCGGCGGTGAGGCCACCCCACACCCCGTAGGGCTCGGGCTGTACGAGCGCGTGCTCCTGGCACTCCACCATCACCGGACACCTCGCACAGACCTGTTTCGCCGCCTCCTCACGGGCCAGCCGGGCAGCGGTCGGCTCCTTCGACGGGGCGAAGAACAGCCCGGCTTCGTCCCGGCGGCACACAGCCTCCGAGTGCCAGGGCCCCGCCTGGTCCTCCCGCGCGGGTGTGCGCTGGGACGGCACGGCGGCGACCTGCAGGGGCTGATGCGGCATGTGCAGCACGGTCCACTCCTGACGACGGCTTCGGCTTCGTGAGCGAGAGGCGATGCAGCACTCCCTACCCGCTGTACGCGCGCCTATGCACTGAGTGGCACCGCCGTCCGGTCGCCCCCGACGCCGTCACGTCGCCCATTGGCCGGAATTCGCGGTGGACCGGCCGTGCGGCCTCAGTGGCCGAGGTGCTTGCGCAACTGCTTGTGGAGGTTGGCGATGAGCTTGCCGCGCTTGGGCTTCGCCTCGACGTTCCCGAACACGGAATAGCCGTTCACCACGACCACCGGTGCCTCAGGGTCGGTGGATTCCAGTGTGTCGACCTCGAAATTGCCGAAAATGCCTGTTCCGCTGCCGCGCAGCGAGATGTTCTCGGGGACCTTGATCTCGACGCTGCCGAAGATGGACGTCGCGTTGATGACCGTCAGACGCTGGCCGAACAGCGCCTCCGTCAGGTCGATCTCCACACTGCCGCAGAACGAGAAGGCGTTCGTGCGCCCGCCGACGCGCCAACGGCCCCTGCGGGTCGTGCTGCTGAAGACCGCGACCATGTTCTCGGCGGGCCCGGTCGCCTCCTCGGGGCCGTAACCGTAGGGCGAGGCGGCCGGGCGGGGGGCGCCGCCCGCTGCCGGGAGGTCCTGGACCAGCGGTTCGAGCTCGCCGACGGTCTTGGCCCGGTAGACCAGGTCGACCCGCTCGGCGTGCTCCTCGGCCGTCAGCCGGCCCTCGGCCACGGCGTCCCGCAGGATGTCCGCGATCCGGTCGCGGTCCGCGTCGGACGCGCGGATTCCGGCGGGCGCGGGACCGGCCGGAGCGACGGGCTGCTGAGGCTGCTTCTCTAGGTCCACCGGAACAGCGTACCGAAACGCGATAGATCGCGACAGCACCTCTCCGGCCCCGCGCCGAAACCTGTACGCCGGTCCGCGGTGCGGGATCGAGCCCTGCGGGGTGAGCCTTACCTCACAGGCCCGGCGCGTCGGCGGCGTTCTACCCTGGTGGATGCGCTGCCCAAGGGTGGTCAGCTGCTGTCGCCGAGTGAGGAATGGCCGTAATGCCAGAGTTTGCGTACTCCGATCTGCTCCCCCTGGGAGAGGACACCACGCCGTACCGGCTGGTGACCGCCGACGGCGTCTCGACCTTCGAGGCCGACGGCCGTACGTTCCTCAAGGTGGCTCCGGAGGCCCTGCGCACCCTCGCCGCCGAGGCCATGCACGACATCTCGCACTATCTGCGCCCCGCCCACCTGGCGCAGCTGCGCCGCATCGTGGACGACCCCGAGGCGTCCTCCAACGACAAGTTCGTCGCGCTGGACCTCCTGAAGAACGCGAACATCGCCGCAGCGGGTGTGCTGCCGATGTGCCAGGACACCGGCACGGCGATCGTCATGGGCAAGCGCGGGCAGAACGTCCTGACCGAGGGCGGTGACGAGGAGGCCCTGTCGCACGGCATCTTCGACGCGTACACGAAGCTCAACCTGCGGTATTCGCAGATGGCCCCACTGACCATGTGGGACGAGAAGAACACCGGCTCGAACCTCCCGGCCCAGATCGAGCTGTACGCGACGGACGGCGGCGCGTACAAGTTCCTCTTCATGGCGAAGGGCGGCGGCTCGGCCAACAAGTCGTTCCTCTTCCAGGAGACCAAGGCGGTCCTCAACGAGGCCTCCATGATGAAGTTCCTGGAGGAGAAGATCCGCTCCCTGGGTACGGCGGCCTGCCCGCCGTACCACCTGGCGATCGTCGTCGGCGGGACCTCGGCCGAGTTCGCACTGAAGACCGCGAAGTACGCCTCCGCGCACTACCTCGACGAGCTGCCCGCCGAGGGTTCCCCGACCGGCCACGGCTTCCGGGACCAGGACCTGGAGCAGAAGGTCTTCGAGCTGACGCAGAAGATCGGCATCGGCGCCCAGTTCGGCGGGAAGTACTTCTGCCACGACGTGCGCGTGGTCCGCCTCCCCCGGCACGGCGCCTCGCTGCCCGTCGCGATCGCCGTGTCGTGCTCGGCCGACCGCCAGGCCACCGCGAAGATCACCGCCGAGGGCGTCTTCCTGGAGCAGCTGGAGAAGGACCCGGCGCGCTTCCTCCCGGACACCACGGACGAGCACCTGGACGAGTCCGAGGTGGTGAAGATCGACCTGAACCAGCCGATGGACGACATCCTCGCCGAGCTGACCAGGTACCCGGTCAAGACCAGGCTCTCGCTGACGGGCCCGCTGGTCGTGGCGCGCGACATCGCGCACGCCAAGATCAAGGAGCGGCTCGACGCGGGCGAGGAGATGCCGCAGTACCTCAAGGACCACCCGGTCTACTACGCGGGCCCGGCGAAGACCCCCGAGGGCTACGCCTCCGGCTCCTTCGGCCCGACGACGGCCGGCCGCATGGACAGCTACGTCGCGCAGTTCCAGGCGGCGGGCGGCTCCAAGGTGATGCTCGCCAAGGGCAACCGCTCCCAGCAGGTCACGGACGCCTGCGACGCGCACGGCGGCTTCTACCTCGGTTCGATCGGCGGCCCCGCCGCGCGCCTCGCGCAGGACTGCATCAAGAAGGTCGAGGTCGTCGAGTACGAGGAGCTCGGCATGGAGGCGGTCTGGCGCATCGAGGTCGAGGACTTCCCCGCGTTCATCGTGGTCGACGACAAGGGCAACGACTTCTTCACCGAGCCCGCTCCGGCCCCGACGTTCACCAGCATCCCGGTCCGCGGCCCCGGCCTCGGCTGACGCACGCCCGGCGGAGGGGCGGGCCCGGTGACCGAACGGTTGCCGGGCGCGCCCCTCCGGCGTGTACACCGGTCCGGTGGGTGCGTGAACTCCGGGACGGGGTGTGATCCGCGCGGGGGGCCCGGGCAGGAGTACCGGGGAATACGGCGGGCGCGGACCGCGCTCGCCCCTGCAGGAGGTATGAACACCATGGGCGAACCGGCCGAGGACACGCAGTACCGCGTCGAGCACGACTCGATGGGCGAGGTGAAGGTGCCGGCCCACGCGAAGTGGCGGGCACAGACACAGCGCGCGGTGGAGAACTTCCCCATCTCCGGGCAGCGGCTGGAACGGGCCCATATCGAGGCCCTGGCCCGGATCAAGGCCGCGGCGGCCAAGGTCAACGCCGAGCTGAAGGTCCTGGATCCGGACATCGCGGACGCGATCCAGGAGGCCGCGGCGGAGGTGGTGGCGGGACGCTGGGACGAACACTTCCCCGTGGACGTCTTCCAGACGGGCTCCGGCACGTCGTCCAACATGAACACCAACGAGGTCGTGGCCACGCTCGCCACGGAGCGGCTCGGGCGCGAGGTCCACCCCAACGACCACGTCAACGCGTCCCAGTCGTCGAACGACGTGTTCCCGTCGTCGGTCCACATCGCCGCGACCGCCGCCGTCACCGCCGACCTGATCCCGGCGCTCGAACACCTGGCCGTGTCCCTGGAGCGGAAATCGGCCGAATTCTCGGAGGTCGTGAAGTCGGGCCGTACGCACCTGATGGATGCCACGCCCGTGACCCTGGGGCAGGAGTTCGGCGGCTACGCGGCGCAGATCAGGTACGGCGTCGAGCGGCTGCGCACCTCGCTGCCCCGCCTCGCCGAACTTCCCCTGGGCGGCACCGCGGTGGGCACGGGGATCAACACCCCGCCCGGATTCTCCGCCGCGGTGATCGCGGAGGTCGCCCTCACGACGGGGCTGCCGCTCACCGAGGCCCGGAACCACTTCGAGGCGCAGGGCGCCAGGGACGGGCTCGTCGAGGCGTCGGGCCAGCTCCGCACGATCGGCGTGTCGCTGACCAAGATCTCCAACGACCTCCGCTGGATGGCCTCCGGGCCCCGCACCGGGCTGGCCGAAATCAACCTGCCCGACCTGCAGCCGGGCTCCTCGATCATGCCGGGGAAGGTCAATCCGGTCATCCCGGAGGCCGTGCTGATGGTCGCGGCTCAGGTGACGGGCAACGACGCGACGGTCGCCGCCGCCGGAGCGGCAGGCAACTTCGAGCTCAACGTCATGCTTCCGGTCATCGCGAAGAACCTGCTGGAGTCCGTACGGCTCCTCACCAACGCCTCCCGGCTGCTCGCCGACCGCACGGTGGACGGCATCACGGCGAACGTGGAGCGGGCCCGGCAGTACGCGGAGTCCTCGCCCTCGGTCGTGACCCCGCTGAACAAGTACATCGGCTACGAGCAGGCGGCCAAGGTCGCCAAGAAGTCCCTGGCCGACGGTACGACGATCCGGGAGACGGTGCTGGCCGAAGGCTACGTGGAGCGCGGGGACCTGACGCGGGCACAGCTCGACGACGCCCTGGACGTGCTGCGTATGACCCGGCCTGACGCGTAACGCACCGTACGGCCGGGGTGGCGTCCCTAAGATCTCTTCATGACAGCGACGGAAGCGGGTACGGGAGCGGGCACCGGGGCGGGTGCGGGAGACGGCGGGCGCTGGTCGCCCGGGGACCGGATCCTCTGGCGGTACCGGGACAACGGAAGACCGGGCGACGGTGCGGGCCACGCGGTCCACATCTGCCGGCCGGTCACGGTCGTCCAGGACACCGACGAACTCCTGGCCGTGTGGATGGCGTCCGGCACCGAGTGTGTGAGGCCGGTCCTCGCCGACGGCACCCAGGTGCACGCCGAACCGCTCGCCACCCGCTACACCCGCCCGCGCACCACGGTGCGGTCCCGGTGGTTCGGCTCGGGTGTGCTGAAACTCGCCAAGCCGGGCGACCCCTGGTCGGTGTGGCTGTTCTGGGACCGCGGCTGGCTGTTCCGCAACTGGTACGTCAACCTCGAGGAGCCGCGCTCACGCTGGTCCGGCGGGGTGGATTCGCAGGACCACTTCCTCGACATCTCGGTACGTCCCGACCACAGCTGGGAGTGGCTCGACGAGGACGAGTTCGCGCAGGCGCAGCGGGTCGGGCTGATGGACGAGGCCACCGCCCGGCGGGTACGCGAGGCGGGGCTGGCGGCCGTCGAGGTGATCCAGCGCTGGGGCGCGCCGTTCAGCGACGGCTGGGAGCACTGGCGGCCCGACCCCAGGTGGCAGGTGCCCCCGCTGCCTGATGACTGGGACCGCACCCCCGCCCCCACGCCGTCGTGAGACCCTTGATGCACCCCAGGGGGGCAACCGTAGGATCTCCCTCCATGAACCGCTCCGCCGGACCGACGCGCCACAACCGGCGTGAGCGGTCAGGGGCCTGACCACCAGTCACCGAACGCACCGCATGAGTCACACGGCCCACGGAGCCGGGTGGAGCGTGCGGACGCACGAACCACTACGAGGGGTGGAGACGTGTTCGCTGTCCGCTGCCCAGCCACCCTAGGGCCCCAAACCGGCCGCTCCCGTGGCCGTTCGGTTTCGGCCCCTTTTCCAGGGGCATCCGGTGACAGCCGTTGTTCTCACCGCTCTTGCCGGGGCACAGTGGCGCCCCACAAGGTGATTGCCTCATACAACCGGCCCGGACGGACGGAATCCCACGCGTGACGGAGCATCCCACCTCCCACGAAGGCCGGCAGCCCCTCGCCGCCCGGCCGCAGGAACGCGCCCGGCCCCGGCAGGAGGAGGCCCCGCCGGGCGCCGCTGCCACCGCCGCGATTCCCGGCCCCTCCCCGGTGCCGCACCCGGCGAAGGGCCCGGCGGTGAACGCCGTGCCGAGTCCCGCGCCCGGTGCGGACGGGGCCGCTCCCGTCGTCGACACCCAGACGCTCTCCCGGCGCGAGGGGGACCGGCTGCGGTTCGTCGGCGCGGCGACGCGCCGGATCGCGCGGGGCATAGACCTGGACGAGATCGTGCTGGGGCTCTGCCGGGCGAGCGTGCCCACGTTCTCCGACGCCATACTCGTCTACCTCCGCGACCCGCTCCCGGTGGGCGACGAGCGGCCCGTCAACCCCTTCGTGCTGCGGCTGCGGCGCACCGACAGGCTGCGGCTGGCCGACGAGGAGAGCGAGGGCGGTGCGGAGGGCGAGCGGCTGAGGCTGTCCGTCACCGACCCGCAGGCCGGGCTGCTGCCGGCCGCCGACCTGTGCGAGATCCGGGCGGGCGGCGCGCTCGCCGAGGTGCTGCGCGGGGTGCGTCCCGTCTTCGGGGACTCCGCGGCGGCCCGCGTCGCCCTGCCCGAACTGCTGGGCGCCGGCCGTACGGTGCCGACCGGGCACCGCGCGATCCTGGCTCCGCTGCGGGGCCGGCGCCGGGTGATCGGCGCCGCCGTCTTCCTGCGCGGCACGGACCGCCCGCCGTTCGAGGCGAACGACCTCCTGGTCGCGGCCCAGCTGGCCACGCACACCGCGCTCGGCATCGACAAGGCCGTGCTGTACGGCCGCGAGGCGTACATCGCCGACGAGCTCCAGCGCACGATGCTGCCGGACTCGCTGCCGCAGCCCACGGGCGTACGTCTGGCCTCGCGCTACCTCCCGGCCGCGGAGACGGCCCGGGTCGGCGGCGACTGGTACGACGCGATCCCGCTGCCCGGCAGCAGGGTCGCCCTGGTCGTCGGGGACGTGATGGGGCACTCCATGACGTCCGCGGCGATCATGGGCCAGCTGCGCACCACCGCGCAGACCCTGGCCGGCCTCGACCTGCCCCCGCAGGAGGTCCTGCACCATCTGGACGAGCAGGCACAGCGGCTCGGCAGCGACCGCATGGCGACCTGCCTCTACGCGGTGTACGACCCCGTCGCGCACCGCATCACCATCGCCAACGCCGGCCATCCGCCGCCGGTGCTGCTCCACCTGGGCGGCCGGGCGGAGGTGCTGCGGGTGCCGCCGGGCGCGCCGATCGGTGTCGGCGGGGTCGACTTCGAGGCCGTCGAGCTGGACGCCCCGGCCGGGGCCACGCTGCTGCTGTACACGGACGGTCTGGTGGAGTCCCGGATGCGGGACGTCTGGACGGGCATCGAGATCCTGCGGGAGCGGCTCGCCGCCACCGCCCAGCTGACGGGCCCGGACCATTCGCCGCCGCTGGAAGCGCTCTGCGACGACGTGCTGGACATGCTCGGTCCCGGCGACCGGGACGACGACATCGCCCTGCTGGCCGCTCGGTTCGACGGGATCGCGCCGAGCGACGTCGCGTACTGGTTCCTGGAGCCGGAGGACGCGGCGCCCGGCCGGGCCCGCAGACTGGCCCGCAGGGCGCTCGGCCGGTGGGGTCTGGACGACCTGTCGGACGAGGTGGAGCTGCTGGTCAGCGAGGTGGTGACCAACGCCGTGCGCTACGCGGAACGACCGGTGACGCTGCGGCTGCTGCGCACGGACATCCTGCGCTGCGAGGTCGGCGACGACTCCCCGCAGCTGCCCCGGCAGCGGCGCGCCCGGGAGACGGACGAGGGCGGACGAGGGCTGTTCCTGGTCAACCGGCTGGCCAGGCGGTGGGGGGCGACCCGGCTCTCGACGGGCAAGGTGGTCTGGTTCGAGATGGCCACCCCCTGAGGGCTGGTCCCGGACATGCGTGAGGGGCGGGTGCCGGATCGGCACCCGCCCCTCACGCGTCACTACTGCCCCAGCAGGCCCTCGCCTCCGGGCCGCTCGCCCGGTGGGCGGTCACCGTCCTCGGGGATCTCCGGCGTGCTGGGCGACCCGCTCGGGGTCTCCGAGGGCGTCTCGCTCGGCGTCTCGGCCGGCGGCGACTCCTCGCTGGGGGTCTCGCTCGGCGTCTCGCTGGGCGTCTCGGGCTCCTCCGACGGGGTCTCCGACGGCTCCTCGGTCTCGGACGGGGTCGCCGAGGGCGTCTCGGTCACCGGCGTCTCACCCCTTTCGACTCCTCGCAGGTCGAACGCGGCGTCGGAGCCGCCCCCGAGCGCGCCCAGGGTGTAGTCGGCCCAGATCCTGGCGGGGAACCCGCCACCGTTGGCCCGGCCGGAGTTGGCCGTGCCGGTGAGGCTGACCTGGCCGCCGCCCTCGGCGGTGGACTCACCGAAGAGAGCCACAGCCGTGGTGAGCTCCGGGGTGTACGCCGCGAACCAGGCGGCCTTGTTGTCCTCGGAGGTGCCGGTCTTGCCGGCCGCGTCGTAGGCGGAGGTGTTGGCCTCCCGGCCCGAACCGACGTCGACGACCTCGGTCAGCGCCTTCGTCACGGTGTCGGCGGACGCCCGGCTGATCGCCTGGCCGCCCACGCCGTCGACGGGCTCCATGGTGCGGTCGCGGTGCTCGGCCGACTTCACGATGGTCGGGGTGACCTTCTTGCCGTGGTTGGCGAGCGTCGCGTAGACCCCGGCCATGTCCCACGTCGAGGCGTTCATCGTGCCGAGCGTGATCGCGGGACGCTCCGGGAAGTTCTTGTCCGGTACGCCCATGGCCAGCGCGGTCTTCTTCACGGCGCTCGGGGTGACGTCGACGACCATCTGCGCGAAGACGGAGTTGATCGACTTGTCCATCGCCGTCTGGACGGTCGGGCTGTCGTAGCTGATGTCGTCCTCGTTCTGCGGGGCGAACGGGGTGTCGCTGCCGACGACCGGGCGCTTGCTGGTGCCGTCGTAGACCGTGTTCAGGCCGATCAGGTCGCCGTCCTGGGTGGTCGACTCGTTCTCCAGGGCGGAGGCGAGCACCAGCGGCTTGAAGGTGGAGGCCGGCTGGTAGTCCTGGCGGGTGGCGTTGGAGATGTAGTGCTCGGTCGCGCCGACACCGCCGTACAGCGCGACGACCTTGCCGGTCTTCGGGTCCACGGAGGTGGCTCCGGCCTGGACGGTCGCGTCGACCTTGCTGTTCTTGCGGTCGAGCTGGTTCTCCAGCTGGTCGTCGACCGACTTCTCCAGTTGCTTCTGCCGCTTCTTGTCGATGTTGAGGGTGACCGTCCAGCCGCCGGCGTTCAGCTCTTCCTCGGTGACGCCCTGCCGCTTCATCTCGTTGTTCGCGGCTTCGACGAGGTAGCCGGTCTGGCCCTCCATGCCGGGGGCCGCCTTGGGCGCGTCCGGGACGGGGAAGGTCAGCTTGTCCCGCTCGGCCTTGTCCAGCCAGCCCTCGTCCACCATGTTGTTCAGCGTGTAGGCCCAGCGTTCCTTGACGAGCTTCTTGCCGCCGGGGGTGGCGTTCGCCCAGTCGTACTGGCTGGGGGCCTGGAGCAGGGCCGCGAGATAGGCGCCCTGGGCGGTGTCGAGGTCCTTGGCGTCGACGCCGTAATAGGCCTGTGCCGCCGCCTGGATGCCGCTCGCGCCACGTCCGTAGTAGACCGTGTTGAGGTACCCGGCGAGGATGTCGTCCTTCTTCGTGCGCTGGTCGACCTTGAGGGAGATCACCAGCTCCTTGAGCTTGCGGGTGACCGTCTGGTCCTGCGTGAGGTAGTAGTTCTTCACGTACTGCTGGGTGATGGTGGAGCCACCCTGCTTGCCCTTGCCGGAGAGCGTGTTGAACAGGCCGCGCACGGTGCCCTTGAGGTCGACGCCCTGGTCCCGGTAGAAGGACTTGTTCTCGGCGGCGACGAAGGCGTGCTGGACCGCCTTCGGCACGACGTCCAGGTCGACTATCTCCCGGTTGACCTCGGAGTTGCTCCGGGCCAGGAGCGTGCCGTCGCTGTACTTGTAGACGTTGCTCTGCTTCTGGGCCTGGGCGTTGGCCTCAGGCACGTCCACGTACACGTAGAGGGCCGCGAAGGCGCCCATCACGAGCAGGCAGAGTCCGAAGAAGGTGCCCAGGATCTTCCGCCACGTGAAGAGCCGGCGTATGCCACCGCTCCTGGCAGCCCGTCGCGCATCCGCTCGACCCATCGCTGTGGTGCTCCTGTCCTTCTGCTCGTACCGATCCGGTCAGACCTGCCAGCTAACACTGAAAGCCTGGACAAATGACAAGCGATCCGGTCTTTTCCGGACGTGAGAATCAGCACCCACTCCTGCAGGAACCGACTCCCGAGGGGTGCGCAAGGTTGCGAAGAGCGTTAATGTGTAATCACATTGCTAGCGCGGCGCTATGCCGTACGAAACGGGGGACCCATGTCCGCACCACACGACCAGCCCGGCTCCACCGGCCCCGGCGCCGATCTGACGCCCGACGCCCCTGAGATGCCCGCACCCCAGGTCAGGGAGGTGACCGCCCACTCCATCCCCGGCGGTCTCGGCCTGCTCCTGACCGTCCTCGGGGTGCTCCTCGGCGTGGCCCTGGCCATCGTCGGCGGCGTCCTCGGCTCCGACGGCCACAACGGCACCGGGATCCCGCTCTTCATCCTCGGGCTGCTCCTGACCATCGCCTCGTTCTTCTGCATGAGCGGTGTGAAGATGGTCGCTCCGGGCGAGGCCCGGGTCATCCAGCTCTTCGGCCGTTACGTCGGCACGATCCGGGCGGACGGGCTGCGCTGGATCAACCCGCTGACGTCCAGCCGCAAGATCTCCACCCGGGTCCGGAACCACGAGACGGCCGTCCTGAAGGTCAACGACGCCTACGGCAACCCGATCGAACTCGCCGCGATCGTCGTCTGGAAGGTCGAGGACACCGCGCAGGCACTCTTCGAGGTCGACGACTTCCTGGAGTTCGTCGCCACCCAGACCGAGGCGGCGGTCCGGCACATCGCGATCGAGTACCCGTACGACGCCCACGAGGAGGGCGGACTCTCCCTGCGGGGCAACGCCGAGGAGATCACCGAGAAGCTGGCGGTCGAGCTCACGGCGCGGGTGCAGGCGGCGGGCGTACGCATCATCGAGTCCCGTTTCAGCCACCTCGCGTACGCCCCCGAGATCGCCTCGGCGATGCTCCAGCGGCAGCAGGCGGGGGCGGTCGTCGCGGCGCGCCAGCAGATCGTCGAGGGCGCGGTGGGCATGGTCGAGATGGCGCTGACCCGGATCGCGGAGCAGGACATCGTCGAACTGGACTCCGAGCGGAAGGCGGCGATGGTCAGCAACCTGATGGTGGTGCTGTGCGGTGACCGTGCGGCGCAGCCGGTCCTGAACACGGGCACGCTCTACCAGTGACCGACGACGCGGCCCCTCCCCCCGGTCGGGCGGCCCGGCGCGGCCCCGCCCGCAAGCAGATGCTGCTGCGGCTCGACCCGGCGGTGCACGACGCGCTGGCCCGCTGGGCCTCGGACGAGCTCCGCAGCGCGAACGCGCAGATCGAGTTCCTGCTGCGGCGGGCGCTGGCGGAGGCGGGCCGGCTTCCGGGCGGCGCGGCCCCGATCGCCCGCCGGGGCCGGCCCCCGAAGACGCCGCCCGACGCGGAGGGGTGAACCCGGGCCGGGGGGTGTCAGCAATCCCCCCGGACTTCGTCCGGGCCCCCGACGGGCTTGATCGTGCGGGCCCACGCCCTCCGGGACAGGCCGGATCCGGCACACCCCGCACCCCACGGCGCAGGCCCGCACAATCAGGCCCCGCCGGCGATTGAGGCGCGGGGGTCCGGGGGGAGCCCCCGAAGCAGGCCCGCACCTCGCTCCCCCGGACCCGTATACATGCCGGGTATACACACCATGTACAGTGCGGCGCATGTCAATCGGTCACACCCTCCTCGGGCTCCTGGAGTCCGGCCCCCGCCACGGCTACGACCTCAAGCGCGCCTTTGACGAGAAGTTCGGGCACGATCGCCCCCTGCACTACGGCCAGGTCTACGCGACCATGTCCCGCCTGCTCAAGAACGGGCTCGTCGAGGTCGACGGCGTCGAGACGGACGGCGGGCCCGAGCGCAAGCGGTACGCCATCACCGACGCGGGCGTCACCGACGTCAGCTCCTGGCTCGCGCAGCCCGAGAAGCCCGAACCGTATCTCCAGTCGACCCTGTACACGAAGGTCGTCCTCGCGCTGCTCACCGGCCGCGACGCAGCCGACATCCTGGACGCCCAGCGCTCCGAGCACCTGCGCCTGATGCGGATCCTCACCGACCGCAAGCGCCAGGGCGACCTCGCCGACCAGCTGATCTGCGACCACGCCCTGTTCCACCTCGAAGCCGATCTGCGCTGGCTGGAACTGACCGCCGCACGCCTCGGCAAGCTCGCCGAGGTGGTCGCTCCGTGACCCCCGCCGGCTCCCTGCTCGCCGCCCACGACCTCCGCAAGACCTACGGCTCGACCCCCGCCCTCGACGGCGCCTCCTTCTCCGTCCACCCCGGCGAGGTCGTCGCCGTCATGGGCCCCTCCGGCTCCGGCAAGTCGACGCTGCTGCACTGCCTCGCAGGCATCGTCACCCCCGACTCGGGCACCATCACCTACGGCGGGCATGAGCTGTCCGCGATGTCGGACGCCGAGCGCAGCGCCCTGCGCCGCAGCGACTTCGGCTTCGTCTTCCAGTTCGGCCAGCTCGTCCCCGAGCTGACCTGCCTGGAGAACGTCGCCCTGCCCCTCCGCCTCAACGGCGTCAAGCGCAAGGAGGCCGAACGCGCCGCCCGGGAATGGCTGGAGCGTCTGGAGGTCGACGACGTCGTTGCCCAGCGCCCCGGCCAGGTGTCCGGCGGGCAGGGCCAGCGCGTCGCCGTGGCCCGCGCCCTGGTGGCCTCCCCCAAGGTCATCTTCGCCGACGAGCCGACGGGGGCGCTGGACTCCCTCAACGGCGAGCGGGTGATGGAGCTGCTCACCGAGTCGGCGCGGCTGGCGAACACAGCCGTCGTACTCGTCACGCACGAGGCGCGGGTCGCCGCGTACTCGGACCGCGACATCGTCGTACGCGACGGCCGGTGCCGCGATCTGGAGTACGCCGTATGACCTGGCTGCGTGATCTCGGCCTCGGCATACGCTTCGCCGCCGCGGGCGGACGCGAGGGCTGGGCGCGGACCGCGCTCACCGCCGTCGGGGTCGGCCTCGGTGTGGCGCTGCTGCTGGTCGCCTCGTCGGTCCCCCATCTGCTGGAGGAGCGTTCCGCACGCGACCAGGCCCGCTCGGAGAGTGCGGCCTCGTGGAACGGGAAGGTCCGTAAGTCCGACACCACGGTGCTGCGGATCGACGCGCAGACCGAGTTCAGGGGGCAGACCGTCACCGGCTTCCTGATGCGCCCGGACGGCACGCATCCGGTCGTCCCTCCCGGGCTCGGGTCCCTCCCCGCCCCGGACGAGATGGTCGCCTCACCGGCCCTGAAGGAGCTGCTGGCCTCCCCGGAGGGCAGCCTCCTCAAGGAACGTCTCCCGTACCGGATCTCCGCGACGATCGGTGACGCGGGCCTGCTCTCCCCGGGCGAGCTGTACTACTACGCGGGCAGCGACACCCTGACCCCGGCCGCCGGCGGCCACCGGGTGGACGGTTACGGGGACCGCGAGTCGGGCGAGGAGCTGCCACCCGAGCTGGTCGTCCTGGTCATCATGATCTGCGTCGTGCTCCTCGTCCCCGTGGCGATCTTCATCGCCACGGCCGTACGGTTCGGCGGTGAACGCCGCGACCGCCGGCTCGCCGCTCTGCGCCTGGTCGGTACGGACATCGTGGCGACCCGCAGGATCGCGGCGGGTGAAGCCCTGTTCGGCTCACTGCTCGGACTGCTGGTGGGCGCGGTGCTCTTCTTCGTCTGCCGCGGGTTCGTGGGCGAGGTGGAACTGTGGGGCCACAGCGCCTTCCCGTCCGACCTGGTCCCCGCCGGGTGGCTGGCCGCGCTGATCGCGGTGGCGGTGCCCCTCGCCGCGGTGCTCGTCACCCTGGCCGCTCTGCGCTCGGTGGTCATCGAACCCCTCGGCGTCGTACGCAGATCCGTCGGCCGGCGACGCCGCTTCTGGTGGCGGCTGCTCGTACCGGCCGCGGGAATCGCCGTACTGGCGTCGACCGGTCGGGTGGACGAGTTCACCACCGCCGAGCCGTACCCGATCGCGGCCGGCGCCTCACTGGTCCTGATCGGGCTGGCCCTGCTGCTCCCCTGGCTGGTCGAGGCGGTCGTGAAGCGGATCCACGGCGGCCCGGTGTCCTGGCAGCTCGCCGTGCGCAGGCTCCAGCTGACCAGCGGGGCCGCGTCACGCGCGGTCAGCGGCATCACCGTGGCGGTGGCGGGCGCGATCGCCCTGCAGATGTTGTTCGCCGCCATGGGTGACGACTTCAAGCGGATGACGGGCCAGGACCCGTCCCGGGCGCAGTACACCACCTTCTCCGAGGACGTCAGCGGTGAGGCCGCGGCCAGGACCATCGAGGACTTCCGGGCGACCGAAGGGGTCGAGACCGTCATCGGCACGGTCGAGACGTACGTGACCAAGCCGGGCACGTACGGGGAGGACGAGATCCAGCCCGTCACCACCCTGACCGTCGGCGACTGCGTCACCCTCAAGGAGCTGGCGGCGATCGGCTCCTGCAAGGAGGGGGACGTCTTCGTCGCCCATCCGGAGGACGACAAGGAGCAGGCGGACTGGATCGACGAGACGGCCCGCAAGGGCAAGGAGATCGAGCTCAACTCCTCCCACGGCGTGGAGCCGGGCGCGAAGTCGATGCTCTGGACCCTGCCGGCCGACGCCCGGACCGTGCGGGCCGGGCTCGACCCGCTCGGCAAGGAGCACTGGGGCATCATGGCGACACCCGGCGCGATCGACCCGGGCACCCTGCCCAACGCACAGATCACGGCCCAGCTCCGGGTCGACGAGAGCGTGGAGGACGTCGCCGAACACGTACGGAACACGGCGGCCAGGATCGACCCCGGGATGCGGGTCGCCGCCCTGACCTCCGTGACGCGCGACCGCCAGTACGCCAGCGTGCAGACGGCGTTGCGGCTGGGAGCGGTGGCCACCCTGATGCTGATCGCCGCGTCCATGCTGGTCTCGCAGCTGGAACAGCTCCGGGAGCGCAAGCGGCTCCTGTCGGTCCTGGTCGCCTTCGGCACCAGGCGGGTCACCCTCGGCTGGTCGGTGCTCTGGCAGACCGCGCTCCCGGTGGTCGTCGGCCTGCTCGTCGCGACGGCGGGCGGCCTGGGCCTGGGTGCCGTGCTGACCTGGATGCTCGACAAGCCGGTCACCCGGTGGTGGCTGTTCCTGCCGATGGCGGGCGCAGGCGGGGCCCTCATCGTGGCCGTCACCGCGCTCTCCATGCCCCTGCTGTGGCGCATGATGCGCCCGGACGGGCTGCGCACGGAGTGACGACCGGGGGGTGAGCGCGCCGGGGGGCGCGCTCACCCCTCCTCGGGCACCCGTACCGGCAGCGTTCCCATCGCCCCGCGCAGCGCGGCCGCGAACTCCTCGAACTCCTCCTGCCTCGCCGAGCCCGTCCGCACCGCCAGCGCCACCCGCCGGGAGGGCGCGGGGTCCTCGAAGTACCCGGTGGCCAGTGCCTCGTTCCGGCCGGTCTCCACCGTCACGGCCGTACGCGGAAGCAGCGTCACCCCGAGCCCGCCCGCGACGAGCTGGACCAGCGTGGAGAGCCCGGCCGCGGTCGTCGTCACCGGCGCCCCCTGGGTGCGCCCCGCCTCCCGGCAGATGTCCAGCGCCTGGTCCCGCAGACAGTGCCCCTCGTCGAGCAGCAGCAGCGGCAGATCGCGCAGCGTCCCGCGCGGCAGGCCGGTGCGCCCGGCGAGCTCGTGCCGCTTCTCCATGACGAGTACGAAGTCCTCGTCGAACAGCGGAAGTTCCGTGACGCCGGGCATCCCCAGCGGCACCGCGAGCAGCAGCAGGTCCAGCCGGCCGGCCCCCAGCCCCTCCAGCAGCGAGGAGGTCTGCTCCTCATGGACCTGGAGATCCAGGTCCGGGTAGTGCTCATGGACCAGCCTGAGCACGGCCGGCAGCAGATACGGCGCGACCGTCGGGATCACGCCGAGCCTGAGCACCCCGGTGAAGGGCGCGTGCAC
This sequence comes from Streptomyces sp. NPDC079167, assembly GCF_040686735.1. Classification (NCBI taxonomy): domain Bacteria; kingdom Bacillati; phylum Actinomycetota; class Actinomycetes; order Kitasatosporales; family Streptomycetaceae; genus Streptomyces; species Streptomyces sp. NPDC079167. Next base: position 9,453 of record NZ_JBFBLO010000034.1, on the reverse strand, counting down.
CGCCTCGGCCTCCTCCATCAGCTCCCCGAGCGCCTCCAGCACCGCCCGGCTCCGCACCGCGAGGCGCTCCCCCGCGGGCGAGAGCAGCACCTTGCGCGTCGTACGCTCGATGAGCTGGACACCCAGTGCCACCTCCAGCGCGGACACCGCCCCGGAGAGCGCGGGCTGACTCATCCCGATTGCTGCCGCCGCGTCCCGGAAGTGCAGATGCTCCGCCACGGCCGCGAAGGCGCGCAGCTGCGAGAGGCTGGGCTGCTTGACCCTAATAGCCTGATTTACATACGCCACTGATAGGCACCTCCGATCATCCGGACCGAGTGTAGCTATTTCCGTGATCAATGCACTCTGTGCCAAGGTGGGGACTGTCCAACCCCCAGGAACGCCCTCAAAAGGGGATTTCCTACGCAGCAAGGAGTGCGCGTGCTCACTGTCGGTGACAAGTTCCCCGAGTTCGACCTGACCGCTTGCGTGTCGCTGGAGAGCGGCAAGGAGTTCGAGCAGATCAACCACAAGACCTACGAGGGTCAGTGGAAGATCGTGTTCGCGTGGCCGAAGGACTTCACCTTCGTGTGCCCCACCGAGATCGCCGCCTTCGGCAAGCTGAACGACGAGTTCGCCGACCGTGACGCGCAGATCCTCGGCTTCTCCGGTGACTCCGAGTTCGTGCACCACGCCTGGCGCAAGGACCACCCGGACCTGACCGACCTGCCCTTCCCGATGCTGGCCGACTCGAAGCACGAGCTCATGCGTGACCTCGGCATCGAGGGCGAGGACGGCTTCGCGCAGCGCGCCGTCTTCATCGTCGACCAGAACAACGAGATCCAGTTCACGATGGTGACCGCCGGTTCCGTGGGCCGTAACCCCAAGGAGGTCCTGCGGGTCCTCGACGCCCTGCAGACCGACGAGCTGTGCCCCTGCAACTGGACCAAGGGCGAGAACACCCTCGACCCGGTCGCCCTCCTCTCCGGCGAGTGAGCTGATACCGACATGGCACTCGATGAACTGAAGTCCGCCATACCGGACTTCGCCAAGGACCTGAAGCTGAACCTCGGCTCGGTCATCGGCAACAGCGAGCTCCCGCAGCAGCAGCTGTGGGGCACCGTCCTGGCCTGCGCGATCGCCTCGCGCTCGCCGAAGGTGCTGCGCGAACTGGAGCCGGAGGCCAAGGCCAACCTCTCCGCCGAGGCGTACACGGCGGCGAAGTCGGCCGCGGCCATCATGGCGATGAACAACGTCTTCTACCGCACCCGGCACCTGCTGTCGGACCCCGAGTACGGAAACCTCCGTGCGGGCCTGCGCATGAACGTCATCGGCAAGCCGGGCGTGGAGAAGGTCGACTTCGAGCTGTGGTCGCTCGCCGTCTCCGCGATCAACGGCTGCGGCCAGTGCCTGGACTCCCACGAGCAGGTGCTGCGCAAGGCCGGCGTGGACCGTGAGACCATTCAGGAAGCCGTCAAGATTGCTTCGGTGATCCAGGCGGTCGGCGTCACCCTCGAGTCCGAGGCCGTGCTCGCCGAGTAGTACCCGTGAACGAGAAGGGCCCCGAGGACGACCGACCGTCCCTGGGGCCCTTCTTTCATGTCACTTTTCGGGCTCGTCCACCGGGTCGGGCCGCTCGTCGCCGTCCGCCGGGTCCTCGGCCGGCCGGGCGGAGGGCGGTTCCTTCGGCGGGAGGGCCGAGAGAGCGGTGGCACCGTACGGCCCTGACCCGTGGAGGACCGCGGGGTCGCGCCCGTACGAGCGCAGATAGCCGACCACGGTGTTGAGCACCGCGACCAGCGGTACGGCGACGACCGCGCCGCCGATGCCGGCGACCATGCCGCCCGCCACGACCGAGAGCACCACGGCCAGCGGGTGGACGCGGACGGCGCGGCCCAGGATGAACGGCTGCAGGATGTGGCCCTCGATCTGCTGCACGGCGAGCACCACGACCAGCACCATCAGCGCGGTGAACACGCCCTGGGTGACGAGCGCGACGACCACGGCGAGGGCGCCGGAGACCACGGCGCCGACCAGCGGGACGAAGGCGAAGAGGAAGACGAAGACGGCGAGCGGCACCGCCATCGGCACATCGAGGAAGTAGATCCCCAGTCCGATGAAGATGGCGTCGATCAGGGCGACGATCACCGTGCCCCGCACATAGGCGGTCAGCGTCCGCCAGGCACGCGGTCCGGCGCCGGCGACGCCCGGCCGCGCCTGGGAGGGCACCAGCTTCAGCACCCACTGCCAGATGCGCTTCCCGTCGTAGAGGAGGAAGAGCGTCGAGAACATCGCCAGCAGCAGCCCGGTGAGGATCTCCACCATCACCGTGACGCCCTGGAGCCCGGCGGAGGTGATCTCCTCGGTGTTGGTGCCGATGGTGTCGCTGAGGTTCTTCGCGATGTCGTTGATCTGCTGCTCGGTGACATGGAACGGGCTGTCCAGGAGCCAGCGCTTCAGCTCGTCGATGCCGTCACGGACCCGGTCCGAGAGCGTGTCCAGGTTGTCCATCACCTGCCAGACGACGAACCAGCCGACCAGGCCCATGACGACGAAGCCGAGCACCGCCGTGACCGCGGTGGCCAGACCGCGCGGCAGCCCGAGCCGTCGCAGCCGTACGACGGTCGGCTGGAGCATCGCGGTCACCAGGAGGGCGGCGACGAAGGCGAGGACGACCAGCTGGACGGCGCTGATGATCCGCATGAGCACCCAGAGGGTGCCGGCCACGACCAGCAGCCGCCAGCCGGCCTCGGCCGCCACGCGCATCCCCCAGGGGATCGCGGCCACCGGGTCGGGCTTGGCGGCGACGGAGGGGGCGTAGGAGGGCGGGGCGGGCACCTGTTCGGCGGCGACCGTGGAGAGCGTCGACGACGAGCCGCTCACGGCGTCCGCGTCGGCCCGGCGCTCGTCCTCGGCGCGGCGTTCTTCCAGGCGCGCCCCGATCTCGGTGAGTTCGGCGCCCACCCGGCCGAGCCACCCCGGAAGTTTCGACATGGATCTTCCCTTTCCCCCGTCCGCTCCCCGCACGCCCCCTGGAGCTGTCCGGATCGACCGTACACGCGAGAAGCCCCGCACCGTAGGACGGTGCGGGGCTTCCCGGAGTTGAGCGAACCTCGTGGGGTTCTAGTACCAGTGGTTGGCCTGCCAGAACGACCAGGCGCCACAGGGGCTGCCGTAGCGGCCGTCCATGTAGCTGAGGCCCCACTTGATCTGGGTGGCCGGGTTGGTCTGCCAGTCGGCGCCGGCGGACGACATCTTGGAGCCGGGCAGCGCCTGCACGAGTCCGTACGCGCCCGAGGACGGGTTGCTCGCCCTGTAGTTCCAGGTCGACTCGTGGTTCACGATGTTGCTGAAGCACTGGAACTGGTCCGCGGGGACCATCTGGCGGGCCATGGCCTGCACTTCGGCCACGCTGTAGGAGCCCTGCGCCGAGAAGGAGGAGGCGTCACGGACCGAGGAACGGCTCGCGCGCTCGGCCGCGTCCGCCTTCTTCTTGGCCGCGCGCTGCGCCTCCAGCTTGTCCTCGGCCGCCTGCTTCTTCGACTCGGCGTCCTTGGCGGCCTGGATGCGGGCCGTCTCCTCGGCGGACTTCCTCGCCGCCGCGTCGGCCGCGGACGCCTGGGCGTCGGCCTGCTGCGTCAGCGAAGCGGTCTGCACCTGGGCCTGCTGGCCCGCGGGGATGTCTGCGAGCAGCGTGGTGTCGGCTGCGGCCGCCTCGAAGTTGTTGTCGTCGGCAGCGGGAGTGCTGCCCGACGCAACGCCTACGACGGCGCCTACGGTGGTTACGGCGGTGGCTGACGCCACGGCGAACCCCCGGACCGAGATCCGGCTCACACGGTGTCCTTCCAGCATCGCCCGCTTAGGTGACCTCGCGGGCGCAATCGTGCCCCTGACACTGGCCTCCCTACTGCTTGGGTCACGGGAGGCACGGGCCCGGTGGGCGACTCCCTTGCGGAAGCGCCGCGTGGTGCTCGCGGGCGGCATACGGACGGCGGTTGTTGAGTTGTGTGGTGCTGGGCGCCTCTGGAGGTGCCCAAGTGCCGTATGCGGGGCCTGACGGAAGCAAGACTCTGCCGGACGGACACGGCGTGTTGCAATTCTGTGTTGCGTGTGAAAGGTCACACCTCGTTTGGCGCACGACTTTTTCGGAAATGACGGCGCAGCACAATGCCGCCCGGCTAAGCTCCTTGGCCCGCCGGGCGGCATCTATGGGGTGTTACGTATCAGATGTGTCCGTCCTCCAGCATTTCGGTCACGAGCGCGGCGATCGGTGAACGCTCGGAGCGGGTGAGCGTGACGTGCGCGAAGAGCGGATGCCCCTTCAGCTTCTCGACCACGGCGACGACTCCGTCGTACCGGCCGACCCTGAGGTTGTCCCGCTGGGCCACGTCGTGCGTGAGCACCACCCGCGAGTTGGCCCCGATACGGGACAGCACGGTCAGCAGGACGTTCCGCTCGAGTGACTGCGCCTCGTCGACGATCACGAACGCGTCGTGGAGCGAACGGCCCCGGATGTGGGTGAGCGGCAGGATCTCCAGCATCCCGCGCCCCAGCACCTCTTCGATGACCTCGCGTCCGGCGACCGCCGACAGCGTGTCGAAGACGGCCTGCGCCCAGGGGCTCATCTTCTCGGCCTCGCTGCCGGGGAGATAGCCGAGCTCCTGCCCGCCGACCGCGTACAGCGGCCGGAAGACCATCACCTTCTGGTGCTGACGGCGCTCCAGCACGGCCTCCAGGCCCGCGCAGAGGGCCAGCGCCGACTTGCCCGTGCCCGCCCGGCCGCCCATGGACACGATGCCGACGTCCTGGTCGAGGAGCAGTTCGAGCGCGATGCGCTGCTCGGCGCTGCGGCCGTGGATCCCGAAGGCCTCCCTGTCGCCGCGCACGAGACGGACGTTGCCCTCGGCCGTGACCCTGCCGAGCGCCTTGCCGCGCTCGGACTGGAGGACCAGCCCCGTGTGCACGGGGTATTCGGCCGCTTCGGGGATGTAGAGGCTCTCCTCGCCGAAGAGCAGGTCGACCTGCTCCGCCGCGAGGGTGAGCTCGGCCATCCCGGTCCATCCGGAGTCGGTGACGGCGAGTTCGGCGCGGTACTCCTCGGCGAGGAGACCGACCGACGACGCCTTGATCCGGAGCGGCAGGTCCTTGGAGACGACCGTGACGTCGTACCCCTCGGCCTGGAGATTGCGTGCGACCGCGAGGATCCGTGAGTCGTTGTCCCCCAACCGGTAGCCGGCGGGAAGGACGCCGGGGTCGGAATGGTTGAGTTCGACACGGAGCGACCCGCCCAGATCCCCGAGCGGGATCGGGGCGTCCAGCCGGCCGTACCTGACCCGGAAGTCGTCCAGCAGCCGCAGGGCCTGCCTGGCGAAGTATCCGAGCTCGGGGTGGTGCCTTTTGGCCTCCAGCTCCGTGACCACGACGATCGGCAGGACGACTTCGTGCTCGTCGAACCGGGTCATGGCTTTGGGGTCGGCCAGCAGGACGCTGGTGTCGAGAACGTAGGTGCGCCTGTCGGGCATGCGGCGCTTGGTGCTGGTCACCACGGAAGGACGTACCCCCTCGGACGAGGTCGGGGAGTGCGACGGACGTCGCGCAACTTCCCGAAGGGAGAGGACGGACCGGGTTCGGACCCCGTGCGCGGGCCGAACACCGGCCCTCCGCGTCGGCCGCACGCTGTGCGGTCCTTCGTGTGCAAAGGGCCTCCCGGGCGAGCGGGCCTGCCGCTCACTTGGCTGCGACGTCCGCCTGGTTACTGACCGGACGTCGACCTGAGAGCTGTATTCCCTCGAACACGCGAAGCCATGCCGCTGCCTGCGAGAAGGCCTTCCGTTCGGATTCCGGCCCCGTGGTGTTCAGGCTCCGTAGCGCCGGTGCCGCGCCGCGTAGTCACGCAGGGCGCGCAGGAAGTCGACCTTGCGGAAGGCCGGCCAGAAGACCTCGCAGAAGTAGTACTCCGAATGGGCGCTCTGCCAGAGCATGAAGCCCGACAGCCGCTGCTCCCCGCTCGTCCGGATCACGAGGTCCGGGTCGGGCTGTCCGCGGGTGTAGAGGTGCTCGGAGATCAGGTCCGTGGAGACGATCTCGGCGAGCTCCTCGAAGGTCGTGCCCCGGGAGGAGTGCTCCAGGAGCAGGGAGCGGACCGCGTCCGCGATCTCCTGCCGCCCGCCGTAGCCGACGGCGACGTTGACGATTATCCCGTCGATGCCCGCCGTGGCCTCCTCCGCCTCCTTGAGGACGGTCTGGGTCCTGGCGGGCAGCAGGTCGAGCGTGCCGACGTGGTGGACGCGCCACCGTCCGTCGGAGGCCAGCTGGCGGACGGTGTTCTCGATGATGCCGAGGAGCGGGATGAGCTCCGCCTCCGGCCGGTCGAAATTGTCCGTGGACAGCAGCCAGAGGGTGACGACCTCGACATCCGTCTCGCTGCACCAGCCGAGCAGCTCCGAGATCTTGTCCGCCCCGGCCTGGTGACCCTGCACGGCCGAGCCGCCGGACGCCTTCGCCCACCGCCGGTTGCCGTCGAGGATGACTCCGATGTGCTTGGGCACCTGGTCGTGATCCAGGCGGCCTTCCACCCGGCGTGCGTAGAGCCCGTACACCAGGTCGCGCAAGTTCACTGAGTTCACCCTCTCGGTTCCGTACGGGCCTCAGGCCCGTCCTCCCCCTCGCGGGGGGTCCGGGGCCGCCCCCCGGGGGATCGCCGTGCGGTCCGCGCACCGCGCTCTCGCGCCGCGGATCGGCATGTCCCGAAGCCGCCACATTACTGCGGCGGGGGCACGGGGGCCCAACCCGGCCTGTCACAACTCCGCGATAAGGCCGCCGTGAGCCGGCCGGCCTTAGAGTGAAACGTGACTGATTCCCTTACCTACCTCGCGGACGCGTCGCGCTACGACTCCATGGAGTACCGCCGCACCGGCCGCAGCGGGCTCAAGCTGCCGGCCGTCTCGCTCGGCCTCTGGCACAACTTCGGCGACGACCGGGGCCTCGGATCCCAGCGGGCGATCCTGCGCCGCGCCTTCGACCTCGGTGTGACCCACTTCGACCTGGCCAACAACTACGGCCCGCCGCCCGGCTCCGCCGAGCTGAACTTCGGCAAGCTCTTCCGCCAGGACTTCGCCCCGTACAGGGACGAGCTGGTCGTCTCCACCAAGGCCGGTTACCTGATGCACCCCGGCCCGTACGGGGAGTGGGGCTCACGGAAGTACCTGCTGTCCTCGCTCGACGTCTCGCTGGAGCGGATGGGACTGGAGTACGTCGACATCTTCTACTCCCACCGCTTCGACCCGCACACGCCGCTGGAGGAGACGATGGGGGCGCTCGCCTCCGCCGTGGACCGGGGCAAGGCCCTGTACGTGGGTGTGTCCTCCTACAACGCGGCGCAGACCGCCGAGGCGGCGCGGATCCTGAAGGAGATGGGCGTGCCCGCCCTGATCCACCAGCCGTCCTATTCCATGGTGAACCGCTGGATGGAGTCGGACGGGCTGCTGGACACGCTGGAGACGGCCGGTATGGGCTGCATCTCCTTCGCGCCGCTCGCGCAGGGGCTGCTCACCGGGAAGTACCTGACCGGCATCCCCGAGGGTTCGCGCGCGAGCCAGGGCAAGTCCCTGGACCCGGGGCTGCTCGACGAGGAGATGGTGCGGCGGCTGAACGGGCTGAACGACCTCGCGCGCGGTCGCGGGCAGTCCCTCGCCCAGCTGGCGCTCAACTGGGTCCTGCGCGACAGCCGTATGACGTCGGCCCTGATCGGCGCGTCGAGCGTGAAGCAGCTGGAGGAGAACGTGGCCGCGCTGGCCGCGCCGGCGCTGACCGCCGACGAGCTGAAGGAGATCGACACCTTCGCCGTGGACACCGCGAGCACCAACATCTGGGCCAACCGGGGCTGAGAGCGGGTTCCCCGCCGCCGGATCCCCGTACGTGACGGGGGCCCGGGTCCGGAGCGCCTGCGGCCCCGCACACGGGCCGCACATCCGGTGCACAGTCCGGGCACAAAAAACGGGCCGGTCCGTGGGGGGGGTTACGGACCGGCCCGAGGGGGGGTTTCCACCATAACCCTTCGTAAGTGCTGCTGCGTGCCACGCCACGAAATAATCACTCTCCGAATTCGCCGGACTGCGCTGCGGGCACGGCTCCGGAGGCCCCCGCAGGGCACGGATCAAGCCCTACAGGACCGGTTCTGTCCTGTAGGCGTCCTACATTCGGCCCATGACGACACGAGCCCGCACGAAGACCGTGAGCTGGTCCCAGGCGAACGCCCGGCGCCTGGACCGGCAGTTCCTCTCCGGGGGCCCGTCGCCGGCCGGCCGTCCCGCCCCTGACGTCACCGGTGCCGTCGCCGCGATGCTCGGGGCGCACGCGCAGGTGCTGTCGGCCGCCGAACACTCGGTCGGTCTCCGCGCGCCGGGGACGACGCGCACAGATGTGCGTGCGGCGCTGTGGGCCCGCCGGAGCCTGGTCAAGACGTTCGGCCCGCGCGGCACCGTGCATCTGCTGCCCGCCGATGAGCTTCCGATGTGGACGGGCGCCCTGTCGGCCGTGCCGGCGGGCGGCAGCCCCTTCCCGAAGGACGCCCGGATGACTCCCGAGCAGGTCGAGGCGGTCGTGGCCGCGGTGGCCGACGCCCTGACGGGCGCCGAGCTCACGGTCGACGAGCTCTCCGACGAGGTCGTCGCCCGCACCGGCCCCTGGGCGGGCGACCTGGTGATGCCCGCGTTCCAGGGCATGTGGCCGCGCTGGCGTCAGGTGCTGCACCTGGCGGGCCACCGGGGCGCCCTGTGCTATGCGCCGAACCGGGGCCGGAAGGCGACGTACACCAACCCCGGGGCCGTCCCCATGCCCGCCCAGGAGGCGACGGCTGCCCTGGTGCGGCGCTATCTGCAGGCCTACGGTCCCGCCACACCGGTCCACTTCGCCCAGTGGCTCGCGGCGCCGCGCGGCTGGGCCGGGCGGCTCTTCGACGAGCTGGCCGGGGCCGGAGCGATCGAGGAGGTGGCGTTCGAGGGGACCGGGGCGGCCTGGGTGGCGGCGGGCGACACCCGGTTCCCGTCCGGGGCGCCCCACGGTGTGCGGCTGCTGCCCTACTTCGACGCGTTCGCCATCGCCTCCCGGCCCCGCGAGCGGCTCTTCGCCGGCGCGGCGTACGCACGCGCGCTGGCCGGCGGCCAGGCGGGCAACTTCCCGGTGCTGCTGGTGGACGGGGCGGTCGCCGGGGTGTGGCACCAGCGCCGGTCGGGGAAGCGGATCGCCGTCACCGTGGAGCCCCTGAGCCCCCTGGACGCCGCGCGCACGCGGGAGCTGGAGGAGCAGGTGGAGCGGCTGGGCGAGGTGCTGGAGGGCACCCCGGAGCTGACGGTGGGAGAGGTGACCGTGGGCGGCCACGCCTAGGCCCTGTCTGATAATTGATCTTGTGGTGGGTCGTGGTGAGCTGACTGATGTGGCGTGGGAGCGGATAGCGCCCCTGCTTCCGGGTGTTGA
>NZ_JBFBLO010000033.1:0-26988 GCF_040686735.1 Streptomyces sp. NPDC079167 | reverse complement strand
GACGCCGACCACCACCCTGCGGCCGCGACGGCGCCTCCGGCACCACCCGCTGGAACAACTCCCACAACTCGTCCGGCACCAGCCGCTCAACGATCCCCACCATGACTCACAGACTACCGAGTCGCCCAAATGAGATGGCTTCTGAAGAAGATGGCCTACGGGCACAAGACCCCTCACCAGACCAGGCAGCGCGCCGCCATCGTCCTTCTCGCCGCACGCGGCCGGGCAAACGCCAAGATCGCCGTCGACACCCGTCTGCACGTGGACACGGTGCGCACCTGGCGCGGACGCTTCGCGCACGGCGGCATACCGGCTCTGACCGACCGCAGACGTTCCGGGCGCCCCGCGCGGTTCACTCCCATACAGGTCGCCGAGGCAAAAGCACTGGCCTGCCAGCTCCCCGCCGAGAGCGGGCTGCCACTGTCGCGCTGGTCCTGCCCGGAACTGGTCCGGTGCGGACTGAGACTGTGGCACACCCGGGGGGAAGGCGGGTAGTGGTGGGGCGTACGTGACCGAATCCCGGGACGGGTTGCGGGCGGACGGCCGTCGGTTTCGCGGACGGGTCCGGCCACGCGTGCCCACGAGGTCGGAATTCCGTGCCCCGAATGCGTCGTGAAGTGTGCGGATAGGGGGGTGATAGGGGAATGCGAAGGGGGAGGGTGCACCGAATCGCTGCGATAGCGTCACGGCCCGCATCGATTCACTTCACCGAGAAAGTGTGTAATCCATGGGACGTTCGCCGCAGTCATTTGAATTCCCTGCCTGGCCGCAGTACGGCGACGAGGAGCGGACGGCTCTGCACCGTGCTCTCGACCAGGGGCAATGGTGGCGCATCGGAGGGAGTGAGGTCGACACCTTCGAGGAGGAGTTCGCCGAATACCACGGCGCACCGTACGCGCTCGCGGTGACCAACGGGACACATGCGCTGGAGCTCGCCCTGCAGGTACTCGGGGTCGGCCCCGGCTCGGAAGTCATCGTTCCCGCATTCACATTCATTTCCTCCTCGCAGGCAGCGCAGCGGCTGGGCGCGGTGGCCGTTCCGGTGGACGTCGACCCGGAGACGTACTGCATCGACCCAGCCGCCGTCGCCGCTGCGATAGGGCCCCGGACCAAGGCCGTCATGCCGGTCCACATGGCGGGCCAGGTGGCGGACATGGACGCGCTGGAGAAGCTGTCCGCGGACGCGGGTGTGGCGATCCTGCAGGACGCGGCACATGCCCATGGTGCGCGGTGGCAGGGGAAGAAGGTCGGCGAACTCGGTTCCGTGGCCGCCTTCAGCTTCCAGAACGGCAAGCTCATGACCGCGGGCGAGGGCGGTGCGGTGACCTTCCCGACCCGTGAGCTCTACGACAGCGCGTTCCTGCGCCACAGTTGCGGGCGGCCCCCGACGGACCGTAAGTACTTCCACAACACCTCGGGCTCCAACTTCCGGATGAACGAGTTCAGCGCGTCGGTCCTCCGTGCCCAGCTGGGGCGGCTTGCCGGGCAGATCGACACGCGTGAGGAGCGCTGGCCGCTGCTGGCGAGCCTGCTCGCCGAGATCCCCGGCGTCGTACCGCAGGGCAGGGACGACCGCAACGACCGCAATCCGCACTACATGGCCATGTTCCGGGTCCCGGGCCTCGGTGAGGAGCGCCGCAACGCCCTGGTGGACACCCTGATCGAGCAAGGGCTACCAGCCTTCGTCGGGTTCCGCGCCATCTACCGCAGCGACGGTTTCTGGGAGTCATCCGCTCCGGACGAGTCCGTGGAGGACATCGCCCGCCGCTGCCCGAACTCCGAGGCACTCACCCGGGACTCCGTCTGGCTGCACCACCGGACGCTGCTGGGCACCGAGCAGCAGATGCACGACATCGCAGCCGTCATCGCCGAGAGCATGGCCAAGGCGTGAACGGGCCCGTCCGTGTCGTGGTGGTCGGGATGGGCTGGGCGGGCCGCGAGATCTGGCTCCCACGGCTGAAGGAGCATCACTCGTTCGACGTTATCGCTGTGGTGGATCCGGTGGCAGGCCCGGCGGACCCGGGGGTCCCGCTGCTCGGTGACGTCGCGGAGATCGAGTCCGGGACGGTCGACCTCGCAGTCGTCGCCGTGCCGAACCACCTGCACGCCGACATCGCCGAGGAGCTGCTGCTCCGGGGCATCCCCGTGTTCCTCGAGAAGCCGGTGTGCCTCACGTCCTCGGAGGCCGACCGTCTCGCGGAGGCGGAACGCGCCGGAGGCGCGGTACTCCTGGCCGGCAGCGCGGCCCGGTACCGGGCCGACGTCCGGGCGCTGTACGAGCGGACGCCGGCGGTCGGACAGATCCGGCACATCGACGTGTCCTGGGTGAGGGCCCGTGGCGTTCCGGACTCGGGAGGCTGGTTCACACAGGCGCAGCTCGCGGGCGGAGGCGCACTGGTGGACCTCGGGTGGCATCTGCTGGACAGCATCGCGCCGATCCTGGGGCCGGCCGCCTTGACGCAGGTGGTCGGCACGTTGTCCGACGACTTCGTCAACACGTCAGCTGCCAGGGCCGGCTGGCGCGACGCTCCGGAGACGGCGGGGGGCGCCGGTCCGGGTGGAGGTGACGTCGAGGACACCGTCCGGGGATTCCTGGTCACGGAGGACGGCGTCTCGGTGGCGCTGCGCGCGAGCTGGGCGTCGCACGAAGCGCGCGACGTCACGCTGATCACAGTCGAGGGCAGTGCGGGTGTGGCCTCGCTGCGCTGCACGTTCGGGTTCAGCCCCAACCGCGAGGGCGGGTCCGACCTCACGTTCACCAGCGACGGTGAGACGACGCAGGTGCCGTTCGAGGCAGAGCGGATCGGTGCGGAGTACGACCGGCAGCTCGACGAGTTGCCCGGGCTGCTGGGTGAACCAGCCATGGCCGGTCGGGCGGTGGCCGACGCACGCCGGAACATCGGGGTCATCGAGCGTCTCTACGCCTGCGCCGGGCGGCACGTTCCGGCACACGACACGACCAGGGAGTACCAGATGGACAGGCGCATATCGGGGCTCACCGGAAGCAGGCCCGCCGTCGGTCCGCTGGAACACCCCAGAAGTGTGGTCGTGTTCGACCTCGACGGGGTCCTGGTGGACAGCACCGAGGTGATGCGCGAGGCGTTCTCGATCGCGTACGCCGAGGTCGTGGGAGAAGGGCCGGCGCCGTTCGCGGAGTACAACCGGCACCTGGGCCGGTACTTCCCCGACATCATGCGGATCATGGACCTGCCTCTCGCGATGGAGGAGCCCTTCGTCAGGGAGAGCTATCGGATGGCTCATCTGGTACCGCTGTTCGACGGGGTGCCCGAGATGCTGCACACCCTGCGCGAGCGGGGTATCCGGCTCGCCGTGGCGACGGGGAAGAGCGGGCCGCGGGCGCGTTCGCTCCTGTCGCAGCTGGGAGTCCTGGAGCTCTTCGACCATGTGATCGGGTCGGACGAGATCGCTCACCCGAAACCCGCTCCGGACATCGTGCTGAAGGCTCTGGAGTTGCTCGGGGCCGAGCCCGACAGCGCGGTGATGGTCGGAGACGCAGTGACCGACATAGCGAGTGCGCACAGTGCGGGCGTGGCCGCGTTGGCGGCACTGTGGGGCGAGACGGACGAGCCGGCGTTGCTCGCCGCTTCGCCGGATGCCGTACTCCAGAAGCCGGGTGACCTGCTGGCGCTGTGGCCGGCCGCAGCCGTCGGCTGACGTGTCCCTGGGCCGGCCGGCGCCATGCGGTGGCCGGCCGGTTCGCCCATGGCGGCGTCCCCGCTCTCCGGTCCCGCCACACGGGACAGGGCGCACGCCCCGGCCGGACCGGTTCGGTTCCGGGTGGCCCCGGACCCTGCGGAGTTAGGGATGCCCTAGGGGGCCGGTAGGGGTAGAGCGCGGGGTGGGCGCGCCCGAGACTGAGCAGTGACTCGCCCACTGCCGTGGGCGGCAACCGATACCGGCCCGTGCGAGGTGCCTCGCCGGCCGACGGAGTGGTGAGATGCTGCGTACCGAACTGATACGGCCGCTGCCCGAACTCCTCAAGGCGCACGCCGACCGGTTCGGGGACAAGGTGGCCTTCCGGGACGCCCGCCGCAGCGTGACCTACGCCGAGCTGGAGCGCCGCTCGGGAAGGATCGCCGGTCACCTCGCCCGGATGAGGCTGCAACCGGGTGACTGCGTGGCGATCTACCTCGGCAACTGCGTCGAAGTCATCGAGAGTTACCTGGCCGTCGTCCGGGCCAGTGCCATCGGTTCGCCGTTCAATCCCCGCGCCACCGATGCCGAGCTCTCGTACCTGCTCGAGGACAGCAACGCGCGCGTCGTCATCACCGACGCGGCCCACGCCGCCCAGCTCGGGCGGGTTCTGGCGGACCGCAGTGATGTGCGAGTCGTCATCACGGGCAACGCGCCCGCGGGGACGTTGAGCTTCGAGACGCTTGCGGGCACGGAACCGGCCGTCGGGCCGCGGGACGACCTGGGACTCGACGACCTCGCCTGGATGCTCTACACCTCGGGGACCACGGGCCGGCCCAAGGGCGTCCTGTCCACACAGCGCAACTGCCTGTGGTCGGTGGCCGCCTGCTACGCACCCGTACCGGGACTGAACTCCGAGGACAGGGTGGTTTGGCCCCTGCCGCTGTTCCACAGCCTGTCCCACATCGCGTGCGTGCTCGGCGTCACCGCGGTCGGAGCGACGGCCCGGATCGTGGACGGGTTCGAGGCCGATGAGGTCCTGGACGCGCTGCGCGAGGACTCGGCGACCTTCCTGGCCGGTGTGCCCACCATGTACCACTACCTGGTGCGTGCCGCGCGCCGGCAGGGCTTCAAGGCGCCCCACCTGCGGATGTGCCTCGTAGGCGGTGCCATCACCACAGCGTCTCTGCGCCGCTCGTTCGAAGATGCCTTCGGCGCGCCGCTGCTCGACGCGTACGGATCCACCGAGACGTGCGGTTCCATCACGATCAACTGGCCGACCGGCGCGCGGGTCGAGGGTTCCTGCGGACTTCCGGTACCCGGTCTCGGAGTCCGTCTCGTGGACCCGGAGACCGGCGAGGACGTCCCGGCGGAGCGCGAGGGCGAGGTCTGGGTGAGCGGGCCCAGTGTGATGGCCGGCTACCACAACCAGCCCGAGGCCACCGCCGAGGCGATACGGCACGGCTGGTACCGCACCGGCGACCTGGCCAGGCGCGACGCCGCCGGCTACTTCACCGTGACCGGTCGCATCAAGGAGCTCATCATCCGCGGCGGGGAGAACATCCACCCCGGTGAGATCGAGGAGGTCCTGCGGCGGGTCCCGGGCGTGGCCGACGTGGCCGTGGTCGGCCGCCCGCACGAGACGCTCGGTGAGGTGCCGGTGGCCTGCCTGGTCCCCGGGCCCGAAGGGCTCGACCCGCAGGCTCTGTTCGCGGCCTGCCGCCAGGAGCTCTCGTACTACAAGGTGCCCGAGGAGCTCTACGAGATCGCCCAGGTGCCCCGTACGGCGTCCGGCAAGATCACCCGGCACGTCCTCCTCGAACAGCCCGCGCGCCTGCGCGCTGCCGGGGCCAGCCACTACGAGTCGCTGTTCCGGCTGGACTGGATCCCGCTGCCCTCGGTGCCGCCGCCGCCCGTGGTCCCCGGCCGGTGGGCACTGGTCGGCCCAGGTACGGAAGAGCTGACGCAGGGACTGCTCGACCAGGGCATGCAGGTGTCGTACCACCCTGACCCGGCGGCGCTGCGGGACGCCGTGTCCGCGGCCGGGGACACGGTGCCGGACGTCACGGTGCTCGCCCCCGTCACGGGCCCCGCCGATGGGAGGGCGGTGCACGAGCTGACCGGTGTGGCCGCCGCATGGCTGGCCGACGACCGGTTCAGCGGCGGGCAGTTGCTGCTCACGACCAGCCGAGCCGTCGCCACCGCGTCCGACGAACAGATCCCCGACCTGTGGCAGGCCGCACTGTGGGGCGGGCTGCGCGACCTCCAGAGGCAGCACCCCGGGCGCATCGTCCTCGCCGACCTTGACGTTTCCGACGCGCAGGCGGGTGCGGTACTGCCCACCCTGCTGCCCGGCGGCGAACCGCAGTTCGCGGTCCGTTCCGGCATCACGCTGCTGCCCAGGCTGACCCGCGCCGCCGCCCCCGCACCGGGCGAGCGGGAACCGGCGCCGAACCCCCGGCGGACCGTCCTGATCACCGGCGCCGACGGGGCCGCAGCGGCGGCAGCCGCACGGCACCTGGTCATCGGGCACGGCGTCCGTCACGTGATGCTGGTCAGCGAAGGGGGCCCGCGCGACCGAGCCGCCGCCGAGCTCGAGGACGAGCTGACCCGGGCCGGGGCCCGGGTCGTGCTGGCGGCCTGCGACCTCACGGAGCGCGCCGCGCTCGCCGACGTACTGACCCGGATCCGGCGTCCCCTCACCGCTGTGGTGCACACCCCCGGGGCGGACACCGGGGCCGGGGAGGACCCCCTGCGCCCGGCGGCGCTCCGGGCCCTGAACCTGCACGAGCTGACCCTGGACGCCGGCCTCGACGCCTTCGTCCTCAATTCCTCGGCGGCCGGTCTGCTCGGCGCGCCCGCCCCGCCCGGGCACGGTGCTGTCGCCGCCTTCCTCGACGGACTGGCACAGAACCGCCGTGCCGCAGGACACGCCGCTCTGTCCCTCGCCTGGGGGCCCTCGGAAGAGCCCGGCGGCGACACGGGGACGCCGACGCCCGCCGGTGTCGGCCGTCTGACGGCGCACGACCGCCGCGCCATGTTCGACGCCGCCCGGACCGTGGACCACGCCGTCCTCGTGCCCATGAGGCTGGACTCCGGGACGCTGCACACCGACGAAGTCCCCGCGCCCCTGCGCGGTGTCATCGAGGTGACGCCCCGTGAGGCCGCGCCGGACGAGGCCGGCAGCGCCGCACTGCGCGCACAGCTGCTCTCCGCCCCGGCCGACGAGCGGGAACGGATGCTGCTGGAGCTCGTACGCACCCGTGCGGCCCGTGTGCTGGACCTGCCGGAGGGCGCGACCGTCGGCGCGGACAAGGCGTTCAAGGAACTCGGATTCACCTCCGTCGCCGCCGTCGCCCTGCGGAGTGCCCTGACCGCGGCCACCGGCCTGCGCATGTCGGCGACCGCTGCCTTCGACCATCCGACCCCGACGGCCCTGGCCCGTCATCTGCGCGCCCTGCTCCTCGACGACGACCCGGAAGTCGCCCCCTCCACGCCCTCCACAGCGGCGTCCGACGAACCGGTCGCCATCGTCGCCATGGGCTGCCGGCTGCCCGGCGGAGTCACCTCTCCCGAGGAGCTGTGGCAGCTCGTCGAACTCGGCCTGGACGGAGTCACCGCGTTTCCCGACGACCGCGGCTGGGACATCGCGGCGCTGTACGACCCCGACCCGGACAGGCAGGGCACCACATACGTCCGCGAGGGCGGCTTCCTCCACGACGCAGGCGACTTCGACGCCGACTTCTTCGGGATCTCGCCGCGTGAGGCACTGGCGATGGACCCGCAGCAGCGGCTGCTCCTCGAGACGTCGTGGGAGGTCTTCGAGCGCGCGGGCATCGACCCGGCCTCGCTGCGCGGAGAGGACATCGGCGTTTTCTCCGGGCTCATGCACCACGACTACGGGACCGACGCCGCAGATGCCCCCGAGGGCGTCGGCGGCTACATCGGCACGGGCACCGCAGGCAGCGTCGTCTCCGGCCGGGTCGCCTACACCCTCGGTCTCGAAGGCCCCGCCATCACGGTGGACACCGCGTGCTCCTCCTCCCTGGTGGCACTGCACCTGGCCTCACAGGCCCTGCGGTCCGGCGAATGCTCGATGGCGCTGGCGGGAGGAGCGGCGGTCATGGCCAAGCCCGGCTCCTTCATCGAGTTCTCCCGACAGCGTGCGCTCGCACCGGACAGCAGGTGCAAGGCCTTCGCGGCGTCCGCGGACGGCACCTCCTGGTCCGAGGGCGTCGGCGTACTGCTCCTCGAACGCCTCTCGGACGCGAAGCGCAACGGGCACCGGGTGCTGGCGCTCCTGCGCGGATCGGCGGTCAACCAGGACGGCGCGAGCAACGGCCTGACCGCTCCCAGCGGGCCAGCGCAGCGCCGGGTCATCCGCCAGGCACTGGCCAACGCCCGCCTGGAAGGCCATGAGGTGGACGCGGTCGAGGCGCACGGGACAGGCACCACCCTGGGCGACCCGATCGAGGCGCAGGCCCTGCTGGCGACCTACGGTCAGAACCGCTCCCCGGACCGGCCGTTGTGGCTGGGCTCGCTGAAGTCGAACATCGGGCACGCACAGGCCGCAGCGGGTGTGGCGGGCGTGATCAAGATGGTGATGGCGATGAGGCACGGCGTGCTGCCGGGGACCCTGCACGTCGACGCGCCGTCCCCGCACGTCGACTGGGCGTCCGGCGCGGTGGAACTGCTGACCGAGGCCCGCGACTGGCCCGAGACGGGCCGGCCGCGCCGGTCCGCGGTGTCCTCGTTCGGGGTCAGCGGCACGAACGCCCACGTCATCCTGGAGCACGTTCCCGAGACCCTGCGCGGGAGCGAACGGGAGCCGGACACGGGCGGCGGACACGGGACCCAGCCACTCCTGGTCTCCGGGCGCGGGGGGCAGGCCCTCGCCGCCCAGGCCGCGCGCCTCGGCGAACATCTCGCGGGCCATCCGCGACTCGAGCTCGGTGACGTCGCCCACGCACTGGCGACCACCCGGACCGCACTGGAACAACGGGCCGTCGTGGTGGCCGACGACATCGACGAAGCACGGTCCGCCTTGGACGCGTTGGCTGTCGGCCACCCCACGACGTCCGTGGTCTCGGGCAGCGCCGACACCGAGGGCAAGGTGGTGTTCGTAACTCCCGGACAGGGCTCCCAGTGGGCCGGGATGGGCTCCGAACTACTGGATGTGTCACCGGTGTTCGCCCAGTACATGGCCCTGTGCGCGGAGGCTCTGGCACCACACGTCGACTGGTCGCTGACCGATGTGGTCCGGCAGGTTCCCGGAGCACCCACTCTCGACCGGGTCGACGTCGTGCAGCCCGTGTCCTTCGCCGTCATGGTCTCGCTCGCACAGGTATGGCGGTCCCACGGCGTCGAGCCCGACGCGGTCGTCGGTCACTCGCAGGGGGAGATCGCCGCGGCCTGCATCGCCGGTGCGCTCTCATTGCGGGACGCGGCACGGGTCGTGGCACTGCGCAGTCGCGCCATCGCCCAGCACCTGGCCGGCCGGGGCGGCATGATGTCGGTCGCCCTGACCGCGGAGGAGGCGGGCAGACGGCTGAACGGCTCCCCGGACGGGGAACACCTCTCCCTGGCGGCCGTCAACGGGCCGTCGTCCGTGGTCCTCGCGGGAACGCCCGAAGCACTGGACGCCATGGCCGGCGAACTGACCTCCGAGGGTGTCCGGGTACGCAGGATCCCCGTGGACTACGCGTCCCACTCGGCGCAGGTCGAACGCATCGAGGCCGATCTCGCGAGCGCACTGGCTCCGATCAGCCCCCGCCGCTCGGACATCCCCTTCTACTCCACCGTCCACAACCGCTGGATGGACACGCACGAGCTGGACGCGGACTACTGGTACCGCAACCTCCGCGGGACCGTACGCATGGAGGAGGCCGTACGAGCCCTCCTGGCACAGGGCTTCGGGTTCTTCGTGGAGGTCAGCTCACACCCCGTCCTGGTTCCGGCGGTGCAGGCCACCGCCGAGGACGCGGGCGGCGGCGCCGTGACCGTGGTCGGCACGCTGCGCCGGGACGACGGCGGCACACGGCGGTTGCTCACCTCGCTCGCCGGTGCCTGGGTGCGCGGTCTGGCCGTCGACTGGCCCACCCCGTCCGGGCGTGCGGGCGCCGACCTGCCCACGTACGCGTTCCAGCGCCGCCGCTTCTGGCTCCAGGCGTCATCGGACCGCAGTGCCCACGGGGCCGGAACACCGGCGGATCCCGTGGAGGCGTCGTTCTGGAAGGCCGTCGACAGCGAAGACCTGGAGGGTCTTGCCGCTTCCCTGACGGCGGGTGGCAGGGAGGACGCCGACGGGATCGGAGCGGTCGCCGACGCGCTGCCGGTGCTGGCCGACTGGCGCCGTCGGGTCCGCGAGAGGTCCGCCGGCGACAGCTGGCGATACCGGGTGACCTGGAAGCGCCTGGCCGGCGCCGGACGCGATGAACTGACCGGCAGATGGCTCGTGATGACGCCCACGGCGTACGACGCGCACGACGGCCTCGCCGACAGCGTGCTCGACGGGCTGCGCGCCCGTGGCTCCGAGTGCGTACGGATGGACGTGAACGCCCGGGAAACCGACGCGGGCGAGCTCGCCGCCCGCATCCGGGAGGAAGCCGGGCAGCCCGGAGACATCAGTGGAGTGCTGTCCCTGCTGGCCTTCGACGAACGGCCCGTGCCGGGAGCCCTCGCACACACCGCGGGCCTCGCCGCCACCGTCGCCCTCGTGGCGGCGCTCGAGGCGGCTGGTGTCGGCGCCCCGCTCTGGGCGCTCACATGCGGGGCGGTCGCGACGGGGCCCGGCAGCCCGGAACCCAGCCCGGCGCAGGCGATGGTGTGGGGACTCGGCAGAGTGGTGGCCCTGGAATCGCCCAGCCGCTGGGGCGGGCTGGTGGACCTGCCCGACACCCTCGACGAACGCGCGCTGCGCCGGCTGACCAGCGCGCTGAGCGGTACGGACGGTGAGGACCAGCTGGCCGTCCGTCCGACCGGGGTCTTCGCCCGGCGCCTCGTGCCGGCGCCCACGGGCGGCGCTGCCGCCGCGCGCCGCTGGCATCCCCGCGGCACCGTCCTGGTGACCGGCGGAACCGGGGGAGTCGGCGCGGAGGTGGCCCGTAGGCTCGCGTCCGACGGCGCCGCTCATCTGGTCCTGACCGGCCGACGCGGCCCGCAGGCTCCTGGAGCGGAGCAACTGGCCGAAGAGATACGAGCCTCGGGGGCGGAGGTGACTCTCCGCGCGTGCGATGTCGCCGACCGGGAGGCGGTGCGCCATCTCCTCGCGTCACTTCCGGGGCCGCTCACCGCAGTGGTGCACGCCGCGGGCGTGGGACAGAACAGCCTGCTGGCGGACACCGCGCCCGACGAATTCGCCGGCATCCTCGCGGGCAAGGCGGCCGGTGCCGCACACCTCGACGAGCTGCTCGGGGACGCGGACCTGGACGCGTTCGTCCTGATGTCGTCGAACTCCGGTGTCTGGGGCGGCGGCGGGCAGAGCGCCTATGCCGCGGCGAACGCATTCCTGGACGCCCTCGCGGAGCGGCGCCGCGCCCGAGGCCGCACGGCGACCTCCGTCGCCTGGGGCGCCTGGGGCGGTGGCATCGGACTCGGAGCGCGGGACGGGGCGTCGGAACGGCTCCGGCGGGCGGGCGTACTCGAGATGGAGCCCGGTACGGCAGTCTCGGCGCTGATACGCGCCGTCGAGCACGACGACACCTGCGTGTCGGTGACGCGCATGGACTGGCAGCGGTTCGGTGCCGCGTTCACCATGGCCCGCCCCAGCCCGCTCATCGCCGAGGTCCCCGGGGCCCGGGGCGCGGCGGACGAGGCGGAGAAACCGGACACCCCGGCACCGGCCGGGCGCCTCGTCGGCCTCGACGGGCCCGAGCGCGACAGGATCCTGCTCGACCTGGTGCTGGCCCAGTCCGCCGCCGTGCTCGGTCACTCAGGGGCAGCCGCCGTGGATGCGACCCGCGCCTTCCGGGACCAGGGCTTCGACTCCATGACCGCACTGGACCTGCGCAACCGCCTGGCTGCCGAGGCCGGTGTCGCGCTGCCGTCCACGATCGTCTTCGACCACCCCACCCCCACCGCCCTCGCCTCCCGTCTGCGCGGCCTGCTGCTCGGGGAACAGGCCGCCACCTCGGCGCCCGCCCCCGGTGCGGCACGCGATGACGACCCGATCGTGATCGTCGCCATGAGCGCCCGGCTGCCGGGTGGCGTCGCCTCGCCTGAAGACCTGTGGGCGCTCGTCGAGGGCGGCGTCGACGCGGTGGCCGGCTTCCCCACCGACCGTGGCTGGGACGTCGAGAACCTCTTCGACCCGGACCCCGAGCAGACCGGCAAGTCCTACGTGCGGCACGGCAGCTTCCTGTACGACGCCGGGGACTTCGACGCCGCGTTCTTCGGGATCTCGCCGCGCGAGGCGCTGGCCATGGACCCGCAGCAACGCGTCCTGCTGGAGACGGCCTGGGAGGTCGTGGAGCGGGCAGGCATCGACCCCGCCTCCCTGCACGGCACCCGCACAGGTGTCTTCGTCGGCGCCATGCACCAGGACTACGGCACGGGGCAGAGCCCCGCCCGTCGCGGAGCCGAGGGGTACTTCGTCACCGGAAACGCGTCCAGCGTGCTGTCCGGCCGCATCGCGTACACCCTCGGCCTCGAAGGCCCTGCCGTCACCGTGGACACCGCCTGCTCCTCCTCCCTGGTCGCCCTCCACATGGCCGCCCAGGCACTGCGCTCCGGCGAATGCGACCTGGCGATGGCGGGCGGAGTGACCGTGATGGCCACTCCTGACGGCTTCGTCGAGTTCTCCCGCCAGCGCGGACTCTCGACGGACGGCAGGTGCCGTGCCTTCGCGGCCTCCGCGGACGGCACCGGCTGGTCCGAGGGGGCCGGGCTCCTGCTGGTCGAGAGGCTGTCCGACGCCCGCCGCAACGGACACCCCGTCCTGGCCGTGGTGCGCGGCACCGCGATCAACCAGGACGGTGCGAGCAACGGACTGACCGCACCCAACGGGACGTCCCAGCAACGGGTCATCCGTCAGGCCCTGGCCGATGCCGGCCTCACCGCGCCGGACGTGGACGTCGTGGAGGCCCACGGCACGGGCACGACACTGGGCGACCCCATCGAGGCACACGCGGTGCTGGCGGCCTACGGCAGGAACCGGCCGGAGGGCCGGCCGCTGTGGCTGGGCTCCCTGAAGTCCAACATCGGTCACACCCAGGCCGCGGCCGGCGTGGCCGGTGTGATCAAGATGGTGATGGCGATGCGCCACGGCGTGCTGCCCCGGACCCTGCACGTCGACGAACCCTCTCCCCACATCGACTGGGCGTCGGGCGCGGTGGAACTGCTGACCGAGGCCCAGGAATGGCCCGACCTGGACCGGCCCCGGCGGGCCGGGGTGTCGTCCTTCGGGATCAGCGGCACCAACGGGCACGTCATCCTGGAGCAGGCGCCCCTCGAAGGGCCGGCAACTCCCGAGGCACGCAGGACCCCACCCGCCGTCCCGTATCTGCTCTCCGCGCGCACCCCGGAGGCGCTGTCAGCCCAGGCCGCACGCCTGCTGGCCGTTCTGGAGGGGCCCGACGGCCCCGATCCCACCGACGCCGCGTACTCCCTCACCACACGGTCGGACCTGGAACACCGCGCGGTCCTCGTCACCGGGGACGGCGAGGACCCGCTGACGGGACTGCGCACCCTCGCGCACGGCGAGGCCGGCGCCACCCTCGTGCAGGGCACGCGCGCAGATGGCCGGACCGCCGTCCTGTTCACCGGCCAGGGCGCGCAGCGCCTCGGCATGGGGCGTGAACTGTACGACTCCTACCCCGCGTTCGCCGAAGCCCTCGACGCGGTGTGCGCGGAACTCGACCCGCGCCTGGGGCGGTCCCTGCACAGCGTGCTCCTGGGAAGCGACCCCGCACCGCTCGAACAGACGGCGATGGCCCAGGCGGCCTTGTTCGGCGTCGAAGTGGCCCTGTTCCGTCTGGTGGAGTCCTGGGGCGTGCGGCCCGACGCCGTCGCCGGACACTCGGTCGGTGAGATCGCCGCCGCGCACGTCGCCGGGGTCCTGTCGCTCGCCGACGCCTGCGCGCTGGTCGCCGCCCGTGGCGCACTCATGCAGGCCCTGCCCACGGGCGGCTCCATGATCGCCGTCGCCGCGGCCGAGGAGGAGGTGCTGCCCCTGCTCGCAGGCCTGGAGGACCGGGTGAGCATCGCGGCAGTCAACGGACCGTCCGCCGTGGTGCTCTCGGGCGATGAGCAGGCCGTCCAGGAACTGGCGGCGGAGTTCGCCGGGCGCGGCACCGAGACCAGGCGGCTCCGGGTCAGCCACGCCTTCCACTCCCCGCTGATGGACCCGATGCTCGGCGCGTTCCGCGCCGCGGTGCAGGAGCTCGACTTCCGGGCGCCGCAGATCCACGTCGTGTCGACCAGCGCCCCCGAAGCGGCCGGCGCCGAAGTGCTGCGCAGCCCGGGCCACTGGACCGACCAGGTGCGGCGGCCGGTGCGGTTCCACGATGCGGTACGCACCCTGCACAGCCAGGGCGTGAGCACCTTCCTCGAGCTCGGCCCGGGCGGTGTCCTCACGGCGATGGTCCAGGACTGCCTCAGCGACGTCGCGCAGACCATCGCCGCCGTACCGACCCTTCGACGTGACAGATCCGAACCGCAAGCGGTCGTCTCAGCGCTCGCGCGACTCCATGTCCGGGGCGTCCCGGTGGACTGGGCCGCCCTGTTCGAGGGCAGCGGCGCACAGAAGGTCGACCTCCCCACGTACGCCTTCCAGCGCCGGCGCTACTGGCTGGACCCGGCCGGTACGACGCAGGACGCGGGTGCGGCCGGTCTCACCGATGCCGCCCACCCGCTGCTCCGCGGCACCGTCACATTGCCGGACAGCGACGGGGTGCTCGCCACCGGCAGGCTGTCCGTGGCCACCCACGGCTGGCTCGCCGACCACATGGTGGGCGGGCAGGTGCTGGTGCCGGGCACCGCGCTCGTGGAGGCGGTCGTACGGGCAGGTGACGAGGCCGGCTACCCGGTCCTCGAGGAACTCGTCATCGAAGCCCCCCTCGTACTGCCCGGCCACGCCGCCGTACAGCTGCAGGTAGCCGTGTCCGCGCCGGACGCGACCGGTCGCCGCCCCGTGGGCATCCACTCCCGTCCCGCCGGCACGGACCCCGACGCCCCCTGGACCAGGCACGCGGGAGGCCTGCTAGCCGCCGCCGGCGGTACCGCGCCGCTGCCCGGATCGGGGGAATGGCCGCCGGAAGGCGCCCGGCGGGTCGACTCCGACCACTTCTACCCCTCCATGGCGGAGGCGGGCTACGAGTACGGTCCGGCCTTCAGAGGGCTGCGGGCCGTGTGGAACCGCGGTGAGGAGATCTTCGCCGAGGTCGCCCTGCCCGAGGAACACGAGGACGAGGCGCGGCAGTTCGGCCTCCACCCCGCCCTGCTGGACGCGGCGCTGCACGCCGCGAGCTTCGGAGCCCTGGGCGGCATGGGGCAGGGGAAGCTCCTCCTGCCGTTCGCATGGGCAGGCGTCACCCTGCACGCCTCGGGCGCCTGCGCCCTGCGCGTCAAGGTGACCCCGGCAGGCCCGGACGCCATCGCGCTGGAGGCCGCCGACGCGGACGGCGCACCGGTGATGTCCGTCGAGTCCCTGGCTTTCCGCCCGGTGCCGGCCGACCAGCTCCAGACTGGGCCCGCGACGTACGACCGGCTGTTCCAAGTGGACTGGCCTGCTGTGGCTCTGCCCGAACACCCGGACCTGTCACAGCAGTTGGAGTACGCCGACCTGACCGGCGCGCCGCACGGGCAAGGCCCGGCCCGGGTACGGGACCTGCTGGGGCGGGCCCTGCACGCGGTGCGGTCCTGGCTGGACGAGGACCGGCCCGCCACCGCACGGCTGGTGGTACTCACCCGCGACGCGTGCCTGCCCGGCACCGATCCGGCGGCCGCCGCCGTGTGGGGTCTGGTGCGTGCTGCCCAGTCGGAGAACCCGGACCGCATCGTCCTCGCCGACATCGACACCGAGGAGGACTCACGGCGCGCCCTGCCGCGGGCGGTCGCCTCGGGTGAGGCGCAGCTCGCCATCCGGGCCGGTGAGGCGCGGGTACCAAGGCTGGCGCGTGTCCCCGCCGAGGCGCCGGCCGAGGGACGGCCACTGGACCGGCAGGGCACCGTACTGATCACCGGCGGCACCGGAACGCTGGGCGCAATGGTCGCCCGGCACCTGGTCACCGAGCACGGCGTACGCGGCGTGCTGCTGGTCAGCCGCAGTGGGGGAGACAGCCCCAGGGCCCCCGCCATCGAGGCCGAACTGACCGGACTGGGCGCGGACGTGACGTTCGCCGCCTGCGACGTCGCCGACCGCGGGGCGCTCGCCGCCGTTCTCGGCTCGATCCCCGCCGAACGGCCCCTCACCGGTGTCGTACACGCCGCGGGTGTACTGGACGACGGTGTGCTCCCCGCTCTCACCCCCGAGCGTCTCGACACCGTGCTGCGCCCCAAGGCCGACGCCGCCTGGCACCTGCACGAGCTGACCCGGGACGCCGGCCTGGCCGTCTTCATGTTGTTCTCGTCGGCCTCCGGCCTCCTCGGGACCCCCGGCCAGGCCAACTACGCCGCCTCCAACGCATTCCTGGACGGTCTGGCCGCACACCGGCGTACCCAGGGGCTGCCCGCGACGTCCCTCGCCTGGGGGCTGTGGGCCGAGGCCTCCGCCATGACCGGCGGCCTCGGCAGTGCGGAACTGGAGCGCGGCCGACGCGGCGGCATGGACGCCCTGAGCTCACGCGAGGGCATGGAACTGCTGGACACCGCGCTGCGCCTGGGACACGCGAAGCTGATGCCCGCCAAGCTCGCCCTCGGCGCGTACCGTACGGAAACCTCAGCTGTACCGCCTCTGCTGCGTGGCCTGACCCGGGTCACCCGTAAGAGCTCGCGCGGCGGCGCCTCCGCCGCGGCGCCCTTGCCGGCACAGGAGCTGACCGGCTTGAAGGAGTCGGAGCGCGAGGCCGCGCTGCTGGAGCTGGTACGCGTCGAGGCCGCGACCGTGCTCGGTCACGGAACCGCCGGCAGCATCGACTCCGAGCAGGCGTTCAAGGACGTCGGATTCGACTCCCTGACGGCCGTCGAGCTCCGGAACCGTCTCGTCGCCGCCACCGGGGTCCGGCTGCCGGCGACATTGATCTTCGACTACCCGACCCCCCTGGCGCTGGCGGGCTGCCTGGCCGAGCGGCTCCGCCCGGAACCGGCCGACGCGCGGGCCGCCGGCCCGCAGCCGTTGGTGCTGGCCGCCGAACTCGACCGGCTGGAAGCGGCCTTCGCGCACGCGGACCCCGACGAGGCGCTGCGCGCGGATCTCATGTCAAGGCTGTCGCGGCTGGAAGCACTGACCGCCTCCTGGGGGCCCGCGGGCCGCATCGATGACGAGGAGGACGCATTCGACTTCGATACGGCCTCCGACGACGAGATCTTCGGGCTCATCGACAAGGAACTGGGGTCGTCCTGAATACCGTTCGGGTCCCCGCCGCAGCGTTCAGGGAGATACAGACGTGGTGAACTCCGATGTGCTGATAGTCGGATACGGCCCGGTCGGCCAACTGGCGGCGATCCTGCTGGCCCAGCACGGCCGCACGGTCACCGTCGTCGAGCGCTGGCCGCAGCCCTATCCGATGCCCCGCGCCGTCGCGTACGACGGCGAGGCCGCCCGCATCCTCGCCGCAGTGGGTGTCGCCGACCGCCTCGAGGACGTCCGGGAACCCACCGGTGAGTACGTCTGGGAGAACGCCCGCGGACAGACCCTCATCCACATGGAGGTGCCGGGGAAGAGCCCGTCGGGCTGGCCCGAGTCGACCTCGATGTACCAGCCCGGTCTGGAGGCCGCCCTCGCCGCACGCGGCGCCGAACTCCCCGGTGTGACCGTGCACCGCGGCCGGACGGCGGTCGAGCTGACCGGCTACGAGGACCGCGTCGAGGTGGTCGCGGAGGACGTGGAAGGCAACCGGCACACGTACGGGGCCCGCTGGGTGATCGGCTGCGACGGCGCCAACAGCTTCGTCGGCCGGCACATCGAATCGACGGTCACCGACTACGGGTTCGCGCACGACTGGCTCATCTGCGACGTCGTGACCCATGACAAGCGCGAGTACACGCCCAACAACCTGCAGATCTGCGACCCGGCCCGGCCCAGGACAGCCGTCTCCGCCGGCCCGGGCCACCGGCGCTGGGAGTTCATGCGGATGCCCGGCGAGACGATCGAGGAACTCGGGCAGGAAACGACCGTATGGCGGCTGCTGGGACTGTTCGACCTCACCCCGGACAACGCCACCCTGGAGAGGCACGCCGTCTACACCACGCAGGGCACCTGCACCGACCAGTGGCGCTCCGGAAGACTGCTGGTCGCGGGCGACGCCGCACACGTCATGCCGCCTTTCGTCGGGCAGGGCATGTGCTCGGGCTTCCGCGACGCGGCCAACCTGGCGTGGAAGCTGAACCTCGTCCTGGGCGGCCTCGCGGACGAGGAACTGCTCGACACCTACACCGTCGAACGCAGCGCACACGTACGGCCTGCCATCGAGACGTCGATCGCGCTCGGCAACGTCATCTGCCAGACCGACCGCGCCGCCGCGGCCGGGCGCGACGCCTTCATGCTCGCCGCCCGTATGCGCGCCCGCGGCGGCAGGGACCAGGCCGCCCCCGACGGGCCCTCACTGGCCGACTCCCTCAGCGGCGGTTTCCTCCGTACCGGCGCCGCCGCGGCCGACGGGGCCCCACGGTCGGCCGGCCAGCTCGTCCCGCAGGCGGAGGTGGTACGCGGCGGCTCCCGGGGACTCCTCGACGACGTCGTCGGCACCGGCTTCACCCTGCTCTGCAGCGAGGACCCGCGCTTGCTCCTCGACTCCGCCGACCTTGACTTCCTCGACACCCTCGGCTGCCACCTCGTACACGTACTGCCTGCGGAGACCGTGCCGGAGAAGGCGGGGGAGCACGCGGTCGTCGACGTCGAGGACCTCTACCTGCCCTATCTGGCAGGGCTGCCCGGCCCAGGACCGGACGGGGCCCTCGGCATGCTCGTACGACCCGACTTCTACCTCTTCGGTGCCGCCCACAGTCCCGACGACCTGGTCGCGCTCATCGACGACCTGCGCGCCCGACTCGGCCGAACCACTACCTGACCCCCCGCCCCCACCTCACGACACGAAAGGCAGTACCTCCATGTTGGAAGCGGCCAAACAGTTCGGGAAGCTCATCCAGATGATCTCGACGGGCGACCCCGTCAAGCGGACCCGGCGCCTCTACCAGTTCATGCCCCCCAGCTTCGAGTTCGTCGACCGCACCACCACGTACTGCAACTTCGGTTACTGGAACGACGGATGCGACAGCCTCGACGAGGCCGCCGAGGAACTCGCCACCCGGCTGGGTGACGCAGCCGGCATCGAGGCCGGTGACACCGTGCTGGACCTGGGGTTCGGCTACGGCGATCAGGACTTCTCCTGGATCCGCAACCGGCAGCCCAAGAAGATCCACGGCCTGAACATCACCCCGCACCAGATAGAGGCCGCACAGGCACGCGCCAAGGCGGAAGGGCTCGAGGACCGACTCGAATTCCAGCAGGGCTCCGCCACGGACATCCCCTTCCCGGACAACACCTTCGACAAGGTCGTCGCCCTCGAATCCGCATTCCACTTCTACCCGCGCAGCGCATTCTTCGAAGAAGCCTTCAGAGTGCTGCGTCCCGGCGGTGTACTCGCCGTCGCGGACGTCCTCCCGACGCACGACTCGGTGGTGCGCAAGGAACTCAAGTCCCGCGCACTCAGCTGGATCCTCCTGAGTTACGACGAGGAGAACTGGTACACCTCCGGGGTCTACGCCGACAAGCTGGCCAAGGCGGGCTTCAAGGAGAACCGGGTCGATTCAATCCGGGACCGGGTGTGGGAGCAGTACCGCACGTTCATGGTCGAGAAGATCGGGAGCTCCGAATACAAGAACCTGGTCACCCCCACCCAGTACAAGGGAATCAGCCAGAACTGGAGCGACCAGGAACTGCTGAAGAAGGAGCTGGACACCATCGACTACGTGATCGCGGTCGCCAAGAAGCCGACGATCTGAGCATGACCCGGATGCGGGACCATCCGGGACAGTGACAACCGTGCAAGGGCAGGGGTGGAAGGGTGCGTTTGGTCGAGCGTGACGAGCACGTGCGGTCTCTGGACGGGCTGCTGGACGAGTGCCGTGGAAGACGGGGACACGTCGTCGTGCTCGACGGCCCGGTCACCACGGGCAAGACCGAGCTTCTGCGCGTGTTCACCGAGCGTGCCTCGACGGACGTCGTCGTGCTCCGTGCGACCTGCTCGCGCGCGGAGCGCACCCTGCCACTCGGAGTCCTCACCCAGCTGCTGCACAGCGCCAGCCTGCCCCTGGACATCGCCGACCGGGCGGCTCAGCTGCTGAAGGAGGGCGCCGCATCGGACGCTCTCCCCCGTACCCACCACGACACCGTCGAGCCGGAAGCCGTCCAGATATTCCAGGGCCTCGGAGCCGTACTGCTCGACCTGGCCGCGGAATCACCGGTGCTGATCGCCGTCGACGACGTGCAGCATGCCGACGACTCGTCCTTGCACTGCCTGCTCCACATCGTGCGCAGGATCGGATCCGCGCGGATCATGGCGGTCCTGACCGAGGACGCGGAACTCGGGGCGCAGCACTCCCCGTTCCGCGCCGAACTGCGACGACAGTCGCAGTTCCACCGGCTGCGCCTCGCACCGCTCACCCGGGCCGGCGTCGCCGAGGTGCTCCGTGACCGTCCCCCGGGCCAGTCCGTCGAGCTGAGGGACACCGTCCCACCGCAGCAGCCGGACGGCCCGGCCGCCCCCTGGGGCGTCGACGACTTCTTCCGGATCAGCGGCGGCAACCCCCTGCTCCTGCACGCCCTCATCGAGGACCACCACATCGCCGGGGAGGCACGGCCCCAGGGCTACGGGTTGGCCCTGCTCAACTGCCTGTACCGGGACAAGCCCGTCATCACCTACGTGGCACGCGCCCTGGCGGTGCTCGACCAGGAGGGAGACGTCAAGGCGCTGGCCCAACTGGCCGGAGCCGACACGGAGGCGGTCGGCCGCGCCCTTCACGACATGGAAGCGGCCGGTCTGACCGACAACGGCGTGTTCCGCCATCCGGTGGCCCGCTCGACCATTCTCGACGGCCTCCAGGCCCCGGACCGGGCGGGCCTGCACCGCCGCGCAGCACAGCTCATGCACGCACGGGGCGCACCCTCCATGACCGTCGCCCACCACCTGGTGGAGTCCAAGCACACGCAGGGCCAGTGGGCGGTCCAGGTGCTGCTGGAGGCCGCCGATCAGGCGCTGCTCGGGGGAAGGACCTGGTTCGCGACGGAATGCCTCGCGCTCGCCCACAGATCCTGCGGCAACGAGCAGGAACGGCCGGGCATCAGGGCACGGCTGGCCCAGGCCGAATGGGAACTCAACCCCTCCGCGGCCGCGCGGCACCTCACTCCGCTGGCCGCGGCGGCGGACACCGGCCAGCTGGCCCACGGTGACCTGCTGGTCCTGCTCCGGCACCTGCTCTGGCACGGCCGTACGAGCGAAGCGAGACCCGTTCTCGAACGGATCCGCAACGCCCGGCCCGAAACGCGCGATATCGCACAGGCCGCACCGACGCGGAACACCGAACTGTGGCTGGCCGCCACCCACCCCCAGCTCGCCCGCAGACAACAGGGGCCCGCCCCCGCCGATGACGGGCCCCCCACCCTTGCCGATCCTCGCGGCGATCCGTGGCTGCGGTCGGCCGCCGAACTGGCAGGGCTGCTGACCGACGGGCCCGGCGACCCGGCCGCGGACCGTGCGGAACGAGTACTGGACGGCCTCGGTCTCGGCCTGGGGCGTACGTCCCCCTGGACCGAGGAAGCCGTACAGCTGGCCCTGCTCGGCCTGATCTGTGCGGGACGCCTGCGCAGCGCGGCCGACCAGTGCGAGAAGCTCCTGGCCGAGGCGGATACGCGGGAGGCCCCCGTCTGGTCGGCGATGGCCTCAGCGACGCGTGCGGAGATCGCTGTCAGGCAGGGCGACCTGGCGGTGGGAGCCGAATACGCCCGGCAGGCACTGACCCAGCTGCCCCCTCAGGCGTGGGGCGTCGCGATCGGCTTCCCGCTGGGCAGCCTCATCCTCGCCGTGACGAGGATGGGCGACTACGAGGAAGCCGCGAAGCACCTCACCTACTCCGCGACCGACGGCATGTTCCAGAGCCGTTACGGGCTGCACTACCTCCACGCCCGCGGCCACTACTACCTCGCCACCGATCACCCGCACGCCGCCCTCGCCGACTTCATCTCCTGCGGCGAACTCATGCGAAGCTGGGGCCTCGACGCAGCAGCCCTCGTGCCCTGGCGGACCGGCGCAGCCGAAGCCTGGCTACGGCTCGGCAACCGGGACCAGGCCAAACGGCTCCTCCACGACCAGCTGACCTCGGCGGGAGCGGACAGGCCGCGCATCCGAGGCTCCGCCCTGCGCCTGCTCGCGGCGACGGGCCCCACCGCCAGACGTCCCGACCTGCTCACCGAGGCGCTCGATCTGCTGGAGGACTGCGGCGACCGCTACGAGCAGGCGAGAGCCCTCGTCGACCTCAACCGCAGCTACTACCAACTCGAGGAGTACCGGCGGGCCCGCATGGTCTTCCGAAGGGCGTGGCACGTGGCCGACCTGTGCGACGCCGGCCCACTGACGAAGGAACTCCTCGCTGCGACCGGTGACTGCAACAACCCGGACACGGCTTCCGGCAGCACCGACGGGATCCCCTCACTCACCGGATCGGAACGGCGCGTCGCCTCGCTGGCCGTCATGGGCTGCACCAACCGCGAGATCGCGAGCAAGCTCCACATCACCGCGAGCACGGTTGAGCAGCATCTCACCCGCGTCTACCGGAAGCTCAAGGTGAAACGCCGGAAGGACCTGCCTGTGGATCTCCGCAGCGATGTGGTCAAGACTGAACGAGCCCAACTCGACTGCGGGTGACCTCCATTCCCCCGCACGCCCCGCCCGCCCCCACCCCCCGACAGAGGTAGCAACGTGTCAAAGACAGCGGCGAACTCCCTGACCGTGCCGGCCCCCGGCACCTACACCATCGACCCCGGCCGCAGCACCATCACCTTCCGCACCCGGCACGTCTTCGGCCTCGCGGGTGTCGACGGCTCCTTCTCCGTCCTCAGCGGCCGGATCCGGATCGCGGCCGAGGCCGCGGAATCCGGCGCGACGGCCGTCATCGACGCTGCCAGCTTCACCACGGGCAACGACACACGGGACAAGGTCGTACGCTCCGACAAGTACCTGGCCACCGCAGCACACCCCCACATCTCGTTCACCTCGGACGCGGTACGCGAGTCGCAGGGCTCGTACAGCCTGCACGGCGAACTGACCGTCCGTGGCACGACCCGGCCGGTGGAACTCCTCATCGAGCAGGCGAGGAGCGGGGCGGAAGAGATCAGCTTCCGGGCCACCACGAAGATCGACCGGTACGCATTCGGCATCACCGCCGACAAGGGCATGACCGCCCGCTATCTGACCCTCACCCTCGACATCGTCGCCTCGACGGCGTGACGTTCCTGGGGATCGACGTCGGTGGCACGAAGGTCGCCCTGCAGACCGACGGCGGTACGACGCCGCGCAGCGCGGTATTCCCGTGGCCGCGGACCAGCAGCGCCGCGGACGACCTGGAGACTCTCACCAGGAACGTCCGCGCGCTGCTCGACGACACCCCTCAGCCCGTCCGGGCGGTCGGCGTCGCCATGCCTGCGACCGTCGGCCCGGACGGCCTGGTCACCACCTGGCCGGGCCGCCCCAGCTGGACCGGGCTGGACCTTCGTGCCGCGCTTCGCTCCCTCTTCCCCCGAAGCGCGGTGCTCTGGGCGGACGACGGAGACCTGGCGGCCCTCGCGGAGGCGGACGAAGCGGACTGCCAGGACGTCGTCTACCTCGGCGTCGGCACCGGTGTCGGCGGCGGCATCGTCCTCGACGGGCGTCTCTGCCCCGGGACAGCCCGCGGTTCATGCGAGGTCGGCCATGTGATCGTCGACCCCGGGGGCCCTCGGTGCGACTGCGGACGACGCGGCTGCGTACAAGCCGTCGCCTCCGGTCCGGCGACCCTGCGCCGGGCCGGCCGCCTGCGAGGCGAGCCCGTGACGTTCGCCCAGCTTGCGGACGGCCTGCGTCACGAACGGGACTGGGCCGTCTCAGCGGTCGGAGAGAGCTGCGACGCCCTCGCGGTGGCGATCGTCAACCTCAACGAACTCATCCGTCCCGCACTCGTCCTGATCGGTGGCGGATTCGCCGACGGGCTCCCCGGCTTCGCCGGCACGGTGGCCGAAAGAGCGCACGCGCTCGCCAGGCCGGGCCACCCCGTCGCCCACGTACGCGCCGCGTCACTCGGCGGCCTGTCGTCCCTTCGCGGCGCCGTACTCCTCGCTCGGGGCACACACCCCGGGTAGGGGGCTTCGCGGTAGGGGGCTGAGCCAACCCCCTAGGGGTTGTCCGGTTCTACGGACCCCCCGTAGATTCCCCGAGTAAGGGGAACAATTCGAATGCTGCGGAGTGCTTCGGAGTAGCGGCACCGCGAATCAACCGTAAGGAAATCGCGCTGGCTGCTGAGCCGATTTTCCGTGTTGACGGACCTTTGACGGTGGGTCGAAATTCACCTGCTGACCGCCGCGACGGGTTGGGTTGAGTGGACAACGAAGAGAAGCTCCGTGAGTACCTGAAGCGGACGACCGCAGATCTGCGCCGCACGCGACAGCGCCTCCGAGATATCGAGGCCCAGGATCAGCAGCCCATTGCGATAGTGGGAATGAGCTGTCGCTATCCGGGTGGAGTGGCGAGCCCCGAAGACCTCTGGCAGCTCGTTGCGGCCGGCACCGACAGCATCTCCGCATTCCCGGCCGACCGCGGCTGGGATCTCGGCAATCTTTATGACGCCGACTCCGGCCAGGACGGCAGATCCGCCACGGAAGAAGGCGGATTCCTCCACGACGCGGGTGAATTCGACGCCGGATTCTTCGGGATCTCGCCGCGCGAGGCGCTGGCGATGGACCCCCAGCAACGGCTGCTGCTCGAAACCTCGTGGGAGGCGCTCGAGCGGGCCGGCATCGACCCGGCCGCGCTGCGCGGCAGCCGCACGGGCGTATTCGCCGGGCTGATGTACCACGACTACGCGGCCCGTCTCGCGGCGGTGCCCGAGGGTGTGGAAGCGTTCCTGGGCGTCGGGAACTCAGGCAGCGTCGTCTCGGGCCGAGTGGCCTATACCTTCGGCCTCGAAGGCCCCGCCGTCACGGTTGATACGGCGTGCTCGTCGTCACTGGTCGCCCTGCACCTGGCGGTGCAGTCGCTGCGCAAGGGCGAGTGCACGATGGCCCTGGCCGGTGGTGTGACGGTGATGGCGACACCGGGCACCTTCGTGGACTTCAGCCGCCAGCGCGGCCTCGCAGGGGATGGCCGGTGCAAGTCGTTCTCGTCGGCCGCCGACGGTACCGGCTGGTCGGAGGGTGTCGGCGTCCTCGTGGTGGAGCGGCTGGCGGATGCGCGGCGTAACGGCCATGAGGTCCTGGCGGTGGTACGCGGTTCTGCGATCAACCAGGACGGTGCGTCGAACGGTCTGACCGCGCCGAACGGCCCCGCACAGCAGCGGGTTATCCGGCAGGCCTTGACGAGCGCGGGCCTGAACGCCTCACAGGTCGACGCGGTGGAGGCGCACGGCACGGGTACGACGCTGGGTGACCCGATCGAGGCGCAGGCGCTGCTGGAGACGTACGGGCAGGAGCGTCCTGAGGGCCGGTCGTTGTGGCTCGGGTCGATCAAGTCGAACCTCGGCCACACCCAGGCAGCTGCCGGTGTGGCCGGGGTCATCAAGATGGTGATGGCGATGCGGCACGGTGTGCTGCCGCAGACGCTGCACGTGGACGAGCCGACGCCACAGGTGGACTGGGAGTCCGGTGACGTCCGGTTGCTGACGGAGTCGGTGGCGTGGCCGGAAACCGGTGAGCGTCGGCGGGCGGGGGTGTCGTCGTTCGGCGTGAGCGGCACGAACGCGCACGTGATTCTCGAACAGGCGCCGCAGGTGGAGGCGGTTGCTTCCTCGGACCGCGTCACGGTGCCGGCCGTGCCGTGGGTGGTGTCGGCGAAGTCGGAAGCGGGTCTGTCGGCGCAGGTGGAGCGGTTGTCGGCGTTCGTCGGGGATCTGGACTCGGTGGATGTCGGGTTCTCACTGGTGACGACGCGTGCGGCACTGGCTCACCGTGCGGTGGTCGTCGGTGACCGGACGGTCCGGGGAGCGGTGGCTCCTGGTCGGACCGGTGTGCTGTTCTCCGGTCAGGGTGCGCAGCGGTCGGGTATGGGCCGTGAGCTGTACGAGTCCTATCCGGTGTTCGCGGATGCGTTCGATGCGGTGTGTGCGGAGTTGGACCGGCATCTGGACCGGCCGGTCCGGGAGGTCGTCTTCGAGGGTGGTGAGCTCCTGGATCAGACGCAGTTCACGCAGGCCGGCCTGTTCGCTCTTGAGGTGGCGTTGTTCCGCCTGGTGTCGGCGTGGGGTGTGAGGCCGGACTATCTGTTGGGTCATTCGATCGGTGAGTTGTCGGCTGCGCATGTGGCCGGGGTGCTGTCGCTGGAGGACGCGGCGAAGCTGGTCGCGGCGCGTGGCCGTCTGATGCAGGCGTTGCCGGCGGGTGGGGCGATGGTCTCGCTCCAGGCGACCGAGGACGAAGTTGTGCCGCTGCTGACCGACGGGGTGTCCATCGCCGCGCTCAACGGGCCGTCTGCGACGGTGGTTTCGGGTGACGAGGACGCTGTTCTGGCGATCGCCGCCCATTTCGAGGCGGAGGGTCGTAAGACCAAGCGGTTGCGGGTGAGCCATGCGTTCCATTCGCCTCGTATGGATGCCATGCTGGACGGCTTCCGTGTGGTCGCCGA
This sequence comes from Streptomyces sp. NPDC079167, assembly GCF_040686735.1. Classification (NCBI taxonomy): domain Bacteria; kingdom Bacillati; phylum Actinomycetota; class Actinomycetes; order Kitasatosporales; family Streptomycetaceae; genus Streptomyces; species Streptomyces sp. NPDC079167. The sequence goes on along the minus strand of NZ_JBFBLO010000033.1, from coordinate 376 downwards.
GGCGCTGACCTTCCAGCAGCCCGTGATCGGGATCGTTTCGAACGTGACCGGTCAGGTCGTGTCGGGCGACGAGATCTGCTCCCCCGAGTACTGGGTGCGTCATGTCCGTGAGGCGGTTCGTTTCGTCGACGGGATTCGCGCGCTTCAGGATCAGGGTGTGTCCTCGTTCCTGGAGTTGGGTCCGGACGGTGTGCTGTCCGCGATGGGTCAGGACTGTGTCGAGGAGTCGGCGTTCGCCCCGGTGCTGCGCAAGGACCGTGACGAGCCGCTGACGTTGGTTGCCGCGCTGGCCGAGCTTTACGTGCGCGGGTCGGCAGTGGACTGGGCGGCGTACTTCGCCGGCACCGGCGCCCGCCGCGTTGACCTTCCGACGTAT
>NZ_JBFBLO010000032.1:0-27005 GCF_040686735.1 Streptomyces sp. NPDC079167 | reverse complement strand
TACTGCAGGGGGGACCCTGTGGGAGAGTAGGACGCCGCCGAACAATTATTCCGGGAAAGCCCCGTGCCCTTGTGGCACGGGGCTTTTCTGCGTTCCCGGACTGTATCGGAGCTGGCAGGCGGCAGCCCGAATCGGTTACGGGAGCGCCACCTGCCGGGACCTTCTACAGTCGGCCGGCCGCTTTGAGCGCGAGGTAGGCATCAGCCAGGGCGGGGGCGAGGTCGTTGGGTGCGGCATCGACGACCGTGACGCCATGGCGCCGGAGCTGGTCCGCGGTGCGGCGACGCTGGGCTTGAGCCTGTGCGCCGGCGGCGGCCTCGTAGCTCGCGTCCACCGTGCCCCGCGCGCGGGCCATTACCTCGACGTGAGGGTCTGCCACAGCTGCGACCAGAACCGTATGGCGCTGGGTGAGCTGAGGCAGGACGGGCAAGAGGCCTTCTTCGACAGGCGCGGTTTCCAGGCTCGTGAGCAGGACGATCAGGGAGCGGCGGGGAGCACTTGCCAGCGCTGCCGTGCTGAGACCACGTGCATCGGTCTCCACGAGTTCGGGCTCCAGAGTGGCCAGGGTGCTGACGAAAGTGGACAGGACGTCCCCTCGCGCTGTTTTCCCCTGCACCCGGGCCCTGACACGCCGGTCGTAGGCGATCAGGTTCATACGATCGCCGGCGCGGGTCGCGAGAGCGGTGAGCAGAAGGGTCGCGTCCATGGCTGCGTCCAGTCGCGGCACATCACCTACCCGGCCCGCCGATGTCCGGCCGGTGTCGAGGACGACGAGGATGTGGCGGTCGCGCTCAGGCCTCCAGGTGCGTACAGCGACCGCGGACTGGCGCGCCGTGGCCCGCCAGTCGATGGAGCGCGTGTCGTCTCCCGGAACATAGGCACGGAGGCTGTCGAACTCCGTGCCTTCTCCCCGGGTGAGCACGCTGGTCCGGCCGTCGAGTTCCCGAAGCCGGGCCAGGCGTGAAGGCAGGTGCTTCCGGCTCGTGAAGGGCGGCAGTACGCGGACCGTCCAGGGCACGCGGTGGTATCCCTGCCGGGCCGCGAGGCCGAGGGGGCCGAACGACCGGACGGTGACGCGGTCGGCCTGGCGGTCTCCGCGCCGCGACGGACGCAGGAGCGTGGTCAGGCGGTGGCGTTCCCCGGCGGGTACGTCGAACCGGTGGCGGGACGTGGCCTCTTCGGACTCCGAGCTCCAGCTGCTGGGGGGCCAGGCGTCGCGGAGCTGGGCGCGGAGGCGGCGCCCGGACGGATTGGTCACTGTGAGTCGCACCGTCGCAGTGTCGCCGAGTCGAACGGATGTATCACCGGTTCGGGTGAACCGCAGCGTACGCACTGGCGCAGCCAGGGCGTAGTCGCACAGAATTGCCAGTGAGAGCGGGACATTGACCGCGAGCATGCCGGCCCAACTCGGGGCCAGGATGCCTACGGGGAGTGACCCCAGAGCCGCTAGCAGGGCGGCCCGTCCGGTGAGGGCCATGGTCACCGCCTCACCGGGGGACGGGCACGTGGGCGAGAACTGAAGTGATGACGGAGTCCGGGGTGACCCCCTCCATCTCCGCTTCAGGCCGCAGCTGTATGCGATGACGGAGTGTGGGCAGAGCCAGGGCTTTCACATCGTCCGGGATGACGTAGTCCCGGCCTGTGAGCCAGGCCCATGCGCGTGCGGTGGAGAGCAGGGCGGTGGCTCCTCGAGGGGAGGCCCCAAGGGTGAGTGAGGGGGATTCACGCGTGGCACGACAGATATCCACCACATAGGCGGCGATCTCTGGGGAGACCGAGGTCTTGGCGACGGCGGCGCGGGCCGCTTCGAGGTCGGCGGGGCCGGCGACGGGCTGTATGCCTGCTGCCTTGAGGTCACGAGGGTCGAACCCGTCCGCGTGGCGAGTGAGCACGTCGATCTCGTCCTCGCGTGAGGGGAGGGGGACCGTCAGTTTGAGAAGGAAGCGGTCCAGCTGTGCCTCGGGCAGCGGGTAGGTGCCCTCGTATTCGACAGGATTCTGGGTGGCCGCGACCAGGAAGGGGTCGGGCAGCGGCCGGGGGGATCCGTCGATCGTGACCTGACGTTCCTCCATGGCCTCCAGCAAGGAGGACTGCGTCTTGGGAGGGGTGCGGTTGATCTCGTCGGCCAGCAGGAGATTGGTGAACACCGGCCCGGGCTGGAAGGAGAACTCGGCGGTGCGGGCGTCGTAGACGAGTGATCCTGTGACATCGCTCGGCATGAGGTCGGGGGTGAACTGGACGCGCTTGGTGTCCAGTTCGAGCGAAGCGGCAAGTGCGCGGACCAGGAGGGTTTTCGCTACTCCGGGCACGCCCTCCAGGAGGACGTGGCCGCGGCAGAGGAGAGCGACGACCAGCCCGGTGACGGCCGGGTCCTGGCCGACCACGGCCTTCGCGATCTCGGAACGCAGAGCTTCCAGGGATGCGCGAGCGCTGTCGGACTGCGCCGGGGCCACAGGGTTCGCGGCGGTTGTCGCAAGCTCGGAGGTCTCCGGGGTCGGGGCGCTCATGAGGTGCGTACCTCTCTTTCGAGGGCGTCGAGTTGATCGGTCAGAAGGACGAGTGCGGCGTCATCAGCCGGCGCGGGACCGAAGAGGAGGTCGCCGAGGTCGCTGTCCGGGTGGCTGAGGCATGTGGCGAGGGCGGGAAGGAGGACCGCGCGGGAATCGGCGTCCCGGGGGGACACACCGAGGAGGGGCGCGATGCGGTTCCGGGTTGCGGAGCGCAGTTCGGCCGCGGCGCGGTCGCGGGCGTCGGCCTTGCGGTACAGGCGGGCCCGCCCTTCAGCGGACTCGGAGGCCCGGATGGCCACCGGCAGGTGCTCGGTGACCAGGGGGCCGAAGCGCCGTGCTCGCCAGACGGCGGTGAGCACGGCGGCGAGGGCCAGTTGGAGGGTGCCCCACAGCCAGCCGGAGGGGATGAGGCCGAGGAAGCCGCTTTCCCCCGGGGTTCCGCCGTCGTTGTCGTCGTCCCGGCCGGACGCGCCGCCAGGGGCTGCGGAGGGGTCGTCGAGCGAGGGGAGGTACCAGACGAGATGTGGGCGGGAACCGAGGAGTTGCAGACCGAGCGAGGCGTTGCCGTGCTGGTCGAGCCGGTCGTTGTAGAGGAAGTCGGGGGAGCCGAGCAGCACGGTGTCGCCGGCGCTCTGCCCCGGCAGGACAAGGAGGGAGGCGAGTCCGTTGTCCGGGTAGCAGGCGGTGGCCCGGCGTGCGTCGGTCGCGTAGTGGATGCCGCCGATCTCGGTGGTCCCCGCCGTGCGGGCCGCGGGGAGTTCGCAGCGTGGGGGGCGTACGGTGACCGGTCCGTGGGCTTCCGGGCGCACGCCGGGGGCGAGCCGGGCCACGGAGGGGCTGTCAGGGGCGACGAGGACGGTGCGGCCCGCGGAGCCGGCGGTCACCGTGTGGAGGCGCCGCTGCTGGTGTGCGGTGAGCACATTGGGTCCGGCGACGAGCAGGGTGGTGTCGGGGCCCACCGCGCCGTTGGCCTCGTCGAGGGTGGTGGCGACCTCGACGGATACGCCGCGGTCCTTGAGGAGCTCGGCGACGGCCCGGCTGCCGTAGGGGTCGGCGGAGCGGGGATCGAGCCGGCCGTGCTGACCGCCGGAGCGAACGGCGGCGAGGGCGACTCCGGCGACGACGAGGATGAGGAGGGCGAGCAGCAGCCCTCGGACGCGCTGCCAGATCTGTTGGGGGCTGCGAGCTTCCGAGGTGGTGGGAACGGCCGCGACGGCGGTCATCCGGCGTCCCCTCGGGGCGTGGCGGTGGTCAGCAGGGGCTTGGCGGCCTCGAGTTCCAGGTCGAGGGTGCGCAGGGTCAGGTATGCGGCCTCGTCGGCGCTGCGGCCCCCGTATGTGACCTCGTCGAAGATCCGGGCGGCGGCGCGGAGCCGGTCGGAGTGTGAGGGCATCAGCCGGCCCGCCTCGGCGGCTGCCTCGTCCGCGGTGCGGCCGGGGCGTGGGTCGAGCACGGCCCGGTCCTCCAGGGAGCGTACGAGCGCGCGCATCCGTTCCTGGACGGCTGCGGTCCAGCGGCGGGCCTCGGCGTGCGCGGCGGCGGCGGTTCGGTGGTCGTCCGCGCTGCGGGTGGTGCTGTCGAAGAGCGTCTCAGGGGAATGGGGGGCGCGCCGCGGGGTGCCGAGCCTCCACCACAGGGCGGCTCCCAGGCCGACGACGGCCAGAGCGAGCACGACGAGCCCCAGCGGGCCGCCGGGGGCGGCGTCGGCGGCGCCGGCGAAGAGGTCCCCGATCCAGTCCCAGAAGCGGTCGAGGCCGCGTTCCAGGAGATTCGGGTCGTGCTCGTGGTACATCGGGTCGGACAGTTCGTCCTGTGCTGCCTCGCGGGCGGGGACGCGTGCAGTGTCCACGGGTATCTCCTCGCCCGCCCGGATGAGTCGTACCGCTGTGGTGCCCCCCGCCCCCGTCACCGCATCAGCTCCTGGGGGTGTCGTAGCCGGGCACGCCCGCGGCCCGGGCGAGTTCGAGGTCGAGGGCTTCGCGGCGGATGCGCTGGTCGACGTAGAGCAGGGCCATCACTCCGGCGGTGAAGGGGTAGGCGAGTGTCGAGACGATCACTTCGCCGATGCCCGTGATGATGAGGAAGGGCCAGCCGAAGTCCGTCGAGCTGCTGTTGAGGAACTCGCTCAGGCCGTCGCTGTCCACGGTCACCGCGATGATGCCGAACGGGATCGCGATGATCAAGGTCAGCACGATGACCAGCAGGTAGGTGAGGGCCAGGATGCCGAAGGTCCGCCACCAGTTGCCCCTGACCAGCTTGGCGGACCGGCGGAGCGAGGTGATGACGGACTGCCGTTCCAGCATCAGCGCCGGCGCTGCGAGGGTGAAGCGGATCATCAGCCAGAGCACGACGCCGCAGGAGGCGAGGAAGCCGAGGAAGGTCAGGGCGAGGCCGCCCGCACCGCCACCGAGGGCCAGGCCGGGAAGCAGGCCGACCGCCATGATCGCGGCGCTCATCAGGCTCAGCAGAAGGGTCAGCCCGAGCAGCGGGAGAAGCCGGGGGCGGGCCTCGGACCATGCTGCGGAGAGTGTCAGGCTCCGGCCGAGTACGGAGCGGCTGATCACCACGGTGAGGACCGAGGTGGTGATGAGCGTGGCGATCATCGCGACCAGCGTGCCGGGGGCGCTGTTGATCAGCTGGGACTGTGCCGAGTCGGTGGCCTGGCGGAGCGCCTCCGCTCCGGTCGCGTTCGGGTCGACCGATGCCTGCTCGGGCAGCACATAGCGCTGAAGGAGGATGATCACGAGCTCGGCGATCACGGAGACGGTGAGGCTGATGCCCAGCACCGTGCGCCAGTGGGTGCGCATGGTGGACACCGCGCCGTCGAGGATCTCGCCGACCCCCAGGGGACGGAGCGGGATGACGCCGGGCTTCGCGGCCATGGGCGGGCGGCCCCAGCCGGATCCCTGGGGCATACCGCCCCAGCCGGGGGCGGGCGGTGGCGCGCCCGGACCGGTGCCGGGGGCGCTCGGCGGCGACCACTGCCCGGGAGGTGGCTGGGCGGGAGACCACTGCCCGGCCGGCCCGCTTCCGTCGACGGGGGCGGAGGGTTTGGGAATGCCCGTCCCCTGGTCGTCGGAGGGGGCGGATCCGGGCGAAGCCCAGCCCGGAGAGTCGTTCATCGTCGCTCCTTCACAGTCCTGTCCGCTCATCGGGGCGGCAGGTTGCCAGCCATCGTGCCACGCGTCGGACCGGTGCGGGTCCGGCGCTGTATCTCCTTCTTGCCTTCGTGCACGGGCGGTTCAGCGGGCAGACTGGGCAGATGGCTGATCAGGACGCGCAATCGCCGGTGGGTATCGAGGCTCCGGCCCTCTCCGTACTCCGCTGGGACGAGCCCCCGGAAGGCCCTGCGGTGGTGCTCCTCGACCAGACGCGGCTGCCTGCCGAGGAGGCCGAGCTGGTGTGTGCCGATGTGCCCGCGCTGGTGCGGGCGATCCGGACTCTCGCGGTGCGAGGGGCACCTCTGCTCGGCATTGCCGGGGGGTATGGGGTGGCGCTGGCCGCTGCCCGGGGCGAGGACGTGGCTCAGGCCGCGGAGCTGCTGGAGCAGGCGCGGCCCACCGCGGTGAACCTCGGGTACGGGGCGCGGCGGGTGGCGCGGGCGTACCGGGCGGCGGCCGGTAGCGGGTCCGGTCCGGAGGCGGCTGCTGTGGCGGCCCTGGCCGAGGCGCGCTCCCTGCACCAGGAGGACGCGGCGGCCAGCGGACGGATGGCGCAGTACGGTCTGGAGCTGCTCGGGGAGCTTCTGCCGGGGGGAGGCGGGCACCGGCTGCTGACCCACTGCAACACCGGGGCGCTCGTGTCCGGCGGTGCGGGGACCGCGTTCGCGGTGGCGCTGAGGGCGCACCGGAAGGGCACCCTGCGGCAGCTGTGGGTGGACGAGACCCGGCCGCTGCTCCAGGGAGCCCGGCTGACGGCGTACGAGGCGGCGCGGAACGGGATGCCGTACAGCTTGCTCACGGACAGCGCGGCGGGTTCTCTGTTTGCGGCGGGGGAGGTGGATGCCGTAATCATCGGGGCGGACCGGATCGCTGCGGACGGCTCGGTGGCCAACAAGGTGGGGAGCTATCCGCTGGCGGTGCTCGCGAAGTACCACCACGTACCGTTCCTCGTCGTGGCGCCCACGACCACGGTCGATCTGGAGACGGTGGACGGCACATCGATCGTCGTGGAACAGCGTTCCGCGACGGAAGTGACGGAGTTCACATCCATGCCGGGTGCTCCGGCCGGGGGTGAGGGCGGCGGGACGGTCGTCGCGCCCCTGGGAACCCATGCGTACAACCCCGCATTCGACATCACGCCGCCCGAACTGGTCACGGCGATCGTCACGGAGGAGGGCGTCATTTCCCCGGTCACGGGGGTCGGACTGGCAGAGCTGTGTGCCAGGTCATCGCAGGTAACGATTAGCTAATGGGATGATGTCGTTTATGAAGGGACGCGTCCTTGTCGTCGACGACGACACCGCACTGGCCGAGATGCTCGGCATTGTGCTGCGGGGAGAAGGTTTCGAGCCGTCGTTCGTAGCGGACGGCGACAAGGCACTGGCCGCATTTCGCGAGGCCAAGCCCGACCTGGTGCTGCTGGACCTCATGCTGCCCGGAAGGGACGGCATCGAGGTCTGCAGGCTGATCAGGGCCGAGTCGGGTGTGCCGATCGTCATGCTCACTGCCAAGAGCGACACGGTGGACGTGGTGGTGGGCCTGGAATCCGGGGCCGACGACTACATCGTCAAGCCGTTCAAACCGAAGGAGTTGGTTGCCCGGATCAGGGCGCGTTTGCGGAGGTCCGAAGAGCCCGCGCCGGAGCAGCTGGCGATCGGTGACCTGGTCATCGACGTGGCCGGTCACTCGGTCAAGCGGGAGGGTCAGTCCATCGCCCTCACCCCGCTGGAGTTCGACCTGCTGGTCGCCCTCGCCCGCAAGCCGTGGCAGGTCTTCACCCGTGAGGTGCTGCTCGAGCAGGTCTGGGGCTATCGTCACGCCGCCGACACCCGTCTGGTGAACGTGCACGTCCAGCGGCTGCGCTCGAAGGTGGAGAAGGACCCGGAGCGGCCGGAGATCGTCGTGACCGTCCGTGGGGTCGGTTACAAGGCCGGACCGAGCTGACATGACCCTGGGCAGCGCTGCTCCGCCACCCGGGGTGCCCGGGGCCCGTACGGAGCGGGCTGCCGGTCCGGCACGGGGTGCTCCTCGTTTCGGCCGGGCTCAGCTGGGCGGCCGGTTGTTCCGCGACCGGACGCCCGGCGGTCCCGTGCCGCGGCTGCTGATGCGCTGGATCCGTGGCCCGCTGCTGCCGGCTGTCCGCCTGTGGCGGCGCAATCTGCAGCTCCGCGTGGTGGCGGGCACGCTGCTGATGTCGATCGCCGTGGTGCTTCTCCTCGGGTTCGTCGTGATCGGGCAGGTCCGTAACGGCCTGCTCGAGGCGAAGGGCAAGGCCGCGCAGACACAGGCGGCCGGCGGTTTCGCGGCCGCCCAGACGAACGCCAACGCGCCTCTCGTCCCGGGTGACCAGAGCGAGGAGGGCGCCGACGGGATGACGGCGAACACCTCCTGGCGCACCGAGCTCGTCGACCAGCTCGCCAGCGGTGGCACGAACGCCTTCAACGTGGTGGCGCTCAGCCCCGACTCCGTCGGGCCCGGCACCACGAGCCGCGCCCCGCGCGGCTCGGGCAGCGTGGACGCGTCCAGCATCCCGCAGAGGCTGCGGGACGACGTGGGCAAGGGCGCGGGTGCCTTCCAGACGTACTCGCTGATCAAGTACTCGCACGGGAAGAGCGCCGAGCCCGGGCTCGTCGTGGGCAAGCGGCTCTACGACGTCGACCACAACCCGTACGAGCTGTACTACCTCTTCCCGCTCACGCAGGAGGAGAAGTCGCTGACCCTGGTCACGACGACCCTGGCCACGGCGGGCCTCTTCGTGGTCGTGCTGCTCGGTGCCATCGCCTGGTTCGTGGTGCGCCAGGTCGTCACCCCGGTGCGGATGGCGGCGGGGATCGCGGAGAGGCTTTCCGCGGGGCGGCTCCAGGAGCGGATGAAGGTCACCGGTGAGGACGACATCGCGCGCCTCGGCGAGGCCTTCAACAAGATGGCGCAGAACCTCCAGCTGAAGATCCAGCAGCTGGAGGAGCTCTCCCGCATGCAGCGGCGTTTCGTCTCGGACGTCAGCCATGAGCTGCGCACCCCGTTGACGACCGTGCGGATGGCAGCCGATGTCATCCATGAGGCGCGTGTCGACTTCGACCCGGTGACGGCCCGGTCCGCGGAGCTGCTGGGTGACCAGCTCGACCGCTTCGAGTCGCTCCTCTCCGATCTGCTGGAGATCAGCAGGTTCGACGCGGGGGCCGCGGCGCTGGAGGCCGAGCCGATAGATCTGCGTACGGTCGTCCGGCGGGTGATCGGCGGCGCCGAGCCGCTGGCGGAGCGCAAGGGCACCCGGATCCGGGTGGTGGGTGACGAACAGCCCGTGGTCGCGGAGGCCGACGCGCGTCGTGTCGAGCGGGTCCTGCGCAATCTCGTCGTCAACGCCGTCGAGCACGGTGAGGGGCGGGATGTCATCGTGCGGATGGGTGTCGCGCAGGGTGCTGTGGCCGTGGCGGTCAGGGATTACGGCGTGGGCCTGAAGCCGGGTGAGGCGACGCGGGTCTTCAACCGCTTCTGGCGGGCGGATCCAGCACGTGCCCGCACGACGGGCGGCACCGGACTGGGGCTGTCGATCGCCGTCGAGGACGCCCGGCTGCACGGAGGCTGGCTGCAGGCATGGGGCGAGCCCGGTGGCGGCTCGCAGTTCCGGCTGACCCTGCCGCGCACGGCGGACGAGCCGCTGCGCGGATCGCCGATACCGCTGGAGCCGGAGGACTCCCGGCGCAACCGGGAGGACCGTGAGCGTGCGGAGGCGGCGCCGGCGGCGAGCGAGCAGCGGTTGATGTCCGTACCGAGCCAGACGGGTTCCACGGCGCGTTCGCACCTGACGGTGCCGGCGCACGGAGGCGCGGCGTCGCGTGTGGCGATGTCGGTCGACCCGACGGCCCTGCCGGGCAGCGGGGCACGTGTGGTGTCACGTCCGGCCGGGGGCCGGCCGGGCGGGGGCGCCGACCCAGAGACGCAGGATCCGGAGCAGGAGGACACGACTCGTGGACACTGACCGCCGTCGGAGCGGACGGGCGGTGCGGTTGTCCGTGCTGCTCGGCTGCGGCGTCATGGTGCTCGCCGGGTGCGGAGCGATGCCGGTCACCGGCGACGTGAAGGCGGTCGACGCCTCGCAGCCCGGTGATTCACAGGTTCAGGTGTACGCCGTGCCGCCGAGGGAGGGTGCCACTCCCATCGAGGTCGTCGACGGCTTCCTGGAGTCGATGACCAGTGACGACCCCGATTTCGAGACGACTCGCAAGTATCTGACGGCGGAGGCGGGGCGCAGGTGGCAGCCGGGCGAGGGCACCACGGTGCTCGCGAAGGCGCCCAACCGCAACGGGCCCACGATCCACGACAAGGAACGCAGGAGCGCCGAGACCACGTACACGCTGACCGGCGAACAGGTGGCTGCCGTCGATGAGCAGAGTTCGTACCGGCCGCTGGCCCCGTCGGAGTACTCCCAGATGCTGCATCTGGTCCGGGAGAAGGGGACGGACGGCAAGCAGGAGTGGCGCATCGACATCGTGCCGGACGGTCTGGTGCTCGGGCAGTCCGACTTCAAGCGTCTCTACCGGTCCGTGAACAAGTACTACTTCGCTGCCGGGCGGACGGAGGAGGAGGCCGCGCTGGTCGCCGATCCCGTCTATGTGCGGAACCGCACGGATCCTGTGACCCGGATGGACACCGCCACGCAGACGGTACGGACGCTGCTGGAGGGGCCGTCGAACTGGCTGCGACCGGTGGTCGATTCACGCTTTCCCACGGGTACGGAGCTGCAGCGCGGGGTCACCTCGCTGACGACCGACGACCAGAACGTCCTGAAGGTGCCGCTCAACAAGAAGGCCGACAAGGTCGGGCAGGGCGCCTGCCGGATGATGGCGGCCCAGGTGCTTTTCACGCTGCGGGACCTGACGTCCGCCCGGGTGGGGCAGGTGGAACTGCAGGGGCAGCAGGGCCCGCTGTGCTCTCTCGGGGCCGACGAGGCGGAGGATTTCGCTTCGGGCAGGGGATCGGACGGGCCCGACAGCCAGTACTTCGTGGACGACGAGGGGCGTGTGCAGCGCATCCCCGGAAGCAGCAAGGGCAGTGGCGATCCGGAGCCCGTGACCGGTCCGCTGGGCAGCGGGACGGTGGCCATGAGCGCCGTGGGTGTGGCCAGGGACGAGGAGCGGGCCGCCGCGGTCTCGGAGAACCAGCAGCATCTCTACGTGTCCTCCCTCACCGAGGAGAGCGAGCCGGCCGCCCCCGTGGTGACCAGTCGGGCGAGGAAGGCCGCGGACCGGCTGTCCGCACCCAGCTGGGACGGCAAGGGCGATCTGTGGGTCGCCGACCGTGACCCGTCGGATCCCAGGCTGCTGCGTCTGGTCGACGGTGCCGGAGAGCCGCAGGAGGTGTCGGTGCCCGGTCTGAGCGGCGGGCGGATCGAGGCCCTGCGGATGTCCTCGGACGGGGTGCGTATCGCCCTGCGGGTTTCGAGGGACGGGCACACGACGCTGCTCATCGGCCGCGTCGAGCGTCATGGATCGGACGGGACCGAGCTGGTCTCGGTGGAGGACCTGCGCCAGGCCGCGCCCCAGCTGGCGGACGTGACGGCTGTTTCCTGGTCCGGCCGCAGCCGACTTGTGGTGGTGGGCAAGGAGGAGGGCGGTGTGCAGCAGGTGCGCTATGTCCAGGCCGACGGATCCACGTCGTCCTCCGGGGTCCTGCCCGGTGTGAACCAGGTGACGGCTGTCGCGGCTGCCGACGACGATCAGCTTCCGCTCATGGCGGACACCGAGAGCGACGGGATAGTCAAGCTGTCGCCGGGGGACAACTGGCAGACGGTCCTCAAGGAAGGTTCCTCCCTGGTCTACCCGGGCTGAGCCGCCTGTGAGAGCTGTCCGCACCGTCGGTGTGCGGTCGGCCTGGCCCCGCGTTTTCCACAGGGATGGCCGAGTGTCCGTCGGCCGGTCACAGTGGGACCGTGCGGAGTTGGTGGCAGGAGATCGTGGGACTGGTGCTGCCCGTGGCCTGCGGTGGCTGCGGCAGGCCACGGACGGAGCTGTGCGAGGAGTGCGCCGCCGCGTGTCTGGCGGCCGGACCGCGCCGTGTGCGTCCGACGCCTCCGCCGGCGGGCCTGCCAGTGGTTCACGCGGCGGCGCCGTACGAGAACGCCGTACGCGCGATGCTGCTGGCCCACAAGGAGCGTGGGGCACTGGCTCTCGCCGGCGTGCTCGGAGGGGCGCTGGCGGCCGCTGTGAGGGCCGGCGCGGGGCAGGAGGGTGATGCGGGCCCGCTGCTGCTGGTCCCCGTGCCGTCGGCGCGGCGCGCCACGGCCGGCCGCGGGCACGACCCGGCGCGCAGGATCGCGGCGGCCGCCGCTGCCGAACTGCGGCGCGGGGGCGTTCGGGCGCGGGTGTCCGCCGTGCTGAGGCAGGGGCGTGCGGTGGCTGACCAGGCAGGGCTGGGGGCCCGGGAGCGGCAGGCGAATCTGGCGGGAGCCCTCGTGGTCGCGGAGGGCGGCCGGAGGCTGCTCGACGGGGGCCGCGTCGTGCTGGTGGACGACCTGCTGACGACGGGGTCGTCGCTGGCGGAGGCCGCGCGCGCGGTCCGCGCGGCGAGCCCCGGCGAAGGCCCGGCGGAAGGGCTCCGCGCCGCGGTTGTCGCAGCTTCTCCGTCTGCCTTCGAAATAAACCGGAACTGACAGATTACTTGCGTCGTTGCAGGTAGTGAGTGGGTAAAGGGGACCGATCGGAGGTACGCATGAGTAGCGGGTGCCGACACGGTCGTGGTCAGGCTATGTTCGGTTGTGAGGGACGGTGAATTCCGTGCCTCCGCGAATGCGCCACCAGGTTTCGGGCAGGTAACCCATCAGTACGCCAGAAGCTTGGAAATCGGTGGGGTGGAGACCCTGCCGATGGGGGAGGAGGAGGTGACAGCCACCGAGTCCGCGGCTCCGGCGATCACCGGAGCCAGGTGCAAAAGGGAGATGCTCCGCCGCCGAAGCGGAGCGATCCGGGAACGGAGTTCTGCGTGGACATCGTCGTCAAGGGCCGCAAGACCGAGGTGCCCGAGCGGTTCCGCAAGCACGTGGCCGAGAAGCTGAAGCTGGACAAAATCCAGAAGTTCGACGGCAAGGTGATGAGCCTTGACGTCGAGGTGTCCAAGGAGCCCAATCCCCGTCAGGCCGACCGTGCGGCGAGGGTGGAGATCACGCTCCGTTCGCGTGGCCCGGTCATCCGGGCGGAAGCGGCAGCAGGCGACCCGTACGCAGCGCTGGACCTGGCCACCGACAAGCTGGACACCCAGCTGCGCAAGGAGCACGACAAGCGCTACAGCAGGCGCGGCAACGGCCGTCGGTCCGCAGCCGAGGTCGGAGAGGTCGTGCCGGATGCCGCCTCCTTCAACGGGGACGGCGAACTCATCCCGACCGAGCCGGAACCGTCCGTGCCCACCACCAGGATCGGCTCGCTCGAGGTCCAGGGCGAAGGTCCGCTGGTGATGCGTGAGAAGACGCACGTCGCAGCGCCGATGACGCTCGACCAGGCGCTCTACGAGATGGAGCTCGTCGGTCACGACTTCTATCTGTTCGTCGACTCCGAGAGCAAGGAGCCCAGTGTCGTCTACCGGCGGCACGCCTATGACTACGGCGTCATCCACCTGAGGACCGACCCGCTGGCCTCCGACGAGGCGGGCGGCGCGGGCGGTGCGCTCGGCGGCTGACACCCCCGCTCACGGCAGGTACGCGGTGCCCCTGGAGGCGTTTGCGCGTCCCCAGGGGCACCGCGCGTGACCGCGGGGCACCGCCTCGGCGGCCAGGCATGGAATCATGGCGCCCACGCCAATCGGTGCTCTGTGCAGTGTCGTTGGCGGACAGCCTGTGACCTCAGGCAGTGGCCTTCAGGGGGAGGAACGATGGCGGACACCTTCGGGCCCGTGCGCGGGACGAATGATGCCGACAGCGCTGCCGGTGCGGACTCCGTCACGGATGACGGCAGTTCCCGCAAGGAACCCATCAGGGTTCTTGTGGTGGACGACCACGCGCTGTTCCGCAGAGGGCTGGAGATCGTCCTCGCGCAGGAGGAGGACATCCAGGTCGTCGGCGAGGCGGGGGACGGGGCTGAGGCGGTGGACAAGGCGGCGGACCTGCTGCCCGACATCGTGCTGATGGACGTGAGGATGCCCAAGCGTGGCGGCATCGAGGCCTGCACCTCCATCAAGGAGGTCGCCCCCAGCGCGAAGATCATCATGCTGACGATCAGCGATGAGGAAGCCGACCTCTACGAGGCGATCAAGGCGGGCGCCACCGGCTATCTGCTGAAGGAGATCTCGACCGACGAGGTGGCCACGGCCATTCGTGCGGTGGCGGACGGGCAGTCCCAGATCAGTCCGTCGATGGCCTCCAAACTGCTCACCGAGTTCAAGTCGATGATCCAGCGCACCGACGAGCGCAGGCTCGTTCCCGCGCCGCGGCTCACGGAGCGGGAGCTGGAAGTGCTGAAACTCGTGGCCACGGGCATGAACAACCGCGATATCGCCAAGGAATTGTTCATCTCCGAGAACACGGTGAAGAACCACGTCCGCAATATCCTGGAGAAGCTCCAGCTGCACTCCCGGATGGAAGCCGTCGTCTATGCCATGCGGGAGAAGATCCTCGAGATCAGGTAGCCGGCGGGCCGTCCGGCCGGCCTGCGCGACAGCCCCTAAGCGAGGGCGCGGGCGATTTCCGCGATGAGCGGCTCGCGCAGCCCGGGTGCGTCGACGCGCTCCAGTCGCACCTCCGTGCAGCCGACCCAGGACGCCGCCTCCACGAGGGCCTCGGCCATGGGCGCCACGGCCTTCGGGCCGTCCAGTGACACCTGGCGGGCGACCAGCGCGGCACCGTCCCTGGCCGGATCGACCCGGCCCCGCAGCCTGCCGCCTGCCAGCAGCGGCATCGCGAAGTAGCCGTGGATCCGCTTGGGCCGGGGGACGTACGCCTCCAGGCGGTGGGTGAAGCCGAAGATCCGCTCCGTACGCGCCCGTTCCCAGATCAGTGAGTCGAAGGGGGACAGCAGCGTCGTACGGTGCCGTCCGCGCGGCTCCGAGGCGAGGGCCTCCGGGTGGGCCCAGGCAGGCTTCGCCCAGCCTCGCACCGAGACCGGCACCAGCCCGGAGTCCGCCACCACGGCGTCGAACTGCTCGGCCTTGAGCCGGTGGTAGTCGGCGATGTCCGCGCGGGTTCCCACGCCCAGCGACCGCCCTGCCAGGGCGACCAGCCGACGCAGGCACTCCGCGTCGTCCAGGTCGTCGTGGAGCACGGCGTCAGGGATCGCGCGTTCGGCCAGGTCGTAGACCCGCTTCCAGCCGCGCCGCTCGGTGCACACCACCTCGCCGTACATCAGGGCCCGCTCCACCGCGACCTTGGAGGCGGACCAGTCCCACCACTCCCCGCCGTTCTTCGCGCCGCCGAGCTCCGTCGCCGTCAGCGGGCCCTCGGCGCGCAACTGCTTGATCACCGTCTCGTACGCACCGTCGGGCAGGTCGTGGCTCCACTGCGGCCGGGACCGGTAGGCGCGGCGGCGGAACGCGAAGTGCGGCCACTCCTCGACGGGCAGGACACAGGCGGCATGCGACCAGTACTCGAACGAGCGGCCGCCCGACCAGTAGGCCTCGTCGACGGCGCGGCGGCCGAGCGCGCCGAGGCGTGCGTACGGCACGAGCTCGTGCGACCTGGCCAGGACCGAGATGGTGTCGAGCTGGATCGCTCCGAGACGGCGCAGCACTCCCGGGACCCCGCCGCGGCGGTCCGGGGCGCCCAGGAGGCCCTGGGCGCGCAGGGCGATGCGGCGCGCCTGGTCGGCGGAGATTTCCAGGACGGGCGGCGGCACAGACGTCATGCGACGAACCCTAGAGCCCGCCACTGACACCGGGGGCGGGCAGGTACGTATGGGTGCCGGGCAGCCCGAGGTCGGCGGGGAGCAGCGCGCCGTTCCACGTGTCGCGCCGTACCCCCTTGTTGAACAGGGCCGATCGCTGGTCACCCTCCATGCGGAAACCCGCACGCAGGGCGACCGAGCGTGACGCGGTGTTGCCGATCTCCGTCCGCCATTCGACGCGGTCGGCGGCGAGGGCGGTGAACGCCCACCGGGCCGCCTCGGCCAGCGCCTCCGTCGTGTAACCGGCGCCACGGTGCTCCTTCGCCGTCCAGTAGCCCACCTCGTACGTGCCCGGCAGGTAGCGGTTGTTGACGCCGAGCGCGCCGACGAGCTGCGCGTCGTCCCGCCGCAGTACCGCGAAGTTGTACATCGAGCCGTCCTGCCAGCCCTCGGGGCAGAGCTTCCCGGTGAAGAGCTCCGCGTCGGCACGCGTGTACGGCGAGGGGACAACTGTCCACCGCTGGATCTCGGGGTCCTGGCACGCGGTGTGAACCGCGTCCGCGTCCTCGGGCGCGAAGGGGCGCATGAGCAGGCGTTCCGTGGTGAGAGTGGTGGGGTCCATGCGTGGATTCTGCTGGCGGGGGACACCGGAAGCGAGCGCTTTTCGGTGGTTCCCGGCACCTTCCGTCCACTCCGGCCGTTGTCCTGGGAGGGTGCGGTGGGGAGAACGCGGCGGCAGCCCTCCCGGCGTGGCGGGGTCCTCGCTTACGATGGCCGTTGCGGTGGGGCCCACCTGCCGTGCCCGCGCCAGAGTCCATCACACGACCCAGTGCCAGGCCCGACCGGCAAGGAGACCAGCCTCAGTGTCCGTCTTCAACAAGCTCATGCGTGCAGGCGAAGGCAAGATCCTGCGCAAACTGCACCGCATCGCGGACCAGGTCAGCTCCATCGAAGAGGACTTCGTCAACCTCTCCGACGCCGAGCTGCGGGCGCTCACCGACGAGTACAAACAACGGTACGCGGACGGCGAGAGCCTGGACGACCTGCTTCCCGAAGCATTCGCGACCGTCCGTGAGGCCGCCAAGCGCGTTCTCGGACAGCGCCACTACGACGTCCAGATGATGGGCGGTGCCGCCCTGCACCTCGGCTATGTGGCCGAGATGAAGACCGGTGAGGGCAAGACCCTCGTCGGCACCCTGCCCGCGTATCTCAACGCGCTCTCCGGCAAGGGCGTGCACCTGATCACGGTCAACGACTACCTGGCCGAGCGCGACTCCGAGATGATGGGCCGGGTGCACAAGTTCCTCGGTCTCGAGGTCGGCTGCATCATCGCCAACATGACTCCGGCCCAGCGCCGCGAGCAGTACGCCTGCGACATCACGTACGGCACGAACAACGAGTTCGGGTTCGACTACCTCCGCGACAACATGGCGTGGTCCCAGGACGAGCTCGTCCAGCGCGGCCACAACTTCGCCATCGTCGACGAGGTCGACTCGATCCTGGTCGACGAGGCCCGTACCCCGCTGATCATCTCCGGCCCGGCCGACCAGGCCACCAAGTGGTACGCCGATTTCGCCAAGCTGGTCACGCGTCTCACCAGGGGCGAGGCGGGCAACCCGCTCAAGGGCATCGAGGAGACCGGCGACTACGAGGTCGACGAGAAGAAGCGGACCGTGGCCATCCACGAGCCCGGTGTCTCGAAGGTCGAGGACTGGCTCGGCATCGACAACCTCTACGAGTCGGTGAACACCCCGCTCGTCGGTTACCTGAACAACGCGATCAAGGCCAAGGAGCTCTTCAAGAACGACAAGGACTACGTCGTCATCGACGGCGAGGTCATGATCGTCGACGAGCACACCGGCCGTATCCTCGCCGGCCGCCGCTACAACGAGGGCATGCACCAGGCCATCGAGGCGAAGGAGGGGGTGGACATCAAGGACGAGAACCAGACCCTCGCCACGATCACCCTGCAGAACTTCTTCCGCCTGTACGGCAAGCTCTCCGGCATGACCGGTACGGCGATGACCGAGGCGGCCGAGTTCCACCAGATCTACAAGCTGGGCGTCGTGCCCATCCCGACGAACCGGCCCATGGTCCGCGCCGACCAGTCGGACCTGATCTACCGCACCGAGGTCGCGAAGTTCGCCGCGGTCGTCGACGACATCGCGGAGAAGCACGAGAAGGGGCAGCCGATCCTGGTCGGCACGACCTCTGTCGAGAAGTCCGAGTACCTCTCGCAGCAGCTGTCGAAGCGCGGAGTGCAGCACGAGGTCCTCAACGCCAAGGCGCACGACCGGGAAGCGCCGATCATCGCCCAGGCGGGCCGCAAGGGTGCCGTCACGGTCGCGACGAACATGGCCGGCCGTGGTACGGACATCAAGCTGGGCGGCAACCCCGACGACCTGGCCGAGGCTGATCTGCGTCAGCGCGGACTCGACCCGGTCGAGCACGTCGAGCAGTGGGCGGCCGCGCTGCCCGCGGCACTGGAGAAGGCGGAGCAGGCCGTCAAGGCCGAGCACGACGAGGTCAAGGAGCTCGGCGGACTGTACGTCCTGGGCACCGAGCGGCACGAGTCGCGGCGTATCGACAACCAGCTGCGCGGTCGTTCCGGCCGTCAGGGCGACCCGGGCGAGTCCCGGTTCTACCTGTCGCTGGGCGACGACCTGATGCGTCTGTTCAAGGCGCAGATGGTCGAGCGCGTGATGTCGATGGCCAACGTGCCCGACGACGTCCCCATCGAGAACAAGATGGTGACGCGGGCGATCGCCTCCGCGCAGTCGCAGGTCGAGCAGCAGAACTTCGAGACGCGTAAGAACGTCCTGAAGTACGACGAGGTGCTCAACCGGCAGCGTGAGGTCATCTACGGCGAGCGCCGCCGCGTCCTGGAGGGTGAGGATCTGCAGGACCAGATCCGCCACTTCATGGACGACACGATCGACGACTACATCCGGCAGGAGACGGCCGAGGGCTTCGCGGAGGAGTGGGACCTCGACCGGCTGTGGGGCGCCTTCAAGCAGCTCTACCCGGTGAAGGTCACGGTCGAGGAGCTCGAGGAGGCCGCGGGCGACCTGGCCGGCGTGACCGCCGACTTCATCGCCGAATCGGTCAAGGACGACATCCACGAGCAGTACGCGGAGCGGGAGAAGACGCTCGGCTCGGACATCATGCGTGAGCTCGAGCGGCGCGTGGTCCTCTCGGTCCTGGACCGCAAGTGGCGTGAGCACCTCTACGAGATGGACTACCTCCAGGAGGGCATCGGCCTCCGTGCCATGGCGCAGAAGGACCCGCTGGTCGAGTACCAGCGCGAGGGCTTCGACATGTTCAACGCCATGATGGAAGGCATCAAGGAGGAGTCCGTCGGCTACCTGTTCAACCTGGAGGTCCAGGTCGAGCAGCAGGTCGAGGAGGTCCCGGTGCAGGAAGGCGCGACCTCGCTGGAGAAGCAGGACGCGCCGGTGGCGGCCGCGGCCGGGCGCCCGGAGATCCGGGCCAAGGGCCTGGACGCTCCGCAGCGTCCCGACCGGCTGCACTTCTCCGCCCCCACGGTGGACGGGGAGGGCGGTGTCGTCGAGGGAGACTTCTCCAACGGCGAAGGTGACGGTGCGCGGGCCGAAGGCGACGGGATGACGCGTGCGGAGCGCCGTAAGGCGCAGAAGAGCGCGAGCGGGCGGCGCCGTAAGAAGTAGCGCGGCTCGCCTGAAACATGCGCCTGGCCCGGACACCGCGGTGGTGTCCGGGCCAGGCGCGTTTCAGGGCCTCTGTGGGGCTCTGTGAGCCTCCCGGAGCATGGACGCCCACCTCCCCGGGCAGGGGCCGCGTGTGTGGCCTGCTGGGGCCGTTGTGCGGCCCTTGCCCGGTGTGTCCTCAAGCGCCGGACGGGCTTGGTGCGGCTGGGCTCGGCCGGCGGGTGCGGGCGTGGGTCTGCCCGCAGGGTGTCCTCAATCGCCGGACGGGCTTGGTGCGGCTGGGGCCGGCCGGCGGGTGCGGTTCTGGGTGTGGCGGCGGAACGGTCCGGCCGGCGGGGTCATCTCACCGCCGGGAGACGTTCGCCGCCCAGGTCGATCGCGGCGCAGCGCCAGCGGAGGTCGGGGCCCTGTTCCAGGCGGAAGGCCATGGCGCGGACCTGCTCACCCGTGGCGATGCTGGCGAAGGCCTCGACCACACCGTTGGCCGGCTGGGTGCCGTGGCAGGTGCGTACGACCGGGCGCCGGCAGCCCGGCCCGAGCGGGGCGTCAGGGGCGAGTTCGGCGAGCTGGTCGTAGGCCTCGCCGATGGTGTGGCCCAGCATCCAGTGCACCGGGCGCTGGCCGCTGAGGACCGCGAGCAGGCGCTCCGCGAACCACTGGTGCGGGCGCAGCGGCCGCCGGGGCCGTTGCGTCGGTACGGTGCCCGGCCTGCTGCTGTCGCGTCGGCCGGCCGGCCTCGTCCTGTCCTTGCTCATGCTCGTAGCCCCCGTGGCTGCTGTCCGGCGCCCGGGCGAGTACCGGGCGGTAACTTTTGCTGGGGATCTTCTACGGGGCCGGTCACCGGCCCCGCAAGCGGCGGCGTGGGCCGGCCGGGCACCCGGTGAGATCACCTATCCGGGTGATGGGCCCCTGGCCGCAAGGGAACGGCGGGGGTGACGGTCGTCGTGCGGTGGACAGCGGCGGGCGCAGCCGTCGCCCTGAAGGGGGACGTCGCACGTATCCTGAGGAGGTCATCGACTACGAAAGCGGTCAGCCATGCGTGTGTACGTCCCCCTGACCCTCTCCGGTCTTGCCTCGGTGCACAGGGCGGGCGAGGTCGGTCCGGGGCCGCTCACCGCTTATGCCGTGACGCCCGGTCTGCGCGAGTGGTACGTCTCCGACGACATCGAGGAACTGGAGTACGCGGCGCTCAACCGGGCCGCCTCCGCCTCGCTGCGGCTGATCGCGGGCCGGCCGGAGGAGACCAGGCGCCGGGTCGTCGTCGCCCTCGACGTGCCGGACGGGGCGGCGGTCGCCGATCCGGACCACGTCCTGGACGCGTCCTCGCTCGGCGAGGTGCGGATCGCGCACGCGGTGGCGCTGTCGAAGGCGGCGGCCGTGCACGTGGACGCGGACGAGGCGGAGAAGGACGTCGCCGCGGCGGCCGCGGCTCTGGGGGCGGCGGACCTCGGCGACGACGACGCCCAGTTCACCGTGGACGGCGCGGAGGACCACGAACTGCTGTGGTTCGGGATCCAGGAGATCCCCGGCCTGATCGCCTGATCGCCTGACCGGCCGGGCGGCCACCACTGTCCGGGTGACTGTCGTACCGGGCGAGTATTTTCTACTCATGGCGACATCGGGGAAGCACCGCACCCATCTGGTCTGGGACTGGAACGGCACACTGCTCGACGACATCCAAGCCGTCCTCGGGGCGTCGAACGCCGCCTTCGCGGAGGTCGACCTGGAACCGCTCACGCTGGACCAGTACCGCGAGATGTACTGCGTGCCGATACCCAAGTTCTACGAGCGGCTCATGGGCAGGCTCCCCACCCCCGCCGAGTGGGAGCGGATGGACGGCCTCTTCCACCGCCACTACACCGAGCAGCGGTCCGCCTGCGGCCTGACCGAGGGCGTCGAGGATCTGCTGGCCCGGTGGAGCACCGGCGGCCGCAGCCAGTCGCTGCTCAGCATGTACGGCCACGAGCACCTGGTCCCGGTGGTGCGGGGGTACGGCATCGAGCGTCACTTCGTACGGGTCGACGGCCGTACGGGCCCCTCCGGCGGCAGCAAGGCCCAGCACATGGAGCGCCACTTCGAGGTGCTCGGGGGCATAGCCCCGGAATCCGCCGTGGTCATCGGTGACGCGGTGGACGACGCCGTGGCAGCGGCCCATGTCGGCGCGCGCGCCGTGCTCTACACCGGGGGTTCGCACAGCCGCAGCAGCCTGGAGGCGGTGGGCGTGCCCGTGGTGGACACCCTGGCCGAGGCCGTCGCACTGGCCGAGCTGATGGCGGACTGAGCGGATCTGCTCGCCTCTGTGTCCTTTGTGTGTCCGTACGTGCGGCAACGATTCGGTGCGATGTCCAGAGTGTCAAAGTTCGGGGTCTTCTTTTGTACATATGCGGCTCATGACGGTTGTGGGTGCGGGAGGGATAGCCTGGTGCGGTGATCAGCGCGATACGCCTCGGGGGCAGCGAAGCCCCCGGCCTGCGCCCGGAGTGCCACAGCACCCGGGCGATGCGTGATCTCCGCGTCCCGGGCCCTCTGCCGAAAATGGCCGATATGGTCCCGGACATCTCCCCAGGCGGCATAGCGTCGA
Source organism: Streptomyces sp. NPDC079167 (assembly GCF_040686735.1). NCBI lineage: Bacteria > Bacillati > Actinomycetota > Actinomycetes > Kitasatosporales > Streptomycetaceae > Streptomyces > Streptomyces sp. NPDC079167. The sequence goes on along the minus strand of NZ_JBFBLO010000032.1, from coordinate 5,264 downwards.
GTCAGACCGGAAACCCCGGGTCGTGGCGGTACGTCGTCTTTTACACCTACGTCACGCAACGGCGCGCGACAGGAGCCAGAGGACATGCAGACCAAGCTGGACGAAGCCAAGGCCGAGCTGCTCGCACGGGCGGCCCGGGTAGCTGACAACAGTCCGGGCGGTGGTGTCGGTGGCCCGGGAGGTGGCCTCCGGGTGCACCTCCCCGAAGGGACCGGCGGCGAAGCAGCAGAGGAAGCCGCCGGGGCCGGCCCGGACGGACGGCCGGGCCACAGGACGCTGCTCGCCTATCTCCAGCGCTACTACCTGCACACCGCTCCGGAGGACATCAGCGACCGCGACCCGGTCGACGTCTTCGGGGCCGCTTCCTCCCACTACCGTCTCGCCGAGAACCGCCCGCAGGGCACCGCGAACGTCCGGGTGCACACCCCGACCGTCGAGGAGAACGGCTGGACGAACAGCCACTCCGTCGTCGAGGTCGTCACCGACGACATGCCCTTCCTGGTCGACTCGGTCACCAACGAGCTGTCCCGGCAGGGCCGCGGCATCCACCTCGTGATCCACCCCCAGGTCATCGTCCGGCGCGATGTCGCCGGCAAGCTGATCGAGGTGTTCGCCGACCCGGCGACGAACCACGGGGCGAAGCGCTCCGGCGGCCGTAAGGTGCCCGGGGCCGAGCTGCCGCACGACGCGCTCGTCGAGTCCTGGATCCACGTCGAGATCGACCGGGAGACGGACCGCGCGGACCTGAAGCAGATCACCGCCGATCTGCTGCGTGTCCTGTCCGACGTACGGGAGACCGTCGAGGACTGGGAGAAGATGCGCGACTCCGCCCTGCGGATCGCCGACGACCTCCCCTCGGAGCCGCTCGACGAACTGGGCGACGAGGAGGTCGAGGAGGCCCGCGAGCTGCTGCGCTGGCTCGCCGCCGACCACTTCACCTTCCTCGGGTACCGGGAGTACGAGCTCCGCGAGTCCGACGCGCTGACGGCCGTCCCCGGCTCGGGCCTGGGGATCCTGCGCTCCGACCCGAAGCACACCGAGGACGAGGCGCACCCCGTGAGCCCGTCCTTCGACCGGTTGCCCGCGGACGCCCGCGCCAAGGCCCGGGAGCACAAGCTCCTCGTCCTGACGAAGGCGAACAGCAGGGCGACCGTGCACCGCCCCAGCTACCTGGACTACGTCGGGGTGAAGAAGTTCGACGCCGACGGCAACGTCGTCGGTGAGCGTCGCTTCCTCGGTCTGTTCTCCTCCGCCGCGTACACCGAGTCGGTGCGCCGGGTGCCCGTGGTGCGCCGCAAGGTCGCCGAGGTGCTGGAGGGCGCCGGCTTCACACCCAACAGCCACGACGGCCGCGACCTGCTCCAGATCCTGGAGACGTACCCGCGCGACGAGCTCTTCCAGACGCCCGTCGACCAGCTGCGGTCCATCGTCACCTCCGTGCTGTACCTCCAGGAGCGCCGCAGGCTGCGGCTCTACCTGCGCCAGGACGAGTACGGGCGCTACTACTCCGCCCTCGTCTACCTGCCGCGCGACCGCTACACCACGGGCGTGAGGCTCCGCCTGATCGACATCCTCAAGGAGGAACTGGGCGGCACCAGTGTCGACTTCACCGCGTGGAACACGGAGTCGATCCTCTCCCGGCTGCACTTCGTCGTCCGGGTCCCGCCGGGCACCGAGCTCCCGCACCTCACCGACGCGGAGGCGGACCGCATCGAGGCGCGCCTCGTCGAGGCCGCCCGCTCCTGGGCCGACGGTTTCCAGGAGGCGCTGGGCGCCGAGTGCGGCGAGGAGCGCGCCGCCGAGCTGATGCGCCGTTACGCGCACTCGTTCCCCGAGGGCTACAAGGCCGACCACTCGCCGCGCGCCGCCGTGGCCGACCTGGTCCACCTCGAAGAGCTCAAGAGCGAGCGCCAGGCCTTCGCACTCAGCCTGTACGAGCCGGTCGGCGCCGCCCCGGCCGAGCGCAGGTTCAAGATCTACCGGATCGGTGAGCAGGTCTCGCTCTCCGCCGTCCTCCCCGCGCTCCAGCAGCTGGGTGTGGAGGTCGTCGACGAACGTCCGTACGAGCTGCGCTGCTCGGACGGTACGCACGCCTGGATCTACGACTTCGGGCTGCGCCTGCCGAAGAAGGCCACGGGCAACGGTGACTATCTCGCCGACGACGCCCGGGACCGATTCCAGGAGGCGTTCGCGGCCATCTGGACCGGCGAGGCGGAGAACGACGGCTTCAACTCCCTGGTGCTGGGCGCCGGCCTCGACTGGCGTCAGGCCATGGTGCTGCGCGCCTACGCGAAGTACCTGCGCCAGGCGGGTTCGACCTTCAGCCAGGACTACATGGAGGACACCCTCCGCAACAACGTCCACACCACCCGGCTCCTGGTCTCCCTCTTCGAGGCCCGGATGTCCCCGGCCCGCCAGAAGGCCGGCACGGAACTGACGGACGGGCTGCTGGAGGAGCTGGACGGGGCGCTCGACCAGGTCGCCTCGCTGGACGAGGACCGGATCCTGCGGTCCTTCCTCACGGTCATCAAGGCGACCCTGCGGACCAACTACTTCCAGCTGGCCGACGACCACGAGCCGCACAACTACGTCTCGATGAAATTCGATCCGCAGGCCATCCCGGATCTTCCGGCGCCGCGCCCGGCGTACGAGATCTGGGTCTACTCGCCGCGGGTCGAGGGCGTCCACCTGCGCTTCGGCAAGGTCGCCCGAGGCGGTCTGCGCTGGTCGGACCGGCGTGAGGACTTCCGTACGGAGATCCTCGGCCTGGTCAAGGCGCAGATGGTCAAGAACACCGTGATCGTGCCGGTGGGCGCCAAGGGCGGGTTCGTCGCCAAGCAGCTGCCGGACCCGGCCGTGGACCGTGACGCCTGGCTCGCCGAGGGCATCGCCTGCTACAAGATCTTCATCTCGGCGCTGCTCGACATCACCGACAACATGGTGACGGGCGAGGTCGTGCACCCGGCGGAGGTCGTCCGCCACGACGAGGACGACACCTATCTCGTCGTCGCCGCCGACAAGGGCACCGCGAGCTTCTCCGACATCGCCAACGACGTCGCCGTCGCGTACGGCTTCTGGCTCGGTGACGCCTTCGCGTCCGGCGGCTCGGCCGGTTACGACCACAAGGGCATGGGCATCACCGCCCGCGGTGCCTGGGAGTCCGTGAAGCGGCACTTCCGCGAGCTGGGCCACGACACCCAGACCGAGGACTTCACCGTCGTCGGTGTCGGCGACATGTCGGGTGACGTCTTCGGCAACGGGATGCTGCTCTCCGAGCACATCCGGCTGGTGGCGGCCTTCGACCACCGGCACATCTTCATCGACCCGAATCCGGACGCCGCCACCTCGTACGCCGAGCGGCGCCGCCTGTTCGACCTGCCGCGCAGCTCCTGGGCGGACTACGACAAGGACCTGCTGTCCGCGGGCGGCGGCATCCACCCGCGTTCCGCCAAGTCGATCCCGGTCAACGCGCACATCCGCGCGGCGCTCGGCATCGACTCGAAGGTCACGAAGATGACCCCCGCCGAGCTGATGCAGAACATCCTCAAGGCGTCGGTCGACCTCGTGTGGAACGGCGGCATCGGTACGTACATCAAGTCGACGGCCGAGTCGAACGCGGACGTCGGCGACAAGGCCAACGACGCGATCCGGGTCAACGGCGCCGAGCTGCGGGCCCGTGTCGTCGGTGAGGGCGGCAACCTCGGGGCCACCCAGCTCGGCCGGATCGAGTTCGCCCGGTCCGGTGGCCGGATCAACACCGACGCGATCGACAACAGCGCCGGTGTGGACACCTCCGACCACGAGGTGAACATCAAGATTCTGCTCAACGGTCTGGTCCGTGAGGGCGACATGACCGTGAAGCAGCGCAACAAGGTGCTCGCGGAGATGACCGACGAGGTCGGACAGCTCGTGCTGCGCAACAACTACGCGCAGAACGTCGCACTCTCCAACGCCTGCGCCCAGGCGCCGTCGCTCCTCCACGCCCACCAGCGCTTCATGCGCAGGCTCGGCCGCGACGGGCACCTGGACCGGGCCCTGGAGTTCCTGCCGAACGACCGGCAGATCCGTGAGCTGCTGAACCACGGCAAGGGGCTCAGCCAGCCGGAACTGGCCGTGCTGATCGCCTACACGAAGATCACGGCGGCCGAGGAGCTGATCACCACCAGCCTGCCGGACGACGCGCACCTGCAGAAGCTGGTGCACGCCTACTTCCCGAAGCAGCTGAGCGAGCGGTTCCCCGAGGCGGTCGACGGGCACGCGCTGCGCCGCGAGATCATCACGACGGTGCTGGTCAACGACACCGTGAACAGCGGTGGTTCGACGTTCCTGCACCGGCTGCGCGAGGAGACCGGGGCCTCGCTGGAGGAGATCGTGCGGGCGCAGTTCGCCGCCCGCGAGATCTTCGGCCTCTCCGGGGTGTGGGACGCCGTGGAGGCGCTCGACAACATGGTGGCCGCCGATGTGCAGACCCGGATCCGGCTGCACTCGCGCCGGCTCGTCGAGCGCGGCTCCCGCTGGCTGCTCGGCAACCGGCCGCAGCCGGTCGCGATCGCGGAGACCATCGAGTTCTTCCGGGACGGCGTCGAACGCGTCTGGAGCGAGCTGCCCAAGCTCCTGCGGGGCGCCGACATCGAGTGGTACCAGTCGATCCTCGACGAGCTCACCGCCGTGGGTGTCCCGGACGGGCTGGCGGGCCGGGTGGCGGGCTTCTCGTCGGCCTTCCCGGCCCTGGACATCGTGGCGATCGCCGAGCGCACGGGCAAGGACCCGCTGGCCGTCGCCGAGGTGTACTACGACCTCGCCGACCGGCTGGGGATCTCCCAGCTGATGGACCGGATCATCGAGCTGCCGCGGGGCGACCGCTGGCAGTCCATGGCCCGCGCCTCCATCCGCGAGGACCTGTACGCCGCGCACGCCGCGCTCACGTCGGACGTGCTGTCCGTCGGCAACGGCACGTCGTCGCCCGAGCAGCGGTTCAAGGCCTGGGAGGAGAAGAACGCGGCGATCCTCGCGCGTTCGCGCGCCACCCTGGAGGAGATCCGGGGGTCGGAGTCCTTCGACCTGGCGAACCTGTCGGTGGCCATGCGGACGATGCGGACCCTGCTGCGTACGCACGCCTGACCCGGAGCGGCCGCACGGCCGTCACACAGCCGTCCGCCGCACGGCCGTCACACAGCCGTCCGCCGCACGGCCGTCACACAGCCGTCCGCCGCACGGCCGTCACACAGCCGTCCGCCGGACGGGCCTCATCGGCCCGTCCGGCG
>NZ_JBFBLO010000031.1:0-36587 GCF_040686735.1 Streptomyces sp. NPDC079167 | reverse complement strand
CCAGGAAGCCTACGTAGCATTCTCCGCGTTCTTCCACGGTCGGGATTCCGACACCTACACCATCGAAGACGAACCGGCCGGTCAGCATGTTCTGTGTCGCGGCCCGCGGCTCTTGATCTTTGCGGTGATACGCGGTCAGGCAGACTTCCTGCTGTCCCGCGGGTGCACGGCGATGTTCATGGCACCGGAGCGCAGAACCGCCAGCCTCTCGGCCAGCACCTCTTCGAGCTCCTCGCGTGTACGCCGCTCCATGAGCATGTCCCAGTGCGTACGCGCAGGCTTGCCCTTCTTCTCCTCGGGGCCGTCCCCGTCCACCAGGAGTGCCGTGGCGCCACACGCCTTGCACTCCCACTCCGCCGGAATTTCCGCCTCTACCGAGAACGGCATCTCAAATCGATGTCCGTTCGGGCATGCGTACTCCACCGCCTGGCGCGGGGCCAGATCGATGCCGCGGTCCGTCTCGTAGCTGGTAACCACGAGTCGCGTACCGCGGAGAGCTCGCTCACTCATGAATCGTGCCTCCCGGGCTTGTCGCCCACAGGACAGGTGTCGCTGTCGTCGTCATCCGGTCAACGTCCGGTCGGCGGTAAAGATTCCCGTTGCCGGTCATGCGTCGCCCGTCGTGCCGCTGCTTGGTCTGGGTCTACTACCCGCCGGTGCCCGGTTTGTCACTTCTGGTCGAAGTTGTCACCCAACAGTTCGACTTCTTCAACCCGCAGTAACGGTCCACCGAGCACACCAAAGGCGTACACTACCGGCCTTTCACTTCAACGTCTAAATCCGGTCCGGCACGGGATTGCCCGCGGCGGCCACCGCGGCCCGTACGGGAACCCTCGCCAGGAGCACCGAGCCGAGCGCGAAGAAGAGCACCAGGGACAGGATCGCGTCCCGGTAACTGCCGGTGAGCTGGTAGCCGAGACCGAAGACCAGGGGCCCCAGCCAGCTGAGTCCCCGGTCGCTCATCTCGTAGGCGGAGAAGTACTCCGCCTCCTTCCCCCGCGGGACCAGGTGCGAGAACAGTGACCGCGAGAGGGCCTGGCTGCCGCCCATCACGAGGCCGATCGCGGCCGCCAGGACGTAGAAGAACACCGGCGCGCCGGCGGGCAGCACGTACGCCGCGGCGAGGATCAGCGTCCAGACGGCCAGTGAGGCGAGGATCGTGCGCTTGGCTCCGTACCGCCGGGCGAGTCGCGCCATCCCCAGCGCCCCCGCCACGGCGAGCACCTGCACCAGCAGCACCGCGGTGATCAGGGTCGTCTGGTCGAGGCCGAGCTCCTCGGAGCCGTACAGCGACGCCTGGGAGATCACCGTCTGGATGCCGTCGTTGTAGACCAGATAGGCGAGCAGGAAGGCCAGTGTGAGCGGGTGGCGGCGCATGTCGCGCAGCGTCGCCCGCAGCTGCCGCCAGCCGGAGCCGACCGCGCCGTCGCCGCCCGGTGCCACCCGGCGGTCACGCAGCCGGCGCAGCGGCACGAGGGCGAAGGCGCCCCACCACACACCGGCCGAGGCGATGCAGATCCGGACCGCGTCGGGCTCGGACAGCCCGAAGGAGTCGTGGCCGGTGTAGAGGACCAGGTTCAGGACGAGGACGAACGCACCCGAGGTGTAGCCGAAGGCCCAGCCGCGGGAGGAGACCGCGTCGCGTTCCGCCGGGGTGGCGATCTGGGGGAGGTAGGCGTTGTAGAGGGCCATCGACACGGAGATGGACGCGTTCGCCACGATCAGCAGGAAGGCGCCCAGCAGATAGCGGTGGCCCTCCAGGAAGAACATGCAGGCCGTCGCCGTCGCACCGGTGTATGCGGCCGCCGCGAGCAGGGGCTTCTTGCGTCCCGTGCGGTCCGCCGCCGCGCCCACGACCGGCATCACGATCACGGCCACGAGGATGGACACCGACACGGTGTACGCGAAGAGGGAGCCGGCCCGCACGGGTATGCCCAGGGGGTGCACGTACCCGTCCGCGTCGGCGGCCGCCTCGGCGATCGAGGTCAGATAGGGACCGAGGAAGACCGTCACCACGCTCGTGGAATACACGGAGCAGGCGAAGTCGTAGAAGTACCAGCCGCGTTGTTCTCGTCTGCGGCCGGCGGCCTCGGCCGGCGGTCCGGCCGGATCCTCCGTCCCTGCGATGTCCGTGCTCACGCCGCGCCCCCTCGTTCGTCCCGTGCGGACGCGGCGGGCCCCGGCGTCAGGCCCAGGCCCCCCGCTCGCTCAGCACCGTGCGCAGCGTCTCGATGTGATCGGTCATGATGCCATCCACCCCGAGGTCCAGGAGCGCCGCCATCCGTTCGGGTTCGTTGACCGTCCAGACATGGACCTGCAGTCCGCGCGCGTGCGCCGTGCGGAGGAAACCCCGGTCGACGACACGGACGCCGTTCTGGCTCTCCGGGACCTGGGCGCAGACCGCGCCCGCCCGGAGCGCCGCCGGGATACCGTACGAGCGAAGCCTCAGACCGAGCACCCCGCGCACCCCGTACGAGGTGGCCAGGCGGGGGCCGGCGAGGCGGTGGGCCCTGGCCACGCGCGCCTCGGAGAACGACCCCACACACACCCGGTCCCACGCACCGGCCCTGCGGATCAGGTCGACGAGCGGGACGAGGGCGGGCTCCGCCTTGATGTCCACGTTCCACCGGGCGTCCGGGAACTCCTCCAGAAGCTCCTCGAAGAGGGGCAGCGGCTCGCTGCCCGCCACCCTGGCCCGGCGCACCTCGCTCCAGGGCAGCCCGGCTATCCGGCCCCGGGAGTCCGTCACCCGGTCCAGGGTCGCGTCGTGGAAGGCGACCAGGCGGCCGTCCGCCGTGGCGTGCACATCGGTCTCGAAGTAGCGGTAGCCGACGCCGGCCGCGCGCCGGAACGCGGCTGCGGTGTTCTCCATGCCGTCGGCCGCCCCGCCCCGGTGGGCGAAGGGAATCGTCGACGGATGGTCCAGATAGGGGTGGCGCCCCGAAGTCACTGCGGTCACCGCGGAAGTATCGCCCCTTCCGGTGTCCGGCCGGCAACGGGCTCGGTGCGGGCATCCGGCGCGGGGAGGTCGAAGAAGCGCAGGAAGAACTGGGCGAGCGGCCCGATGGCCAGCGCGTAGAGAACCGTGCCGACACCCAGCGAACCGCCGAGCAGGAAGCCGGTCACGACCACGGCCACCTCGATCGCCGTACGCACCAGCCTGATGGAGCGGCCCGTGAGCCGGTTCAGGCCCGTCATCAGGCCGTCGCGCGGCCCGGGGCCGAAGCGCGCGGAGATGTACAGGCCCGTGGCGGCCCCGTTGAGCACGATGCCCGCGGCCATCACCGGGATCTGCGCCCCGAGGTCGTGCACATCCGGTACGAGGGCGAGGGTGGCGTCCATCGCGATGCCGACGGCGAAGACGTTGGAGACGGTGCCGAGCCCCGGGCGCTGCCGGATCGGTATCCACAGGAGCAGCACGACCGCTCCGACGATGATCGAGACGACTCCGATGGAGATGCCGGTCCGCTCGGCGAGCCCCTGGTGCAGCACGCCCCACGGTTCGAGTCCGAGCCCGGCGCGGACCAGGAGCGCGGAGCTCGCCCCGTACAGGGCCAGGCCCACATAGAGATGGGTCAGCCGCCGGGCGAGCCGGGTGCCGCTCCGGGAGGTGGTGTCGGACAAGTGGTGCCCCCTGTGTGGTGGTAGTGGACTGCTGCGTGTCACTCTGTGGCAGGGGATTGGCCGCCAACTATGGCCAATCCGAGGAAGGTGGACTGATTTACATGGCGCAGTGGACTTCGACCGTCGGTGCGGCGCAGCTCGCCCGCCAGCTCCAGGGACAGCAGGCCCGTCCCCTGCCGCCGGGCTCGCGCAAGCCGCCGGCCTACCGGGCCCTGGCCGACGGTGTGCGCCTGCTCGTCCTGGAGGGCCGCGTCCCCGTCGCCGCGCGGCTGCCCGCCGAACGCGAGCTCGCGCTGGCCCTCTCCCTCAGCCGGACCACCGTCGCCGCGGCGTACGAGGCGCTGCGGGCGGAGGGATTCCTGGAGTCGCGCCGCGGCGCCGGCAGCTGGACCGCGGTCCCCGCGGGCAACCCGCTGCCCGCCCGGGGCCTCGAACCGCTGCCCCCGGAGTCGCTCGGCTCGATGATCGACCTGGGCTGCGCCTCGCTGCCCGCTCCGGAGCCGTGGCTGACCCGGGCCGTCCAGGGCGCCCTGGAGGAGCTGCCGCCGTACGCCCACACGCACGGCGACTACCCGGCCGGTCTTCCCGCACTGCGGCAGATGATCGCGGACCGCTACACCGGGCACGGCATCCCCACGATGCCCGAACAGATCATGGTCACCACCGGGGCGATGGGCGCCATCGACGCCATCTGCCATCTCTTCGCCGGGCGCGGGGAGCGCATCGCCGTGGAGTCCCCGAGCTACGCCAACATCCTCCAGCTCATGCGCGAGGCGGGCGCCAGGCTGGTGCCCGTGGCGATGGAGGAGGGCCTCGGCGGCTGGGACATGAACCGCTGGCGACAGGTCCTGCGGGACGCCGCCCCGAGGCTGGCCTACGTCGTCGCCGACTTCCACAACCCCACCGGTGCCCTCGCCGACGAGCAGCAGCGCCGCGCCCTGGTCGAGGCCGCCCGGTCGGCGGGCACGGTCCTGGTGGTCGACGAGACCATGCACGAACTGCGTCTGGACCCGGACGTCGAGATGCCCCGCAGGGTCTGCGCGTTCGATCCGGCGGGCAGCACCGTCCTGACCGTCGGTTCCGCGAGCAAGGCCTTCTGGGCCGGCATGCGGATCGGCTGGGTGCGGGCGGCGCCGGACGTCATCCGCAGCCTGGTCGCGGCACGCGCGTACGCCGACATGGGGACGCCCGTGCTGGAACAGCTCGCCATCAACTGGCTGATGCGGACGGGCGGCTGGGAGCAGGCCGTGGAGATCCGGCGCGGGCAGGCCCGGGAGAACAGGGACGACCTGGTGCGCGCCCTGCGCCGGGAACTCCCGGAGTGGGAGTTCGAGGTGCCGGCCGGCGGCCTCACCCTCTGGGTGCGCAGCGGGGGGCTCTCCGGGTCCCGGCTGGCCGTGGCGGGCGAACGGGTCGGCGTCCGCGTCCCGTCGGGGCCCCGGTTCGGGGTCGACGGTGCTTTCGAGGGCTATGTGCGGCTGCCCTTCACGGTGGGCGGACCGGTGGCGGACGAGGCGGCGCTGCGGCTGGCCGCCGCCGCGGAGCTGGTCGGTTCCGGTGCGAGCGCGGGAGCCGAGGCGCCCCGGACCTTCGTGGCCTGAGGCCCCCGGATCCCCGTGGTCCGAGGCGCCCCCGGCGTCACCCTTCCGCGACGGCGGGCGTCCCGACCAGCTGTTCCGTGTGGACGGCCACGGGTCCGGCGGCGTCCTCCGGCACGGCCTGTTCGACCGCGGGCGCCCCGCCCGGGAGCAGGTCGAGCACCGCCTGCCGCTGGGCCTCGCTCGTGGCCTCGTCGTACGGGTCCGGGGTGGCCGGCACCTGGAACCGCAGGACCGGCCCACTGCCCAGCCGGGTGTAGCCGCGCCCCGGCGGGACGTCGGGGGTGGGCGTGGTGTGCGGCTGGACGCCCAGGACCGCCTCGACCTGTTCGCGGTCCGCGGGGCCGAGGACGGCGCGTGCCCTGGTGTGGTTCCGCACGGTGTCGGTGAGGGCGTCCAGGCTGTCGAACTGGTCCGCGACCACGACCGTCACCCCTGCGGCGCGGCCGTGCCGCAGGGGCACCTGGAGGAGCTCCTGCGGATCCTGCCTGCCGTCGGCGGCCGCCAGGTGCCCCAGCGCGCTCGGGCGGTCGAGCAGGATCCAGAGGGGGCGCTTGATGTCCTCGGGCTCGGGGTGCCCGGCCTGGCGGGCCCGGTTGGCGGCGATGAGTCTGCGCTCGGTCTCGTGCGCCGCCCATTCGAGCGTCGCGAGCGCCCCGGCCAGCCCGCACTCCACGGCCAGCACCCCCTCCCGGCCGGTCAGGAAGCCGTACTCGCCGGTGCCGCCGCCCTCCACGACGATGATGTCGCCGTGCTGGAGCGCCTGCAGGGCGAGCGAACGCAGCAGGGTCGTGGCGCCACTGCCGGGGTGCCCGGCGATCAGCAGATGGGGTTCCGTCGAACGGGCCCCGGTCCGCCAGATCACGGGCGAGGCGTCCCGCGTCCCGTCGCCGTCCTGGACCGGGACGGTGCGCCGGACCGCGTCCGCGTCGGTGAAGCCGAGCACGGTCTCGCCGGGCGCGGTGACGAAGCGCTGGGCGGCGATCGTGGTGGGGAGCGCGGCGAGCACGGTCATGAGGAGGTGGTTGCTCTCCTCGTCCCAGACGAAGTGGTACTCGCGGCCCCGGCCGGACTTGGCGTGGAGCACCTGTTCCACACGGGCCCGGGACGCGGGATCCCCGTCGGTGAAGTACGCCGGATAGTGCACCTGGAGCCGGGTGAGACGCCCGTTGCCGTCGAACTCGTACGACGTGCCGAAGGCCTTTTCCCAGTCGCCGCCGTGGGAGAACAGCGGACCGGGGTCCTCGGCCACGGAGAAGTGCGGCACCAGTGCCTCGTACAGCGCCTGGAGCCGCGCGGCCTCCGCCTCGGCGGGGCCGGTGCTCGTGGGGGTGCGGTCGCGGCCCCGCCACGCGGCAGCGCCCATCACCGAGATGAGGGCCAGCAGAGGCCCGTAAGGGATGAGCGCCACCGCCAGTACGCAGGCCGCGACGAGGAACAGCACGTGTCCGCGCCGGTCCTTCGGTGTCGCGGCCCACTTCTGCCGTCCTGCTCGCGCCAGCAGCCGCAGACCACGGGTGACCGTGATCAGCGGATGGAGGACGTCGGTGGCGCTGTCGGCGGCCGTGCGCGCGATCTCGCGGCTGCGGGTGATCGAAGCGCTGCCGCTCCTGAGGATGCGGGGGAGTGGTCGCCGGGCCACGTCGGTCTCCTGGGGAGGTGGGAGCGGTTTCGGAGCGTCAGAACTTGATCCCGCCCAGCATGCTGGCGAGACTCGCCCCGCCGGCCGTGATGCTGGGGGCGATGGCTGTGCCGGCCAGGTAGAAGCCGAACAGAGCACAGATGAGGGCGTGGGAGGCCTTGAGCCCGTCCTTCTTGAAGAACAGGAAGACGATGATGCCGAGCAGTACCACGCCCGAGATGGAGAGGATCATGAGCGGTTCTCCTGGTTGAGGGGGACAGTCACCATGAGTACTTCCAGGATCACAAGATGTACCTATACGATAAAAGGTGCAACTGAGTGAATACCCCTTGTTTTCACTCGACCGGTGGGCGAAAAGGCGCAGGCCCAGGGGCTCCTGGGGCCGCACAGGCCCTGTCCTCACCGGAAACCGACGTCGTCGGGGTGATCTCCCGCCGGTCCTGGGCAGACTGAGGACTGCCCCGGAGCAGTACTCTGTCGATTCACTCGTACGGCCCCCCCCGCCGTACTCCCCACCAGGTCAGCGACCGCGACAACGGCAATGGAAGGCGGCCCCTCCGATGAGCGAGACCCCCGACCCCGAGGTGATCGAGCTGGCGGCCAAGGTCTTCGACCTGGCCCGCCGGGGCGAGAGCGACGCGCTCGCCGCCTATGTCGACGCGGGCGTCCCCGCGAACCTCACCAACGACCGGGGCGACTCCCTGCTCATGCTGGCCGCGTACCACGGACACGCCCCCGCCGTCGTCGCGCTCGCGGGCCGTGGCGCCGATCCGGACCGGGCCAACGACCGGGGGCAGACCCCGTTGGCCGGAGCCGTCTTCAAGGGGGAGCGCGAAGTGATCGACGCGCTGCTCTCGGCCGGGGCCGACCCGGCCGCCGGGACCCCCTCCGCCGTGGACACCGCGCGCATGTTCGGCAAGGACGACCTGCTGGAACTCTTCGGTGCGCGCTGAGAGGCAGGCCGGCCGGTGCGTCGTAAATGTGGTCGCGTCGGCGAAATGGCTGGGTCATCATGACGTCGCGGGTCCGTTCCGGACCACCGACGAGAGGCAGAGGAAGATGAGCACCAGGCACAGGACGGCAGTCGGCCGATCATGTTGCTGCGCGGCCTAGGGCTGCATGGAACAGCACAGTCCCGGTCGCGTCGACAGCTTGATGTGAGGCTTTCCCCATGTTCGATCCGTTCATAGCGCCGAGCGGCACACTGCTCGGCCTGCTGCAGAGGGGCCGCGGCGACGGCACGCTCCACGCGCTCGCCGCCCCGCGCCCCGAGGCCCTGGCGGCTCTCAACCACTGCGTCCTGAGCGATCCGCGTCATGACTGGCAGGTCGAGAACCGCTCCCTCTACTACGCGCGTCTCTACCTCGACCTCGACGGTGGCACGGAGGAGATCGCGCGGCACCTGTGGGATCCCGAGGACCACCTCGAAACCGACGACTCCCGCACGGGTCTCGCCCTCGCCGTGCTCGGCCACCTCGCCTCCTACGGGCGCGACGACGCCCTTGTGCTCCTGCGCCGGTACGCCGCGACCGGGTCCAACTGGGCCTGGGCGCTCGACGAGCTCGCCCTGCGCGACGACGACGCCGGACTGCGCTCCCTGGCCGAGCCCGTGCTCGCTCGGTTCCCCGCCACCGCGGAGGGCGCCGCCGAGCTGGCCGCCGCCGTGCGCGACGCCTTCGAGCCCCGCCCGTGGCGGCTCTGGGCCGACGACCCGCGCGAAGCGGTCGGCGCCCGGGTCAGGGCGGCGAGCGAGCAGGGCTCCTTCGACCGATGGCAGCGGCAGATGCGGCCGGGCGGACCGCGCCCCGGCTGGAGTGTCCAGGCCGTGTTCGACTGGGCCCAGGCGGGACTGGAACGCGGCAGCGTGCTCCACGTACCCGCGGCCCGCTGCCTCTTCGCCGTCGCCGGGACCGAGGACCGGCCCCTGATCGTCGAGGCCGCGGACAGCGGCTCCGAGGGCGCGCGCTGCGCCGCCCTGCACTATCTGGCCGAGGTCCAGGACCCCGCCGTGCTCGACCTGATCGAGCGGGCCGTCGCCGGCCCGTCCCCCACCGTCGCGGAGGCGGCCGTCGCCGCCTTCGAGCGGATGTGCGGCGAAGCGGCCGTCGACCGGGCCCGGCGCTGGGCCCACCGGCCCGACACCCTCGGAGCCTCGGCGGCCGGGGTCCTGGCCTGCCGCGGCGCCGCACAGGACGCCCCGCTCGTCCTCGCCGCGCTGCGCGAGGCGGTCCGGGGCGAGGGACCCGACGCCCCGCCCCTCTGGACCCTCGTCGACGGCGCGGGCCGCCTGGGCATCGCGTGTGCCGCACCGGTGCTGCGCCATGTCTACCGGGAGACGTCCTCCTCGCACCTGCGGGGCCGCGCGGCCCGCGCCCTGGCCGCCACCGACCCGTCCTTCGCCAGCGGATTCGCCGTGGAGTGCCTCTGGGACTGCGAGGAGACCACCCGGGAGCTGGCCGCACACCACGCGGAGACCGGGGACATCCGGGTCGCCGAACGGCTGAGGCGGCTCGCCGCCGACCCGGCCGAGGAGGCCGAGGTCCAGTCCGCCGTACGCAGCAGGATCGGGCCCGACGCGCCCGCCGTCTGAGCCGGCGCTCCGCTGACACACGGAGCCCGGACGCCGCGCGCCGGGGGCGCGCGGCGCAAAACGCTCATAGGACGTTTCCCGGGCGGAAAGATCCAGGTCGCCAGGGGCACGCCCGGCGCGGTGACCACACCCGTATGCGTGTCGTCATCGTCACCGAGTCCTTCCCGCCCGACGTCAACGGTGTGGCCCACTGCGCCCTGCAGACAGCCCGGCACCTCGTCGCCCGCGGCCACCAGTCACTGGTCGTCACCCCGGCCGGGGCGACGACCACCACCCGTTCCGCGCCCGCCGACGATCCCTGCCCCGGGGTACGCGTCCCCTCCCTGCCCCTGCCCGGATACCCGCAGGTCCGCGTGGCCCTCCCCGGCCGGAGGCCGGACGCCGCGCTCGCCGGTCACCGGGGGCACTGGCCGGTCTGCCCCGTCTGCGGGGGTTCGTCCCGCGCGCCAGAATGGAGGGATGACCGGACGCTGGGAGTTCTGGATCGACCGCGGCGGCACCTTCACGGACGTCGTGGGACGTGACCCCGGAGGCCGGCTGGTCTCCCGCAAACTGCTGTCGCACGACCCCGGCCGCTACCGTGACGCCGCCGTCGCGGGTATCAGGCTCCTTCTCGGGCTCGGCCCCCACGACCCGGTCCCCGCCGACCGGGTCGCGGGCGTCAAGATGGGCACCACGGTCGCCACCAACGCCCTCCTGGAGCGACGGGGCGAGCCCACCGTCCTGGTCGTCACCGAAGGCTTCCGGGACGCCCTGCGGATCGCTTACCAGAACCGGCCGCGTCTCTTCGACCGCCGCATCCTGCTCCCCGAGGCCGTGTACAGCAGGGTCGTCGAGGTCCCGGAACGCGTCGACGCCCGCGGGGGCACCGTGAAGGCACTCGACCGCGACGCCGTGGCCGCTCGGCTCAGGGAGGCCGCGGAGGACGGGCTCCGCAGCGCCGCCGTCGTGCTCATGCACGGCTACCGCCACCCCGAGCACGAGAGGGCCGTCGGTGAGGAGGCCAGGGCAGCGGGCTTCACGCAGGTCAGCTGCTCGCACGAGGTCAGCCCGCTGATCAAGCTCGTGCCGCGCGGCGACACCACCGTCGTCGACGCCTACCTCTCGCCGGTCCTGCGCCGCTACGTCGAGGAGGTGGCCGCCGAACTCCCCGGCATCCGGCTCATGTTCATGCAGTCCAACGGCGGGCTGCGCGAGGCCGCGCACTTCCGTGGCAAGGACGCGGTGCTCTCCGGCCCGGCCGGGGGCGTCGTCGGCATGGTGCGTACGTCGGGCCAGGCGGGCCACGAGCGCGTCATCGGCTTCGACATGGGCGGCACCTCCACCGATGTCTCCCATTACGCGGGCGAGTTCGAACGCGAGCTCGGGACACGGGTGGCAGGGGTGCGGATGAGCGCGCCCATGATGAGCATCCACACCGTCGCCGCCGGCGGCGGGTCCGTCCTGCACTTCGACGGACGGCGCTACCGGGTCGGCCCCGACTCGGCCGGGGCCGACCCCGGACCCGCCGGCTACCGCAAGGGCGGGCCGCTCACCGTCACCGACGCCAACGTGATGCTCGGCCGCATCCGCCCGGAACACTTCCCCGCCGTCTTCGGGCCCGAGGGGAACCAACCGCTCGACGCCCGTCTCGTGAAGGAACGCTTCGACGCACTGGCCGAGGAGGTGTCGGCCGCCACCGGGAGCCGGCGTACGGCCGCCGAAGTGGCTGCGGGCTTCCTGGAGATCGCCGTGCTCAACATGGCGAACGCCGTCAAGAAGATCTCCGTCCAGCGGGGCCACGACATCACCCGTTACGCCCTCACCGGCTTCGGCGGCGCCGGCGGACAGCACGTCTGCGCCGTCGCCGACGCCCTGGGCATCGACACCGTCCTCGTACCGCCGCTCGCGGGCGTCCTCTCCGCGTACGGAATCGGTCTCGCCGACGCCACCGCGATGCGCGAACAGTCCGTCGAGGCCCCACTGGGCGACGCGACCGGCTCCCGGGTCCGGGCCCTCTGCGAGTCCCTGGCCGAGCGCACCCCGGGCCGACCTCAGGGCCGACGGCGTCCCCGGCAGCGCCATCACCACCCGCGCGCGGATCCTCCTGCGCTACGCGGGCACGGACGCCGCCCTGCCCGTCGCCCACGGCACCGTCACCGCCATGGACGGGGAGTTCACCGAAGCCCACCGCACGCGCTACGGATTCACCATGGACAAGCCCCTGGTGGTCGAGGCCGTCTCCGTGGAAGCCACCGGAACGGCCGGCCCGCACACCCCTCCCCGCGTGGGAGCGGGCACGGGAGAAGGGCCGCTCCGTCCCCTCGGAACCGTGACGATGTTCACCGGGGACGGATGGCACGACGCCGGACTGTACCGCCGCGCGACACTGCGCGCCGAGGACACCGTCACCGGCCCCGCCGTCGTGACCGAGGACGACGCCACCACCGTCGTCGATCCCGGCTGGCAGGCGACGGCGGGACCGGCCGGACACCTCGTGCTGCGCCGGACGGAGCCGAGGCCCGGGCGGGCCGCCGTCGGCACCCGGGTGGACCCCGTCATGCTCGAAGTGTTCAACAACCTCTTCATGTCGATCGCCGAACAGATGGGCGTACGACTGCAGAACACGGCGCACTCCGTCAACATCAAGGAGAGGCTGGACTTCTCGTGCGCGCTGTTCGACGCGGACGGCCACCTGGTGGCCAACGCCCCGCACATCCCGGTCCACCTGGGCTCGATGGGGGAGACCGTCGAAGAGGTGCTGCGGCGCAACGAGGGCATCCTCCGGCCCGGTGATGTGTACGCCGTCAACGATCCCTACCACGGTGGCACCCATCTGCCGGACGTGACCGTCGTGACGCCCGTGTTCGACGAGCCGGCCGACGGACAGGAGCAGCGGCTGCGCTTCCTGGTCGCCTCGCGAGGCCACCACGCGGAGATCGGAGGCATCACCCCGGGCTCCATGCCCGCCTTCAGCCGTACGGTCGACGAAGAGGGCGTCCTGTTCGACAACTGGCCGCTGGTGCGCGACGGAACCTTCCGCGAGGCGGAGACCCGGGAGCTGCTCACGACCGCGGCCCACCCCTCACGCGACCCGGACACCAACCTCGCCGACCTGTGCGCCCAGATCGCGGCCAACGAGAAGGGCATCACGGAACTGCGGCGCATGACGCGCCAGTTCGGGCAGGACGTCGTGGAGGCGTACATGGGCCACGTCCAGGACAACGCCGAGGAGTCCGTACGCCGCATCGTGGCCGGACTGCGCGACGGCTCCTGCCGCTACGAGACCGACAACGGCGCCGTCATCGCCGTGAGCGTGCGAGTGGACCACGACGCACGCCGGGCCGTCCTCGACTTCGAGGGCACGTCCCCGCAGCAGGCCGGCAACTTCAACGCCCCCAGGTCCGTCGTGACGGCCGCCGTCCTCTACGTGTTCCGGACACTCGTCGAGGAGGACATCCCGCTCAACAGCGGCTGCCTGAAACCCCTGGACATCCGCGTGCCCGAGGGGTCGATGCTCGCACCCGTCCACCCGGCGGCGACCGTCGCCGGCAACGTCGAGACCTCCCAGGCCGTCACCGGCGCCCTCTACGCGGCTCTCGGCGTCCAGGCCGAGGGCTCCGGCACCATGAACAACCTCACCTTCGGCAACGACCGGGTCCAGTACTACGAGACCGTCGCGAGCGGCTCCGGCGCCGGGGACGGATTCGACGGGGCCGACGCCGTACAGACCCACATGACCAACTCCCGGCTCACCGACCCGGAGATCCTGGAGTGGCGCTACCCGGTGCTGCTGGAGAGCTTCGGCGTACGGGAGGACGGCGCGGGACCGGGCCGGTGGCACGGCGGCAGGGGGGTGGAACGCAGGATCCGCTTCCTCGAACCCGTCACCGTGGCGCTCCTGTCGGGACACCGCCGGGTGCCCCCGTACGGCATGGCGGGAGGCGGCCCCGGAGCTCTCGGCGAGCAGTACGTCGAGCGGGCCGGCGGGGCGGGCGTGACGCCGCTCCGAGGCTGTGACACCGCCGAGCTCGACACCGGCGACGTCCTGGTGCTGCGCACCCCGGGAGGGGGCGGTTACGGGCGGCCGTGACCGGTCGCTTCTGCGCCGTTTCGACCGTTGTCGGTGCGAGGACCTAATCTGTGCAGCGTGACTTCGCCTGCCGCCACCCACACCGCTGCGCCCCAGCTCAGCGCGGGACCGAGGCCCGCCCCGGGCCCCGCCGCCGATGAAGGGCTCTCGCGTCGGCTGCGCGCGCTCGCCTGCACCGCCCCGCTGCACGACCTCGACGTGCGCAAGGCCAATCTGGCCGGCGAGTACACGGTCTACGCGATGGCCGAGGTCGCCCTCGCCGCGATCGACCTCGTCACCCTCAACATGGACTTCGACACGGGCGCCGACCACGACCAGATAGTGGCCAGGCTCCTCCCGCGGATCGCGGCCCAGGCACCCCGCCGGCCCGTCACCGAGCACGAACGGGTCGCGCGCTGGGTCCTGGAGAACCTGATCAACGTCGGGAGCGTCGACCGCGGCTTCCGCGCGGTGTACGGCACCTTCGGACCCGACGGCGTCTACGTCCGCAGGGACTACGACTTCAAGCTCGTCGAGGAAGTCCCCGGCCACGGCGGGACGGTCTACCTCCGCGCCACCGACGAGGCGGTCAACGTCCTGGTGGGCGCCCTGGACACGGACGTCACCAGCGCCCAGATCGCCGCCGAGGTGAAGCTGGAGGTCCTCATCAGCAGGGGCCGCCTCGCCGACGCCCAGCTCGCCGCCGAACAGGCCCGCTACCGCACCGTGCAGTACGCCGAGACGCTCCGCAGGACCCTGGACGCGACCCGCCGCAACGTCCGCGCCGTGGACTGGCTCAACGCCGTGCCGGACATGATCGCCGAGGCGCTGGACCACGTCGCCGACCGCTACCGCCACGAGAACGCGATCCTCACCAACATCCGCAAGGCCAGGGACGAGGCCGAGGAGCCCGAGCACAAGCGCCGCGCCGCCGAGCTGGTCGACATCGTCAAGGACTGCATCCGACGCCACACCCAGCTCCAGTCCAGGCTCCTGGAGGCAGGACCCCTCTTCCGCGCCGAGCAGGACCGCCAGGCGTTCGCCACCCCCACCGCGCAGGCGGGCCTCGACCTCTACGGACAGCTCGTCGTGCCCCTGCTGCCGCTCCCCGTCGAGCAGGCCACCCGGGCCACCGACGCGTTCTTCGCACACGGCACCGGGCTGCGCACACCCACCTCCGTCCGGGTCGGCGACCTCGTCGACCTGCTGCTCATGCCCCCGGTGGAGCGGGAGCACCTCGGCGCGGAGATGCCCGAGCCCGACCTCATCGCCACCCCGGACGACAGCCGGTTCAGCGAGGAGCAGCTCGGACACGCGATGGAACTGCTCGACCTGGAGCACGACGCCCCCCGCCGGCTCTCCGGACTCCTCGCGGAGGCCCGGCTGCGCGACCCCGAACTGCCGTACCTCGTCGCCCTGCTCGCCGTCCACGCGGCCAGTCCTCCCGTCGGCACCGCCTACCGCCAGGGCGAGCGACGGCTGCTGTTCGCCGTTGACGACGGCACCCAGCTCGAGGACCACGAATTCGGCGGAGCCGACCTGATAGTGGGCATGGCCCTGCTGGACGCGGCGGGCATGGCCGCGGACCGCAAGGACGCCTCGTGAGCGTCCCCGGCCCGACCACCCACCCCCTGCCGCCCGGGAGCGGCACCCGTACCGAGGAGTCACCGAGTTGAGCGAGCAGCACGCCGAGCACACCGACGCGTGGGGCGACCAGCACCTCCCGCAGGCGGCCGACGCCGCGCGGCCGGCCGCTGTCACCCCCGCCGACGCCGCCGACGCCGCCCGGCTGGTCTCCTTCGGGCTGCAGCCCAAGCTGATGCCCGCCCGCGACGCCGAGTACAGCGAGCTGCTCCGCCGCTACCGCGAGGAGCCCGCCTTCGCCCGGCTCTCCGACGCCGTCGCCACCGGGCTCGGGCTCATCGTGCTGGAGGTCTCCACCCGCGCCGGGATGGCCGTGACCGCCGGCGAGGACTCGGTGTTCGCCGTGCGCATGGGCGACTACGCCCGGCGCGCGTCCCCCGACTCCGCCGACCGCTTCCTGCACGGTCTCGCCCACCTCGCCGTCGCCGCCATGGCCTTCCCCCGCCCCGAGGACCTGGCCGACGACTCGTACATCGGCCGCATCACCGTCAACGGCGTCGACGCCTTCGTCCGCCAGGCCTGCCAACGCCTGGAGGAGCGCGCCGAGGAGCAGGGCGACAACACCGACCCGGCCACCGACGCGCCCGGTCTGGAATCCGGGTGGCGGATCTACTCCCGCCGTAGCGCCACCGGAGCCACCAAGGACGCCCGCCGGCTGGCCGGCTCGACCACCGGCATCATCGGCAAGGCCGTCGCCTTCCTCACGGATTCGGGCTTCCTCCAGCGCACCGGGGACGACGCGGGCGGCGCCTACCGCACCACCGCCCGTTACCAGCTCCAGGTGCGCGACATGGCCGGCAGCGCCGCCATGGCCGAACTGCTGGAACTCGGCGTCGTCCCGGTCACGGACGGCTCGGCCACCCTGCTGCCCCCGCCCGACGACGAAGGCCTGGAGCTGGCCGCCGACGCGGGGCTCCCCTTCCACTCCTGAACCGCCGCACCCCGCCCCCGCTCCAGCCGCCCGCCCGCCGCCAGAACGACGAGAGTCCGCCGCCATGTACGAGTTGTCCCGGGTCCGCCTCTACTCCATCGGGCCCGCCGGTGCGCGCTACGCCGACACCGTGCTCGACCTGCGCGGCGTCGGCGAGCCCGTGCCCAGGCCCGCGCCGGCCCAGGCGGAGTTCTTCGAGGAGGAGCCCGCCGGCCCCCCGCGCCGCCCGGCGCCCGCCGGTGTGCTCTTCCTGGAGAACGGCGGAGGCAAGTCCGTCCTGCTCAAGCTGATCTTCTCGGTGATGCTGCCGGGCCACCGCAACACCCTGGGCGGCGCCAGCTCCGGTGTCCTGCGCAAGTTCCTGCTCGCCGACGACTGCGGACACGTCGCCCTGGAGTGGCAGCACACCCTGACCGGCGAGTGCGTCGTCGTCGGCAAGGTCAGCGAATGGCGTGGCCGCCAGGTCTCCAGCGACCCCCGTAAGTTCGCCGAGGCCTGGTACTCCTTCCGGCCCGGTCCCGGACTCAGCCTCGACAGCCTGCCCGTGGCCGAGGCCAGCTCGGTGGGCCGCCCCGCCGAAGGCGTCTCGAACGCCCGCGGCAGACGCCGCACGATGAAGGGCTTCCGCGACGCGCTCACGGACGCCGGCAAGTTCTACCCGCACCTCGACGTGCACTGGGAAGAGATCCACGACCGGTGGAACGAACACCTCGGTGACCTCGGGCTCGACCCCGAACTCTTCCGCTACCAGCGGGAGATGAACGCCGACGAGGGTGAGGCCGCCGGCCTCTTCGCGGTCAAGAAGGACTCCGACTTCACCGACCTGCTGCTCCGGGCCGTCACCGACACGCGGGACACGGACGGCCTCGCCGACCTCGTCAGCGGCTTCGGCAACAAGCTGGGCCGCCGTGCCGAGCTCACCGCGGAACGCGACTTCACCGCCGGTTCGGCCGAGCTGCTCGGCCGCATCGTCGACGCCACCGCGACGAGGGCCCGCAGCCGGGACGTCCACGCCGGTGCCGAACGCCGCACCCGCACCCTCGCCCGCAGGCTCTCCGGGCGCGCCGCCGAGGAGCGCGGCCGCACCGCGGAGCTCGCCCAGCAGGTCGCTGACGCCGCCCACACCGTCACCGAGGCCGAAGCCGCCCGCGGCCGCCGGGACCTGATCGCGGCCGAACTGGCCTACCGGCACGCGTCCCTGGCCCTCACCGCCGCCGAGAAGAGCGCGGCGGCACAGCGCCGCGAGCTGGGGGAGGCACGCACCCTGCACTCCGCCTGGCAGGCCGCCGAAGCCGTCCTGCGCCACCGCGCCGCCGCCGACCGCTCGGCACGCGTGGCCGTAGCCATCCGCGAGGCGGAGCGCGACGCGGCCCCCGCCCTGGCCGCACGCGCCACGGCCGCCGCCGACCTCGTACGCGCCCTGCACACCGCCGCGGAGGCGGGGGAGCGGGTGGCGGACGAGGAGGAGGAGCGGTCCGCGACGCTTCAGTCCACCGGGGAGACGGCGCACCGGGACGCCACCACCGCCGCCACCGAGGCCCAGCGCGCCCGCAGCGAGGCCGGACACCTGCGTCAGCGCCTCGCCGAGGTCGAGCAGGAGACCGCGGAAGCCGTACGCGCGGGCTGGCTCGACGACACCGCGCCGGACGCCGACCCGGCCCGCGCGGCACTCGCGGCGAACGACGCGGAGAAGACCGCCGTCGCCGCCTGGGACACCGCACGCGAGGCGGCCAGGGCCACCGCCGACCAGGCCAGGGAAGCCGCCGCGGCCGAGAGCCGCACCGAGCTCGCAGCGGCCCGCGCCGCCGACGGCGCGCAGGCCGCCGAACAGTCCTACGAGGCCGAGCGCAGGGCCGCCGAGTCGATCGCCGCCGACCACCGCCTCGCCGACCTGCTGGGTCTCCCGGCGGCCACCGGCGTCGGTGTCCCGCGTCCCCGCGGCGCCGGCGCGGGAACGGACGGCGACGAAGAGGCCACCGGCGGGGCCGCGCAGTCCCTCACGGCGGAGGAGTTCGATGCCGCCGCCGACGAGCTGAGGGAGCTCCTCGACCAGAGCGTCTCCACCGCCGAACGACGGCTCTTCGACCTGCGCACCGCAGCCGCCGACGACTCCCGCATCCTCGGCGCACTCGGGGACGGCGGGCTGCTGCCGCCCGGACCCGACGTCCTCACCACCGTCGAGTACCTCGGTGAACACGGCATCCCGGCCCTGCCCGGCTGGCGCTACCTCGCCCAGGCCGTGGACCCCGTCGACCACGCGGCGGTCCTGGCGGCGCGCCCCGAGCTCGTCGACGGTGTCGTCATCACCGACCCGGACGCGCACACCCGCGCCCGCGAAGTCCTGGCCGCCGCCGCCCTGCTGCCCCGGTCGGCCGTCGCCGTGGGCACCACCGCGGCCCTCCTCGCCCCCGTACCCCCGCCCGGCGGTGCGGGCACCGGCAGCGACGACGTGTTCCTCGTCCCGCCGAACCCCGCGATGCACGACGAACACGCCGCGGACGAGGAGCGCCAGGCGCTCCGCGCCCGGGCCGCGGCGCGCGACGAGGACATCAGGTCGCTCGCGGCCCGGCTCGCCGCCGACCGCGCCCTCGCCGCCCGGATCGGCTCGTGGCGTGCCGACTGCCCGCCCGGGATGCTCGCCGAGCTCGGCGAAGCGGCCCGCGCCGCCCGCGCCGCCGCGGAGACGGCGGAGGCCGCACTCGCCGAGGCCCGCACCGTGCGAGCCGAGGCCGACGAGGCCGCCGCGGACGCCGCGCGCGTACGCGACGAGCGGCAGGAGGCGGCCCAGCGGGCCCGCCGCGCCGCCGACGCGCTCGCGGGCCTGGCCCACCGTCTCCGCGACCGCGCGGGCTGGCAGGCGCGACTGCGTGAACTCACCGACGAGGCAGCCGAATCGGAGGCGCGCGCCACAGCCTGCCTGGAGCGGGCACGCGCCGCCGACGAGGACCGCCGTGCCGCCCAGCGCGCCGCGGACGACGCCCACCGCACGGCCCGTGCCCTGCGTGCCGAGAGAGCGGAGATCGCGGGCGCCCCGGAAACGCTCCCGGAGGCCGACGCCTCCGCCGCTCGCGTCTCCCTCCCCGCCCTGCGCGAGGCATACCGGGCGGCCTCCAGGCTGTACGAGAAGGTGGGTGTCGGAGCCGACCTGCGCGCCGAGCAGGCGCGCGCCGAGAGCGACGAGAGCGCCGCTCTGGCCGAGCTCGACCGCCTCACCAACAAGGTCCGCACCCGCGCCGCCCAGCTCCTCGAAGGCACCGACGGGGCCGACGGACCCTCCCGGCAGGCGGCCGCCGCCCGCGCCGAGTCGCACGTCCAGCTCCTGGAGACCAGGGCCTCCACGGCCAGCGAGCAGCTCGGCCGGCTGCGCGGTGAAGCCGAACGGCTCGCCCCCGCCGACGAGGCACCGCACCACACGGAGCTCCCCGCCGACCTGGCCCCGGCCGACGCCGACCAGGCCCAGGCCCTGCTCCGTACGGCGACGGCCGAACTCGCCTCCGCCACCGAGGCGCTGGACACCGCGCGCGCGGCCCACGCCGAACTGCTGCGCGCCCACCGCACGGCCGAGGACTCGGCGAGCGGCTTCGACGAGACCGCCGCACTCCTGCGTGACCTGCTCAGGGACCACGGCGCGGAGGACGGGACCGAGTCCCCCGACCCGTACCCGGGCACCCTGGAGGAGGCCAGGCAGTCCGCCGCCGAGGCCCGCCGCTCACTGCGCGGCTGCTCCACGGACCTCTCCGCAGCGGAGAGTTCCGTACGGGAGGCGAGCGACGTCCTGGTACGGCACGCCAACTCCACCCGCTACGAACAGGTCCGCACCCCGGCCCGGCAGCAGATCCGGGAGCTTCCGGCAGCCGCCCTGCCCGACCACGCCGAGAAGTGGGCCGCGGCCTTCGCGCCCAGGCTGCGCGTGCTCACGGACGAGCTGGTCCAGCTGGAGCGCAACCGCGACTCCATCGTCGACCGGCTCCGGGGCCTCGTGGAATCGGCCCTCACGACGCTCCGCTCCGCCCAGCGGCTCTCCCAGCTTCCCGAGGGGCTGGGGGAGTGGTCCGGCCAGGAATTCCTCCGGATCCGTTTCGAGGAGCCCGACCAGGCCACGCTCACCGAGAGGCTCGGCGAGGTCATCGACGAGGCCACGCACGCGGCCCTCAAGAAGAACTCCGATCTGCGCAGGGACGGCATGTCCCTCCTGCTGCGGGGCGTGCAGGCGGCTCTGCAGCCCAAGGGCATCGCGGTGGAGATCCTCAAGCCGGACGCGGTGCTCCGCGCCGAGCGCGTCCCGGTCGGGCAGATGGGCGACGTCTTCTCCGGCGGCCAGCTGCTCACCGCCGCCATCGCGCTGTACTGCACGATGGCGGCCCTGCGCAGCAACGACAGGGGCCGGGACCGGCACCGGCACGCGGGCACGCTCTTCCTCGACAACCCCATCGGGCGCGCCAACGCGACATACCTGCTGGAGCTGCAGCGCGCGGTCTCCGACGCGCTCGGTGTCCAACTGCTCTACACGACGGGGCTGTTCGACACGACGGCGCTCGCCGAATTCCCGCTCGTGATCCGCCTCCGCAACGACGCGGACCTGCGGGCCGGGCTGAAGTACATCAGCGTCGAGGAGCACCTCAGGCCGGGGCTGCCCCAGCAGGACCCCGCCGGTGAGACCGTCCACGGCGAGATCACCGCGACCCGCATGTTCAAGCGGAGCGCGGAGGCGGCCGGCGCGGCGGGCGCGCCGGCGGTCCCGGAGATGCGTACGGAGATGACGGACACACGCACGGAGCCCGCACAGCAGGCAACCGACAAGCGGTAGGGGACGCCGGGGCGCAGGCGGTCAGGCGCGGGAGAGCCGGCCTTCCCCCCGGCGTCGTATCCGGGCCTCCCTGCGCGCCCGGGACCGTGCCGCACGCCTGGCGGCGCGGCGCTCCCGGCGCATGCGGCGCGCCGTGCTGCTGGGGACGGACACCACGCCGTGGCGCTGGTTCCACACCTGCCGGGTCACCCATACGTCCAGCACCGCCCACGTCGCCACCACCGTGCCCGCCACACCGGTGAGCATCATCGGGAAGGCGAGCCAGGACCCGGCGAGCGTGCACAGGAAGGCCACCATGGCCAGAATGATCGTCAGCGACATGACGAGGACGGCGCGCACGGCCGCCGTCCGTACAGGATCCGGCATCCTGCGGCGTACCGCAGGCTCGTCCACCCACAGCTGCCGGGGGATCCGGGCACCGGCGGGTGCCGCGCCCGCCGCCGGCGCGCCCGCCTGCGAAGGGATCGCCGACGATGCCGCGGCGCCCCGGAGCTCATCCGTGTCCAAGGACCTTCAACTCCCCACCACTGTCCGACTCAGGGGTGGCTGCCCGGCTTGCGCCCCTTTTACGCGGGCGGAACCGCTTGCCTGTCGCACGTACCCCCGTGAGGTCCTTCTGCCCCGTACGTGTGGACGAATGCCACGTCGTGAAGATTCCCGCCTGGGACGGCAACCAGCCCCGAAAGGTCACGGAAGGAAGAATTCCAGCCAACTGCCTTGTGTGGACGCACCGCGTTCAGTCAGGGATTCTCTGTCGCTTTCGCGAGTTTCTTCGCAGGGAATACCGGGACAACTGGTGAGCAACTCGGGGAAGAGCGGCCTGAAATCGTCCGGACACGTCTTCGAGTTACCGGTAGGTCAGTAGTAGGCTCGCGCCGTTTGTTGACGGAACTCCGGCCGACGCTCGGTGGGCTGCGGCAGGAACACCCGAACGACCACGAAGACCGGGCGACCGGAACCACCGGACCCGGCGCGACCACCCCCGCGGTGCGGGGCCGAGCTGGGGGAGGCCATGCGCTTTCGCGGGAAGTCCATCCGCAGGAAGATCGTGGCGTTGCTCCTGGTGCCGCTCGCCTCCCTCACGGGTCTCTGGGTCTTCGCCACCTACGTCACCGGCCGCGAGGCCGGCGAACTGATGGGCGCCAGCGCCATCGTGGAGCAGGTCGGCCACCCGCTGGAAGACACCATCCGGGCCGTTCAGGGCGAACGCCGCCAAACACTCGTCTTCCTCGCCGATCCCCGGGCCTCGGACGCCCTGCCCCTCCTGCGCCGCGAGCGAGCCCGGACCGACCGGGTCGTGGCCGAGGTCAGGCGGAGTGCGAAGAGCAAGGACGTACGGGACAAGCTGAGCCCGGAGTCGGAGGCCCAGCTCGACTCGATCCTCGGCGAGGTCGACGGCCTGGACGCGCTGCGCGGGTCCGTCGAGAAGCGCACCATCGACCGGACCAGGGCCCTCGACTTCTACAACGGCCTCGTCGACCCCTGCTACCGCTTCCTGAACAGTCTCCACACGATGGAGAACGTGTCCATGGACAAGCAGGTCCGGGCGCTGGTCGGCATCTCCAGGGCGCGCGAGATGCTCTCCCGTGAGGACGCCCTCATCGCGTCGGGCCTCATCGCGGGGCGGCTCGGCGCCCCGGAGCTGCGTGTCGTCTCCGACCTCGCCGCCAGCCGTACGCTCCTGTACGAGGTCAACCTCGAACTCCTGCCGGCGAGCGAGCGCGGCCGCATGGAGCAGTACTGGCGCAGCCCCGACACCGAGCCGCTGCGGACGGCCGAGCAGAGGCTCATCGCCGCGGGTCCGATCACGAAGCCGGGCACCATCGACTCCGCGCGCTGGGAGGAAGTGGCGCCACCCGTCCTGGAGCACCTGGCCAACGACGGAACCGAGATGTCCAACCGCTTCCAGGACCGCGCGGAACCCGCCGGCTACCGGGTCCTGATCCAGGCGGGCGTCGCCGGCGTCCTGGGATTCGTCGCCCTGCTCGTGTCCGTCTTCGTCTCCGTACGCGTAGGACGCGAACTCGTCCGCGACCTCTCCCGGCTGCGCAAGGACGCGCACGAGGTGTCCGGAGTGCGGCTCCCCAGCGTGATGCGGCGGCTGGCCGCGGGCGAGCAGGTCGACGTGGAGACCGAAGCGCCTCACCTCAGTTACGAGCGCGACGAGATAGGCCAGGTAGGCCAGGCCCTCAACACCCTGCAGCGCGCCGCCGTCGAGGCCGCCGTCAAGCAGGCGGACATGCGCCGCGGAGTATCCGAGGTCTTCGTGAACCTCGCCCGTCGCAACCAGGTGCTCCTGCACCGCCAGCTGACGCTCCTGGACACCATGGAGCGGCGCACCGAGAACAGCGACGAGCTCGCCGACCTCTTCCGCCTCGACCACCTCACCACGCGCATGCGCCGCCACGCCGAAGGCCTCGTGATCCTCTCCGGGGCGGCCCCGTCCCGGCAGTGGCGGAAGCCCATCCAGCTCATGGACGTGGTGCGCGCGGCCGTCGCCGAGGTCGAGGACTACGAGCGGATCGAGGTCCGGCGCCTGCCCCGCATCGGCGTGGGCGGCCCGGCCGTCGCCGACCTCACCCACCTGATCGCGGAACTCCTGGAGAACGCCACGGTGTTCTCGCCCCCGCACACCGCGGTGCAGGTCCACGGCGAGCGCGTGGCCAACGGCTTCACCCTCGAGATCCACGACCGTGGCCTCGGCATGGCCCCGGAAGTCCTCCTGGACGCCAACCTCAGGCTCGCCGAGACGCCCGACTTCGAACTCTCCGACACCGACAGGCTCGGCCTCTTCGTCGTCAGCCGGCTCGCACAGCGGCAGAACGTCCGCGTCTCCTTGCAGATCTCACCGTACGGAGGGACGACCGCGGTCGTCTTCATCCCGGCGCAGCTGCTCACCGAGGCCCCGGACACGCACGGCACCGGCTTCCGCCTCGACCGGCGCGCCGAGAAGGCGATCGGCGGCGGCCGGCCGGGCAGCGACGCGCCCGGCAGTGACAAGGCCCGCAGGGACGGAGTCGCGGACAAGAGCATCCCCGGCAGGCCCTCCGGACTCTCCCCGGTCCCCACGGGCCTCACCGATCCGTCGGTGCTCGACGGCCCGGTCGAGCTCGAAGGCCCGGTGGGCACACTCGGGTTCACCGACCCGGCTCGCGACCGGGAGCTCGATCCGGCACTCGGCCCCGTCCTCGACGGCGTATCCGACCTGGAGGACACCGAGAGCGAGCGGGGCGGCATCTTCCGCGCCCGCGACCTGCGCAGGGAAGCCGACCGGGAACAGCACCAGCAGGCCTTCGACGCCTCGGACGGCCGCTCGGCGGACGTCCGGCCGATGCGCCCCTCCGGCCCCGTCCCGCTGCCGCGCCGCAAGCCGCACACACCCGGCACCGCCCATGGACGCCGGATAGGCGACGGGGGCCGCTCGCACCCCGGCACGAACGACGGCCCCCTCGAGCCCTCCGGCTCCGAAGCCGTCACCGCACAGGAACGCCCGGGCGCGTCCCATGCCGACGAGGCGCCGCCGAGACTCAGGCCCGCACCCGGACCGTCCGCACCGGACACGGTCGGAGGCCTCCCGCGCAGGGTCCGGCAGGCGAACCTCGCCCCACAGCTCCGGGAGGACTCCGCACGGCGGACTTCCGGTCACGCCCCCGCATACACCGACGACGACCTCGAACGTGATGCGGACGAAGTACGCAACCGCATGGCTTCGCTTCAACGCGGCTGGCAGCGCGGCCGTCGGCAGAACGCCGAGGACGCGACCGGCTCCGGCGAGGCAGCACCAGGAACCACTCCGGGAGGGGACGGTCGATGACCGCACCGAACGCCGCAGCACACAACTCCTCACGCCAGGGCTCCGGCGAACTCAACTGGCTCCTCGACGAACTGGTCGAGCGCGTCGCGAGCATCCGCAAGGCACTGGTGCTCTCCAGCGACGGCCTCGCCACCGGCACGTCCCAGGACCTGACCCGTGAGGACAGCGAGCACCTGGCGGCCGTCGCCTCCGGGTTCCACAGCCTCGCCAAGGGCGTGGGCCGTCACTTCGACGCCGGCCGGGTCCGGCAGACCGTGGTCGAGCTCGACGAGGCCTTCCTCTTCGTCACGGCCGCAGGTGACGGCAGCTGTCTCGCCGTCCTCGCCGACTCGGACTCGGACGTCGGACAGGTGGCCTACGAGATGACCCTGATGGTCAAGCGAGTCGGGGCGCACCTGGCCAACGCCCCCCGGACCACCGGTCTGCCCGCCGGAGGGTGAGGCGAGGGGATGAGCGCAGACTCCGCCCGGGACACCGCGCCCGGATCACCGCCCGCGCCCGCAGAAGCGGCCTCCTCGCGCTGGTACGACGCCGAAGCGGGTCCGGTGGTCCGGCCCTACGCGATGACCCGGGGGCGTACCAGCAGCGCGTCCCGTCATCGTCTCGACCTGATCGCGATCGTCATCCCCGAACCGGCGGCCGACGATCCCGGCCGGGACCAGACGCTCTCCCCGGAACACGTGGAGATCGTCGAACTGTGCAGCGACATGCCCCAGTCGATCGCCGAGCTAGCCTCCGGACTGGACCTCCCCGTCGGGGTGGTCCGTGTTCTGGTCGGTGACCTCGTCGAGGACGAACTGGTGCACGTCACCCGTCCCGTTCCGCCGGCCGAGCTGCCGGACGAGAGCCTTCTTCGCGAGGTGATCAATGGCCTTCGGGCGCTCTAGCCGCAGAAAGCGGCACGTCGAACCCGTCACCCTGAAGATCCTGGTGGCAGGCGGCTTCGGCGTGGGCAAGACGACCCTGGTGGGCGCGGTCAGCGAGATCAGACCGCTGCGCACGGAGGAGAGGCTGAGCGAGGCCGGCCGCCCCGTCGACGACGTGGCGGGGGTCGAGGGCAAGCACACCACGACGGTGGCCATGGACTTCGGCCGCATCACGCTGCGCGAGGACCTGGTCCTCTACCTGTTCGGGACCCCCGGACAGGACCGCTTCTGGTTCCTCTGGGACGAACTGGCCCAGGGCGCCCTCGGCGCGGTGGTCCTCGCCGACACCCGGAGGCTGGAGGACTGCTTTGCGGCCGTCGACTACTTCGAGCGCCGGGGGATCCCGTTCACCGTCGCCGTCAACCTCTTCGAGGGCGCCGAGCAGTTCCCCACCGAGACGGTTCGGGCGGCACTCGACCTCGACCCCGAGGTGCCGGTGCTGCTCTGCGACGCACGTGACCGGGCGTCCGTCCGGGATGTGCTCGTGGCGGTCGTGGAGCACGCCGCGGCGCGCGCCGACCAACTCCGGGAACCCGCCAGGACCTGACGGCCTGGCCACCGTACGTAGGGCCTTTCGTCTGGATCAGGCCGGGCTCGCGGGGTCTGGCACGCCCATCTGCGGCGTTGTCGTCAATCCCCAAGCTCTCGGCTTCTCCCCGCTCTCGGCTTCGCTCGAACGGGGGGACCCCCATGAGCAGGGGAGACCCCAAACGCTCCGCTTGGCCTCGATCCTCCGCCTTGCAGCTGCACGCACCAGGGCCCGCCCCCTGATCCGGCCTGCTCCAGACGAAAGGCCCTGACGCGGCCCGTACCCCCGCCGACCGGGGTACGGACCGCGCGTACGGTGCGGGGGGCAGCGGGCGTGACAGGAGTCTTCACCCGGCGTGACGACCCGTCAACCCTGCGCGCGTACCGGGGTTCGCGGGTTCTCGGCGAGCCACTCGGCGGCGGTCTCGGCCAGCTCCCCGTCCCGTCCCGCGAGCATCATCCGGATCATCTGCACGTCTCCGCGCAGCGACCACGCGGGGTGGCCGAACGTGGCCGGGTTGTTCTTCTCGATGAGGAAGTGCGCCGGCCACGCGGTGCCGTACCCGATGAGCGGCAACGCCAGCGCGTACCGCCTGCGGCCGCGTGCCAGACCGTACGCGGTGACCGCGAGACCGGTCAGTGTCCCGGTCAGATGGACCCATCGCGTCGCCGCCCTGGAGTGCATGGCGACGTAATAGGGCCAGAACTCTTCATACGAACCGAACGTCTGCTGTGACATGAAGGCACCGTAATCGCTCCGTCGGCAACCGGATACGGCAGTTCCGCGTCCGAGAACAAGAACGGGCGGCCGGAGCTCACGGGGGTGGTCCCGGTCGCCCGTTCCCCTCCCGTCAGTGACCCGCCACGGAGCGCCTGGCCACCGGGAAGTCGAAGTAGGTGTCAGGGAAGAGCTCCGGCTTGTACGTGAAGTGCCACCACTCCTCCGCGAGATTCACGAACCCCAGGCCGGCCAGGATCTCCTTGAGGAACTGCCGGTTCGCGCGCTGCGCTCCCTGAACCCGCGGGTCGTCCGTGTGCGACAGGGTGTCGAAGCAGTCGTAACCCGTCCCCATGTCCACCGAGTTGTCCGGGAAGCGTTCGCCCTTCGGCGCGTAGCACGGAGCCAGCTCCTCGCCGGGCTCGTACGGCCTGGTCGGCAGCGCCGGCAGCTTCACCAGGGTGAGGTCGACCGTGCTGCCCCGGCTGTGCCCGGATTTCTCCGCGATGTAACCGTCCTCGAACAGCCGAGTCTTGTCGACCATCGGATAGAACTCCGCCTTCATGGCCTGGTCGTCGAGGTCCTTCGCCCAGCGGACGAAGTGGTCCACGGCACGCTGCGGCCGGTAGCAGTCGTACACCTTGAGCGAATACCCCTGGCGCAGAAGGCTCCGCTGGGCGGTGTGCAGCGCGCGGGCGGCCGGCCGGGTCAGGATGCAGACGGGCTGCCGGTAACCGTCCACCGGCTCTCCCATGAAGTTGTGCGCGGTGGTGTAGCGCATCTCCGTGATGATCGTCGGATCGACGGAGCGGAGATCGACGAACTCCGGCGGAGCCTTGGGTTCGGGCCTGGCCACCGCCACCGGGGCAGCGGCGGTCACGGCGAGCAGGGCGGCGCCGGCAACGGCCAGGGCGCGGAGAAGACGAGCAGTTCCTGTCATGGGCACACCGTCTATCAGCTCCGGAGCCGCAAGAGAAGAGTGATCGGATACAGTCCGCCCCGTGAAGGACTCCCACTGCGGCAGCTGCGGGGCCCCGTACGCCACCGACGCGTGGCCCCGCACCTGTACCGCCTGCGGTCGCAGGGCCTACCGCAACCCGCTGCCCGTCGCCGTCGCCCTGCTCCCCGTCACCGGACCGCACGGCACCGGCCTCGTGGTCATCACCCGCACCATCCCGCCGCACCCGGGCAGGCTCGCGCTGCCCGGCGGCTACATCGACCACACCGAGGACTGGCGCCACGCCGTCGTACGCGAACTGCGCGAGGAGACCGGCATCCGCGCCGACGAGACCGACGTGCGCCTCGCCGACGCCCTGAGCTCCCCGGACGGCCACCTGCTGCTCTTCGGCCTGCTCCCGCCACGCCCCGCCGGGGAACTCCCGCCCTCCGCACCGACGGACGAGACCTCGGGACACACCGTGCTGCACACCCCGGACGAACTCGCCTTCCCCCTCCACACCCAGGCAGTACGCTCCTGGTTCGCCGGCGCCTACGGCTGAGCCGGCAGCCCCCGCACCCGGACCGGGTACGGCACCCGTGACTCCTCGCCGTCCCGTTCGACCACCACGCGGCCGGCCCTCAGCCGGGAGGTGTAGCGCTCCACCTCGGACCGCTCCCACCCGTCGCCCGCGTCCCGCACGACCAGCCCGCCCCCGGTGCGCCCGGTCGGCGGAGCCCACACCTCGAGTTCGAGAGCGCCCTCCGGGCCCCGCACCGGGATCACGGCTCCGGCCCTCGCCAGCACCGGGATACGGGACAGCGGCGCGTCCACCACCGCCTGGCCCGGGCCCTCGTACGCCTGCCCGGTCGCCGTGTCGTACCAACGCCCGCGCGGCAGCCGCACCGCAACACGGTCCGCGCCCTCCTCCAGCACCGGCGCGACCAGCAGCGCGTCACCCAGCAGGAACGCGTCCTCGCAGTCCCGCAGCTCCCGGTCCCCCGGGGCGCTCCACCACACCGGCCGCGCATAGGGCGCACCCGTCAGCCGGGCGAGCTGGGCCAGCGTCACGAAGTAGGGGTGCATCCGCTCCCGCTCCTCCAGCGCACGCCTGGCGTGCGTGAGGACCTCCGGCCCGAATTCCCACGGCTCCCGGCGCCCCGCGTCGATGGCCGCATGCGTACGGAACAACGGCATGTACGAGCCGAGTTGGAACCAGCGCAGATAGAGCTCGGGCGACGGCGACCCGTCGAACCCCCCGATGTCGGGTCCGGAGTACGGCACCCCGCAGAGCCCCAGACCCAGCACCAGGGCCAGCGAGGCCCGGAGCCCCGGCCACCCCGTCGCCACATCACCGGACCAGGTGCCGCCGTACCGCTGCAGCCCCGCCCAGCCCGAACGGGAGAACAGGAACGGCCGCTCGTCCGGGCGCAGTCGGCACAGCGCCTCGTACCCGGCCCTCGCCATCGCCAGGGCATACACGTTGTGGGCCTCCCGGTGGTCCCCGCCACGGCCCTCCAGCGAGTGCCGGGACGAACGGGGGAGCGACGGATCCCCGAAGGCCGTAAACGACACCGGTTCGTTCATGTCGTGCCACACCCCGGCGAACCCCTGGCCGAGCCTCTCCTCGTACAGCGCTCCCCACCACGCGCGCACCAGCGGATCGGTGAAATCCGGATAGACGCACTCGCCCGGCCACACCTCACCCAGCACCGGAAGGCCCTGCGGGTCCCGGACGAACGCGCCCTCCGTACCGACTTCCAGGCCGCTGTCGAACACCGCGTTGCCCGCCGACGCCCGCACCGCCGGATCGACGATCGAGACCAGCCTGACGCCGTCCTCGCGCAGCTCCTCAGCCAGCCGGGGGAGGCCGGGGAACCGCTCCCGGTCGACAGTGAAGACCTGATGCGCGTCGTAGTGGTCGATGTCCAGATGCAGGACCGACAACGGCAGTCCCCGATCCCGGTACCCCGCGACGACCCGCCGCACCTCCTGCTCGCTGCCGAACCCCCAACGGGCGTGCTGCGGACCCAGTGCCCACGACGGAGGCAGCGCGGGCGCCCCCGTCAGCGCCGTCCAGCTCCGCAGCACCTTGGCCGGCGTACCCACGACCACCCAGCAGCGGAGCGGGCCGCCCTCCATCCGCACCTCGCACGCCCCCGGCCGGTCATGCCCCGACCCCGCGCCCTCCTCGCCCTCACGGAGCGTCACCCGGCCCGCCCAGGAGTTGTCGTGGAACGCCAGATGGGTTCCAGCGTCCGAGACCACCATCTGCACCGGCATCGTCAGATACAGCGGATCGTCCTCCGGACCGAAACGGCCGCCCGGATCGGTGTTCCACAGCCGGTACGTCCCCTCCCTCAGCCTCGGACCGCCGGCCCGGCCGCCCAGCCCGAAGAAGCGGGCGTCGGCCGGGACCTCGGACCGCTGCACCCACCGCGCCGGGCCGCCCTCCACCGGCTCCCACCAGCGCGGCGGCAGCTCCTGGCGCAGCACCACTCCGCCCGGCGTACGCAACTCCAGCGCCCCGTGCCGCGACACGGCGACCGTCAGCCGCTCCGACACCACCTGCCAGCCGCCGTTCGTGTCCGGCTCCAGCCGCGCGCGCGTATCGGCCTCCGGACCGTCCCCCGGCAGGGCGTACGAGGGCAGCGGCCCGGCACCGTCCCAGGACCAGAACACCGCACCGCCCACCGCCACCCTGACCCGCAGCTGCGAGCGAGCGAACCGCACGACCCCACCACCGGGCCCGGGCTCCGCACCGATCAGAAGCCCGGGCACCCGAGCCCGCTCCGCACCGCGCGCCGCCAGCGCCCGCGCGTCGGCACGCCGACGCCGCCAGGCCGAGCGGACCGTGCGCATCCCCTGTACAGAACCGACCATTTTCACCGAGCGCACCAGGTCACGACCATCCATGCGGGCAACCCTGCCATCCGCCCGGACCCAAGCGTGCTCCGTTCAGCTTCCGTTCACCTGTGGCTTCACCACACAGCCGGACACGCGGTCATGGCAGGGGGACCCTGGTGCGCAAGACGATCACATGGCATCGTCCGTGACAGCCGTCCACGCGCACACCCCAGCCCGTGCGCGCGACGCACGCCCACCCCGCGTACACCCGAAAGGCCAGGGAGCCTCCATGACCTCAGCAGCCGGCGACGCCCCCCTCTGGCAGCCCGATCCCGAGCGCGTCGAGGCGGCGGCCGTCACCCGCTTCCAGCGATGGGCGGCCGGACGCCACAGAGCACCCGCCGACGGCGGTTACGCGGCGCTGCACCGCTGGTCGGTCGACCAGCTCGACACCTTCTGGGAGGCCGTCGCCGACTGGTTCGACGTACGCTTCTCCACCCCGTACGACGCCGTCCTCGGCGACCGCACCATGCCTGGCGCCCAGTGGTTCCCCGGCGCCACCCTCAACTACGCCGAGCACGCCCTGCGCACGGCCGACGACCCGCTCCGCGCGGACGCCCCCGCCCTGCTGTACGTCGACGAGACCCACGCCCAGGTCTCCATCAGCTGGTCCGAACTCCGGCGCCAGACCGGCTCACTCGCCGCCGAGCTCCGCGCCCTCGGCGTCACCCCCGGCGACCGGGTCAGCGGATATCTCCCCAACATCCCCCAAGCGGTCGTCGCGTTCCTCGCCACCGCCGCCGTCGGCGCGGTCTGGACCTCCTCCGCCCCCGACTTCGGCGCCCGCAGTGTCCTGGACCGCTTCCAGCAGGTCGAACCCGTCGTCCTGTTCACCGTCGACGGCTACCGCTACGGCGGCAAGGAGCACGACCGCAGGGACACCGTCGCCGAACTTCGCAGCGAACTCCCCAGCCTGCGCGCGGTCGTCCACATCCCGCTCCTCGGCACGGACGCGCCCGAAGGCACCCTCGAATGGTCGGCGCTCACCGCTTCGGTCACCGAACCGGTCTTCGAGCAGGTCCCCTTCGAGCACCCGCTGTGGGTGCTGTACTCCTCCGGCACGACCGGACTCCCGAAGGCCATCGTCCAGTCCCAGGGCGGGATCCTCCTCGAACACTTCAAGCAGATCGGGCTGCACTGCGACCTCGGCCCCGACGACCGCTTCTTCTGGTACACCTCCACCGGCTGGATGATGTGGAACTTCCTCGTCTCCGGCCTGCTCACCGGTACAACCGTCGTGCTCTACGACGGCAGTCCCGGCTATCCGGACGTCCAGGCCCAGTGGCGTGTCGCCGAACTGACCGGCGCGACCCTCTTCGGTACGTCGGCCGCCTACGTCATGGCGTGCCGGAAGGCAGGCGTCCACCCGGGCCGTGACCACGACCTCAGCCGTGTCCAGTGCGTCGCCACCACGGGTTCCCCGCTCCCGCCCGACGGCTTCCGCTGGCTGCACGACGAGTTCGCCGAGACCGGCACCGACCTGTGGATCGCCTCCGTCAGCGGCGGGACGGACGTCTGCAGCTGCTTCGCGGGCGCGGTCCCCACCCTGCCGGTCCACATCGGCGAGCTGCAGGCCCCCTGTCTGGGTACCGACCTCCAGTCCTGGGACCCCTCGGGCAAGCCGCTCACGGGCGAGGTCGGCGAGCTCGTCGTGACCGCACCCATGCCCTCCATGCCGGTCCGCTTCTGGAACGACCCCGACGGCCGCCGCTACCACGACAGCTACTTCGACGTGTACCCCGGTGTGTGGCGCCACGGAGACTGGATCACCCTCACCGACCGCGGCTCGGTCATCATCCACGGCCGCTCCGACTCCACGCTCAACAGGCAGGGCGTCCGCATGGGGTCCGCCGACATCTACGAGGCGGTCGAACGGCTCCCCGAGATCCGCGAGTCCCTCGTCATCGGCCTCGAAGAGCCGGACGGCGGCTACTGGATGCCCCTGTTCGTCCACCTCGCCGAGGGCGCCACGCTCGACGACGGACTCCGTGACAGCATCAAACGGACGATCCGCGAGAACCTCTCACCCCGCCACGTACCGGACGAGGTCATCGAGGTCCCCGGCATTCCGCACACCCTCACCGGCAAGCGCATCGAGGTTCCGGTCAAGCGCCTCCTCCAGGGCACAGCCCTGTCCAAGGCGGTCAACCCGGGCTCCGTCGACAACCTCGAACTCCTCCGCTTCTACGAGGAACTCGCCCGCGACCGCCACTGAACCCAGCCGCCGGACAGCCCGTTGTCAGTCCCCCTGATTACGCTGAGTGAGCATCGATCGACAGTGCACAGGGGGACTCATGGCGCACATCAACCAGACCGAACGCAGCCGGCAGCGTGCCGGAACATCCATGCGACGCGCACTGCGCCGCGAAGCACCGAACACCATCGGCCTCCTGGTCGACCCGGACGACTTCGCGGCCATGCGCCGCTACCGGAGCTTCACCTTCGAGGACCACGCGGTCTACCTGCGGCAGGTCGAGGGCCTGCTGCGGACGTTCGCCGCGCAGGGAACGCACACCACCGTCGCCCTCTTCGACCCGGAGGACTACGCGGATTTCTGCGCCGAGTCCGGCCTGGAACCCGACGAACGCACAAGCCGGACCCGCTTCGTCGCGGAGGTCGCCTCGGCCGGCGCCACCGTGGCCTACACGGGCCAGCCCATCGACACCCTGATCCCGCTGCTCGTCTCACAAGCGGTCCGGCGCGCGACCTGGGAGTACGCCACGATGCTGCTGGCGGGCCTCGGTGACTGCGCCGACTGCGGCCAGGACATCGGGCGGGCCGCCTTCGACCGGGCGTCCCACCTGCTGATGCGCTTGTTGGACACGGCGGGTCCGGGCACCCATCACATCGTCTGCAGCATGCCCATGGAGAACGAACAGCTCCTGGCCGTCCTGCACACAGCCCGTGACACCGACGGAACCGCCAGGCTCGGATCGGCGGAGGGTGCGGAGTTCGCCACCGTGCTCGCCGTCGGGGTCGCGCTCGAGACCCAGGGCGGTGTCGTACTGCGCACCACGACCCCCGACGCACCGGACCGGGTGCACGGCTGGCGCCTGAACCGGGGCAGTCTCCTCCCGCTCACCGCGGGCGAGGTCTTCAGCGCCTACTGCACGGACGCCGACACCGGTGAACCCGTGTCGCCGGAATCCGGCGTCGAGTACTGCGCGGGCTTCGCCATCGGTGCCGACGAACCGGAGGTCCACCGCTGAAAGACCGAAGGGGCCCCCGCCGGAACGGGCGGGAACCCCTTCACATCCGACCGTGTGCGGCGGACGACATCACTCGCCCGACAGCACCGCCTGCGCCGCGCGCCGCGCGTCGTCGGCGGAGTCCGCCGCACGCGCGGCGGAGGCGGCACGCTCGCACTGCGCGAGCGTGTGCTTCGCCAGCGTCGCCCGCACATAGGGAATGGACGCGGCACCCATGGAGAGGGAGGTGACACCCAGACCGGTCAGCACGCACGCCAGCAGCGGGTCCGAAGCGGCCTCACCGCAGACGCCGCAGCTCTTGCCCTCGGCCCTGGCGGCCTCGGCCGACAGCGCGACCAGGTCGAGCAGTGCGGGCTGCCACGGGTCCTGGAGCCGGGACACGGCCCCTACCTGCCGGTCGGCCGCGAAGGTGTACTGCGCCAGGTCGTTCGTACCCAGCGAGAGGAACTCCACCTCCTGCAAGATCGAGCGGGCCCTGAGCGCGGCGGACGGAATCTCCACCATCGCCCCGAACTTCGCCTGCAGTCCCGCCTCACGGCAGGCGTCGGCGAACGCCTTCGCGTCGGCGCGGTCGGCCACCATCGGGGCCATGACCTCGAGGTACACCGGCAGCCCCTCGGCCGCCCTGGACAGTGCCGTCAGCTGGGTCCGCAGCACATCCGGGTGGTCCAGCAGACTGCGCAGCCCGCGCACGCCGAGCGCGGGGTTCGGCTCGTCGGCCGGCGTCAGGAAGTCCAGCGGCTTGTCGGCACCGGCGTCCAGCACCCGCACCACGACACGCCCCTCGGGAAACGCCTCCAGCACAGCGCGGTACGCCGCGATCTGCTTCTCCTCGGAGGGCGCCTGCTTGCTGTCGTCCAGGAAGAGGAACTCCGTACGGAACAGTCCGACGCCCTCGGCACCGGCTTCCAGCGCAGCGGGGACATCACCGGGACCGCCGACATTGGCGAGCAGCGGCACCTTGTGACCGTCGGAGGTGGCACCAGGACCGGTCACCGCCGACAGCGCCGCCTTCCGCGCTGCCGAAGCGCTCTCCATCTCGGCGCGCTTCTCCTGGCTGGGCTCGACGAAGATCTCGCCGGTGCTGCCGTCGACGGCGACGACCGTACCCTCGGCGATCTCACCCGCTCCGGGGAGAGCGACGACGGCAGGCACACCGAGCGCCCGCGCGAGAATGGCGCTGTGGCTGGTCGGCCCGCCCTCCTCCGTCACGAAACCGAGCACCAGCGTGGGGTCGAGCAGAGCCGTGTCGGCGGGAGCCAGGTCACGCGCGATCAGCACGTACGGCTCGTCACTGTCGGGCACACCCGGCATCGGCACGCCGAGCAGCCGCGCAACGATCCGGTTCCGTACGTCGTCGAGGTCGGCGACGCGTCCCGCCAGGTACTCCCCGGCGTTGGCCAGCAGCGCCCGGTACGCCGCGAACGCGTCGTACACGCCACGCTCGGCGGTGCTCCCGACAGCGATACGACGTTCGACATCGGCGATGAGCTCGGGATCCTGCGCCATCATGGCCTGGGCTTCGAGTACGTGTTGTGCCTCGCCCCCCGCCAGATTGCCGCGCGCGATCAGGTCGGCCGCCACAGCCTCGACGGCCTGGCGGGCACGCCCCTGCTCGCGCTCGGCCTCGTCCGCGGGGATCTGTTTGGCCGGCGGCTCGAGCACCGCGGTGCCCATGTGCCGAACTTCGCCGATCGCCACACCGTGACTCACGCCGACGCCTCGCAGCGTTGTCTCCATTTCACCCGTCTCCGATTGTGCGGTGGCCGCGCCACCGCGATGGATTCCCAACTGGCTGTCTATCGAGCCGAGGGTGTCACTGCCAGCCGAAGAGAGTCTCGCCGACCTTGACGTCGCCGTCCTCACGCACGTCGGAGAGGGACTCGGCGGTGGCTTCCAGGGCCACGACCGGGCAGATCGCCGACTTGCCGGCGGCCTCGACGCCCGCCGGGTCCCAGCGGACGATGCCCTGACCGCGGGTGACCGTGTCCCCCTTGTTCACGAGAAGCTCGAAGCCCTCGCCGTTCAGCTGCACGGTGTCGATCCCGAGGTGGGTCAGCACGCCGTGGCCCTGGTCGTCGACGACGACAAATGCATGGGGGTGGAGGGAGACGACGATGCCGTCGACCGGCGAGACGGCCTCCGAAGGCTCGCGCACGGGGTCGATGGCGGTACCGGGGCCCACCATCGCTCCGGAGAAGACGGGGTCGGGAACCGCGGTGAGCCCGATGGCGCGGCCGGCAAGAGGGGACGTCACTGTGGTCATGGAGAGCCTCCCAGAGGTGGGGATCCGGATGTCACCGCCACGACGGAAGGAGGGCGGCTTACTGGTCAGCAGCGTAAGTCATATGAAGTCCCGGTTCCGCCCGAGAGCTACCGGTTGGCCGACCTGGAGGCGCACCGGAAGCGATTTGCCTCGCCTCACGGCGGCCTGTACTGTCGTATCCCTGCCCGGCCCCCACACGACTTCGAGTCGGGGGCGGACAGCGACTCCCAAGCCCAGACTCTCACTTTGATTATGGCTCTCGCATGCTCGCGAGACCCCGGTCAAAGGAACGGAAAAGGCCTGATAGAGTCGGACTCGCCGGAAAGGGAAACGCGAAAGCGAAGAACTGGAAAGCACGGTGGTGATTCAACCGCCTAGCAGGAACCCGCTTCGGC
>NZ_JBFBLO010000030.1:0-37579 GCF_040686735.1 Streptomyces sp. NPDC079167 | reverse complement strand
AAGTCGTGCGCGTAGACGAAGACCGTCCGGCCGTCGACCGTGCCCCAGCCGGTGATGACACCGTCGGTGTACGGCTTCTTGGCCTCCAGGCCGAAACCGGTCGCCCGGTGCCGGCGCAGCTGCTCGACCTCCTTGAACGACCCCTCGTCCAGCAGCAGCTCGATACGCTCGCGCGCCGTCAGCTTGCCCTTCGCGTGCTGCGCCTCGGTCGCCCGGTCACTCGGTCCACGCCGCGCCTGCTCACGCAGTGCCAGCAGTTCGGCCACCCGGCCACGCGTGGCCGACAGGGGCATTCCGACAGGGTGTTCATACGAAACGGTCATCACACCGGCTCTCTTCGGGGAGAGGTGACGGTAGGCAGGATCCGGACCAGCCGGCCCGGGGTTCCCTGCCGCCGTTGCCATTCGCGGGGGTACCCCAGGGAGACCTCCTGGTGCGGCACGCCGTCGCAGTGGATCACCCTGGGAATGTGCAGGTGGCCGTAGACCACCGACCTGGCACGGAACCGCGTGTGCCATTCGGCCGTCGCCGTGGTTCCGCACCACAGCGCGAACTCCTGCCGCCAGAGCACCCGCGTCGGTTCGCGCACGAGCGGCCAGTGGTTGACCAGGATGGTGGGCAGGTCCTCCGGGAGAGCCGAGAGACGGGCCTCGGTGATCCGCACGCGGTCCCGGCACCATGCTTCGCGGCTCGGGTAGGGGTCCGGATGCAGCAGGAACTCGTCGCTGCAGACCACTCCGGCCTCCTCGGCCACCTGCAGCGCCGCCGCCTTGGAGTAGGTCCCCGGGGGCCGGAAGGAGTAGTCGTACAGAAGGAAGAGCGGTGCTACGGCGACAGGTCCGCCCTCTCCTTCCCAGACCGGGTACGGGTCCTCGGGAGTGGACACTCCGAGCCTGCGGCAGATGTCCACGAGGTGCAGGTAGCGATGCTCGCCGCGCAGCTGCACAGGATCGTCGGGGGCCGTCCACAGCTCGTGGTTGCCCGGCGCCCAGATGACCTTGGCGAACCGGTTGCGCAGGGTGCGCAGCGCCCACTCGATGTCCGAGACGATCTCTCCGATGTCACCGGCGACGATCAGCCAGTCCTCGTCGTTCTCCGGTCTGATCCGGTCGACGATCTTCCGGTTCTCGTCGTAGCGGATGTGGACATCACTGATCGCGACGATGCTTGCCCGTCCCGGGTCAGCCACTTGTGACCCCCTGCCCGTCACGCGCGCGCTCGGCCAGCTCCGCGACGTGCGCGAGTGTGGGCCGTCCGAGGATCACCGGCAGGGCCGCCATGAATTCCCGTTCCCGCCGGGCTCCCACGACCTCGTCGCTGACCGCGGCAAGCATCGCCAGCAGGGTCGCGGAGTCGCCGCCGAGCCCGTGGAAGTCCGTGTCCCCGCCGATCCGGTTGACGTCCACCGCGAGGACGCGTGCCCAGATCTTGGCCACCTCCTCCTCCACCGCACCGCGCGCCTTCGCGTTCGCGGCGGCGGCATCGGCCTGCGGCCCGGTGAACGGCACCGGCAGCGCGGCGACGTCGACCTTCTCGTTGACGGTGCGGGGCAGTTCAGGCACGACCGTCATCGTGGCAGGCACCATGTAGCGGGGCAGACGGCCGGCGACATGGGCGGTGAGCTGGTCCACGGGGACCTCTTCGTGCAGGACGACGTAGGCGCACAGCACCTTGTCGTCGGTCTCGGGCCTGACCAGACCGGTGACGAAGGCCGTGGCCACGGCCGGGTGTTCCTCCAGGGCCTTGGCGACCTCGGCGGGCTCGATGCGATAGCCGAGCACCTTGACCTGCTCGTCGTTGCGGCCCACGGACTCCAGTTCACCGGAGTCCAGCATCCTGGCCAGGTCACCACTGCGGTAGACGCGGGTACCGTCGGCGAGGGCCGTGAACCGTTCACGGACGAGATCGGGCCGGCCGCGGTAGCCGCGGGCCAGCTGATCACCGGCAAGATACATCTCACCCACTTCGCCCGGGGCCACGTGACGGCCGTCACCGCCGATCAGGTGGATCCGGGTGTTGTCCGTCGGCACGCCGATGGGCACCGACGGCAGGTCCGCGTCGTGCTCCGGATCGAAGCGTCGCGTCATACAGCCGATGGTGGTCTCGGTGGGGCCGTACTCGTTGAAGATGCCGCACTGTGGCCCGAAGAGCTGCTGAGCCCGGTCGGCGACGGCACCCCGGAGGAGTTCCCCGCCGGCGATCACCGCCCGGAATCCGGCCGGGGCCAGGCCCAGCCTGCCGATGAGGTCGAGATGCGTGGGGGTGAGCTTGAGCGCGTTGGCCCCCGAGTTCTCCAGCATGTCGCGCAGCACCACATGGTTGGGCTCGTCGGGTACCAGCGCGATCGATCCGCCGGCCAGCACCGGCAGGAAGATCGCGGTGTTGGAGAGGTCGAAGGCCAGCGAGGTGAACAGCGGGAACCGGGTGGTGGAGTCCACCCCGTAGACGCGGGTCGCCCAGCTGATGAAGGTGGCGAGCTGGCGGTGCTCGATCTCCACGCCCTTGGGGCGCCCGGTCGACCCCGAGGTGTAGATGACGTACGCGAGGTCCTCCGGCCGCACCTCGACGCCCTCGGGTCGGCGGTCCGACGGCTCCAGTGTCTCGAGCACCACCACGTCGCAGCCGGAGTCCGGGGTGAAGCGGCGCTCGGCATGGACGTGCTCGACGAGGCATACGGTGGCCCCGGCGTCCGCCACCAGGTCGGTGAGCCGGTGATCGGGCTGCTGCGGGTCGAGCGGCAGGTAGGCCGCACCCGCTTTCAGCAC
This sequence comes from Streptomyces sp. NPDC079167, assembly GCF_040686735.1. NCBI lineage: Bacteria > Bacillati > Actinomycetota > Actinomycetes > Kitasatosporales > Streptomycetaceae > Streptomyces > Streptomyces sp. NPDC079167. Next base: position 34,814 of record NZ_JBFBLO010000030.1, on the reverse strand, counting down.
CCCCCAGATGGCGGCCATCGCCGCGACCGTACGGCCGGCCAGCAGGCCCACGACGTCGTCGCGTCCGATGCCCCGGTCCAGCAGCGCGACGGCGACGGCGTCCGCCCGCTGGTCCAGCTCACGGAAGGTCACCTCACCCTCGGGGCCGGTCAGGACGATCGCACCGGGTGTCAGGGAGACCTGCCGGCGGAACTGCTCGACCGCGGTTCCCGGACGGGCGAGCGCCCGCTGGGTCAGGTTGCGGTCCCACTCCCGGTACGCCCGCGGGGACAGGGCCTCCTCGATGCGGTCGAGCAGCGCCTCCGCGCGGTCCGGGGTCTGCGGACCGTCGTACCAGCCGATGGTGATCTCGGTACGGTCGCCGAACTCGACCGCGTTGATCTCCGGCGGCCCCAGGGGCCCGGAGTTGGGAAGGGAGTAGACGGTGGTGGCGTGGAACGTAGGCGTACTGAAGGCAGCGGGGGCGACCCTGCCCATGTGGGAGAGCGTGGCCAGGCTGCTGTAACAGCCCCGCTGTGCGGAGTAGGCGTCCAGACCCATGATCTGCTGGTGCAGCTGCGCCAGGTCCTGACCGGGCAGCGAGGGGTCGACGCGGGCCGCCAGGTCCTGACCCGTGGACAGGATGGACAGCAGGCGCTCGTGGGCCTGCTCCCAGCCGGCGTCGCCCTGTACCTCGTACAGCGGATTGTTCGTGAGGTTGCCCGTCGAGCGGAGTCCGGGCAGGTACCTGCGCAGATCGACCGGGACGAGGAACCTGCCGGTGCGCAGACCGCACGCCTGGGTGACGGTTCGGGCGATCTTGGCGACGAGCGCGGGGTGCGTGCCGTCGATGGTGCGCCTGCGCCAGAAGAAGTCGTGCTGGCCCTGAGGGCGGGAACCGAGCGCGGACGGCCAGTCGAGATCGGGGGTGATGTCCCGTTCCTCCGGCGCGCCGGTCTGCTCGATCAGTTCGTTCTCCGTGATGCGTGAGGGCGCGCCCACGGGTTCCTCGCCGCGCAGCACCCGGAAGATGTCCTCCGCCCAGGTGCGTACGCCCTGGCCGTCCATGACCCCGTGGAACGCACGCACGATCAGCGTGTCCGACTCCTCGTCCGTGAGGAGCAGGAGCTCGCAGGTGGGTCCGCCGTCGTTGCCCATGAGGGGGCTGTGCAGTTCGGCGGCATCGGCGAAGGTGTGCCGGTCGACCCGGTCACCGGGCAGGACCCGCACGGCCGGTGCCACGCCGCTGTCCACCCAGGTCATGCCCTGGCGGGTGAGCCGCGCCCCGGGGCAGGCCCGGGACGCGGTCCCGACGGCGCGGATCAGTTCGGCGTGACCGATGTGACCGGCGCCCTCGATGACGATCTGGATGACACCGGGGACCGACTCGGGGTACACCAGGAACCATGTCTCGGTGGGCGACACAGGCCGGCTGTAGACGTTGTCGTCCTCGCCCGCGGACATGGGATACCTCTTTCGTTTCGGGTCGGTCGGGGGTGCGTCACGTCCGGTCAGCGAACCGTCTCGCCGGCGCCGAGCACCTGTCCGTCCGCCCTGCGCATGACGCGGGACCTACGGAAGTCGAGGTGGACGAAGACGCGTTGGAGCCATCGGTCGCGGCCGTCGTAGCGGGGCTGGAAGGAGTTGCGGCCGTGCAGGGCCAGCCGGTTGTCGACGAAGGCCAGGTCACCGGGGCCGAGGATCAGTGTGTGGGCCACCCGTTCGATGACGGCCTCGAGCTCGGTCATGGCCTGCGCGGCTTCGTCGTCGGACGGGATCGTGCTGCTGAAGTCGACCTTGAGATCGGGGTCCTCGAAACTGCCGGCGAGGATTCCGTGCGGTTCCTCCATGCCGTCGGCGATCTCGAAGGAAGCCGGTGCCATGGTCACGAATCGCGGCTGGTGGAGAATTTCCCTGGTCCGGGCGGAAAGCAGCGGAACTGCGTTGCGCACGGACGCGACGCGCAGTCCGGCGACGTTCTCGTGGTCGTTCCGCAGGCACATCAAACCCACCAGGTCGGGCTTGTGCTCGTGAAAAGCGTTCTCGGTGTGCATGTTGAGCTTGATGGACCCGGCATTTCCCTGGAACTGTTCCATTCCGGGGACGGGGACCACGTCCTGTACGAGCGCGCCGGTCTTCTCCTTGTCGAAGGCGATCACCTCGCCCATGGCCATGGCGATGAGCATCAGCGCCGACGCCGGCGTGGTGGTCTCGCGCTGCACCGAGCCGCGTACCGCCGGGGTGTCGGGGACGTTCTCCACATCCACCGGCAGGTTGCGCACGAGGAGCATGGCCTCGCGGCCGGAGTTCCACGTGAACCGGCGCAGTGTCTGACGCAGCCGCGTGGGCAGCCGGCAGGAGAGCTCCCGTGCGGCGGACGTCCAGCGGGGGTCGTCGTTCAGGCGTGGACCGAAGTCACGCAGTTGCTCGGCCAGGAGGGTGAGTTCACCCTTCTCCTGACCGTCGAGCGATATCTGGGCATCGTCGCCGATTTTCGGCTTGACTTCGGCAGGCATAATTCAACCATTCGTGGGCAGAGTTGATGCGAATGAACGGGCTCGCCAAGTCGACTCCGGTCCGCAGACTATGGATTCGGCCGGATTGACGGCAACCCCTATCTATCGTCCGCCGACCCCTGTACGGCGGCCTCGCGGATTTGGTGCGCTTGTTCTCAGCACCTTTGCTCCGTCAGCCATTCACGCATTCGGTGCGCCAGGGGTCCCGCGTGTTCGCCGAGCATCGTGAAGTGGTTCCCCTCGGTGTCGGTGACCGAGTGGGGCAGGGGCCAGACGGCATGCCAGTCGCCTTCGCCCGACCACGCGCGCAGGGGTTCCCCCGCCCGTACCAGGAGGGTGGGCACGTCGACGGGCTGCGCCCGGCACGCGTACAGGAAGGGTAGGTAGGCGGCCCAGGCCGTCGCGCGGAAGTCGTCCATGGGCGTGTACGCGTCGTCGCGTTCGACCATGCCGTCGAGCAGTTCGGGCATCCAGGTGGCCATCACCTCGCTGTCGGCGGGATAGCTGTCCAGCAGGATCACGGCGGCCGGCGGACGGCCTTGCCGGTCCAGTTCCCGGGAGAGCGCGTTGGCGAGCAGGGCACCGCCGGAGTGGCCCGTGACGACGAACGGTTTGTCGCCCACCGTGCGCAGGACCGAATCGGCGTGCGTACGCATCAGGACGTCGAAGTCCTCGGGGAGCTTCTCGCCCTCCGTGAAGCCGGGGTGCGGGAGTGCGTACACGTCCCGTTCTCCGCGGAAGCCGGCGGCCAGGCGTGCGTACTCGTGGGGTCCGGAGAGCATCGACATCGTACAGAGGCAGATGAGCGGGAGGCCGTCGCCGGACGCCAGGCGGACCACGGGTGCGGCCTGGGCGGGTGGCGCCTCGCTGGTGTAGACGTCCCGGAACGCGGCGAGTTGCATCAGCACCTTCGCGTACTCCACGGCCTGGCCGGTGGAGCGGGTGTGCTGGAGGAGGGGCCCCAGGATGCCTCCCCTCGGCGTCGTCGTAAGTGCGGTGTCTTCGTTTCCTGTGCCGTTGCCGTCCAGCATGCCGGCCAGATGCCGGGCCAGACGGGACGGTGTGGGGTGGTCGAAGAGCAGGGTGGCCGACAGCTCCTCGGTTCCCAGCACCCTCTGGAGGCTGTTCCGCAGCTCCAGGGCGGTCAGGGAGTCGAAGCCCTGCTCAAGGAAGTCCCGCGCGGTGTCCAGCTCTTCAGCCGAGGGGAGCCCGAGTGCCGCGGCAGCCCATGTGGTGACGACTTCCAGGAGCAGCGTGTGCCGGCCGGCCGGGGTGGCCTCGGCGAGCCGCTCGGCCAGCGCCGTCGGGGCTTCGGTGGGCGGGCTGTCCTCGGCCGCCTCGACGACGGCCTGGCCGGGGGCTGCTGACCGGCCGGGGGTGTGGGCGGGAGGCGCGGGCCAGTACCTGCGGCGCTGGAAGGCATAGGTCGGCACGTCCGTCAGGCGGGCGCCGCGTCCGGCGAACACCGCGGCCCAGTCGACGGGAACGCCGTGCACATGGAGCTCGGCCAGCGCGGTGAACAGGGCGCGCACGGGTGAGCGGTCGCGGTGCTGTGTCGCGACGAGGAGGGGCGGATCGAGTTCGCCCCGGCCGGCGAGGCAGTCCTGGGTGAGGGCGGTGAGCACGCCGTCCGGGCCGATCTCCAGGAAGGTGCCGACCCGGTCGTCGTGCAGTCGCCGTACGGCGTCGGCGAACCGGACGGTCTCCCGGACGTGCCGCGTCCAGTGGTCGGGGCTGAGCGCCTGGTCTTCGGTCAGGGGCTTGCCGGTCGTGGCGCTGACGAGGTCGGTCCGGGCCGGCCGGAAGGTCAGCTTCGCGGCGACCGAGTGGAGGTCGTCCAGCATCGCGTCCATGTGCGCCGAGTGGAAGGCATGGCTGGTACGCAGCTCCTTGTGTCTGCGTCCCCGCTTCGTCCAGAGGGTCACGAGGTCCTGGACCTCATCCCGGTCACCGGACAGGACCACGGACGAAGGCCCGTTGACGGCGGCGATCGACAGATCGGTACGGGCACCGAGGAGGTCCCGCACCTCCTGTTCGGTCGCCTCGACGGCCACCATCAGGCCGCCGGCCGGCATGGCCTGCATCAGGCGGCCTCGGGCCGCGACGAACGTGCAGGCGTCCTCGAGCGACAGGACCCCGGCGACGTGCGCCGCGGTGACCTCGCCCAGTGAGTGGCCGGCGACCGCGTCGGGACGCACACCCCAGCTCTCCAGAAGCCGGTAGAGGGCGACCTCGAACGCGAAGAGAGCGGGCTGGGCGAACTCGGTCCGGTCGAGCCCGGCCGAGCCGGCGCCTGACAACAGGGCTCGCAGGGACGTGTCCAGGTGCCGGTCGAACCCGTCGCAGACGGCGTCCAGGGCCGCGGCGAACGCGGGGAACGCCGCGTACAGCTCGTCCGCCATGCCCGGCCGCTGACTGCCCTGCCCGGTGAAGAGGAAGGCGGTGCCCTCCCCTGCCCGCTCGGCGCTCCGGATCAGGCCCGGGGCCGCCTCGCCGCCGGCCAGGGACGTGAGCCCGCGGACGAGGCTCTCGCGGTCGTCGGCCAGGACCACCGCCCGGCGGTCGAGTGCCGCACGGGAGACGGCCAGTGAGTACCCGAGGTCCGTCGGGGACTCTCCGGGATCGTCGCGCAGCTGGTCCAGGAGGCGGGTCGCCTGGGCCCGCAGGGCTTCCTCGGTGCGGGCGGAAAGCAGGAAGGGAACGACGGGGAGCTCGGTGGTGGCCCCGGCGGCGAGCTCGTCGGCGGGTGCCTGTTCGAGGATCAGGTGCGCGTTGGTCCCGCTGAGCCCGAAGGCGGAGACGCCCGCCCGGCGTGGCCGTCCCGTGTCCGGGAAGGGTGTTGCCCGGGTCAGCAGGGACACCGCGCCGCCCGACCAGTCGACGTGGGGCGTGGGGGCGTCGACGTGCAGGGTCCGGGGCAGCACCCCGTGTCCGAGTGCCAGGACGGTCTTGATGGCGCCGACGGCGCCGGCGGCGGCCTGGGTGTGCCCGACGTTCGACTTGACGGTACCGAGGAACAGGGGCCGCTCCGCCGGTCGGTCACGGCCGTAGGCGGCGAGCAGCGCCTGGGCCTCGATCGGGTCGCCGAGCACCGTGCCGGTGCCGTGCGCCTCCACGGCGTCCACGTCGGCCGGGCTCAGCTCCGCGTCGGCGAGCGCCTGGGCGATCACGCGGCGCTGGGCGGGCCCGCTGGGGGCCGTGAGTCCGTTGCTCGCACCGTCCTGGTTGACCGCGCTGCCGCGCAGCACGGCCAGCACCTTCCGGCCGTTCCTACGGGCGTCGGACAGGCGTTCCAGGAGGATGACACCCGCTCCTTCGCCCCAGCCCGTACCGTCGGCGGAGGCCGCGAACGACTTGCAGCGGCCGTCGCCGGCGAGTCCGCGCTGTTTGCTGAACTCGACGAAGGCGCCGGGTGTTGCCATCACCGTCACCCCGCCCGCCAGTGCCAGCGAGCACTCCCTGTCGCGCAACGACCTGGCGGCGAGGTGGATGGCGACCAGGGACGACGAGCAGGCGGTGTCGACCGTGATCGCCGGGCCCTGGAGGCCGAGGATGTAGGACACACGGCCGGATATGACGCTGCCCGCACCGCCCGTGAGGAGGTAGCTGTCGCTGCCCTGGGCGTCGCCGTACATCCCCGCGCTGTATCCCGAGGAGGAGGCTCCCACGAACACGCCGGTGCTGGTGCCGCGCAGGGACGAGGGGGCGATCCCGGCCCGTTCGAACAGTTCCCACGACGACTCGAGCAGCACCCGCTGCTGCGGGTCCATGGCCAGCGCCTCGCGGGGACCGATTCCGAACAGAGCGGCGTCGAACGCGTCGGCGTCGTCGACGAACCCGCCTTCCGGGGTGATGCCCGCATCCCCCAGCCCCCGCAGCCACTCCACGTCCCAGCCCCGCCCGTCGGGGACGGGCGACATGGCGTCCGTGCCGTCCGTGACGAGGCGCCACAGGTCCTCCGGCGATCGGACGCCGCCCGGCAGGCGGCAGCTCATCGCCACGACGGCGACCGGCTCCGTCCGCTCGTCGACGAGACGCTGATGCTGTCGGCGCAGCCGTTCGTTCTCCACGAGAGACGCCCGTAGCGCTTCGACGATCTCTTCGACCTGCGTCCCCATCATGTGCTCCACGCTGCTCGTCGCATCAGGCTTCCTTCGTTCGTGTCGCCATGCGGACGAGGGCGGTGACGTCCATGGCGTTGATCTCGTCCACCCGGTCCTCGGACTCAGGCGCGTGCCGCTCCTGCGGGGCATCGGCCTCGTCGGGGCGCAGGAGCGCGTCGAGGAGTCCCGACTCGCGGAGCCGGGCCATCGGGATGGTCGCGAGGAGCGCACGCACCTGTGCGTCGTCGGCCTCGGCGGACGGCTCCGCGCCGGGGGGCAGCAGTTCACGCAGCAGCCGGTCACGGAGACCGGTGGGTGAGGGTTCGTCGAAGACCACGGTGGTCTCCAGCCGCAGCCCGGTGGCGGTGTTCAGGCGGTTGCGCAGCTCGACCGCCATGACCGAGTCGAATCCCATCTCCCGGAAGGCCCGTTGGGGGTCCACGGCATCGGCGGCGGGATGCCCGAGTACCGCGGCCGCCTCGGTGCGTACGAGGTCCAGGAGCATCCGCTTGCGCTCGGGGTCCGAGGCACCGGCCAGTCGGTCCGCCAGAGCGGTGGCGGCGGCCCCGGTCGCGTCGTGGTCGTCCTCGGGCGGCTGGAGTACGGCGGCGGCCTCGGGGATGTCCTCGATGAGCGGTCGGGGCCTCGCCATGGTGAACGCGGGGGCGAACCGGGTCCAGTCGATGTCGGCGACCGTGAGGCAGGTCTCCTGGCGTTCCACCGCCTGGACCAGAGCCCGGACGGCCGTGCCCGGCTCCATGGGACGCAGTCCGAGGCGGGTCAGCGTGGACTCGGCGGAGGTGTCCACCATGCCTCCGCCGGCCCAGCCGCCCCAGGCGACCGACGTGGCGGCCAGCCCGCGGGCCCGGCGGCGCTCGGCGAGTGCGTCGAGGTGACAGTTGCTGACGGCGTAGGCACCCTGTGCCGACCCGCCCCAGACACCGGCGCCGGAGGCGAACAGCACGAAGGCGTCGAGCGAGTCGGATCCGAAGAGTTCGTCGAGATGGGTCGCGCCCGCCGCCTTCGCGGACATGACCTGGGCGAACTCGGCGGGATCGCTCTCCTCCAGGCCGGACACCAGGGTCTCCCCCGCAGAGTGCACCACGGTGCGTACGGGTGCCGTGTCGTCCTGTGCCAGTTCCTTCACCAGGGTGGCCAGGGCGTCGCGGTCGGCGACGTCACAGGCCGCGAGTGTCACGCGAGCGCCGAGGGCGGTGAGCTCGTCCTTCAGGGCGAGGGCCCCGGGGGTGGCTTCCCCCCTGCGCCCGGTGAGCACCAGGTGTTCGGCACCCTGCTCCGCGAGCCAGCGTGCCACGTGGGACCCCAGCGCTCCCATGCCTCCGGTGATCAGGGCCGTGCCGCGCGGCTTCCAGCGCGGCGGCGCGGTCGGCCGGGGCCCGGCCGGCGAGCGTCCGAGGCGGCGTGCGAACACGCCCTGGGGACGGACGGCCAGCTGATCCTCGTCGTCGGCCCCGGCCAGCAGTCGGCACACCTGGCCGGCGGACCGTTCGTCCGGCTCCGCGGGCAGGTCGATGAGGCCGCCCCAGCGTTCGGGGTGCTCGAGGCCGATCACGCGGCCCAGTCCCCAGATCTGCGCCTGGGCGGGGCCGGTGAGCGGGCCGGAGCCGTCGACCGGGGCCGCCCCCCGGGTGAGGCACCACAGGGGTGCCACGAGGTCCAGATCGGTCATCGCCTGGATCAGGGAGGTGGTGGCCGCGACGCCGGCCGGTACCACCGGGTGGAACGGGTCGGGGCGCTCGTCCTCGGCCAGGAAGGACAGGACGCCCTCGACCCGCCCGTCGGGCACGGCCTCCCCGAGTCGCTGGAGCGCCATGGCCCGTCCGGTGTCGTCGGCCTCGAACAGCACCTGGACCGTGCGGGCCCCGTTGCGCGCCAGCTCTCGCTCGACGGCCTCACCCGCCTTGCTCGCCGCCCCGGACGAGCTGACGACCAGCCAGGTGCCACAGGGAGCCGCGGCCGTGGACGGAACGACCGGCTTCCAGCTGATCCTGTAGCGCCAGCTGTCCAGGACGGACTGCTCGCGGCGTTCTCTCCGCCAGGAGGTCAGGGAGGGCAGGACGCTCTCCCATGAGCGCCGGGTGTCGTCGTCGCCGGCTCCCAGCATCCCGGCCAGCGCCTCGGGATCCTCGCTCTCCACAGCGGTCCAGAACGCGTCGTCCACAGGGTCCCGCTGTTCGGCCGGGGCGGGGAGAACGGCGGGCTTCGGCCAGTACCGGCTCCGCTGGAAGGCGTACGTGGGCAGTCCGACGTGGCGCTTGCGGGGGCCGAGCACGGTGCGCCAGTCGGGGGACACGCCGGCGACGTGTGCTTCGGCCAGGGACATCAGGAAGCGGTGGGCTCCGCCTTCGTTGCGGCGCATGGTCCCCAGCGCGGTCGCCTCGGTCTCCTCGGCGTCGAACGTCTCCTGGAGCCCGAGCCCCATCACCGGGTGGGGGCCGACCTCGAGGAACACGCGGTGGCCGTCGGCGAGTGCCGCGCGGGTGGCGGCCTCGAACTCCACGGTGGAGCGCAGGTTGCGGAACCAGTACCCGGCGTCCAGCGCCGCGGTGTCGATCGGCGCGCCCGTGAGGGTCGAGTAGAACGGCACGGTGGACGAGCGGGGGGTGATTCCGGTGAGCAGCCGGTCCAGTTCCTCGCGAATGGCCTCGACCTGGGCGGAGTGCGAGGCGTAGTCGACCGCGATGCGTCTGCCGCGTACGCCGTCTGCCTCGCATGCGCTCAGGAGGCCGTCCAGCGCGTCGGGTTCCCCGGCGACGACGGCGGACGACGGGCTGTTGACGGCGGCCACCGACAGCCGGTCGCCCCACGGGGCGAGACGCTCGCGCAGCAGCTGTGCGGACTCCCCGACCGATGCCATGCCGCCCTTGCCGGACAGGGCGAGCAGCGCCCGGCTTCGCAGGGCGACGACACGCGCGGCGTCCTCGACGGACAGTGCGCCGGCCACGGTCGCGGCGGCGATCTCGCCCTGCGAGTGGCCGAGCACCGCGGCCGGACGGACTCCGCAGGCACCCCACAGCTCGGCCAGCGACACCATGACCGCCCACAGCACGGGCTGCACCACATCGACCCGGTCGAGGCCGGGGGCGCCGGGAGTCTCCCGTACGACATCTTCCAGCGCCCAGTCCGTATGGGGGGCCAGGGCCTGGGCGCACTCGGCGAGGCGCGCGGCGAACACGGCCGAGGTGTCCAGGAGTTCCCTGGCCATGCCGGGCCACTGGGCGCCCTGTCCGGGGAAGACGAGCACGGGCCCTGTCTCGCGGGCCGCGCTCCCCCGTACGATTCCGGCCGCCGAGCCGTCGGCGGCCATCACCCGCAGGGCGGCCTCGAACTCCGCAGGATCCCCGGCGACGGCGGCAGCGCGGTGCTCGAAGCGGGATCTGGTCGTCGCCAGGGCGTGGGCGAGGTCTGCGGGGTCCGCGGTGCCGACCGCGGCCAGCAGCCGCGACGCCTGGGCCCGGAGGGCTTCGCGCGTCCTGCCGGACAGCACCCACACGGTGGTGGCGCCGGTGTCGAGCGGAACGTCCGGTTCGGGAGCGGCCGGGGTGGGCGCGGCGGGGGGAGCCTGTTCGATGATGGTGTGCGCGTTCGTGCCGCTCACACCGAACGACGACACCCCCGCGCGGCGCGGCCGGTCAGTCTCCGGCCAGTCGACCGGTTCCGTCAGCAGCGCGACGGCTCCCGCCGACCAGTCGACGTGGGACGACGGCTCGTCCACGTGAAGTGTCGGGGGCAGCACGCCGTGCCGCATCGCCATCACCATCTTGATCACCCCGGCCACGCCTGCGGCGGCCTGTGTGTGACCGATGTTCGACTTGACCGATCCGAGCCACAGAGGCCGCCCGGCCGGGCGGTCCTGCCCGTACGCGGCCAGCAGCGCCTGTGCCTCGATCGGGTCGCCCAGCGTCGTGCCGGTGCCGTGCGCCTCCACGGCGTCGACCTGGCCGGCCGTCAGGCCGGCCCCGGCCAGCGCCTGACGGATGACCCGTTGCTGCGACGGGCCGTTGGGCGCGGTCAGGCCGTTGCTCGCACCGTCCTGGTTCACCGCGGAGCCCCGTACGACCGCCAGCACCTCACGGCCGTGACGGCGGGCGTCCGAGAGCCGTTCGACCAGGAGGACTCCGACGCCCTCGCCCCAGCCCGTGCCGTCGGCGGCCTCGGCGAAGGCCTTGCACCTGCCGTCGGAGGACAGTCCGCGCTGCCGGCTGAACTCGATGAAGGCGGACGGCGTCGACATCACGGTCACGCCGCCGGCCAGGGCCAGGGTGCACTCGCCCGCGCGCAGGGCCTGGACGGCCAGGTGCAGGGCGACCAGTGAGGACGAGCAGGCCGTGTCGACGGTCACCGCGGGCCCTTCCAGGCCCAGCGCGTACGAGACCCGTCCGGAGACCACGCTGGCCGCGTTGCCGGTGGCCACGAAGCCTTCCGCGCTCTCGGCCGAGCCCATCAGGAGGCCGGTGTAGTCCTGGCTGTTGGTGCCCGCGAAGACGCCGACCCGCCCTCCGCGCACCGATTCGGGGTCGATGCCGGCCCGCTCGAACGCCTCCCACGACGTCTCGAGGAGCAGGCGCTGCTGCGGGTCCATGGCCAGCGCCTCGCGCGGCGCGATACCGAAGAACCCGGCGTCGAAGTCGGCCGCACCGTGCAGGAAGCCGCCTTCGCGAACGTACGACGTGCCCTGCTGGTCGGGGTCCGCGCTGTAGAGCCGCTCGATGTCCCAGCCTCGGTCGTCGGGCAGCGGGGAGACCGCGTCGGTCCCCGACTCCAGGAGGTCCCAGAACTCCTCGGGGGAACGGACCCCGCCGGGGAAGCGGCAGCTCATGCCGACGATGACGATCGGGTCGTCGTCCATGACGGCGACGGGGCCGTCCTGGGAGGGCCCCGTCCGGGAGCCGGCGAGTTCGTCACGCAGGTGCCGGGAGAGGGCCAGCGGGGTCGGGTAGTCGAAGACGAGTGTCGCTGGCAGGGCCAGTCCGGTGCTCGCGCCGAGCAGGTTGCGCAGTTCCACGGCGGTCAGCGAGTCGAAGCCGAGATCCCGGAAGGCCCGTCCGGGCTGTACTCCGTCCGCAGAGGCGTGGCCGAGTACCGCCGCGGCCTGGCCACAGATCATGGCGAGCAGGATGCGCTCGGCCTCCTGCGGTGATGTGCCGGCCAGTTGCTCGTGCAGGGCGCTCCCGGCGGCCTTCTCGGGCGCGGGGGTGCCGGGCGCTGCCGACAGCCGCTGTACGTCGGGGATCTCGCCGATGAACGCGGACCTGCCTGGCGGCAGGGCGGGTGCGAAGCGCTCCCAGTCCACATCGGCGACGACGGTGTGGGGTGCACCGTCCTCGACCGCCTGTCGCAGGGCCCGCATCGCCAGTTCCGGCGGCAGCGGAGGCATACCGCCCCGGCGTACGCGTTCGGCCACCAACGGGTCGGCGGCCATACCGGCGCCGTCCCAGGCTCCCCATCCGATGGACGTGGCGGGGAGCCCCTGGGCTCGGCGGACGGCGGCGATCGCGTCGAGGAAGGCGTTGCCGGCTGCGTACGCGGCCTGTCCGGCGTTGCCGAACGTCGCGGCCAGCGAGGAGAAGAGGACGAACGCCGACAGGTCGAGGTGGCGGGTCAGTTCGTGCAGGTGCAGGACGGCGTCGGTCTTGGGCCGCAGGACCCGTTCGACCCGCTCGGGCGTCAGCGAGCCGAGCATGCCGTCGTCCAGCACACCGGCGGTGTGTACGACCGCGGTCAGTGGGTGCTCGGCGGGTACCGAGCCGAGCAGGGCGGCCAGCGCCTCCCGGTCGGTGACGTCACAGGCGGCCACGGTGACGCGCGTCCCGAGCTGCGTCAGCTCGGCCTCCAGATCCCGGGCTCCGGGGGCGTCCGGGCCGCTGCGGCTCGTGAGCAGCAGGTGTGCGGCCCCGTTGCGGGCCAGCCAGCGGGCGGCGACAGCGCCCAGGGCGCCGGTGCCACCGGTCACCAGGACGGTGCCGGAGGGCTGCCACGGTGTGCGGGTCTCCGGCGACCGGGGGGCGGACCTGACGAGGCGGCGTACATGGACGCCGGAGGAGCGGATCGCCAGCTGGTCCTCCGTCCTCCGGGGGGCCGCGAGTACGCCGCACAGGCGTCGGGCGGCACGGGTGTCGAAGGTGCCGGGCAGGTCGATCAGGCCGCCCCGGAGACCGGGTTCCTCGACGGCCACGACCTGGCCGAGGCCCCAGACCATGGCCTGTTCGGGGGCGGTGAGCAGGTCTGCGCCGTCGACCGCGACGGCACCGCGAGTGGCAAGCCAGAGCGATGCGCGCAGCCGGGCGTCAGCCAGGGCCTGAACCAGCGCGAGGGTGTCCTGCAGCCCTCGGGTCCCCGCACCCGGCGAGGCGGTCAGGGCCAGGACGCCGGCGACACCGCCGTCGTCCAGGGCGTCCCGCAGCAGGGCGCTGTCGTGGGGCGCGGGGACGCGGACGACTCGGACTCCCTGGGCACTCAGGGCGCCCGCGATGTCGTGGGTGGCGTCCTCGGTGCCCACGACGAGCCACGTGCCGGACGGTACGGCGGGTTCGGGTTCCGGTGCCTGTCGCCACTGCACCTCGTAGCGCCAGGAATCGATGACGGACTGGTCACGCCTGCCGCGCCGCCAGTCGGCGAGTGCCGGGAGCACGGTGCTGAGCGGCTGGTCCCCGTCGAGGGCGAGCGTACCGGTCACGGCATCCAGGTCCTGGCGCTCGACCGCGGACCAGAACCCCGCCTCCGCCTGGTCCTCGCCGCCTCGGACGTCGGCTGCCGCTGTCCATACGAGCGACTCGGGCCAGTACCGGGTGCGCTGGAACGCGTAGGTGGGCAGGCTCACCGCTCCCGCACCGGGGAACAGGGCCGTCCAGTCGCACCCGACGCCGCGTACGTACAGCCTGGCCAGCGCGGTCATCGCGGCCCCGGCCTCAGGACGTCCTGCCCGCAGGACCGGGAAGGCGTCCGCGGCCTCGTCCAGGCAGTCGGCGACCATCGCGCTGAGCACACCGTCGGGGCCGAGCTCGACGTACGTCTTCACGCCCTCGCCGGCGAGGGTGCGCACACAGTCGTCGAACCGGACGGCCTGACGTACGTGGGAGACCCAGTAGTCGGCTGAGGATGCCTCCTCGGCCGTCAGGATCCGGCCGGTCACGTTCGAGACGACCGGGATGGCGGGGGCGGCGAACGTGAGGGACCGCAGGACCCGGCCGAACTCTTCGAGCATCGGTTCCATGTGCGGGGAATGGAAGGCGTGGCTGACCGTCAGCCGCTTGGTCCTGCGGTTCCGGCCCTCGAAGTGGGCGGCCACAGCCAGCGCTTCGTCCTCGTCACCGGATACGACGACGGAACGGGGGCCGTTCACCGCGGCGACCGAGACCCGGTCCGTCCGGCCGGCCAGCACCTTGAGCACTTCGTCCTCGCGTGCCTCGACGGCCACCATCGCGCCGCCCTCGGGCAGCGCCTGCATCAGTTGTCCCCGCGCCGCGACGAGCGTGCACGCCTCCTCCAGGGAGAGGACCCCCGCGACGTGCACGGCGGCCACCTCGCCGATGGAGTGGCCCGCGAGGAGGCCGGGGCGGACGCCCCAGTGGGCGAGGAGGCGAAAGAGTGCCACCTCGATCGCGAACAGGGCGGCCTGCGTGTACGCCGTGCGGTGCAGGAGGGCCGCGCGCTCGCTGCCCTCTTCGGCGAACAGCACGCTGCGCAGGGGGTGCTGGAGATGGCGGTCCAGGTGGGCGCACACCTCGTCCAGCGCGTTGCGGAAGACCGGGTGACGTGCGGCCAGTTCCTGCCCCGTACCCAGCCGCTGGCTGCCCTGGCCGCTGAACAGGAAGGCGACCCGGCCTTCGGTCACGCTGCCGCGCACCGGTCCGGCCGCGCCGTCGGCCAGGGCCTCCAGCTGCTGAAGGGCGTCGTCGCGGTCCTCGGCGACGACCACGGCCCGGTCCTCGAAGGCGGTGCGCGTGGTCGCGAGCGCGTGGGCCACGTCCGCCAGGCCGTACTCGGGGCGGACGGCCAGCAGCGCGCGCAGCCGGGCGGCCTGAGCGGCCAGCGCCGTCTCACCACGCGCGGAGACGGCCAGGGCGACGGGTCCGCTCTGCGCGGCGCCGCCTGCCGGGGTGTCGGCCGCGGTGTCGTCCTGTTCGATGATGACGTGGGCGTTGGTGCCGCTGATACCGAACGACGAGACACCGGCGCGCCTGAGCCGGCCGGTCTCGGGCCACGGCACCGCGTCGGTCAGCAGCCGCACCTCGCCGGTGCTCCAGTCCACCTGCGGTGTCGGAGCGTCGACGTGCAGCGTCGCCGGGATCGCGTCCCGCTGCATCGCCATGACCATCTTGATCACACCGGCCACACCTGCGGCGGCCTGCGTATGACCGATGTTCGACTTGACCGAGCCCAGCCACAACGGCCGGTCGGCAGGGCGGTCCTGCCCGTACGTGGCCAGCAGTGCCTGTGCCTCGATCGGGTCGCCGAGCACCGTTCCGGTGCCGTGCGCCTCGACCACGTCGACCTGGGACGGTGTCAACGAGGCGTCGGCGAGCGCCTGCTCGATGACGCGCTGCTGTGCGGGGCCGTTGGGGGCCGTGAGGCCGTTGCTCGCCCCGTCCTGGTTCACCGCTGAACCACGGAGCACGGCGAGCACCCGATGCCCGTTGCGGCGGGCGTCGGAGAGCCGCTCCACGAGCAGGACCCCGGCGCCCTCGGCGAATCCTGTACCGTCCGCCGCGGCGGCGAACGCCTTGCAGCGGCCGTCCCTGGCCAGCCCGCCCTGCGCGCTGAAGCTGCTGAACATGCCGGGGGTCGCCATAACCGTGACCCCGCCCGCGAGCGCCAGCGTGCACTCGCCCCGGCGCAGGGCCTGCGCAGCCAGGTGCAGGGCCACCAGGGACGACGAGCACGCGGTGTCGACGGTGACGGCGGGCCCTTCGAGACCCAGCGTGTAGGAGACCCGTCCGGAGACCACGGCGGCGGCACTTCCCGTTCCCGTGAATCCCTCCAGCCCCGTCGCACCCATCAGGAGGTAGGGGTAGTCCTGGCCGTTCGTCCCGGCGAAGACTCCGGTGCGGGTCCCCCGCAGCGTCTCCGGGTCGATTCCGGCTCGCTCCACAGCTTCCCAGGACGTCTCGAGGAGCAGACGCTGCTGCGGGTCCGTGGCAAGCGCCTCGCGCGGACTGATGCCGAAGAACGCAGCGTCGAACTCCCCCGCGTCATGGACGAACCCGCCCTCACCTGCGTAGCCCGTCCCCTCGGTCCCGGGCTGGAACACGGAGTCCGTGTTCCAGCCGCGGTCCGACGGGAAGCGGGTCATGCCGTCGGCTCCGGCGGCGACCAGGTCCCACAGCTCCTCCGGGGAGCGCACTCCGCCCGGATAGCGGCAGCTCATGCCGATGATGGCGATCGGCTCGGTGCCGCGCTCCTCCATCTCGCGGATCCGGTCGTGCGCCGCTTCGAGATCGGTGCTGACCCGCTTGAGGAAGTACCGGAGCTTCTCTTCGTTCGCCATCGGGCGACCCCTCTGTAAGGAACTGTGTGGTGCGCTGTGCTTGGCGCCGGACGGCCTGTCAGGAAATGCCGAACTTCTTCCCGAGCAGCTCGAACATCTCGTCGTCGGATGCCGCTTCGATCTCTTCGCCGACCGGTGCGGCCGGCGTTTCCTGCAGCTGGGCGAGCAGCGCCTGCATGCGCCGCACCACCCTGGCCCGTCCTTCGTCGTGCGCCGCGACCGTGACGAGTGCGGCTTCCATCCGGTCCAGCTCCTCGATCACCGACACGGCCACGGTCTCTCCGTCGGGTACGAGCTGCTCCCGCAGGAACGTGGCCAGTCTCACCGGAGTCGGGTAATCGAACGCGAGGGTCACCGGCAGTCGCAGACCGGTCTTGGCGCCGATCCGGTTGCGCAGTTCCACGGCGGTGACGGAGTCGAACCCGACCTCCCTGAAGGCCCGTTTGACACTGACGGCCTCCGGTCCGGGGAATCCGAGCACGGCGGCGACCTGCTCGCGTACCGCCTCCAGCAGTACGGCGTCCCGCTCGGCGTCGTCGAGCCCGGCCAGGCGCTGTGCCAGGGCGGACGGCTCCTCGGCGCCGGCGCCGGCCGAGCCGTGGCCCTCCTGCGCGATCCGGCCCACCTCGGGCACATCGGCGAGCAGCGGGCTGGGCCGGGTCGCGGTGAACGCGACGAAGAAGCGTTCCCAGTCGATGTCGGCGATCAGGACACAGGTTGCCTCGTGTTCCACCGCCTGCCGCATCGCGCCGGCCGCGGCTTCGGGGTCCATCTCGCGCAGACCGTGCCGGTTCAGTACTTCTCCGAACGCGCCTTCGGCCATTCCGCCGCCGCCCCAGGCACCCCATGCGATGGACGTGGCCACCAGGCCTCGCGCTCTGCGCTGTTGGGCAAGAGCGTCCAGGAAGGCGTTCCCCGGTGCGTAGTTGCCCTGCCCCGGCGTGCCGACGATGCCGCCGAACGAGGAGAACAGGACGAACGCCGAGAGCTTGGTGTCCCGGGTCAGCTCGTCCAGATTCTGCGCGGCCCGCGCCTTGGCGTGCAGGGCACGGCCCAACTGGTCGGGGGTGAGCGTGTCGAGCAGCCCGTCGTCCAGCGCGGCGGCGGTGTGCACGACGGAGGTGAGCGGGTACGCGGCCGGCACCGCGGCGAGGACGTCCGCCAGGGCGTCGCGGTCGCCGGCGTCGCAGGCTGCGACGGACACCCGGGCGCCCAGTGCCGTCAGTTCGTCGCGCAGTGCGGCTGCTTCCGGGGCGTCGGGGCCCCGGCGGCTGACGAGCAGAAGGTGCTCGGCGCCGTCACCGGCCAGCCGGCGGGCGACGTGGCCGCCGAGAGCTCCGGTCCCACCGGTGATGAGCGTGGTGCCCCTGAGGTCCCAGGTCCGGGACCCGGTGGCCGCGCCGAGGCGGGCCCGGTTCAGCCGGCGTACGAATGTCCCGGAGGGCCGGATCGCGAGCTGGTCCTCGTCCCCCGAGCCGCCGAGCGCACCGCTGAGCATCGCTCCTGTGCGTGCGTCCAGTGCCGGGGGCAGGTCGATGAGGCCGCCCCACCGGTCGGGGTGCTCCAGTGCGGCGACCCGGCCCATGCCCCAGGCCATCGCCTGCTCCGGACCGTCCAGCGCGTCGGCGGGGCCCACCTGGACCGCGCCTCGCGTGGCGCACCACAGCGGTGCTGCCACGCCTGCCTCGCCCAGCGCCTGGAGGAGCGCGACGGTGGCGGCGTAGCCCCGCGGCACGTCAGGGAAGCCGGGGTGCGGCACGCTGTCCAGGGTGAGCAGCGACAGGACGCCCTCGATGCCGGGGGGCAGGTCGTGGTCCTCGAACAGCCCGCGGTGCAGTACCCCGGCGTCGACGGTGACCGGATGGGGCCTGGCGCCGTGGGCGGCCAATGCCTCCAGGCACCCGAGCACCAGCTCGTCCTTGTCGTGGCTCTCGGGGACGATCACCAGCCAGTGCCCGGAGAGACGGCTCGCGGAGGCTTCGGGCATCGGGCGCCAGGCCACTTCGTAGCGCCAGTCGTCGACGGTGGAGAGCTCGCGGCTGCGTCGCCGCCAGGAGGAGAGTGCGGGCAGCATCGCGCCCAGGGCCGAGCGCGCTTCGTCGCCTCCTTCGAGGGCGAGGGTGTCGGTCAGGAATCCGAGGTCCTGCTGTTCGATGGCGTCCCAGAACTGCGCGTCGGCCACGGACAGCTCACCGGCGGAGCCGGCGGGTGCGTCCATGACCGGGCGCAGATCGTCGATCCAGTAGCGCTGCCGCTGGAAGGGGTAGGTGGGCAGGTCCAGGTGGGTGGGTGTGTGTCCGGCGAACAGGGCTTTCCAGTCGAGGTTGACCCCGTGGACATGCGCTTGGGCGAGGGAGGTCATGAAGCGACGGGACTCGTCCTCGTCCCGTCGAAGCGTCCCCAGCGCGACCGCGTCGCTGCCGGCAGCCTCGAACGTCTCCTCCAAACCGACAGCCAGCACCGGATGCGGACTCACCTCGACGAACACGCTGTGACCCGCGTCCAGCAGAACCCTGGTCGTCTCCTCCAACAGCACCGTCCGGCGCAGGTTGGTGTACCAGTACTCGGCATCCATGCCGGCGGTGTCCAGCAGTTCTCCGGTCACCGTCGAGTACAACGGAACCTGCGAGGAGCGCGGGGCCACGTCGGCCAGTAGTTCCATCAGCCGGTCGTGGATCCGCTCCACGTGCGCACTGTGCGAGGCGTAGTCGACGTCGATGCGCTTGGCCCGCACCTCCTGCGCCTTGCATTCCTGCAGGAGCTCGTCCAGCGCGTCGCCATCACCTGAAACCACGACCGAGGACGGGCCGTTCACCGCCGCGACCGACAGCCGGCCCTCCCACCGGGAAAGCCGCTCGCCGACCTGATCGGCCGGCTCCGCGACGGACATCATGCCGCCCAGGCCCGACAGCTCCAGGATCGCCCGGCTCCGCAGCGCCACCACCCGTGCACCGTCCTCCAGGGACAGCCCACCAGCTACACAGGCCGCAGCGATCTCACCCTGCGAATGGCCCATCACCGCCGCAGGCACGACACCAGCCGCCCGCCACACCTCGGCCAGCGACACCATCACCGCCCACAGCACCGGCTGCACCACATCAACCCGGTCGAACCCAGGAGCACCCGGTTCCTCACGCAACACGCCCAGCAACGACCAGTCCGTATGCACCGACAACGCCGCCGCACACTCACGGACCCGCTCCGCGAACACCGGCGAGGACTCCATCAGACCCGCAGCCATACCCACCCACTGCGAACCCTGCCCCGGGAACACGAACACCGGACGCGCTGTCCGGGTGGCCACGGCCTGCGTCACGTCCGCTGACTCGCGCCCCTCGGCGAGGGCTGTGAGGGCGGCCGTGTAGTCGCCTGAGGTGTCGGCCAGGAGGGCGGCACGGTGGCTGAACTTCGTCCGGCGGACGGCGAGGGTGTAGCCGACGTCGGTCGTGGATGTGTCCGGGTTGCGTGCCAGGTGGGCCTGCAGCTGCCTGGCCTGCTCCCGCAGGGCGTGCTCGGTGCGGGCGGTGACGACCAGCGGTGGCTTCGCGCCGTCCAGCGGGGCCCTGAGTGCCGGGGGGCTGTCTTCCTGCTCGACCTCCGCGGCGGGGGAGGACTGCTCCTCCGCCGGGGGAGCCTGTTCGATGACGGCGTGCGCGTTGGTGCCGCTGACCCCGAAGGACGACACCCCTCCGCGGCGCGGCTGCCCCGTTTCCGGCCAGGGTGCGGGTTCGGTGACCAGGGCCATGCCCCCGTCGACCCAGTCGATGAGCGTGGTGGGGTTCTCCACGTGGAGGGTTGGCGGCAGCACTCCACGCTGCACCGCCATCACCATCTTGATCAGTCCGGCGGCGCCGGCGGCGGCCTGGGTGTGGCCGATGTTCGACTTGACCGAGCCGAGCCACACCGGGCGGCCTTCCGGGCGGTCCTTCCCGTAGGTGGCGGCGAGCGCCTGGACCTCGATGGGGTCCCCCAGGGTGGTGCCGGTCCCATGCGCCTCGACGAGGTCGACCTGCGCGGGTGAGAGCCGCGCGTCGGCGAGCGCCTGGCGGATGACGCGCTGCTGCGCGGGGCCGTTGGGCGCGGTCAGGCCGTTGCTCGCACCGTCCTGGTTGATGGCGGAGCCGCGTACGACGGCGAGGACGGGATGGCCGTTGCGCCGGGCGTCGGAGAGCCGTTCCACCAGGAACATGCCGATGCCCTCGCCCCAGCCGGTGCCGTCCGCGTCGGCGGAGAACGCCTTGCAGCGGCCACTGGTCGACAGTCCGCGCTGACGGCTGAACTCGGTGAAGGCACCGGGACTGGACATCAGGGTGACGCCGCCCACGAGGGCCATCGAGCACTCGTCCCTGCGCAGGGACTGGCAGGCCATGTGCAGGGCCACCAGCGAGGACGAGCACGCGGTGTCGATGGTCACGGCCGGTCCGTTGAAGCCGAAGGTGTAGGCGACGCGGCCGGAGGCGACGCTGCTGGTGTTCCCGACGCCGAGGTAGATCTCGGTTCCCTCGGGCGGAACGAACACCGTGCTGCCGTAGCCCTGGTAGGACGTGCCGACGAAGACGCCGGTCCGGGTGCCGCGCAGGGACGCCATGTCGATGCCGGCCCGTTCCACTGCTTCCCACGACGCTTCGAGGACCAGACGCTGCTGCGGGTCCATGGCCAGAGCCTCGCGCGGACTGATACCGAAGAACTCAGGGTCGAAGTCCGGTATGTCGTAGACGAATCCGCCCTCGAGCGTGTAGCTGCGGGCCGGCTCGTCGGGGTCGCGGAAGAACAGTCCCTCGAAGTCCCAGCCGCGGTCCTCGGGGAACGGGGACAGGGCGTCGACCTGCGACATCATGATCTGCCACAGGTCCTCGGGGGCGCGTACGCCACCCGGGAAGCGGCAGCTCATCGCCGTGATCGCGATGGGGTCGTTGTCCTTCTCCTCGGCAGCGCGCAGCTTGCCCCTGGTCTCCTGGAGGTCGGCGGTCACCCTCCGCAGGAAATAGCGCAGCTTGTCGTCGTCGGTCATGGCCTTGGTTTCCCCTCGGAGCGGTTCGTCCGGTTGCGGTCGGCTGTTCACGAGATACCGAACTCCTTGCCGAGGAAGTCGAAGATTTCTTCGTCGCTGGCGCTGTCGAGGTCCTGCGGCGGTACGGCCGGCTCGGGCGCCACCCGGATGTCGCCCCAGTCGGCGAGCATGGCGTTGAGCCGCAGAGTGATCCTCGTACGCCGGTCGTCGTCGGTGCCGACGGAGCTGAGCAGGGCCTCCAGCCGGTCGATCCCGGCGAGCACGGGCGCGTCTGCCGCGCCGGTGTCGGGGACGACCTCGGTGCGGAGGTGTGCCGCCAGTTCCGTCGGTGTCGGATAGTCGAAGACGAGCGTCGCGGGCAGCCTCAGTCCGGTGGCGGCGTTGAGCCGGTTGCGCAGATCGACGGCGATGAGCGAGTCGAATCCGAGCTTCTTGAACGCCATGTCCGGTTCGACCGCGTCGGCGGAGGCGTGTCCGAGGACGGCAGCCGCGTGGGTACGCACCAGGTCCAGGACCACGCGGTCACGGTCCTCCTCGGACAGCCCGGCCAGGCGCTGTGCCAGTCCCGCTCCCCCGGTGCCCGTGCCGTCCGTGTCCGCCGCACGTGGCGCGGCCGCGCGGACCAGCTTGCGCATCAGGGGCGGCAGCGCGCCGGCGGCCGCCTGGGCGCGGAGCGCCGCGAAGTCCAGCCGGACCGGCAGCAGCAGCGCGTCGTCGGATGCCGTGGCGAGGTCGAAGAGGGCGAGTCCTTCCTCGGAGGAGAGCCCGGCGACACCGCCCCCGCTCATCCGGCGTACCTCCGCGTCACTGAGGTGCCCGGTCATGCCGCTGGCCTGGGCCCAGAAACCCCAGGCGAGGGTGGTGGCGGGAAGGCCGGAGGCCCTGCGGTGGTGGGCGAGCGCGTCCTGGTAGGCGTTGGCCGCCGCGTAGTTGCCCTGTCCGGAGCTGCCGAGGGTGCCGGCGGCCGAGGAGAACATCACGAACGCCGACAGGCCGCTGTCGCGGGTGAGGTCGTGGAGGTTCACCGCTGCGTCGACCTTGGGCCGCAGCACAGCGTCCATCCGGTCACCGGTGAGGGAGGTGATGACCCCGTCGTCCAGGACACCCGCCGCGTGTACGACGGCGGTGAGCGGACGGGCGTCGTCGATGGTGCCGAGTACCCGGGCCAGCTGGTCACGGTCCGCCGCGTCGCAGGCGACGGCGCGTGCTTCCGCGCCGGCGTCGTGCAGTGCGGCCAGCAGTTCGCCGGCGCCTTCGGCCGCTTCGCCCTGCCGGCTCAGCAGGAGCAGGTTGCGTACACCGTGGTGGGTGACCAGGTGGCGGGCGAGCAGGCTGCCCAGGGTGCCTGTGCCCCCGGTGACGAGGACCGTCCCTTCGCTGTCGAAGGCCGCCGCACCGGTGGCGGCGTCCGATGCCGGTACCGCGCGTGCCAGGCGGGGCAGCAGCACCACGCCTTCCCGCAGCGCGAGTTGCGTCTCCGGCAGGGCCAGGGCCCCGGGCAGTGCGTGCCAGGAGGCCTCGCTGTCGTCG
Organism: Streptomyces sp. NPDC079167; assembly: GCF_040686735.1. Classification (NCBI taxonomy): domain Bacteria; kingdom Bacillati; phylum Actinomycetota; class Actinomycetes; order Kitasatosporales; family Streptomycetaceae; genus Streptomyces; species Streptomyces sp. NPDC079167. The sequence goes on along the minus strand of NZ_JBFBLO010000030.1, from coordinate 12,167 downwards.
GAGTCGACCAGGACGAAGCGGTCGGGGTGCTCGGACTGCGCCGAGCGGACGAGCCCCCAGACCGGCGCCGTGGCCAGGCCGTCGATGCTCTCGCCTGTGGCGACCGCCACCGCGTTGGAGGTGTGGAACACCAGCCGGGTGCCGGCGAGGCGCTCGTCACCCAGCCAGCCCTGGAGCAGCACGAGTGCCTCGCGGGCGGCGGTGTGCGCTCCGGCTGCCGGGTCCTGCGTTCCGGGTGCCCCGAGACGGGCGACCACGGTACCGGGCAGCGGCCTGCCGGCGTCGACGGCCGCGAGGAGCGCGTCGAGGTCGGCGTGCCGCTCGGTGGGAACGCCGGCGGCGGACAGCGGCGCGGGGTCTGCGCCCAGTACGGCCCAGGGGCCTGCGGGGGCGGGCTCGGCGGGTGCGGCGGGCCCGGGCTCCCAGGAGAGCCGGAAGAGGGAGTCGTTCCCCTCCTGCGTGGCGGTCTTCAGCTGCTGGGGGTCGACCGGCCGCATGTCGAGGGCGTCGACCGAGGCTACGGGCGCCCCGGTGCCGTCGGCCAGTTGGAACGCGATGCCGTTCGCACCGCTCGGGGAGAGCCGCGCCCGCAGGACGGACGCCCCGGTCGCGTACACGCTCACACCGCGCCAGGCGAACGGGAGCCTGGGCTTGCCGGCGTCCTCCCCGCGTCCCTGGCCGGGACCGAACGAACCGAGTCCCATCGCCTGCAGCGCGGCGTCGAACAAGGCGGGGTGGAGTGCGAATCCGGCGGCTTCGGCGCGGCCGTCCTCGGGGAGCGCCACCTCCGCGTAGATGTCCTCGCCGGACTGCCATGCGGAGCGCAGGCCCTGGAACATCGGCCCGTATCCGAAGCCGAGCGCGGCGGCCTGTTCGTACACGCCGTCGAGCGGGAGCTCCGTGGCCCCGGCGGGGGGCCACGCGGTGAGGTCGAACGGCGTACCGGTTGCGGTGCGGTTGGCGAGCACACCGGTGGCGTGCCGCCGCCAGGGCGTCTCGGTGAGGCCGCCGCCCTCGGCCGGCAGGTCCGCCGGGCGGGAGTGGACGGTCAGCGGCCGGCGGCCGGACGCGTCCGGTGCGCCGACGGCCAACTGCACCTGCATGGCGCCGCGTTCTGGCAGGACGAGAGGCGCTTCGAGGGTGAGCTCCTCCACGAGGTCGCAGCCGACCTGTTGTGCTGCGCGCAGGGCCATCTCCACGAAGCCGGTACCCGGGAGCAGGATCGTCTCCATGACGACGTGGTCGCCGATCCAGTGCTGGGTGCGGGCTGAGAGCCGGCCGGTGAACAGGTATCCGTCGGCGTCGGCCAGGGCCACCCCTGCGGCGAGCATCGGGTGATCGGCGGCGCCGAGTCCGATGGAGGCCGGGTCGCCGGACGTGCTGTTGCGGATCGGCAGCCAGTACTTCTGGTTCTGGAAGGCGTAGGTGGGGAGTTCGGCCCGGCGGACCTCGTGCCCCGCGAAGACCGCGGTCCAGTCGAGGGGAACCCCGTGCACGTGAGCCGTGGCGAGCGAGGACAGGAAACGGTCGGGGCCGCCCTCGTCGCGGCGCAGCGAGCCGAGAACGGCACCGTCGACGGCGGCCTCGTCCAGGGTCTCCTGGAGTCCGACGGCCAGGACGGGGTGCGGGCTGATCTCGACGAAGACCCGGTGGCCCGCGTGGAGCAGGACCTGCGTGGTCTCTTCCAGGCGGACGGTACGGCGGAGGTTGGTGTACCAGTACTCGGCGTCCATGCCGGCGGTGTCCAGGAGTTCGCCTGTGACCGTCGAGTACAGGGGCACCTTCGAAGTGCGCGGAGCCACGTCGGACAGCAGGGCGAGCAGGCGGTCGTGGATGCGCTCCACATGCGCGCTGTGCGATGCGTAGTCGACGTCGATGCGCTTGGCGCGGATCCCGTCGGCCGTGCAGGCGGCGAGGAGTTCGTCCAGGGCGTCGGCGTCGCCGGAGACGACCACGGAGGAGGGTCCGTTGACGGCCGCGACGGACAGGCGCCCCTCCCAGGGGGTGAGCCGCGCGCGTACCTTCTCGGAAGGCTCCGGTACGGAGGCCATCCCGCCCAGCCCCGACAGTTCCAGGATCGCTTTGCTGCGCAGCGCCACCACTCGGGCGGAGTCGTCCAGGGTCAGCGCGCCGGCGACGCAGGCAGCGGCGATCTCGCCCTGCGAGTGCCCGACGACGGCGGACGGCTCGACGCCGGCGGCGCGCCACACTTCGGCGAGCGAGACCATGACGGCCCACAGAGCGGGCTGGACCACGTCGACGCGGTCGAGTCCGGGGGCGTCCGGCGCCCCGTGCAGCACGTCCAGCAGCGACCAGTCCGTGTGGTCGGACAGGGCGGTGGCACACTCACGGATCCGTTCGGCGAACACCGGGCTGCTGTCGAGGAGCCCGCGTGCCATCCCCGCCCATTGCGCACCCTGGCCGGGGAACGCGAAGACGACCTTCGGCTGCTCCCCGGGGGCGGCCGCCTGGACGAGGCCGGGAGCTCCGGTGCCCTCCGCGAGGGCGGCGAGGGCGTGCAGGAGGTCGTCCCGGCCGCTCGCGACGACTGCCGCCCGGTGTCCGAAGCGGGTGCGGGCCGTGGCGAGCGAGCAGCCGACGTCGGCCAGGACCACTTCGTCGTGGGTCAGCAGGTGGCGGTGCAGGCGGGATGCCTGGTCGCGCAGTGCCTCCGCCGAGGTTCCTGAGAGCACGAAGGGGAGGGCGGTCGCTCCGAGGAACGACTCCTCGCCCGCCTCGGGGGCGGCCTCCGGCTGTTCGGGGGCCTGTTCGAGGACGACGTGGGCGTTGGTGCCGCTGATACCGAAGGACGAGACGGCGGACCGGCGCGCTCTGCCGGTCTCGGGCCACGGCACGGCCTTCTGCAGCAGGGACACCGCTCCCGCGGACCAGTCCACATGGGTGGTGGGCTCGTCCAGGTGGAGGCTCCGCGGCACAGTCCCCCGCTGCATCGCCAGGACCATCTTGATGATCCCGGAGACGCCTGCGGCAGCCTGTGAGTGACCGATGTTGGACTTGATGGAGCCCAGCAGCACGGGCATGGGCCGGTCCGTGCCGTAGGTGGCCAGGACGGCCTGTGCCTCGATGGGGTCGCCCAGCGGCGTTCCGGTGCCGTGCGCCTCGATGACGTCGACGTCCTGGGTGGTGAGCCCTGCGTTGGCCAGGGCCTGCCGGATGACACGCTGCTGCGAGGGCCCGTTGGGCGCCGTCAGTCCGTTGCTGGCACCGTCCTGGTTGATCGCCGACCCCCGGACCACGGCCAGCACCGGGTGCCCGTTGGCCTGGGCGTCGGACAGCCGCTCGACGAGCAGGACGCCGACGCCTTCGCTCCAGCCGGTGCCGTCCGCGGATTCGGAGAAGGCACGGCAGCGGCCGTCGGAGGCGAGGCCGCCCTGTCCGCTGAGCCCGGCGAACCCGGCCGGTGTGGCCATGACCATGACGCCGCCCGCCAGTGCCATCGAGCACTCGCCGTTCCGCAGTGCCTGGGCTGCCAGGTGCAGGGCCACCAAGGAGGACGAACACGCGGTGTCGACCGTGAGGGCGGGGCCCTCCAGGCCGAGCGTGTAGGACACCCGGCCGGAGATGACGCTCGCGGTGGTGCCGGTGAGGATGTATCCGGCGTTGTTGTCCTCGGCCTGCTGGAGCAGACCGGTGTAGTCCTGACCGCTGGAGCCGACGAACACACCGGTGCGGGTGCCGCGCAGGCTGGTCGGGGCGATGCCCGCCGCTTCGACGGCTTCCCAGGAGGATTCCAGGAGCAGCCGCTGCTGCGGGTCCATGGCGATGGCCTCGCGCGGCGATATGCCGAAGAACGCCGGGTCGAAGTCGCCCGGATCGGCGAGGAACCCGCCGGTCAGTCCTTCGATCTCCCAGCCCCGGGAGTCCGGGACCTCCGTGATCGCGTCGCGGCCCTCGTCCACCAGGCGCCACAGGTCCTCGGGCGTCTCCACCCCGCCGGGCAGTCGGCAGCTCATGCCGATGATGGCGATCGGTTCACCGCTGTCCACGGTGTCGGCACGCGGCGTGTCACCGCTGCTGGCGGGTACGGAACCGGCGACCAGTTCGTTGACGTGGTCGGCGAGCGCGGCAGGTGTCGGATAGTCGAAGACCAGGGTCGAGGGCAGCCGCAGCCCGGTCACCAGGTTCATCCGGTTGCGCATCTCGATCGCGGTGAGGGAGTCGAAGCCCAGGTCGCTGAAAGCCCGCTGGGCTCCGATCTCGTCGTTCTCCGCGTAGCCCAGGACGGCGCCCGCCTGGGTACGCACCAGATCGAGTACGGCAGCCGCACGGCCGGCCTCGTCGAGAGGGGCGAGCAGCTGTGCGAGGGCGTCCTCGGCGGAGCCGGGGCCGGCGCCGCTGTTCGCTGCGGGGCGTGCCGGGAGCCGGACCAGGCCCCGCAGCATGGGCGGTACCGCTTCGACGGAGCCGGCTCCGCGCGCCCCGGACACATCGAGGGGTGCCGGTACGAGCAGGGCGTCGTCCAGATCGCGGGTGGCGTCGAACAGGGCCAGTCCCTGCTCGGACTCCATGGAGCCGACGCCGGAACGGCCGATGCGGCTGAGCTGTGTGTCGTCGAGGTTCGCGGCCATGCCGCTGCGGTCGGCCCACAGGCCCCAGGCCAGCGAGCTGGCGGGCAGTCCGCGAGCACGGCGGTGCTGGGCCAGGGAGTCGAGGAAGACGTTCGCGGCGGCGTAGTTGCCCTGTCCGGCACCGCCGAGTGTGGCGGCGACCGATGAGAACAGGACGAAGGCGCTGAGGTCCAGGTCCTGGGTGAGCTCGTGGAGCGTCACCGCGGCGTCCACCTTGGGACGCAGTACGGCGGTGATGCGCTGAGGTGTCAGCGCGGGGAGCACGCCGTCGTCCGTGACACCCGCGGCGTGCACGACCGCGGTCAGCGGGTGCTGGGCGGGAATCGTGGCCAGCAGGGCGGCCAGCTGTGCGCGCTCGGCCACGTCGCAGGCGGCGACGGTGACGGTGGCGCCCAGTGCGGCCAGTTCGGCCTCCAGCTCGGCGGCCCCCTCCGCCGAGGGCCCGCGCCTGCTGACGAGGAGCAGGTGGCGGATGCCGTAAGCGGTCACCAGGTGACGGGCGAACAGCTTGCCGAGGGTGCCGGTGGCACCGGTCACCAGCACGGTGCCCGCAGGGTCGGCGAAGGCGGTGCCTGCCGTGCCGGCGGCCGGCGTCCCGGCCCGGGCGAGCCGGGGCACCCGTATCTGGCCGGCCCGGACGGCGAACTGCGGTTCGGCGTCGGCCAGCGCCTGGGGAAGCGCGCGGTGCGAAGCGGGCAGTCCGTCGATGTCGGCCAGGACGAACCTGCCCGGATTCTCCGACTGTGCCGAGCGGACGAGGCCCCACACGGTCGCCTGCGCGACGTCCTCGACCTCGTCCTCGGCGGTGGCGGCGACGGCACCGCGGGTGATGAGGACGACGCGCGTGTACGCGAACCTCTCGTCCTCGAGCAGGATCTGGGCCAGCGCCAGCACGCGGGCTGCCGCGCCGTGTGCCGCCTCGATCATGTCGGTGCCCGGTTCGGTCACGCACGGGATGAGGAGGGTGTCCGGGGCGGCCAGGCCCTCGTCGACCGCCGCGCCGAGGTCGTACAGGTCGGCGTACCGGCCGCCGGACGGGAGCCCGAAGTCGCTGTCCCCCAGGACGATCCAGCCGCTGGTGTCCGGTGAGGTCCCGGTGCCCTGGGCGACCGGCCAGTCGATCCTGAAGAGCGAGTCGTGATGGGGACTGCGGGAGGTGTTGAGCTGCTCGGCGGAGACAGGGCGAAGCACGGTCGCACCGACGGAGGCGACGGGCGCCCCGGTTTCGTCGGCGAGCGCGACGGAGACGGTGTCCGTGCCGGTGGGCGAGAGCCGCACCCGGAGCGCTGAGGCGCCGGCGGCGTACAGGGACACGCCGGTCCAGGAGAACGGCAGCCGTTCCTGGCCGGCGGGGCCGCCCTCGTCGCCGTTGCCCAGCATGGCCCGTGAGTGCATGGCGGCGTCGAACAGTGCGGGGTGCAGGCCGAACCGCCGGGCGTCGGCGGCGGGTTCCTCGGGGAGGCGGACTTCGGCGAAGACGTCGTCGCCGCGCCGCCAGACACCCGTCAGGCCCTGGAAGGCGGGCCCGTAACCGTAGTTGGCGGCTTCGAGTTGGGCGTAGAAGTCACCCATGGGCACAGGTACGGCGTCACGGGGCGGCCACTCGGCGAAGACGGACCAGTCGGGGGCCTCGGCCTGGCCGGGGGCGAGCAGTCCTCCGGCGTTGCGGGTCCACGACTCGTCGTCTTCCTGGCCGTCCGGGCGGGAGTACACGTACAGCGGGCGGTGCCCGGTGTCATCGGGTGGCCCGAGCGTCATCTGGACGGCTGTGCCGCCTTCTTCGGGGAGGATGAGCGGCGCTTCGAGGTTGAGTTCGACGAGATGGCCGCAGCCGACCTGGTCGCCGGCGTGGACCGCCAGTTCCACGAACGCGGTGCCGGGCAGCAGGGCCGTGCCCAGGACGGTGTGGTCGGCGAGCCAGGGGTGGGTCGCCAGCGAGAGTCTGCCGGTGAACAGCATCCCGTCGCCGTCGGCCAGGGTGACCGCTGCGCTGAGCAGCGGGTGTTCGGCCGCGCGCAGGCCCATGGCTGTGGCGTCACCGGCCCACGCGGCGGACAGCTTCGGCCAGAAGCGCTTGCGCTGGAAGGCATAGGTGGGCAGCGCGGTGTTCCTGGCTCCCGTCCCCTCGTAGAACGCGCGCCAGTCCGGACCGCTGCCGTGGACGTGCAGTTCGGCGAGGGCGGTGATCAGCGAACGGGCCTCCGGGCGGTCGGCGCGCAGGGCCGGGAGGAAGACGGGCTCGCCGGCTCCGGCGGGAGCCCCTGTGAGGGCTTCCTGGCCCAGGGCGCTCAGTACGCCGCCGGGGCCCATCTCGAGGAAGGCGGTGACGCCGTGGCCGAGGAGTGTGCGGATCCCGTCGTGGAAGCGGACGGCCTCGCGGACGTGGCGTACCCAGTAGCCGGGATCGGCGATCTCCTTGGCGCTGATCAGGGCGCCCGTCACGTTGGACACGATCGGAAGCTCGGGCGCGCGGAACCGGATCGTCCCGGCGAAGGCCCGGAACTCGTCGAGCATCGCTTCCATGTGCGCCGAGTGGAAGGCGTGGCTGACCCGGAGCCGTTTGGTCTTGCGTCCCTGTCCCTCGAAGTGGGCGGCGATCTCCAGGACCGCGTCCTCGTCACCAGAGATGACCACCGCGGTGGGCCCGTTGAGCGCGGCGATCGAGACGCCTGTGCGCAGCAGGGGCTGCACCTCGTCCTCGGTGGCCTGGAGCGAGACCATCGCCCCGCCTCCGGGGAGAGCCTGCATCAGCCGTCCGCGGGCCGCCACCAGGGCGGCGGCGTCCTCCAGTGACAGCACACCCGCCGCATGGGCGGCCGACAGCTCGCCGATGGAGTGGCCCAGTAGGTAGTCCGGCCGGATGCCCCAGGAGGTGACGAGGCGGAACAGTGCGGTCTCCACGGCGAAGAGGCCGGCCTGGGTGAAGACGGTCCGGTCGATCAGCCCTGCGGTGGTCTCGTCGGTGGGGTCCGTGGCGAGGATGATGTCCTTGACCGGCCCGTCCAGGTGCCGGTCCAGCTCGGCGCAGACGGCATCGAACGCCTTGGCGAACACCGGGAACGCCTCGTACAGTCCACGGCCCATGCCGGGCCGCTGCGACCCCTGGCCGGAGAAGAGGAGGCCGAGTCGGCCGTTCTCCGTGGCGACGCCGCGCGCCTGCCCCGGGGCGGGAGAGCCGGAGACGAGCGCGCGCAGGCCGCTCAGCAGACTCTCGCGGGTCTCGCCGACGACGACGGCCCGGTGGTCGAGGGCCGCACGGCCGGTGGCGAGCGAGAAAGCCAGGTCCAGGGAGGTCGCGTCGGAGTCCTCCGCGTGCGACAGCACGTGGGCCGCTTGGCCCAGCAGTGCTTCCTCGGTCTTCCCGGACACCGTCCAGACGAAGGTGGGCAGCGCGTCGCCCTGCTCGGCCCGTGCGGTCGGCTCGGGGCTCGGGGCCTCTTCGATGACCGTGTGCGCGTTGGTCCCGCTCATACCGAACGAAGAGATGCCGAATCGCTTGGGCCGGCCCGTTCGCGGCCAGTCCGTCTGCTCGGTCAGCAGCTGGACGGCACCGGCCGTCCAGTCGACGTGCGGGGTGGGCTCGTCGATGTGCAGCGTCTTCGGCAGTGTGCCGTGGCGCATCGCCTCGACCATCTTGATGATGCCGGCGACACCGGCGGCGGCCTGCGTGTGGCCGAGGTTGGACTTGACCGAGCCGAGCAGGACCGGGCGGTCGGCCTGCCGGTTCCGGCCGTACGTGGCGAGCAGTGCCTGCGCCTCGATGGGGTCACCGAGCGTCGTACCCGTGCCATGGGCCTCGACCGCGTCGACCTGGTCGGCGGTGAGTCCGGCGTTCGCCAGCGCTTCCTGGATGACGCGCTGCTGCGAGGGGCCGTTGGGGGCCGTGAGGCCGTTGCTCGCACCGTCCTGGTTCACGGCGGAGCCGCGGACGACGGCCAGTACCTCGTGCCCGTTGCGGCGGGCGTCCGACAGCCTCTCCAGGAGCAGCAGGCCGGCGCCCTCGGCCCACCCGGTGCCGTCGGCGGCCTTGGCGAAGGCCTTGCAGCGGCCGTCGGTGGACAGCCCGCGCTGCGCGCTGAACTCGATGAAGGCACCGGGCGTCGACATGACCGTCACGCCGCCGGCCAGCGCCAGCGAGCACTCGCCCTGCCGCAGTGCGTGCGCTGCCAGGTGCAGGGCGACGAGCGACGACGAGCACGCAGTGTCCACCGTGACGGCCGGGCCTTCGAGGCCGAACGTGTATGACACGCGTCCCGAGACCACGCTGGCCGCCGTGCCCGTCAGGCCGTAGCCCTCGACGCTCTCCGGGGAGAACTGGAGCAGGGACGCGTAGTCCTGGCCGCTGGAACCGGCGAACACGCCGACCCGGGCGCCGGAGAGCGACAGCGGGTCGATGCCCGCCCGCTCGAACGCCTCCCACGCCGTTTCGAGGAGCAGCCGCTGCTGCGGGTCCATGGACAGGGCCTCGCGGGGGCTGATGCCGAACAGGCCGGAGTCGAACTCCGCGACGCCGTCGACGAAACCACCCGAACGGACGTAGGACGTGCCGGACTGCTCGGGGTCGGCGTCGTAGATCCGCCCGGTGTCCCAGCCGCGGTCGTCCGGGAACGGCGACATCGCGTCCGCACCGGCGGCCACCATGTTCCACAGGTCCTCGGGGCTCGCGATCCCGCCGGGGAATCGGCAGCTCATCGCGACGATCGCAATGGGCTCCTGCTCCCCGGCCTCCACCTCACGAAGGCGCTCCCGGGTCTGGTGGAGGTCGGCCGTCACCCGCTTGAGGTACTCGAGGAGCTTGTCGTCAGCCACCATTACCGCTAACCCCTTTGCTTAGAACAGAAATACGGTGCCGACCCATCAGGAGGCCCCGAGCTCGTTGTCGATGAATGCCAGGACCTCGTCGGCCGATGCCGCCTGGAGCTTCTCCGCGACCGTGGCCGACGCACCGTCGCCCGTCGCGGGCTCCTCGTCCCAGCCGGAGAGGATGTCGCGCAGCCGTGCACCGATGCGGTGGCGTGCGGTGCGGTCCGCGGAGAGCGACGCCAGGGTCGCCTCCAGCCTGTCCAGCTCGGCCAGTACGGGTACCGCCTGTGGCTCGGTGCTCTCGCCGACCTCGGTCCGCAGGAACGCTGCCAGCGCCACCGGCGTCGGATAGTCGAAGGCCAGCGTCACCGGAAGGCGCAGCCCCGTTCGCGTGCTGAGCCGGTTACGCAGTTCCACGGCGGTCAGCGACTCGAACCCGAGATCCCTGAAGGGCCGCTTCGCGCCCACCGCCTCGATCTCGCTGTGACCGAGCGTCCCGGCGGCCTCGGTACGCACCAGCTCCAGCAGCATCTGGCCGAGTTCGGCTTCGGACAGTTCGGCGGCCGTCCTGCGGAACACGGCCGCGCTGTCCGCGGCGCCGTCCCCGGCCTCTGCCGCCGCGCGCGTGAGTTCCCGCATCTGCGGGACGTCGGCGATCAGCGGGCTGGGGCGGACCGCGGTGAGCGAGGGCCCGTAGAGCCCCCAGTCGATGTCCGCGACCAGCAGGGACGGGCCGTCCTGCGCCACCGCCCGGCTCAGCGCGGGCAGAGCGGAGGCGGTCGGCAGAACGGTCAGCCCACGACGGCCCATCCGTTCGGCGAACGTACCGTCCGAGGTCGCCGGGCCGCCTTCCGCCCACGGCCCCCAAGCGATCGATGTGGCCGTAAGGCCCAGCGACCTGCGGTGCGCGGCGAACGCGTCGAGGTAGGCACTCGCGGCGGCGAAGGCTCCTTGGCCGGCGCCTCCGACCGTGCCGGCTATGCCCGGGAACATGACGAAGGCGGTGAGGTCGAGCCCCTGTGTCACCTCGTGCAGGTTCCGGGCGCCGCCCACGTTGGCACGCAGCGCGGCGGCGAGCCGCTCGGGGGTGAGCGCGCCCATGACCGCATCGTCCAGCTCGCCGGCGCCGTGGAGCACCGCCGTGATCCGGTCGCCGTCGGCCGTCAGTCGCGCCACCAGACCGGCCAGTGCGTCGCGATCCGCCACGTCGCAGGCGGCGGCAGTGACCCTGGTGCCGGAGCCCTCCAACTCCTGGATCAGCTCGGCCGCTCCCGGCGCTTCGGCTCCCCTGCGGCCTACCAGCACCACGTGGTCCGCGCCGTTGCCGCAGAGCCAGCGGCCCAGCTGCCTGCCGATCGCTCCGGTACCCCCGGTGACGAGCACCGTGCCCTCCGGCGTCCAGGAGCGCCCCGAACCCACCGGGGGCGCGGGCAGCAGGCGGCGGGCGAACACGCCCCCCGGACGCACGGCGAGCTGGTCCTCGTCGCCTGCACCGGCGAGCAGGCCGCACACCCGTGACAGCGCGCGCTCGTCAGGAGCCTCGGGAAGATCGATCAACCCGCCCCAACGCTCGGGGTGTTCAAGAGCGGCCACCCTGCCCATGCCCCAGACCAGGGCCTGCGCGGGACTGATAGAACCGTCTTGACCGTTGGTCCGGACGGCGCCCTGGGTCAGGCACCACAGGGGCGCCGCGACGGCTGAATCACCGAGCGCCTGTACGAGCGTCACTGTCGCGGCTAGCCCGCTGGTGAGCTCCGGCGTTCCGGCGACCGGCTCCTCGTCCACCGAGCACAAGGACAGGATCCCGGCGATGGCGGTGCGGTCCCCGAGCGTGTCGGCCAGCGCCTGGAACAGGGTCACCCGGTCGTGGGCGTTGTCCACCGCGCAGTGCAGGACGTCGGCCCCCTTGGCGCGCATGGCGTCCACGACGGCTGGGGCCAGTTCGGCGCTCGCTCCTGTCGTCGAGGCCACGACCAGCCAGGTACCCGTGAGGGAGGCCGATTGCTCGGCCAGCGGGGTCCAACCGGTCCGGTAGCGCCATGAATCGGTGGCGGAGGCCTCACGTCGTTGCTTCCGCCAGGATGACAGGGCGGGCAGGACCGCGCCCAACGACTCCCCTTCGATGTCGAGCGTGCGGGCCAGTGTGGTGAGGTCGCCGTGCTCGACGGCCTCCCAGAACTGGGCGTCGACGGGGTCCACTGTTGCCGCAGCGGGAGCGGCCGGCGCTTCGGGCCAGTAGTGCCGGCGCTGGAAGGCGTAGGTGGGCAGGTCGACATGGCGGGGCGTGTGTACGGCGAACAGGGCCTTCCAGTCGAGGCCGACCCCGTGGACATGCGCTTCGGCGAGGGAGGTCATGAAGCGACGGGACTCGTCCTCGTCCCGCCGAAGCGTCCCCAGCGCGACCGCATCGCTCCCGGCAGCCTCGAACGTCTCCTCCAAACCGACAGCCAGCACCGGATGCGGACTCACCTCGACGAACACGCTGTGACCCGCGTCCAGCAGAACCCTCGTCGTCTCCTCCAACAGCACCGTCCGGCGCAGGTTGGTGTACCAGTACTCGGCATCCATACCGGCGGTGTCCAGCAGTTCTCCGGTCACCGTGGAGTACAGCGGCACCTGCGACGGGCGCGGGGCCAGGCCGGCCAGCACCTCCATCAACCGGTCATGGATCCGCTCCACATGCGCACTGTGCGACGCGTAGTCCACATCGATGCGCTTGCACCGCACACCGTCCGCCTTGCATGCCGACAGCAACTCGTCCAGCGCGTCACCGTC
>NZ_JBFBLO010000029.1:0-46990 GCF_040686735.1 Streptomyces sp. NPDC079167 | reverse complement strand
TGTCCTCCTCCTGACCGCGCAGGAGTGGGCGTCCGGCTCTTCTGCGGTGCGGGACGATCAGTCCGGTGCCCAGGTAGGCGCCGTCTGCGATGACCGTTGTCCCGGCCGCGATGGCGGGCAGGTCCGATTCTCGCCAGGCGTGGGCGTCGGCCCTGTTCCCGGGGACAGGGCGGGCTGAGGCGATCACCAGGCGGCTGTCCGCATCGATGATGACCTGCACGTTCGCCGAGAACCGATAGTTACGGGATGACGCGGCGACCCTGCGATCGCGGACCGGGACCAGGGTCCCGTCCACGATCCACAACCGTTCGACATCCGCGACGGGCCGCGGCGCCGGCTCCAGCGCGAGAAGCGGCCTAAGGCGATGGACGACCCGGCAGACGGTGGCTGGGGAGATCCCGAACAGCGGGGCGAGCTGGCGCATCGTGAGGTTGGTCCGGTAGTAGACGGCCACCGGGAGGACCCGGTCCGCCAGTGGCAGGCACCATGGGCGCCCTCCCCCGGGACCGTTTCCTCCCCGCTCCCGTACTACTTTCACCAACTTCTCGAACCGGCCCATACGCAAGCCGGTGAACGTCTCCACCCACAACGGCTCAGCCCGCAACACCCCACCCATACAAGAGGAATGCCCTATCCCAGACGTTCTGCAACAACCTTTAGTTGTTGCTGGCCATGATGTCGGTGACGCCCCACGTCGATTTGACCTTCGAGTTGGTTGAAGCCCAATGATGGCGAGGTGCCAAATTCTGAACTGATGCCAATCGGGGTCTTTGCCCAGCGCAGTGGTCTGACCTCCAGCGCGTTGCGGTTCTACGCCGACTCCGGGCTGCTGGCCCCTGCCGAAGTGGATGCGATCTCGGGCTACCGCTACTACGGCGCCGACCAGATGGCACGGGCAACCGCGCTGCGTCAGCTCCGTGAGATCGCCATGCCCCTCGCTGCGGTCGAGGCAGTCCTCGACGCCCGGGCCGACGAGGCAGCGCGGCTGCTCGACGAGCATGTTGCCAAACTTGTCGATGATGCGGCGACGGCACGGCAGAAGGCTGCTGTCATCAAGTCCGCGCTCGGCGGCAGCGTTCCCGGTGTGCTGATCGCCATGCTGAAGGGGCCCGTACTTGCGGATGCGGTGGAGCAGGTCCTGACCGCGACCGCGCACGAGCCGGGGTTGGCGGTGCTGTCCGGCTTGCACATCGAGGCGAGTCATGAGGCGATCGCCCTGACGGCGACCGACCGGTATCGGCTCTCCACCCGTACCCTGGTGCCAGCGCGGCCGGCGAAGCAGACGTGGGTCGGCACCATCGACGGCGATGACCTGCGGGCCGCTGTCGCCACGGTCCGGCGCAGTACGCTGGTCCGTATCGAAGCGGTGCCTCACGGGCTCTGGCTGCGTATGCCTGAGCGGGATGACCAGCACTGCAGGTTGCTGTCCGAGGACTTCCCTGATCACCGGCTGGTGCTCGCCTCCCTGGGCGAGATCAGCACCCGCGCGACAGTCCCGAAGGACCTCCTGCTGCGTGCCCTGGAAGAATACCCCGGCGAACACATCGCGCTGCACTTTTCCGATCACGGAGTGTACGTCCGGCCCTCGAACGACGAGGACCCCGGTGTTGAGCTCCCCGGCAGCGTGACGGGCGGGGCTCTGCAGATCCGCTTCGAGATGACCACGCTCTATCCCGCAGTGAGCACAGCCATCGGTCCTGACGTGATGCTCGACCTGAGGGGACACGACGGGCCCGTCACGATCCGCTCCGCGGACCGCGGCGATCTCACCACCCTGGCCATGCCCGTGAAGTACGACCACTCAACCTGAGAACGACAGCGAGGAACACGTCATGTCTACTGCACCCGCCGGCCCCGACCCGACGATGGAAGCCATCGGCCAGGCCGTTACCGAAGGCCGAACGGGCAACACTCTCTCAGCCCGTCAGAAGCTTCTGAATCTATGGTCGGCGATCGGTGTCACAGGCGACCCGCTGCATCGTTGCTCACTCGCCCACTACTTGGCAGATCTCTACGAAGATCCGGCCCAGGCCCTCGCCTGGGACGTCCGGGCCCTGGACGCTGCGGACGCCGTGACCGAGCAGCGCGTCCAGGAGCACCACGCCAGCCTCCACATCGCCGGGTTCTACCCCTCCCTCCACCTCAATCTGGCCGACAACTACCGCCGACTCGGGTCCTTCGATGCGGCCACGGAGCACATCAACGCGGCCGGTGAGCACGCCCCCAGCCTCCCTCAGGACGCATATGGCACCTTCCTGCGCGACGCCCTTGATGAGGTGGCAGAGGCCATCTCCCGGCGGGACACCACCAAGCGGCCCTCCGCGCCTGGCCCCACTACATGACTACCGAAACGCGCCTCTCACCGTCGAGGGACGCCGTCGGCTGGTCGAGCGTTGCCGGACGAGACCGATTGCGCATGTCGCAGCCGGGATGACGGTGTCCCGGGCGTGCGCTTCGAAGTGGTCAATCGATTCCGGAACCACGGGCACTCGGACTGGAAGACCGCTCGCCCACGCCACACCACCAGCCGACCGCGACCACGCGCGAAGTCCCAAGGCACAGCCTTGGTTTTCGCTGGAGGCCCGAAGAATCTGCGACCGCCGTCTTGCCCGCCGACGAGGTGCGCTGCACGGGCTCCTTGCGCGAGATAATGCGGAGGTGACTCCTACCGACTCACTGGCAACCGCCCCAGAGATACGCGCCCACCTCCTTGAAGTGTTCAACCGTGCGCTCCGCTCCTCTGGAGAGTTCGGGGGCGAGGTTGCACTACACCTTTTGATCAGGCACCTTCTTTTCGTGGAACGTAGGACCGAGGCTGTCTTCGCCGAGCAACGGCGCGTCTGGAAGGACAGCGGGGCATTCAGGCCCAACGGTGTGACGGGGTTCTACAGGGAGTTGATTCCCGAGCTGGATTGCAAGGACGCAATGGCGTCGGTGTATGCGGAGTTCGCGCAGCGATGTGGCTGGTTGCAGTCGGACCGGCTCCTCACCGCCGATGCGTACGAAGCCCTGAAGGGTTCGGTTCGGCAGTGGGCCGGAGAGGACCGCACGTGGGCGGACGTGACGGCGATGTTCGGTGACCCCTCCGTGCTGTTTGGAGGGACCAACCCCCTGTACGGGAAGACGCTTGGCTATCTCAGCGAGGATATGGGGCAGCCGATGGTGGTCTTCCACTTGTGGCACGGCAGCGCTCGAGGAAGCGCTGCTTGGCCGCCGGAGCACGAGCAGCCTCTGCTTCTTGCCGTGCGATTCGGTGAAGGACCATTCCGCCAGTCCTTCACCTTCACCCCGGAAGGAGAGCGAAGGAGGCTTGAGACGGTCCATCCGTTGCAGGTCGAATGATCTTGGAATCCCCGGCCACCGTCTGCCGGGTCATCCATCGCCTGCGGCCGCTTTTCGCGGTCGAGCCGGCGCCGCGGCCCGTCGCGGACGTCGAACGGTTGTGGATCGTCGACGGAACCCTCGTCCCGGCCCGCGACCGCGGGGTCGCCGCGTCCTCCCGTAACTCTCGATGCTCGGCGAACATGCAGGTCATCATCGACGCGGACAGCCGCCTGGTGATCGCCTCCGCCCGCCCCGTCCCCGGGAACAAGGCTGACGCCCACCCTGGCGAGAATCGGACCTTCCCGCCATCGCGGGCCGGGACAACGGTCATCACAGACGCCTACCTGGGGACCGGACTGACCGTCCCGCACCGCAGAAGAGCCGGACGCCCGCTCCTGCGCGGCCAGGAGGAGGACAACGCCGAACACCGACGTGTCCGCGCCCGCGTCGAGCACACCTTCACCCGGACAACGGCGGTGGGCACGTTCTGGACGGACAGGCTGGTCCCCCTCGCCAATGGTGCCGACCCGCTCCACTTCGCGCACGTCTTCTCTCTTGGCGCGTCAGGACCAGTCTTCGCTGCACCAGCGCAGTGACCGAGTCAGAAGCGGAGCGGGCAGGACCACCCGCTGATCTTTAGTTATCCTTCGTGGGAAGCCGTCGCCGCCCCTCCGGGGTGAAGGTGAAGGTCCGGCGGAAAGGTCCCGTTCCGAAGCGCACTGCGAGCAGCAGGGGTTCCGCATGCTCGGGTGGCCATGACTGTTCGGCTTCCGGTGTACTGCCGTTCCAGAGATGGAAGGACACCATCGGCTCCTCCGGGTTCTCAGTGAGGTAGCCGAGGGTCTTGCCGTACAAGGGGTTGGTCCCGCCGAACAGCATGGATGGGGGACCGAACTTGTCGACGACGTCTGCCCAAACCCGGTCCTCGCCCGCCCACTGGCGGACCTCGCCCTGCAGCGCTGCATATTCGTCGGAGTCCAGCACACGGTCGGACTTGAGCCAGCCGCGACTGTGAGCAAACTCGGCATAGACCGAGGCCATGCCGTACTCGTAGTAGTTGTCCGGGATCAGATCGCGAAACGCGCCCGCAACGCCGATGCTGGACCAGGCGCCGCGCTCTTCCCACACGCGCTGCTGCTCGGCGAATGCCTCGGGCTGGCACTCCACGAACAGCAAGTGATCTATCAGCATGCGCAAGGCCAGCTCTTTCCCGAACATTCCGGGGCGACGCAGGGCATGGTTCAACTTATCGATGAGATACGCGCGAATCTCTTCGGAGGCTGCAAGCGATCTGGAAGTAGGCACCCCACAGTCTCTTACACATGCTGCAGGATCGCATAACTTTCGTTCCACCGGCCCTTTGCGGGACAGCCCTTGGCTTGCTTTCCTCTCCGCGCTGGAGAAGACGAGCCGATGGGTTCAGAAAGGTCAGCCTGGACCATTCTTGCGCAGAGCCGACAACCTAGATCCGGCCATTCGCGGGCCGGCATCGGGGAACTACCAGGCGCGGCCGACGTTTCTGCTCATCAGCACGGGACGGTGAAGTCGGGTGATGACGTGGGCTCTTGGTCAGCACCGGCCAGCGCAGGAGTCAGCAACGCCAAATCCCCCTGAACTACGCGTCCCGGACGGCCCGCGTCCCGACCACCATCGTGCCCCTGAACCGCCCCTCCGTGAGTCGGCATGGGGGCCACAGGGATAGCCCGCCCTCGAACTATGTCGCCCCGCCACATGTGCCCCTGAACTGGCCCTTCCTACGGTATGGCGACACGGAAACGTCCCCGCCAACTGTCCGGAAGTGGTATCCATGGCAGCACCGACCACCGCTCCCCCACCACCGTCCAACCTCCGCCGCGTCGTCGCCGCGAGCCTCGTCGGGACCACGGTGGAGTGGTACGACTTCTTCCTCTACGGCTCCGCCGCCGCACTGGTCTTCAACAAACTGTTCTTCCCCGGGTCCGACCCGCTCGTCGGTACGCTCCTCTCCTTCCTCACCTACGCCGTGGGCTTCGCCGCGCGCCCCATCGGGGCCCTGGTGTTCGGGCACTACGGCGACCGGCTCGGGCGCAAGAAGCTGCTGGTGCTGAGCCTGCTGATGATGGGCGGCGCGACCTTCGCGATAGGCCTCCTGCCGACGCACGCCACCATCGGTTCCGCCGCCCCCGTCCTGCTCACCGTCCTGCGGCTGGTGCAGGGGTTCGCCCTCGGCGGCGAGTGGGGCGGGGCCGTGCTGCTCGTGTCGGAGCACGGCGACGCGAAACGGCGCGGGTTCTGGGCGTCCTGGCCCCAGACGGGCGCGCCCGCGGGCCAGTTGCTCGCGACCGGGGTGCTCTCCGCGCTCACGGCGCTCATGTCCGAGTCCGCCTTCGAGGCGTGGGGCTGGCGGATACCCTTCCTCCTCTCCGGGGTGCTCGTGATCCTGGGTCTGTGGATTCGTCTCTCTGTCGATGAATCCCCTGTCTTCAAGGCGGCCCTGGCCCAGGCCGAGCAGCGCAAGGCGGCGGCCGCACCCGCCGAGAAGATGCCTCTGGTCGCGGTTCTGCGGCATCACTGGCGCGATGTCCTGATCGCCATGGGCGCGCGGATGGCGGAGAACATCAGCTACTACGTCATCACCGCGTTCATCCTGGTGTACGCGACGACGTCCGCGGACCTGAGCAAACAGACGGCGCTGAACGCCGTGCTCGTCGCGTCCGCCGTGCACTTCGCGGTGATCCCGTTGTGGGGGGCACTGTCCGACCGGGTGGGGCGAAGGCCGGTCTATCTGGTCGGTGCCATCGGTGTGGGGCTCTGGATGTTCCCGTTCTTCGCGCTGATCGACAGCAGGAGTTTCGGGAGTCTGCTGCTGGCCGTCACCGTGGGACTGATCTTCCACGGCGCCATGTACGCGCCGCAGGCGGCCTTCTTCGCCGAGATGTTCGCGACGCGGATGCGCTACTCGGGCGCGTCGATCGGCGCCCAGTTCTCGTCGGTCGCCGCGGGAGCCCCCGCGCCCCTCATCGCCACGGCTCTGCTCGCCGACTTCGGGAGCTCGACGCCGATCTCGCTGTACGTCATCGCCGCCGCGCTCCTCACCGTGCTGGCGATCGTCTGCGCGAAGGAGACCAGGAGCCGGGACCTCGCCGACATCGAGCCGGACGCCGGCCGGCGGGCCGCGGACACCGCGACGCCGGCGGCCGACGCCCGTAGCGTCTGACCCGGCCGTGCCGAAGGGCCCGTCTCCGCCGTGAGCCGGGGAGCCGGGCCCGTCAGTCCTCGGGAGTCCGCTCGAACCAGGTGGGGCCGTCCGTGAGGGACTGCTTGATCCGGAAAATGGAGAACTCGCTCAGCGGCGGCAGCGCGTCGACGTCGAACCAAGCGACTTCCAGCGACTCGTCGTCGTTCACCCGCGCCTCACCGCCGGTGGCCCGGCACCGGAAGGTGATGTCGACATACTGACAGCGGTCGCCGTTGGCGTACTGCACCGGCTTCAGCGCCTGGGTGAGCACCACCCGCTCCGCGACGCAGCGCACCGCCGTCTCCTCGTACACCTCGCGCTCCGCGGTCGCCGCCGGCTCCTCGCCCGGCTCGCCGATCCCGCCGATGACCGACCACTTGCCGGTGTCCGACCGCCGGCCGAGCAGCACCCGGCCCCGGTCGTCGAAGACGACGGCGGTGACTCCCGGGAGCAGGAGCAGCTGGTGGCCGGCGGTGGCGCGGATGTCGCGGATGAAGTCAGGAGTAGCCATGCGGCCGAGCCTACGTGGCGGCCGGAACGTCCTCCGGACCGGCCGACCGGTCCTGCCGCTGCTTCCTCGCGCGCACCGAACGGGCGGTCGCCCAGCCGAGACCGGCGACCGCGAGCAGTGCCAGGACGGCTTCGGGCAGGGTCCCCAGACGGGTCGCCGGGGTGAGTGAGGACCGCAGCGGCACCTCGTCGACCAGGGCGTCCGGGGTGAACATCTCCGTCTTCTCCACGATCGTGCCGTCCGGCCGGATCACCGCGCTGACGCCGCTGGTGACGGGCACGACGACGGACCGCCCGTGCTCGACCGCCCGCACCTGGCTCATCGCCAGCTGCTGGTAGGTCATCTCGCTGCGCCCGAAGGTCGCGTTGTTGCTCGGTACGGCGATCAGCTGTCCGCCGTTCTTGACGGTGTCGCGTACGGCGTCGTCGAACGCCGCCTCGTAGCAGGTCACGAGCCCGACCTTGGTGCCCGCCAGGTCGAACACGCCGACCTCGCTGCCGGGGCCGAAGTCCCGCTGCACCCGGTCGACGTCCTTGCTGAAGATCCGTGCCACCGACCTCATCGGCATGTACTCGCCGAACGGCTGGATGTGCCGCTTGTCGTAGGTGTCCACCGGTCCGCTCTCCGGGTCCCACTCGATCAGGGTGTTGCGGAGCGGTCCGGTGTCCGGGGTGAGGACGGCGCCGATGACGGTGGGGGCGCCGATGGCGCGCACGGCCCGGTCGATGGCCTCGCGGGCGTCGGCGTTGCGGTAGGGGTCGAGGTCGGACGAGTTCTCCGGCCACAGCACGAAGTCCGGCTGCGGCACCTTGCCCGCCTTCACGTCCCGCGCGAGCTGTTCCGTGCGTTCCGCGTGGTTGTCCAGGACGGCCCGGCGCTGGGAGTTGAAGTCGAGCCCCAGGCGCGGCACGTTGCCCTGGACCGCCGCGACCGTGGCGGTGCCGTCCTCGGGCGAGTCGTCCACGAGCGGGAGGGCCGCCAGGGCGGCGGCGACCGGGGCGGCCACGGTGACGGCCGCGGCGACGACGGCGGAGCGGGCCACCGTGCCGTCGGCCCGGTAGCGGCGGACCTGCCGGACGGCCTCCAGGAGCCCGAAGCCGCACAGTACGACGGCGAACGTGAGCAGGGGGGTCCCGCCCAGCGCGGCGAGCGGCAGGAACGCGCTGTCGGCCTGACCGAAGGCGATCTTGCCCCAGGGGAAGCCACCGAACGGGACTCGGGCGCGGAGCGCCTCGTCCAGGGTCCACACGCCCGCTGCCCAGACGGGCCAGTACGGGAGCCGGGAGACCGCAGCGATCCCGACGCAGCCGACGGCGATGAACAGGGCCTCCGCCAGCGCGAGCGCGAGCCAGGGTACGGGGCCGACCTCCTCCCCCGTCCAGTGGAGCAGGGGCAGCATGAAGCCGAGGCCCGCGAGGAGGCCGAGGCCCAGTGCCGCACGCAGCCGCCGGGCGGTCAGGACCCATCCCAGCAGGGCGAAGCCGGGCAGCACCAGCCACCAGAGCGGCCGGGGCGGGAAGCTCGCGTAGAGCAGCACACCGGACAGCACGGCGGCGGCGGGCCGGACGAGCCGCGGCCACAGCTTCCTGCTGCGGGACGCGGGGGCGGGCGGCGGTTCGGCGGTGGTGATGGTGGCGCTCACCTGCCGGAGTCTACGGTGGGCGGCTGTGAGGGCGGCAGCCGCTCCTGCCGTCCCGGGCCCCGGCCGGGCTCAGCTTCCGGGGGGCTTTCCGGGGGCCGTCAGGTGCAGGCGGTCCCGGATGAATCGTACGGCGGCCTCCGCGTCGTCCACCGTGACGGTGAACGTCATGCCGTCCCCCAGCCGGAGCACCAGCGCCTCCCCCCGGCGCACGACCACGGCCGTGCCCTGCTCGGGGCGCCAGCGGTAACCCCAGCCGCCCCACTGGCGTGGGGTGACCCTCGGGACGAAGTCCGCGCCCACCACCTGGGTGAGGAGGATCCGGCGCCTGGGCAGTCCGGCGTGGCCGCAGCGCACCTCCAGGGCGTCGCCGTCGACCTTCACGGCCACGTGGACGAAGGCGAGCGTCCCGAAGAGGATCAGGAGCCCCGCGGCGACACAGCCGATGACGGACATGAGCAGCGGGGCGAATCCGCCGTGCCAGGCCGAGTCGACCGCGAGTTCGATGCCGAGCGCCAGACATGCCGCGCCGATGGCCGCGAGCAGCCACTGGAAGCGATTGGTGGCCCGTCCCGTCCAGACCGTGCTCGGGGCCTGGCTCGAACCGTGCCGCGTGTTACCGGGGTGGTCCGTCATGCCAAGCAGCGTACCCACGTTCCGCGCCGCGGGGAGGGGCGTGCGTCGGGCGGGGCGCTCAGAGCGCGGGGGTGACGGCCTTGAGCAGCAGGCCCTCGGCGTAGGCCAGAGCGGGTTCGGGCAGGTCGGCCGCGTGTCCGGAAAGGAGGACGGCGAGAGTGCCGACCGGTTCGGCCGACGGGGCGGGCACCGCCCCGACACGGCGGAGCGCCTGCGCGGCCACCGCGTCGGCGGAGCCGTGGAGCACGAGGGGGGCGCGGCCGGGCCGGGTGCTCTCGACGGCGGCGCGAATGCGTTCGGCCACCAGTTCGTAGTGGGTGCAGCCCAGGACGACGTCCGTCACCCCGGCGGGGGTGAGGGCAGCGGCAGCGGCCACCGCGCGGTCGATCGCCTCCTCGTCGGCGTGCTCCACCGCGTCGGCGAGGCCCGGGCAGGGTACTTCGGTCACGTCCACGGAGCGGGCGAATTCGTTGATCAGCCCACGCTGGTAAGGGCTCCCGGTGGTCGCCGGTGTGGCCCAGATCGCGAAGGGCCCACCGCCCGCGGCGGCCGGCTTGATCGCGGGCACCGTGCCGATGACCGGCAGTCCGGGCTCCAGTTCGGCCCGAAGGGCGGGCAGGGCGTGGACGGAGGCGGTGTTGCACGCGACGATCAGGGCGTCCGGCCGGTGGGCGGCCGCCGCGCGGGCCACGGCGAGCGCGCGCCGGGTCACGTCCTCGGGCGTACGGGGCCCCCAGGGCATCGAACCGGGATCCGACGACACCACCAGATCGGCGTCGGGCCGCAGCCGGCGTACCGCGGCCGCTGCCGCGAGCAGGCCGATTCCCGAGTCCATGAGTGCGATCTTCACCCGGTCACCATAGTCGACAGCCCTTGCGGCACCGCCGGAGTGGGGCACACTTCGACGGATGAGTGCCGTTGCCTGGACCGCCGTGGGTTCGCTGACCGTGTGGATGTGGCTGTTGCTCGGCCAGGGCTTCTTCTGGCGGACCGACCAGCGGCTGCCGTCGCGCGCGGACCCGGCGCGCTGGCCCTCGGTGGCCGTGGTCGTACCCGCGAGGGACGAGGCCGAGGTCCTGCCGATGAGTCTGCCGTCGCTGCTCGCCCAGGACTATCCGGGTGAGGCGGAGGTCTTCCTGGTCGACGACTGCAGCGGTGACGGTACGGGCGGGCTCGCCCGGGCGCTGTCCGAGCGGTACGGCGGGCTGCCGCTGACCGTGGTGACGCCCGGTGAGCCGGAACCGGGGTGGACGGGCAAGCTCTGGGCCCTGCGGCACGGGATGGAGCTGGCCCGGCGGCGGAAGCCCGAGTTCCTGCTGCTGACGGACGCCGACATCGCCCATGAACCGGACAGCCTGCGGGAGCTCGTCGCCGCGGCCGGGAGCCAGGACGGTTTCGACCTGGTCTCGCAGATGGCCAGGCTGCGGGTGACGAGCACCTGGGAGCGGCTGGTCGTGCCGGCCTTCGTCTACTTCTTCGGGCAGCTGTACCCGTTCCGCCGGGTGAACGGCAAGGGGTCGCGGACGGCCGCGGCGGCCGGCGGCTGCGTACTGCTGCGGGCCGGAGCCGTCGAGCGGGCGCGGATCCCGGAGTCCATCCGTTCGGCGGTGATCGACGATGTGTCGCTGGCGCGCGCCGTGCGCCGCGGCGGGGGCCGCATCTGGCTGGGGCTCGCCGACCGGGTGGACAGCGTGCGGCCCTATCCCCGGCTGGCGGACCTGTGGCACATGGTCGCGCGCAGTGCGTACGCGCAGCTGCGGCACAGCCCCGCACTGCTGGCGGGCACGGTCCTGGGCCTGGGCCTGGTCTATGTCGCGCCGCCCGTCACGCTGGCGGCGGGGCTGCTGACTGGCGATCCGGTGGCAGCGGCGGCGGGCGGGGCGGCCTGGGCGGTGATGGCGGGGACCTACATGCCCATGCTCGGGTACTACCGGCAGTCGCTGTGGCTGGCACCGCTGCTGCCCTTCACCGCGGTCCTCTACCTCCTGATGACGGTGGACTCCGCGGTGCGGCACTACCGGGGGCTCGGCGCGGCCTGGAAGGGGCGTACGTACGCCCGCCCCGAGGCCGCGCCGGAGCCCTGATCGCGGCGGCCGGGGCGGGTCACTTGCGCCCGGGTGTCCAGTTCATGCCCCACCCGTAGGCGGCGTCGATGGTCCGCTGGGGGCTGACACCGCGCTGGGGGACGAGGTAGCGGGCCTCGCGCTGCACGGTGAGGTCTCCCCCGTCGCTGGTGATCAGCGCAAGGGCACACACCGTGGAGGGCACGGTGCATTCGTCGAGGGAGAAGTCGATCGCCGCGCCGTTCTGCGGCTGGAGCGTGACCGTGGCGTGCAGGTCGGCGAAGCTCCGGGCGCCTTCGTAGACCGTGACGAAGATCAGGACGCGGCGCAGCCGGTCCTTGTGGTCGAGGTTGACCGTGAGGTTCTCGCCGGACGAGACCGCGCCCGTACGGTCGTCCCCGTCCAGGAGGATGTAGGGCGGCTGCCGGAGGGAGCCGAAGGCGTTTCCCAGCGCCTGCACGACTCCCTTGCTGCCGTCCGTGAGCTCGTACAGTGCGCAGAGATCGAGGTCCAGGTCCGCGTGCATGGCGACGGCCCTGCCGAGCTTGGCGCCCCAGCCCTTGAACTGCTTGCGCACTTCCCAGTTGAGATTGACGCGCAGCGCTCCGGATGTGCCGCCCTGTTTCGACAGCGACACCGTGGGGGCTTCCTTGGTCAGCGTGACCTTGGTCAGCCGCACAGCGGGCGGGGCGGGCGGCGGCGTGGGGGCGGCAGGACGGGCGGGCTGCTCGGGAGCCCTCTGCGGCTGCCGGGACGGGGGCGCCTGCTGCGGCTGCCGGGGCGAGGGCGCCTGCTGCGGTTCGTCGACGGAGATACCGAAGTCCGTCGCGAGGCCCGCGAGTCCGGTGTCGTATCCCTGTCCTACGGCCCGGAACTTCCACGCGCCCTGGCGCAGGTAGAGCTCACCGAGGATGAACGCGGTCTCGACGGTCGCGTCCGCGCTCTCGAAGCGCGCGATCTCGGAGCCGTCGGCCGGGTTCACGATCCGCACGTAGAGGCCGGTCACCCGTCCGAACGTGCCGCCGTCTGCCGAGGCAGCGATCACGACGCGGTCGATCGCCGGCTCCATGCGCGAGAAATCCACGGCGAGGCTTTCCGTGACGGCGCCCGCCGACGTCTGCTTGCCTTCGTGGCGCACCGCTCCGGACGCGTGCTCCGGCTGGTTGTAGAAGACGAAGTCCGCGTCGCTGCGGACCTTGCCGGACACGAGAAGGAGTGCCGAGGCGTCCACGTCCGGTGTCCCGGGTGACGTACGCCGGCCCAGTTCGACCCGTACGGTCCGGGCCGGCACCGCGACATTGGTTCCCTTTTGCATGGTCATGCTCGCCCCCATCACGAGTCCGGCTGCCCGGAGAGTCTCCCGCCAACCTAATCCCCGGACCTGCGGGGAGCCCACACCTGGACGGGAGTCACCGATGTGCCGAGGACGCGAGCATCGGCAGCGAGAGCGTGCCGGCCAGGGCCTCCTGCCCGGAGATGTTCACGTGGACACCGTCGCCGGTGTCGTAGGACGGGTTGATGGCGTTCGGTTCCACCGGGTCCTTGAGGACCTGGTCGAAGCCCATGATGCCGTCGCAGGTGCCACTGCAGTCGTTCCGGTTCAGGACGAACGAGTTGACGGTGTGGCGGACCCTGTTGTGCTCGTCGGTGTAGCCGGGGCGGGGGGTCACCGGTGTGACGTACACCTTGATGCCGGCCTCGTGCAGCCGTCGGAAGGTGTCACGGTAGCTCGCCAGCACCTGCTGGGCGTCGCATCCGGCGGGCAGGTCGTTGGTGCCGTAGTAGTAGAGGACCCCGGTGACTCCGTGGAGGGCCAGGACGTCCCTCTCCAGGCGTGCCCCAGCGTCCAGACCGCGCAGGGGTCCCGCGAGCTTCGGGCAGTCGGGGGCGCTGGTGGTGCCGTTGACGCCGGCGTTGGCCACCGCGAGCCGGCCCGTGGGGGGCAGCTCCGTGTTGATCCGCCGTGCGAGGTCGTCGGTCCACCGGCGGTTGGCGCCGAGTCGTGTGCAGCCGGGGCCGCAGTCGGTGGACCCGACCCCGTCGACCACGGAGCTGCCGTAGGCGACGAGGCTGCCCTTCAGGCGCGGGTTGTGCACGTCCACGGCGGTGACCAGGTAGGTGGACTCGGTCGTCTCCGTGTAGGCGGCGGGACCCGTGTCGCGGGTGTGGTCCCCGGTGCCGGGAGCGGTCAGGTAGTTGGTACGGAACGCGGTCCCGTGCCGGCCGGGGACGACGGTGCCGGAGACGGACAGGGAGACCGCGATGTCCGTCCGGGCGCGGGTCCTCAGGGCCGTGGCGTCACTCCAGAGCTCACCGCCGGCGGGGATGACTGCCTCCGGCCGACCGTCGAAGGTGACGGGCCGTGGGCGCCCTCGCGTGGCAGCGCTCCTGCCGTCCGTGAGTCCCACGGTGGCGGCGTCCACCGTGAGGGGGGTCGTACCGAATGTGTTCTGGATCCGGATGCGGAGCGCGTCACCCCCCTGGCTGAGGTGGCTGATCATGCGGACGGTCTGGTCATGCAAGGGCGTGGGGGCGAGGTCGTGCTGCGAGTTCGCCCAGGACGTGAACCAGCCACGCGTGCCGGCCTGTTGCCCGGACGCGGTGTCACCCACTGCGTTCGTGGTGGGTGCCGAGACGGTGAGCGCCGCGGCCATCGCGGTGGCGGCCAACGCGATCGAGGTACGTCTGCCCTGCGGGGCCCGGAGGCGGCGGGCTCGGGCGAGGAAGGACTGGATCAACGGCTTGCCTTTCCGTGCGGAGAGAGGAGGGGTTCGTGTGCCGGTGTCCTCCGGCCGCGCTCCGGCGGGAGGTTCAGGGGCCCGTGCGCTTACGCCCGTCCGTGCCCGGGCCTCACGCCCGAAGAGCCCGCTTCATGATCTTGCCAAGGTCGTTACGGGGGAGCTCGGACAGGTAGCGCACGGTCCGCGGACGCTTGTGCGGGGCGAGCTGAGCGGCGACGTGACCGGCCAGCTCGGCCAGGCCGGGGCGGTGCCGGGGGTCCTCCGGCACGATCCACGCCACGATCCGCTCGCCGAGGTCGGCGTCCGGCTCGCCCGTCACAGCAGCGTCCCTCACGCCGGGGTACTCCATCAGCGCGTTCTCGATCTCACCCGCCCCGATCTTGTAGCCGCCGCTCTTGATGAGGTCCGTCGCCTTACGGCCGACGATGCGGACGTAGCCGTCCGGATCGAGCACCGCCATGTCTCCCGTGCGGAACCACCCGTCCGCGGTGAACGCCTCGGCGGTGGCTTCGGGCCGGTTGAGGTACTCCGTGAAGAGGTTCGGGCCCCGCACCTGGATCTCGCCCACGACGTCCGGGCCCGTGCCGGCCGGTGCGCCCTCCTCGTCGACGACCCTCAGCTCGACCCCGCGCAAGGGCACTCCGACGGTTCCGGCCCGAGGCTCGCCGTCCGCGCGCACGCTGGTGTTCATCAGGGTCTCCGTCATCCCGTAGCGCTCGATGACGGTCCGGCCCGTCGCCTGCGCGATCCGTTCGTGGTCACGCGCCGGAAGCGCCGCCGATCCCGACACGAGCAGGCGCGCACCGGACAGCGCCCGGGCGAGCGCGGGGTCGCCCGGCGCCGTGGAGAGGACCTCGGCGATGCGGTGGTACATGGTCGGGACCCCGAACAGCATCGTGGCCCCGGCGTTCAGCTCCCGTGCCACCCCCTCGGTGCTGAACCGCCCGAGGTGGCGCACCGATCCCCCGCGCCGCAGGGGCCCGAGGATGCCGAGGATGAGCCCGTGCACGTGGAAGAGCGGCAGCGCGTGCACCAGTACGTCCTCGGCGTCCCACCCCCAGGCGTCCTGAAGGGCGTCCAGCGTGCTGGTCAGGGCCCGGCGTGGCAGGACGGCGCCCTTGGGCGGGCCGGTGGTGCCGGAGGTGTAGACGATCAGGGCGGGGTGGTCCGGGCCGGGTTCGGCGGGCACCGCTCCCGTCGGCCCCCCGTGTGCGTCGATGTTCCGGCGGGGCAGTCCGTCCAGCGCGGCGGGGAGCGCGTCGTCCGCTGCGGCCAGGACCAGCGTCGGCGCGCTGTCTGACACGATGTGCGCCAGCTCCCGCTCGCCGGTCCGTGGATTGAGCGGCACCGCGGGCACCCCGGCGAGGAGGGCCGCCACCACACCGACGGCGGTCTCCAGGGTCGGCGTCGCCCAGACCGCGACCCGGCGGGCCGTGCCCAGGGCCGCGGCGAGGGAGCCCGCCGACGCCGCGAGTTCCTCGTACGAGAGGGTGCGGTCCCCGAACCGCAGGGCGGGCCGTGCACTGCGCTCGGCGAGCGCGGGGAACAGTGCCGTGGGGGCATTCACGCGTCGTACTCCGATCGACGGAACGGCGGGAGAGGGAGGGCCGCGGGCGGCGGTCCGCCGGGAGTCATCCGAATCCCGGCACCACCAGGACGAGCCACGCCGCGGCGGGTACCACCGCGACGACGACACCGCCGTAGACCATCAGCTGTCTGAAGAAGCGGTCCCGGTCGACGTCCGGCGCCGCGGCGAGGACGAGTGCGCCGTTGGTCGAGAAGGGGCTGACGTCCACCACGGTCGCCGACACGGCCAGTGCCGCGATCATGCCGATCGCCCCGATCTCTCCCTGTGCGAGGAACGGCACGGCCAGCGGGATCAGCGCCCCCATGATGCCGACCGAGGAGGCGAACGCCGAGACTATCGCGCCGATGTAGCACAGCAGCAGCGCCGCGAGCAGCGGTACGCCGATGCCTCCGACGCCCTCCCCGGCCCACGTGATCGTGCCCATCTCCTCCAGCACGCCGACGTAGGTCAGGACGCCGCAGATGAGCAGCACGGTGGGCCAGGCGATCGCGCCGACCGCCTTGCGGCTGGTGTCCGGCCACGCGGCGCTGATCAGCACGGCGAGTGTGATGGCGGTCAGGCCCGCGTCCAGATCGAAGCCGAGCACGGCGACGACCAGGGCGATCAGCGCGACGAGGGTGGCCGCCCGGGGCGCGTCGAGCCGGGTGGTCTCCTCTTCGGCGGGGGGCCCTGGTGACTCGTCGCCGTCCGTGGCACCGTGCCGGGGGAGTTTCAGGCCGCCGAAGAGCACGAACACCACACCGGCGATGACCAGGTTGGCGGCCAGCGAGGCGAGGAACAGGGCGATCTCGTTGCCCGGCAGGTTCTCGCGCTCCACGATGCCGTTGACGATCGAGCCGTAGATGCTGATCGGGGAGAATCCGCCGCCCTGCGCTCCGTGCACCACCATCGCACCCATCAGCAGCGGGCTGATGCCGTAACGGGCGGCGAAGCTCAGGGCGATCGGGGCGACGATCGCCACCGCCGCGGGACTGACCGCGCCGATCGCCGTCAGCGCCCCGGTGATCACGAACATCACCCAGGGGATCAGGGCGATGCGCCCGCCGACCAGGCGTATGGAGGCGTGCACCAGCCAGTCCGTGGTGCCGTTGGCCCGGGCGATCGCGAACAGATAGGTGACGCCGACCAGGACGACGAAGAGGTCGCCGGGGAACCCGGCGAAGATGCCGTCCGCGTCCAGGTCGGCGACCAGTTCCCCCACCACGAAGGCGGCTGCGAAGGCCAGCGCGCCCATGTTGATCGAGCGGGTGGTGGCGATCACGAAGACCACCACGAGTACGAGGATAGAGATGAGTTCCGCGGACATTGCGGGCTCCTGTCCTGGGCCGACCCTCATTGGTCTGGTGGATGAGCCACTTTGCCTGTTGACGGCACTCAGAGTCCGGGGAGCGGCAACAGCCGTCAAGGGGGTGCGCAGGAATTGGTTCAGCCTCCGGACCACCCGGCGCTGCTACGCTGCCGGTGCCAGGAGGGCGCGGGGGCCTCCGGAACAGGGGCAGGGGATGTCCGACGCACTGCGGCCCATGGGACGTACGCGGCTGTACGAGCAAGTGCTCGACCGGCTGCGCTCGTTCGCCGCCGAGAGCGGTCTGGTGGCCGGCGACAGGCTTCCGCCCGAGCGCGACCTCGCCCAGCGCCTGAGAGTGTCCCGGGCCTCGGTGAAGCAGGCCATCGTCGTCCTCGAGGTGCAGGGGCTCGTCGAGGTGCGGCACGGGGGCGGCACCTACCTCCTCGGGGACGGGCTGGACGCCGAACCCGTCGAGCGGCTCGTCGAGCGCCGGCGCAGACTGCCCGACGTGCTGGAGGCGCGCGAGGCACTGGAGACCAAACTTGCCGAACTCGCGGCGGAACGGCGCACCGAGGAGGATCTGACCGCGCTGCGGGCGTCGCTCGCCCACATGGCCGCGGAGATCGCCGACGGCGGCCACGGCATCGAAGGCGACCGGCGCTTCCACGCCGCGGTGACCGCTGCCGCCCACAGCGCGCTGCTGGCCGATTTCATGCGGTCGATCGCCGACCAGATCACGGAGAGCAGGCACGAGTCCCTGCGCCAGCCGCGGCGGCCCGGCCGCTCCCTGACCCAGCACCAGGCGATCCTCGACGCGATCGAGGAGCGGCGCGGCAAGGCCGCCGCCGCGGCGATGCGGCGCCATGTGCGCACCGTCGCGAAGGTGAGGCTCCTGGACTGGAACCCCGAACCGGACACCACCGACAGGACGTCCTGAACCGGCGCGGGCGAGGGCCGGGCGGGTGCCGCCCCGCGCGGCGCGTGCGTCGCTTCTCGCAGGCCATGAGAAAAGCCCCCGCCGTTCACGGAAGCTTGAGCCGTGTTTCAGCAGGTCAGACGGCCAGAAACAGCGTAAATCGGATAACCGCAGGATTGGGGCTCCCCAACCGGCACATCGTGGGCTTAACTTATGTCTCATGACCTCCCCCCGCTCCACCTACGGCAGCGGCTACTACGCCGCGCCGTCGTTCCCCGACACCCCGATCTACGACTCCCTCGTGGCCGAGCGGGGGACCCCTCAGATCGCACCGATCCGGGTGCCCGCCGCCTACGACACCGGGAACAGCTACCTGCCGGCCCTGCCGTCGGCGCTTCCGGCGCTGCCCGCGGCCCCGTCGCAGCAGACCGGGTCCTACGGCTACCCGCAGCAGGCGCCTCAGCCGCAGTACCAGAACGCCGGGATGCAGCAGGCGCCGATGATGCAGCCCGCGCAGCTGCAGCACGCTCCGGCCCCGTACATCCCGCAGCAGCCGTCGTCGCCCCGCGGATACCAGCAGCAACAGCAGCGGCCCGGCACGGGTTACGAGGCGATGCGTCCCGCGGCGGCCCGGCCCGTGCCCGCTCCCGCGCAGTCGCCGTACGAGGATCCGTACAACCGCCCTTACCAGAGCCGGGGCTACTGACGGACGGCGCCTGCCGTTGTCGGTGACGGGTGTCAGGATGAGCGCATGTTCTCGCCTGTGCTCGGTTCCGTACACATCCACCCGGTCAAGTCGCTGGCTGCCCACGCCGCCGACGAGGCCGTCGTCGAGCCATGGGGACTCGCCGGCGACCGCCGCTGGATGCTGATCGACAGCGCGAGCAGGGTCGTCACACAGCGTCAGCAGCCGCGCATGGCGCAGCTGTCCGCCGAGCCGGTGCCGGGCGGCGGGCTCGTGCTGTCGGCACCCGGGAGCCCGTCCCTGACGGTGGAGGTGCCCGATCCGGCCCGCACGGTCGTCGCGGAGCTCCACCGGAGCAAGGTCACGACGGTGCCGGCCGCTGATGCCGCCCACGCGTGGTTCGGGGCGCGTCTCGGTGCGGAGGTCCGGCTCGTCCATCTCGACGCGCCGTCGCACCGCAGACCCCTCGATCCGGAGTTCGGCCGCCCGGGCGAGACGGTATCGCTCGCCGACGGCTTCCCGCTGCTCCTCACCACGCGTGCCTCGCTGGACGCGCTCAACTCGCTGGTGGCCCAGGGGGATCATCCGGACGAGGGGCCGTTGCCGATGAACCGCTTCCGGCCGAACGTGGTCGTGGACGGCACCGCGCCCTGGGCCGAGGACGACTGGAAACGGATCACGATCGGGGAGGTCGCGTTCCGTGTCGTCAAGCCGTGCGGACGGTGCGTCATCGCGACCACCGACCAGCGGACCGGTGAGCGGGGCAAGGAGCCGTTGCGCACGCTCGCCCGGCACCGCCGGGACGGCAGCTACCTTCTCTTCGGCCGGCTCATGGTCCCGGAGGGCACCGGCGTGATCCGGCCCGGGGACCCGGTGCGGATCCCCGGCTGACCACCGGGCGCACCGGAAGCCGGAGCGGACCGGAACTCGGCGGGGCACGGGGGCCGTTGCCGGCGTGAGGTTGCTCTCTCTTCGCCGTCGGAGGACGCAATCGCCGCCCTCGCGGGTTATCACGGACAGGGAAGGGGGTGCATGACTGTGCGAGCGGTTCTGGGAATCCGGCGGTGGCGGCACAATCCGGTGTGCCGGGCCACCGACCGGCACGAGGCATGGGTGGCGCTGACCGCGCTGCTCCTGATGCTGCTGGCGGCACCGGCCATCGGCTGGAAGGCCGGCGCGCTCACGGACGACGCGCTCCGGCGGACGGTGCGGGCCCAGCACGAGCAACGCCATCCGACCGCGGCCGTCGTGGTCCGCGCGGCCCCGGGCGCTTCCCGCTTCGCCCAGGACCCCGAGGCGGCCGTCGCCGAGGGCTCCCTGCGTACGTCGGTGGTGGCCGACTGGCTCGCCCCGGACGGTACGGCACGTACGGGCACCGTGTCGACGGGGTCCACGGAGACCGCGCCCGGCACCCGGATCCGGATCTGGACGGACGACCGGGGCCGCCCCGCGATGCGTCCCATGGACATGTCCACCGCCCGCACCCACGCGGTGCTCGCAGGCATAGGTGCGACGCTGATCGCGGGCGGTCTGACCGAAACCGCCCGCAGGCTCGTCGTATGGCGCATGATGCAACGGCGGTACACCCGGCTCGACCGCGCGTGGGCCGAAGTCGGCCCCGACTGGGGCAGAACGGGTACGGGCAGCTGACCCCGGGGGCGCAGGTCCCCCGCGTATCCGGCTGACCAGTGGCCCTCGGCGGCCGACCCGTCAACTCGCGCCCGTCACGCGCGCTACGGTGGACCGGCCCGCCCGACTCCTCGGCAGGCGGGCCGGAGGGCTGCCGGCCGACCGGCGGCCCTTGCGGACACGTACGGGGCAGCGCACACGGCACGAGGTGGGGGCACAGCAGCACCATGGCACAGGGCACGGTCCAGGTGACGCACACCGGCACATCGCGATGGCGGCGCCGCACGGGCGAATACGCATCCCTCACCGCAGCCCTGGAGGCCGCAGCGGACGGTGACGTCCTCACCATCGCCCCCGGCACCTACCGGGAGAATCTCGTCGTCCACCGCGCGGTGACGTTGCGCGGACCCGAGGGATCCGCGGGTTCGGTACGGATCGCGCCGGCCGACGGTGTCCCGCTGACCGTCCGCGCCTCCGCCGTCGTCCAGGACCTGCATGTGGAGGGCCAGGACTCGGCCGCCCCGGCGCTGCTCGTCGAGGAGGGCGCCCCCGAACTGTCGGACCTGCGCATCGTGACCAGGTCGGCCGCCGGCATGGAGGTGCGGGGCGCCGCCAGGCCGACCGTGCGCCGCTGCACGGTCGACAACCCGGCGGGCGTGGGCATCGCCGTACTCGACGGCGCCGGGGGCGTGTTCGAGGAGTGCGAGATCGTCTCGGCGGGCCAGTCCGGCGTCTCGGTCCGCGACGGCGCACACCCCCGGCTCGAGCGCTGCCGCGTGCACCACTCGTCGGGCGCGGGGCTGAGCGTGACCGGGGAGGGCAGCGGACTGGAGGCGGTGGGCTGCGAGGTGTACGAGATCAAGGGCAGTGGGGTGCAGGTCTCCTCCCGGGGCACCGCGCACCTCACGGACTGCCGGGTGCACCGCACGTCCGCCGACGGGGTCACCCTGGACACCGACGCGGTCCTCACGCTCGCGGACTGCGACATCCACGACATCCCGGAGAACGCGATCGACCTGCGCTCCCGTTCGGTCCTCACCCTCACCCGCTCCACCGTCCGCAGATTCGGCCGCAACGGTCTCTCGGTCTGGGACCCGGGCACCCGCGTGGACGCCAACCAGTGCGAGATCCACGACAGCACGGGGGACTATCCGGCGGTGTGGGTCAGCGACGGCGCCACGGTGATACTCGACTCGTGCCGTGTCCATGACGTGCCCGACGCCCTCTTCGTCCTCGACCGGGGCTCACGCGCGGACGTCGTGGACAGCGATCTGACCCAGATCCGCAACACGGCGGTCTCGGTGAGCGACGGTGCCACCGCGCAGCTCGACGACTGCCGGATCCGCGAGGCCTCCACCGGAGCGTGGTTCCGGGACCACGGCAGCGGCGGCACACTGAACAACTGCACGATCGACGCGGCGCAGACCGGGGTCATCGTGACCAAGGGCGCCGACCCGACCATCGAGAGGTGCACGGTCACCTCGCCCGCGGAGGCGGGTTTCTATGTCTCCGCGGAGGGCCGGGGCACCTTCGACAGCTGCCGGGTCACGGGGAGCGACGGCTACGGCTTCCACGTGATGGACGGCTGCCGCTCGACCCTGACCCGGTGCCGGACCGAGCGGTGCGCGCGGGGCGGATACGAGTTCGCCGACGGCTCCGGCGGCGACGGCAGCGCCGGTGGTCCGGTGGCGCGGGACTGCACCAGCGACGAGAGCGGCCTGCGCGGCGCCACTCCCCCGCCCCCGCCGGTCCTGACCGCGACGCAGACCACGCCCGGGCTGCTGGGCGCGATGCCCGGGCAGCGGACGGCCGAGCCCCCTGCCGTCCCCGCGGCGCCCGTCGAGCCGGTGCGCGACTCGGGCGCCGTGCTGGGCGAGCTCGACGCGCTGGTGGGGCTCGACAGCGTCAAGCGTGAGGTGCGGGCGCTGACCGACATGATCGAAGTGGGCCGGCGCCGCCGGCTGGCCGGTCTGAAGGCGGCGTCGGTGCGCCGGCACCTGGTCTTCACCGGCTCCCCCGGCACGGGCAAGACGACGGTGGCCCGGCTGTACGGGGAGATCCTGGCCTCGCTCGGTGTCCTGGAGCACGGCCATCTCGTGGAGGTGTCCCGTGTCGATCTGGTCGGCGAGCACATCGGGTCCACCGCCATCCGCACCCAGGAGGCGTTCGACCGCGCGCGCGGCGGGGTCCTGTTCGTCGACGAGGCGTACGCGCTCTCACCCGAGGACTCCGGCCGCGACTTCGGCCGGGAGGCCATCGACACGCTGGTGAAGCTGATGGAGGACCACCGCGACGCCGTGGTGGTGATCGTGGCCGGGTACACGCACGAGATGGAGCGCTTCCTCACCGTCAACCCCGGTGTGGCTTCCCGCTTCTCGCGGACCATCACCTTCAGCGACTACGAGCCCGAAGAACTGCTGCGCATCGTCGAGCAGCAGAGCGACGAGCACGAGTACAGCCTGGCGGAGGGGACGGGGGAAGCGCTGCTCAAGTACTTCACGGCGCTTCCCAAGGGCCCCGCCTTCGGTAACGGCCGGACGGCTCGTCAGACCTTCGAGTCGATGGTGGAGCGGCACGCGGGCCGGGTCGCCCAGCTTCCCGAACCGACCACCGAGGAGCTGACCATGCTCTATCCCGAGGACCTTCCGGCGCTTCCCTGAGCGGTGCTGCCCCGGCCTACCGCGCCCGCCTGCTGGGGTACGACCGGATCGAGCCGTTCCAGGAGCGCGGCACGCTCGACGGCGAAGACCGGGTCGGCCTGGTAGTCCGAGTGCCCCAGGACGGGCTCCGGCAGCGGGTGTTCGGGGGTGCGTCCGTAGACCAGCGGGTCCTTGAGCGGGCCCCGGTCCACTTCGTGGTCCGGCCCCTCGTCGATCCTGACGGGGCCGCCGATCGGGTCCGTCGAACGCCAGAGGTTGCGCCAGCAGTGGACGGACCGGTGCAGCCCTTCGAGGGGGACCCGGCCGAAGTAGGCCGGGAACCAGCGCCCGTACAGGCGCTCGATCGGGGATCCGTAGGTGAGCAGCGCGACCCGGCGCCGGGCGGAGTCGGGGAGCTGCCACACCGCTGCCGCGGCGAGCACACTGCCCTGGGAGTGGCCGGAGATGACGAGCCTGCCCCGGGTGCTCCCCGTCCAGGCGCACATCCGGGACGAGAGGTCCGGGACGGCCCGCTCCGCGTAGCAGGGCGGTGCGAACGGATGGGCGGCACGCGGCCAGAACGTGCCCACGTCCCAGAGGATGCCGATGGTGCGCCGGGCGGAGACGTCACGGTAGGCACGGCGTCCCCAGGTGACGAGGAGTATCACGCCGAAACCGGTCATCCAGGAGCCGGTCGACTGGGCGGTCTCGGCGGCCGACTCGACGAGCGGGCCCGTGCCGTCGGTCGCGAGGCCGGGGACCTCGCCGGTGAGCCAGGAACCGGTCACCGCTCCGGCGCCGAGCAGCAGAGTGGCGGCGGAGAGCAGTCCGAGGATCCCCGGCGCCGAATCGGTGAGCGCGGCGGTTGCCCGGGTGCGGGCGATCTGCCGGGTACGCCCGGGCTCGGGGTGCTTCTCCTCGTACTCCGCCTCGACGGCGGGCCCCAGCCGGCGAGCGCGGCGCACGGTGCGGACGGCCAGCCAGACCACGGGCGGAAGCAGGAGCAGCAGCAGGACCGGGATGACGGAGGCCTGCCAGCTGAGGAGCGCGGGCGGCCCCTCTATGTCCGCGCCCGCACCCATGCCGGGCGTCCCGGGGCCGTCGAGCCAGTCGGCCACGCGTTGGGCGATCCCGCCGGTCATCACCCCGCCGAGCGCACAGGCGAGCATGGCCACCGCCGGTCCGCCGAGACCGTGGAGGGTGGTGCGCGGCTCGGGAGCGCGCCGGTACAGGCTCAGGGCCACCACTGCGAGTACGGAGACGAGCAGCCCCTGGCCCAGAGCGAGCGTGCGGAAGACCGTCTCGCCGGAGAGGGCGCCCGAGGACACCCAGCCGGGGCGCGACCAGCCGGCGTACACGACAGCGCCGAGCAGCAGGGCGAGGGCGGCGCCGGGCAGGAAGGTGGTGACGGCCCGGTCGAGGCGGTTGTCGAGGCGTCGCTCGCTGCGTCCCCGGTGGCAGACCACCGTGACGACGACGATCGCGCACAGGACCAGGACGGTCTCGAACAGGAAGCCGGCGACCGGTGGTACGGGGCTGTCGGCGGATCGGTCGTGCCGCGCAGCCGTGCTGCCGACCGCGGCCGCGACCGTGAGGAGGCCGGCAGCGGTGTGAGCCGCGCGCAGCCGGGCCACCAGCCTGCGTCCGTACCAGAAGCCGGGCCTGCCCATGGCCGGACGGACGACGGGGGCGCCGGCCCGCGCGGCCGCGTCCGTGTCCGCCTCCTCGTCCGTCTCCGCACTGTCCGGTTCGTCCCAGGTCAGGGAGCGCTGTGACTCGTAGGCGCTCCAGGTGCGGTTGGACAGGTACCAGAGGAGTCCCACCAGGGCGGCGGGCACGAGCGCCGCGACGGCGAGGCGGCGTCCGGGCTGGGAGAACCAGCCGTCCTGCCGCGTGGAGAGGAAGCCCAGCCAGGAGCGCTGCACGGAGCACTCGGGCGTCCCCGCGCACTGCCAGGCCACCAGGTCGAGGGCGACCTCGCAGACCGCCGCGGTCAGGAGCACGGTCAGGCTGAGCGCGAGGAGCCGTACCAGCACCCCGTAGAGCCGGACCGTCCGCTTACGCCCCTGGGCGGCGGGCCGCATCCAGTGGGCGAGGTTGACGACCATGAAGGGGAGAAGCAGCAGCCACAGGGCGCGGGAGCCGTTGCCCGAGGTGAGGTTGGACCAGCAGTAGGCCTCCTCGATGGGGCCGTCCCGGTGGCGCTCGGGGTGGTGTTCGGCTCCGACGTCCTCGGTGCGCCGGTGGATGGCGGCCGTGGCGTCACCGGTGATCCTGGTCGTACGCGGGTCGCCGAGCATCTCCTGCGGAGTGGTTCCGCCGACACCGTGGACGAGCAGTTCCAGTGCGACGCCGCCGCTCTGCGCGGCCTCGGCCTGGGGGGCAGGGGGCAATGTCGGTGACTCGCTCTCTGGTCCTTCCGGCTCGCGGCCGGGGGGTGGCTGTTCGTCCGGAACGCGCCGGGCTGATGCGCGGGGGCGAGCTGGGCTGGTGTGCGCGGGGCGAGTTGGCTGATGCGCAGTCACCACCATCGCCGACGGGAGCCGTCCGCCGCACCGGCTCTCACCGAATCTCCCCAGTGGGACGGCTCGTACGCGTGCGTGGGAGGATGAGGGGGTCCCGCAGGACCGCTGCCGGACCGTGCGGACAGAGCGAAGGACCGGGGCCCGGCGTTGAGCGAGAATCAGAATCTGCTCGCGGAGCAGCGGCGTGCGCTCATTCTGGACGATGTGCGCAAGCGCGGCGGGGTCAGGGTCAACGAGCTGACCCGCAAGCTGAGCGTCTCCGACATGACCATCCGCCGGGATCTGGACGCGCTGGCGCGCCAGGGTGTCATCGAGAAGGTCCACGGCGGAGCCGTGCCGGTCGTCGAGGCGAGCACGCACGAGCCCGGTTTCGAGGCGAAGTCGACGCTGGAGCTCAGCGCGAAGGAGGACATCGCGCGCACGGCGGCCGGGATGGCGTTGCCCGGCAGCGCGATCGCACTCTCCGGCGGCACGACCACGTACGCGCTGGCCAGGCATCTCCTGGAGGTGCCGGGCCTGACCGTGGTGACGAATTCGGTGCGGGTCGCCGATGTGTTCCACGGCGCGCAGCGGCCGACGGCGTCGGGTGGCGGGCGGGCCGGTGCGGCCACGGTGGTGCTGACCGGCGGGGTGCGTACGCCCTCGGACTCGCTCGTCGGGCCGGTCGCGGACCGCGCGATCGGCTCGCTCCACTTCGACGTCCTGTTCCTCGGTGTGCACGGGATCTCGGTCGAGGCCGGTCTCTCCACGCCCAATCTGGCGGAGGCCGAGACGAACCGCCGCTTCGTGCGGGCGGCCAGGCGTGTCGTCGTGGTCGCCGACCACACCAAGTGGGGCACGGTGGGCCTGAGTTCGTTCGCGGCGCTCGACGAGGTCGATGCCTTCGTGACGGACGCGGGTCTGCCGGACCTCATCAGGCAGGAGATCGAGGAGCACCTTCCGGGCCTGGTGGTGGCGGGCGGGCCGGCGGACGAGTAGTCCTGCGACGGGTGCGGCCCACGCCTTCCGTTCCCGGGCCCGCGGGCGGCGGACGTCCTAGGATCGGACTGTGGCCGTATTCCGCATAGAGCGCTTCACTCCCCTCCCCGCCGCCGAGGCGTGGCGACGGGTGACCGACTGGGAGCGGCACGGCGGGACCGTTCCGTTCACCTCGGTCACCGTGCGCGCGGGCTCTCCCACCCGGACCGGGACGGTCTTCGTGGCCCGCACCGGTGTGGGGCCGCTGGGTTTCGACGATCCGATGGAAGTGGTGCGGTGGACCCCGCCGGCCGCCGGGCGGGCGGGGCTGTGCCGGCTGGAGAAGCGGGGTTCCGTGGTGCGCGGCCAGGCGTCGATCGACGTGTGCCCCACCGGATCGGGCTCGCATGTGATCTGGGTCGAGGAGCTGCGTGTGAGGCTGCTGCCGCGCTGGACGGATCCACTGCTGGCCGGCGCGGGACGGCGGGTCTTCGGCCGGGTGCTCGGTACCCTGCTCGACGACTGACGCCCGGCCGCGCCTTCCGGCCGACGGGGTGCGGTGTCTCGGGGTGCCATCGTCCTGGAGGGGCGGCGAGGGGTGTGATGCGGTATCCCGGATCCATGGGTGTGCGGCGATCGGTACACGGACTCCACGGCGGTACCCGGCGGACCCGGGCCTCTCTCGCGGTGGCCTTCGCCCTGATCGCCGTCGTCACCGTGGTCGACGTCGTCGTTCCGCCCGAGGTGCACCTCGGTCCGTTCCTCGTGGCGGCCCCGGCGCTCACCGCGTCGTTCGCCGGTCCGCGCCTGACCGCGTTCGTCGGCGCGGTGGCGGTGCTGGCCCAGGCGGTCGTGGCGCTGGCACGCACCACCATCACCGACCTCAATCACATGTACCAGATCGCCGCCCTCTTCCTGATCTCGGCGATCGTGACGTTCTTCGCCCACCTGCGGGAGCGGCACGCGGCGGAGATGGTGCAGCTGCGCACGGTGGCCGAGGCGGCCCAGCGGAGTGTGCTCCGGCCCCTGCCCGGCCGCAGCGGCCCGCTGCGCCTCGCCTCGGTCTATCTGGCGGCCGAGGAGGGCGCCCAGCTCGGCGGTGACCTGTACGCGACCGCCCGCACGCCCCGGGGGACCCGGGTGATCATCGGTGACGTCCGCGGCAAGGGCCTCGACGCCATCAGCAGCGCCGCCGGTGTCCTCGGCGCCTTCCGTGCCCTGGCCCGCCAGGAGGAACATCTGCCCGGTCTGGTCGCCCGGCTCGAGTCGAGTGTGGCCGCCCAGCAGATCGACTCCCTGACCGAGGCGGAGGATCCGGCCGATGACCAGCACATCGCCGAGGTGTTCGTCACCGCGGCCGTACTCGACGTCCCGGATGCGGTGCGGGAGCTCCGTCTCGTCAGTTGCGGACATCCGCCGCCACTGCTCCTGCGGGCGGGCCGCGTGGACGCCCTCGACGCGACGGAGCCGGCTCCGCCTCTCGGGGTCGGACCGCTGACCGCGGGGGGCCATACCGAGGACGTGTTCGCCTTCCGGGCCGGTGACGTGCTGCTGTTGTACACGGACGGGGTCACGGAGGCGCGGAACGGCTCGGGCGACTTCTATCCGCTGGCGGAGCGGGTGGCCTCGTGGCCGGGTATGGGTCCCGAGCCCCTGCTGGAGCGGGTCTGCGCCGATCTGCTGCGCCACGCGGGCGGCCGCCTGGGCGACGACGCCGCCCTCGTCGCGGTGGAACGGCTTCCAGGTCCGGGGTGAGCGGCCGCCCGGCTCAGGCGGGCCAGGTGCCGGTGGCCAGGAAGTGGTCGATCGTCTCCGTGTACGGCCGGATGTCCAGCCCCTGCCCGCTCAGCCACTCGTCCGAGTAGTACTTGTCGAGATAGCGGTCGCCCGGGTCGCAGAAGAGCGTGACGACGCTCCCGGCGCTTCCCCTCTCCACCATCTCGGCCACCAGCTTGAAGGCGCTCCACAGCCCGGTGCCGGTCGAGCCGCCCGCCTTGCGGCCGATGGCGCGCTCCAGCACCCGGACGGCGGCGACGCTGGCCGCGTCGGGGACCTTCATCATGCGGTCGATGGCCCCGGGCACGAAGCTCGGCTCCATCCGGGGTCTGCCGATGCCTTCGATGCGTGAGCCGCAGTCGCTGGTCGCCAGCTGGTCGTGGCGGGTCCATCCGTCGAAGAAGCAGCTGTTCTCCGGGTCCGGCACGCAGATCCGTGTGTCGTGCTGCATGTAGCGGACGTAGCGCCCGATGGTCGCGGAGGTTCCGCCGGTGCCGGCGGTGGCGACGATCCAGGCGGGTTCGGGATACCGTTCCAGCCTCAGCTGCTGGTAGATGGACTCGGCGATGTTGTTGTTGCCCCGCCAGTCGGTGGCGCGCTCGGCGTAGGTGAACTGGTCCATGTAGTGACCGCCGGTCTCGGCCGCGAGGGCCGCCGACTCCTCGTACAGCCTGCGGGAGTCGTCGACGAAGTGGCACTGCCCACCGTGGAATTCGATCAGGCGGCACTTCTCGGGGCTGGTGGTCCTGGGCATCACCGCGACGAAGGGCACGCCGATCAGCTTCGCGAAGTACGCCTCCGAGACGGCCGTCGAGCCACTGGATGCCTCGATGACCGGTTTGCCGCGGCGGATCCAGCCGTTGCAGAGGCCGTAGAGGAAGAGGGAGCGGGCCAGCCGGTGCTTGAGGCTGCCGGTCGGGTGCGTCGACTCGTCCTTGAGGTAGAGGTCGATGCCCCAGTGTTCGGGCAGCGGGAAGCGCAGGAGATGGGTGTCCGCCGAACGGTTGGCGTCCGCCTGGACCTTGCGTACCGCCTCCTTGAGCCAGGCCCGGTAGTCGGGGTCGCTCCGGTCGACGTCGGCGGTCTCCATGACGCCACCGCCAGGTGTGTGCTCACCGGTGTCCATCAGCGGTCTCCTTCGGGTGACGACGGTTCTCCGTAGGACCCACGATATTCCCCCCACCTGCGCAAACGTTTACTTTGGCGACCCATAGGCCTCCCTTGGCCCGGGCGTCCCACCGGCACGCCCCGGACGCGTGTCCGGTGCGGGCCGCGGCCGGAATCGATCGCGGTGAGGCCTGGCTTAGGGGCCCCCTCCACGGGCAGAATTGCAGAAGCCGGTACAAGGGGGGGCGAAGTCGCCATGGCCGAGACAGAATTCAGCCCTGCGGATTTCGGCGCGCGGGAGTTCGGCGCTGCCGAGTTCAGGGCGAGCGACGTCAGGATCCGCCGGTGGGCGCGGTCACTGACCAGAGCGGGCCAGGTGATCGTCGAGGACGGCCGGATAGTGCTGCTGACGAGCAACGGGCGGGAGATCGCCAGCGCCCCGGTCACCGCGGTGAGTGCCGGGAAGCCATGGTTCCTGGCCGCCGACTCGGCGGTCGCCCGGATCAACGGCGTGCGGTACCGGCTGACCATGGGGCAGCGCAACCGCAGGCCCGGTGGGGCAGCGCCGGTGCGCAGATTCCTGGAGGCACTGCGCAGCGCCGCTGGACGGCGTGTCTGACTCTACGGTCCGGTAAGGACACCGCGAGTTGCGGAGCCCAACCCCCTGAGTCACGCTGGTCACACGTCACTGATGGTGTACCGGCGGTGACAGCGAAAGCCGCCCCCGCCGGGAGCCACGCAGGGCGGACCACGCATGACCAGAAACAGCAGCCAGCCATCTGCTGGATCCGTTCCTTCGTCTTCTTCCGGACCTATTTCGGGGAGTCGCAGCCGTGATCAGCGAGCCAAGCAGGCACTGCGCGGTGGAGCTCCAAGCCCTGCCGCCGCGGATCGGTCAGGTCCGCAGAATCATTTCGGCGCAACTGCGCTACTGGCATCTCGATCCTCTGATCGACCCGGCAGCGCTCGGCGTCACCGAACTGCTGACCAATGTCCACCGGCACGCACAGCCGGACAAATCATGCACCGTCGAGATCGAGTTGCTGCTCGACAGGCTGACGGTCTCCGTCCACGACCACGATCCCCGGCTGCCGACCGTGTGCGACGCCGAGTCGTCCGCCACCTCCGGGCGCGGACTGGCGATGATCGCCGCGTTCAGCGAGAG
The DNA here is from genome assembly GCF_040686735.1 of Streptomyces sp. NPDC079167. Taxonomy (NCBI): domain Bacteria; kingdom Bacillati; phylum Actinomycetota; class Actinomycetes; order Kitasatosporales; family Streptomycetaceae; genus Streptomyces; species Streptomyces sp. NPDC079167. The sequence continues at coordinate 16,584 of NZ_JBFBLO010000029.1, read as the reverse complement.
CTGGGGCGTACGACCGAGCGCCGACGCGGGAAAGGTCATCTGGTTCACCCTGCCCGCACCGTCGTTCACCACCGCCCTGCCCCCTCTCCCGGTGTACGGGTCGACAACCGACGGCCCGTTCGGCTCGGACGTCGCGGGGCTCATGGAGCCGACGACAGCACGGACGCGGGCCCGGTCGGCCGTCGTCGGCTGACGGGAAGGCGGCCGAGGGCCGTACACCGAACACAGGAGCGCGCCGGTCCTCGCGGACCGACGCGCTCCGCTCCGTTTCGCCATGGATTCTGTACCTACTGGTATGTACAGTGGAGTTCATGAGCACTCCGGACCGGTTGGTCGAAGCCACCCAGGAGCTCCTGTGGGAGCGCGGTTATGTCGGCACCAGCCCCAAGGCCATCCAGCAGCGGGCCGGGGCGGGCCAGGGAAGCATGTACCACCACTTCGCGGGCAAGCCCGACCTGGCGCTCGCCGCCGTGCTCCGCACATCCGCGGAGATGCGGGAGGCGGCCGGCCGCCTGCTTGACGGCCCCGGATCGGCGTACGAGCGGATCTCGGCCTATCTGCTGCGCGAGCGTGACGTGCTGCGGGGCTGCCCGGTGGGGCGGCTGACGATGGATCCCGACGTGGTGGCCAGCGACGCGCTGCGCGCACCGGTCGACGAGACGATCGACTGGCTGCGCGGCCGGCTCGCCGAGATCCTCCAGGAAGGCCTGGACGCGGGCGAGTTCTCCCCGGGCCTCGCACCCCGGGACATCGCGGCGGCCGTGGTGGCCACGGTCCAGGGGGGCTACGTCCTGGCCCGGGCGTCCGGATCGCCGGCGGCCTTCGACTCGGCCGTCCAGGGACTGCTCTCCCTGCTCGCCCCGCACGTCCAAGCGAACCGCACAGTCTGAGGGGCAACGCGATGCACGCCATGCAGTACGAGATCACCCTGCCCGCCGACTACGACATGGGGATCATCCGGGAACGGGTCGCGACCAGGGGGCATCTCCTCGACGCTTTTCCAGGGCTGGGCCTCAAGGCGTACCTGGTCCGCGAACGCGGTGACACCTCGCCGGTCAACCAGTACGCACCGCTGTACCTGTGGTCCGCCCCCGAGGGCATGAACACCTTCCTCTGGGGCCCCGGGTTCCAGGGGATCGTCGACGACTTCGGCCGCCCCGAGGTGCAGCACTGGACCGGGCTCCTCTTCCAGGAGGGGGCGGCATCGGCGGCACTCCCCCGCACCGCTGTCCGCCACCGCGAGCGGATCGAGGACACCACGGCCCCGGCTGTCGCGGTGGAGGCCGCGCTGGAGGAGAGCCGCCGGCTGGCCGCCGCTCCCGGTGCCGTCGCCACCGCGCTGGCCGTGGACCCACGCCGCTGGGAGCTGATCCACTTCACGCTCTGGCAGGACGAGCCGTCCGGCGGCCCGGGCGACCGCTACGAGGTGCTGCACCTGTCGTCGCCGGAGCGTGACCGGCTGAGGCACGGGAAGCAATGGTGAGCCCGGTCCGCACGGCCTGAGCGTGGCCGTGCCCCGGCCGGCCGGTCAGGCCAGTGCGGTCAGCGGGTCGTCGAGTACGGGCTGCCAGGCCAGTTCGGCCGCGCCCACCAGGCTGTTGTGGTCGAGTGTGCAGGACAGGATCGGCACGCTTCCGCTGCGCCCCCAGAGGCTGCGGTCGGCGACGACGGCCCGCAGGCGTTCGGGGTCGGCCTCCAGGAGATCGCGGTGCAGGCCGCCGAGAATGATCCGGTCCGGGTTGAGGATGTTGACCAGCCCGGCCAGGCCGAGTCCGAGACGGTCGATCAGCTCCTCGGCCGCGGCCCGCACATCGGGGTCGCCGTACTCCGCGCGGAGCAGGCCGCCGGACTGCTTGAGCAGCGACTCCTCGGGACCGGGCTCCCGGCCGGCCGCCGTGAGGAAGGCGAGGGGGTCCGTCTCCACGTCGAGGCAGCCTCGTCCGCCGCAGTGACAGGGGCCGCCCTCCGGGTTGACGGTCAGATGCCCCACTTCCAGGGCGAGTCCCGAACTGCCGGTGTGGAGACGGCCGTCCAGGACGAGGGCGCCGCCCACCCCCCGGTGGCCGGTGGCGACGCAGAGCAGGTGCTGGGCACCACGCCCGGCGCCGTGCCGGTGCTCGGCGAGGGCGGCGAGGTTGACGTCGTTGGCGGTGAACGCGGGCCCGGTGATGCCCGCGGCGCGTACGCAGGTGGAGAAGATCTCCCGGACCGGCGCTCCCGCCGGCCAGGCGATGTGCAGCGGATTGAGGGCCGTCCCCTCGGGCTCGGCCACGGCGGAGGGCACGGCGAGCCCGGCCCCTACACAGCGCAGCCCGGTCTCACGCAGGAGCCGGGCCCCGGCCTCGACGACCTCGCCGAGGACCTGGGCGGGATCGGCCATGACGGCGACACAGCCGGGCGCGGTGGCCACGATCCTTCCCCCGAGCCCCACGAGCGCGGCGCGGAAGCCGTCGGAGTGGACCTGGGCCGCGAGAGCCACGGGCCCGCTGTCACGGACGGACAGCCGGTGCGAGGGGCGGCCCTGGGATCCGGCGGCGGAGCCCGGGCTCGAGTCGACCTTGATGAGCCCGAGCGCCTCGAGCTCCGCGGCCACCGCGCCCGCCGTGGCGCGGGTGACGCCGAGCTCGGAGGTGAGTACCGCGCGGGTGGGGGCACGCCCGGTGTGCACGAGCTCCAGGGCGGGCCCGAGCGCGCTGCGGCCCCTCTCCAACTTCGTCCGCGTGGTGGTCGACTTGCCGTTCATGGGGGCGAGTCTCCCATGATCCGGAGCCGTTGCCGACGCTCCGGCGCCCCGCACCGTTCACCGGCCGGTCATCGGTGCACCGGTCTTGCGCGGTCCCTCAGGGCGACCCTATCCTCACTTTGTGCCGCAAGTAAACAAACTGCGGACGGCCCTGTCGGGGGGACGTGGCGGAGACACCGCTCCACCTTCGCCGGCCCGCCTCCGTACCGCGCTGACCGTGTTCTTCGCCCTCGACGGGTTCCTCTTCGCCGGCTGGGTGGTCCGCATCCCGGCCATCAAGCACCAGACGGGGGCCAGTGCCTCCACCCTCGGGCTCGCCCTGCTCGGCGTCTCCGCCGGTGCGGTGATCACGATGATGCTCACCGGGAGGCTGTGCAGGCGCTACGGAAGTCACGCGGTCACCGTGGTCTGCGGTGTCCTGCTGTCACTGAGCATCGCCCTTCCCGCGCAGACGGGTTCGGCTCTCACCCTGGGCCTCGTACTCCTGCTCTTCGGGGCCGCGTACGGCGGGCTGAACGTGGCGATGAACAGCGCGGCCGTCGAAGTGGTCTCCGCGTTGCGCCGCCCGGTGATGCCGGGCTTCCACGCCGCGTTCAGCTTCGGCGGCATGGCGGGCGCGGGTCTCGGCGGGCTGGTCGCGGGCAGCCTGTCGCCCGCCACCCATCTCTTCGCGCTGACGGGCATCGGACTCCTCGTCACCGCGGTGACCGGCCCGGTGCTCCTGCGTGGCCGGACCGCCGCGCTCCCGGCGGAGCGGCAGGCGGCGGACGCCGGTGAGCGGCCGAAGGGAATGGGCACCCAGGCGCGCCGGGTCGTCGTCCTCTTCGGCGTCATCGCCCTCTGCACGGCGTACGGCGAAGGGGCGCTGGCCGAGTGGGGCGCGCTGCACCTCAGCCAGGACCTGGGTGCCACCCCCGGTCTCGCCGCCGCCGGATACTCCTTGTTCGCGCTGACGATGGCCATAGGCAGGCTCAGCGGCACCGCTCTCCTCGAACGGTTCGGGCAGACCCGGACACTGGTGGCGGGCGGGGCCACGGCGGCGGCGGGCATGCTGCTCGGCGCGCTGGCTCCGGCCGTCTGGCTCGTGCTGCTCGGCTTCGCCGTGGCCGGTCTGGGCCTGGCCAACATATTTCCCGTCGCGGTCGGCCGCGCGGGCGCGCTGGCGGGGCCCGGCGGGGTGGCCGCGGCATCGACCCTCGGCTACGGCGGGATGCTCCTGGGGCCGCCGGTGATCGGCTTCCTCGCCGACTGGATCTCCCTCCCGGTCGCCCTCACCACAGTGACGCTGCTCGCTGCGACGGCGGCGGTGCTGGGCGGTGTCACCCGCAACGTGAACGAGCATCTGAGCGGTTGAAGGGACGGACAGCCGGCAGCCGGTCACTCCGGCGCGACCGACCTTCGGCTACGCGGCTTCGCGGATCAGCCTCGGTCCCGTACCGCGGCCGGAAGCCCCTCCGCGGGCACCCAGGGAGTGGTTCCGCGCATCCTCGAAACGTGTGAAACCGCTCTGGCACAATCGTCGGCGTGGAGACCACCGAGCACCTGACAGCCCTCGCTGCCGATGGCCACGCCCTCGCCCGGGCCGCACGCGAGGCAGGGACGGACGCCCCGGTCCCGACCTGCCCGGGATGGCGGGTGCGCGACCTTCTCCAGCACATCTGCATGGTGCACCGCTGGGCCACCTCGCTGGTCGTCGGCGGGCACCGGACGTATCACCCGGCGGCAGAAGAACCCGATCTCGACGGTGACGCGCTGCTCGACCGTTTCACCGAGGGCCACCGCCTGCTTCTCGACGCGCTCCGGGCCGCACCGGACGGCCTGGAGTGCTGGACGCTCTTCCCCTCGCCGGCCCCGCTCGCCTTCTGGGCGCGCCGGCAGGCGCACGAGACCAGGATCCACCGGGTCGACGCGGAGGCGGCGCGGGGCGGCCGCCTGACCTCCGTGCCACCGCCGCACGCGGTGGACGGGATCGACGAACTGCTGGCCGGCTTCCACGCCCGCACCAAGAGCCGTGTCCGTACGGACACTCCGCGCGCTCTCCGGGTCAGGGCCGTGGACTCGGACGCGGTGTGGACCGTGCGCCTGTCGGCCGATCCGCCGCTCACGGTGCGCGGAGCCGCCGCCCTGGAGACGCCTGTGGACTGCACATTGAGCGGTACGGCCGAGGAGCTCTACCTGGGACTGTGGAACCGTGTGCCGCTGTCGTCCCTCGGCTTCTCGGGAGACCCCGAGGTCATCGCGCTGTGGGAGCGGAACTCCGCCGTCGTCTGGTCCTGAACGCGGCCGGGTCCGCTCAGATCCCCGGCCCTCCCGCTTCCCGGTTCAGCATCCGGGACAGCACCGCCCGCTGAAGGGGCCGGGCCCCCGCATGGCGGGTCCGGCCGGCTCCCGTGAGCTCGACCCGCACACCGCGACGGTCCTCGCTGCACATCGCTCGGCGCACGAGGCCGTCCCTCTCCAGCCGCGCGACGAGACGCGACAGCGCGCTCTGGCTGAGATGGACCCGCGCGGCGATCTCCTGGACCCGGAGGCAGCTTTCGCCGCCCTCCGCACCGGCTTCCGCGAGGATGTCCAGGACCTCGAAGTCACTTGCACCCAGGCCGTGCCGGTCCAGTTCCCGGTCCAGCTCACCCAGGGTCCTGGCGTGCAGTGCGAGCATGTCGCGCCACTCGCCGACGAGCGCCTGCTCGGACTTCTTCGCTGCCATGGCCGCACGCTAGCAGAGGGGCGGAGTATGTATGCACGCACATTTAATGCCTACGCATCAGAACGTTCCGAGGGTGGTCCGAGCACGACGGGAGGCCAAGAGCAGACGCGGGATGCCGCGCGGAAGTGCGTCCTTGTCGTCGGCCGCGACTCCTGTGACACTTCGGGCATGTCGCGACGCACCCAGGCGGAACGGGACGCCATGACCGTGGAGATCGGCTATGCCGTGGTCAGCGGAGTCGTGGTGGCCGCGGCCACCTTCGCCGGGGTCTGCCTCCCCGCGCTGTTCCTCCAGCTGCCGGGCGGTGTGGAACGCGTGCTGTTCCGGGTGGGGGCCGCGCTCGGCGCTCTGGTGTTCGCCCTTCGGGTGGTGCACGTGCTCCGGCGCTTCCCCCGTGCGGCCGAGGAGCGGCGCCTGCCGGCGGTTCAGCCGAGCCGGCCGGGCCGCACGAGCCCCGACCCGTAGGCCGGCACGACGAGTTGCGCCCTGTCCCGGGCACCCGGCTTGACCATGGCTCGGCTGACGCAGGTCTTCGCGGTGCGCCCCTCCTGCCGTCGTGCGGTCCACGCCACGGGGGCCATGGCCGGCCCGTCGGCCTCCCGGCCCGACCCGCGGCGGCTCCCTGCGGAGCACCCGTCCGGGATGTCTCCCCAGCCTCTGCGCCCCGAGCGTGCGCGCCGGACACGACCCCTCGGCTCCCCGCCCCGCGTCATCCTCCCGCGCCTCCGGCACCGGCGGGCCGGCCGGCCGGCAGTCCGACCGAGCGCCCGAGTTCGTGAACAGCGTGCCGGAAGAGCTGTTCGCGCGCCTCGACCACGCGGTTGAACTGGCCGAAGAGCTCGAAGGAGATCAGCCCGAAGAGCTGCGCCCACGCGGCCACCAGGGCCACCGCGACGGCGGGCGGCAGGTCGGCGGCCAGATCGGCCGCCATCCGGGCACCCTCGGTACGCAGCTCCGCGCTCTGCGGGGGGACGGCGAGGCCGTCGGCGAGGTAGGCGTCGCGCACGACGCCGATCAGGACCTGGCCCACACGGGAGGCGGGGCCGACGGTGTCCTGCGGGGCGGTGTAGCCGGGGACCGGTGAGCCGAAGATCAGCGCGTACTCATGGGGGTGGGCGAGGGCCCAGTCGCGCACGGCACAGGCGACCGCCAGCCAGCGGGCCGGGTGAGGAAGGGCGGCGGCGCCCGCCTCGCCGCGCGCCGCCTTCTCCGCCGCTTCGCCCACCGCGTCGTAGGCGTCGATGATGAGCGCCGTCAGCAGGTCGTCACGGCTGGGGAAGTAACGGTAGAGCGCGGAGGACACCATGCCGAGCTCGCGGGCGACGGCACGCAGGGAGAGCTTGGCGGCACCTTCGGCGGCGAGCTGTCTCCTGGCCTCGTCCTTGATCGCCGCGGTGATCTCGATGCGGGCGCGTTCACGGGCTCCTCGAATGGTGCTCATGGCTCCAGTCTGCCACGTGATCGGAGCACTGAACATAAATGAGAGCACCGCTCTTGCTTTGGTGCACCGCACTCGTGCACACTGATCTCAAGCGAGAGCACCGCTCTCCCAATCGGCACTCGATGGCAGGAGCCACCCATGTCGCAGCAGCCGTACTACCTCCAGGCCAACGCCTTCGCCCAGCGCATGAACGGTGTCGTCGGCTGGCTCGCACGGCACGGAGTCAGCCTCCTCGGCTCCGCCGAGATGTCGGTACGGGGCCGTAAGAGCGGCCGGATGCAGCGCATCCCCGTCAACCCCCACCACCACGACGGCGACCAGTACCTGGTCTCCGCCCGCGGCCACTCCCAGTGGGTGCGCAACATGCGCGTGGCCGGTGGCGGAGAGCTGAAGGTCGGCCGGAAGGTCCGCGCCTTCACCGCCGTGGAGATCGCGGACGACGAACAGAAGGTGCGGATCGTCCGCGCCTATCTGAAGCGCTGGGGCTGGGAGGTCAACCAGTACTTCCAGGGCATCACGGCCGAGTCGACCGACGCCGAGCTCCTGGCGGCCTGCCCCGACCACCCGGTCTTCCGGATCACGGTCGAGAGCTGACCTCGTCGGACCCCTGGCGGTCCATCACGTGCATCGCCCGCTGGGCCAGCGGATGCGTGCGGACGAGCTCGGCCAGCGATGTCGTCCCCCGGGTGACCCCGGCGAAGGCGTTCCACGCGGGGCGGAAGCCCGTGAGTACCGCGTGCAGGATCCCGGGGCGCCGCTCGAAGAGCCTGAGCATGCGGCGCCCGACGCTCATCTCCACACCGAGCCCCGCCTTGATCGCGAAAGCGTAGTTGAGCGCCTGCCGGCGGGCGTCGACCGCGTCGTGCGACTCCGCGATCCGCACGGCCCATTCGCCTGCGAGCCGTCCTGACCGCAGTGCGAAGGAGATGCCCTCCCTGGTCCAGGGTTCCAGCAGCCCGGCCGCGTCGCCGCAGACCACGACCCGTCCACGGGAGAGCGGCGAGTCGTCGCTGCGGCACCTGGTCAGATGGCCGGAGGAGACCGTGGGCTCGAACCCGGCGAGGCCCAGCCGTCCGACGAAGTCCTCCAGATACCGCTTGGTCCCCGCTCCGTCACCACGCGCCGAGATGACGCCGACGGTCAGCGTGTCGCCCTTGGGGAACACCCAGCCGTAACTCCCGGGCAGCGGACCCCAGTCGATGAGCACCCGGCCCGCCCAGTCCTCGGCGACCGTCGCCGGGACGGGGATCTCCACCTCGAGCCCGAGGTCCACCTGGTCGAGCTTCACTCCGACGTGAGCCCCTATGCGGCCGGCACTGCCGTCCGCGCCGACGACGGCCCGGGCGAGCACCGTCTCCCCGCCGGCCAGCACGACGGCGACCGTGCGCCGGTCGGGTACGGCCGTGCCGTGCTGCTCCACCCGCGTCACCGCCACGCCGGTGCGCAGCTCGGCGCCGGCCTTCTGGGCCTCTTCCACCAGCCCCGCGTCGAACTCCGGCCGGTTGATCAGCCCGAAGAGCATCCGCTTGGACCTGCGGGTGCGCGACAGCTTCCCGTTGAGCGAGAAGGTGACCGCGTGGATCCGGTCCTTCAGGGGGAGTTCGAACCCGGGCGGCAGGGAATCCCGCGAGTACCCGATGATTCCACCGCCGCACGTCTTGTAGCGGGGGATCTCCGCCTTCTCCAGCAACAGCACCCGACGGCCTGCGACGGCCGCCGCGTACGCCGCGGAAGCTCCGGCCGGGCCCGCGCCGACCACGACGACGTCCCATACCGAGGACTCCGGCGGTACCGACGACGTCTCATCCGGCTCACGTCCGGCGTCTGCGTTCTCGCTGCTCACGATGTGCTTCTGCTCCTGATCCGACCAGTGGCCCCAGCTGCTCACGGCATCCTACGGCGCGTCGCGGCCGAACTCCGCTGTGGGAGGATCAGCCATGAATGCGTTGTACACGCGACGCCGCGTCCACGGCGTCGCCCCCGGCCGCGTACACACCGCGCCATAGTCCTAACGTCGCACCCACGAGGAGCGTGCCCATGACCGCCCGTCCGATTTCCGAGACCGTCGCCTCGCTGATGCCCCGCGCGAAAGCGGAGCTCGCCGAGCTGGTGGCCTTCCGGTCGGTGGCGGATCCGGCACAGTTCCCCCGGAGCGAGTGCGAGGCGGCGGCCGGCTGGGTGGCCGACGCGCTGCGCGCCGAGGGCTTCCAGGACGTCGCGCTGCTCGACACGCCCGACGGAACCCAGTCGGTGTACGGCTACCTGCCGGGCCCGCCCGGCTCGCCCACGGTGCTGCTCTACGCGCACTACGACGTGCAGCCGCCGCTGGACGAGTCCGCCTGGCTCTCCCCGCCGTTCGAGCTGACCGAGCGGGACGGCCGATGGTTCGGCCGGGGCACGGCGGACTGCAAGGGCGGCTTCATCATGCACCTGCTCGCGGTGCGCGCCCTCATGGCGAACGGCGGTGTCCCGGTCTCCGTCAAGGTGATCGCGGAGGGCTCCGAGGAGCAGGGCACGGGAGGCCTCGAACGGTACGCGGAGGAGCACCCGGAGCTGCTGGCCGCCGACTCGATCGTCATCGGTGACGCGGGCAACTTCCGTGTGGGGCTGCCCACCGTCACCGCGACGCTGCGCGGTATGACCATGCTGCGGGTGCAGCTGGACACCCTCGAAGGGAACCTGCACTCCGGGCAGTTCGGCGGCGCCGCACCGGACGCGCTGGCCGCGATGATCCAGCTGCTGGCGTCCCTGCGGGCCGAGGACGGCACGACCACGGTCGACGGTCTCACGGCCGACGCGGAGTGGGACGGACTGCAGTATCCGGAGAGCGAGTTCCGTGCCGACGCCAAGGTGCTCGACGGTGTGGGGCTCATCGGCACGGGTACGGTCGCGGACCGCATCTGGGCGCGGCCCGCGGTCACCGTGATCGGCATCGACTGCCCGCCGGTGGTCGGAGCCACTCCGTCGCTCCAGGCGAGCGCCCGGGCGCAGATCAGTCTGCGGGTGCCGCCGGGGCACGACGCCTCCGAGGCGACGAAGCTGCTGACCGCCCACCTCGAGTCGCACGCCCCCTGGGGGGCGCGTGTCCGAGTCGAACAGGTCGGCCAGGGGCAGCCGTTCCGCGCCGATGTCACCAGCCCCGCCTACGCGTCGATGGCCGCGGCCATGCGGCTCGCCTACCCGGGTGAGGAGATGCAGGCCTCCGGCATGGGGGGCTCCATCCCGCTCTGCAACACCCTGGCCGCGCTGTACCCCGAGGCGGAGATCCTGCTGATCGGGCTGAGCGAGCCCGAGGCGCAGATCCACGCGGTGAACGAAAGCGTGTCCCCCGAGGAGCTGGAGCGACTCTCGGTCGCCGAGGCCCTCTTCCTGCGGAACTACGCGGAGTCCAGGAACGGCTGAGAGACACGCCCGCCCCCGGAGTACGCGCTGGGCGAAGTCGCCCGGAGCAGAACTCCGGGCGGCCGGCCGGCCGCCGGCCGTACGTTCGCCGTATGGACTGTGTCGAGGTACTCCCCCAGCTGCACATGTTCCGCTTCCCTGTCGGCCAGGCGTATCTCTGGCGTGACGGCGCGGACCTGACGTTGATCGACGCCGGTGACGCGCATGCGGCGTCCGCCCTGGAGGACGGCGTACGGAGGCTCGGTGCGGACCCGGCCGGGATCCGGCGGATCGTCCTCACCCACGGCCATCCCGACCACTACGGCGCCGCTCAGGAACTGGCGGACAGATGCGGCGCGGAGATCCTGGCGCACCGGCTGGACGCACCGGTGATCCGGGGCGGGGAACGCATGCCCGATCCCGATCTGCACGACTGGGAGCGGCCCCTGTACGCCCATGCGCTGACGGTCCCCGCGGCTCCGCCCACCCGGGTCGACCGCGAGCTGACCGACGGCGACGACCTCCCCTTCGGGGGCGGTGCACGGGTGGTGCACTCCCCTGGCCACACCCCTGGCTCCATCGGTGTGCACCTGCCCCGCCACGGCGTGCTGTTCACCGGGGACGCCGTGGCGGGGGTGGACCGGGTGATGCTGGGGGTGTTCAACACCGACCACGTACAGGCCCGGGCGTCCTTCCGCCGGCTGGCCGCCCTGCGTCCGGCCGTCGCCTGTTTCGGCCACGGCGACCCGCTGACCGCCGACGCGGCCTCCGCCCTGCAGGCGGCCTCGCGATGAACGACGGCCCCCAGGACACTACCGGCCGTCCACGGGCACCCCGGCCTCCAGATTCAGCACGGTGGCCCGCTCACGGGCGCGCAGTGCCCAGCGGAGCCTCTCGAAGCGGGTCGGCGGGAGCAGACCGGCCGCCTCCTCCTCGGTGACGAACCGCCAGCCGCGCAGTTCCGAACCCGGAAGCAGCAGCCGCGCGGCGTCCTCGCTCCGCAGCCGGCCGCCGTCGAACAGGAAGCGGAGCCCTCCGTACGCGGGCGGCCGCGGCGCCTCCCAGTCGACGACCAGGAGTCCCGGCACCGTGTCCAGGTGAAGCCCCAGCTCCTCGGCGACCTCGCGTATCCCGGCCTGGGCCGGGGCCTCGCCGGGCTCCACGACACCGCCGGGGAACTCCCAGCCGGGCTTGTAGGTGGGGTCGACGAGCAGCACCCGGTCCTGCTCGTCGAAGAGCAGCACCCCGGACGCGACGGTCTCCGCGCGCGGTTCGGGGGTCTGGACTATGCCGCACTCCCTGGCCTCGCCGGTGCGGACGGCTTCGGCTATCCGCTCGGCCGTCTCGTACGGGGTGAGGGCGCTGGTGTCGATGGTGTGGGCGTCCGCGGTGATCCATCCGAGGGCCGCCCGGTAGGGCTCGATGTGTTCGAAGGCCCATTGCCGGACGCGCGCGCTGCGCTGGGGATCGTCGGCGTATTCCTCGCGCTGGGCGATCCGGCTCCGCAGGATCGTTTCCTCAGGTGAGAGCAGTACATGACGCACCGGTATGCGCCGGGAGGCGAGCCCGCCGAATATCTCGTCGCGGTACTCCTGCCTCAGCAGTGTCATCGGGACGACCAGCACCCCGGAGAGTTCCGCGAGAAGCGCGGCGGCCGTGTCGACCACCAGGCGCCGCCATATCGGCAGGTCCTGGAAGTCGGTCACTTCGGCGAGCTTCTTCTGGGGCAGCAGCCGACGCAGACCGCCGCCGGTCAGTCCGGGGTCGTAGAAGGTGCTGTTCGGGATCAGATCGATCAGTTCGCACGCGGCGCTCGTCTTGCCCGCACCGAACGCACCGTTGATCCAGACGATCACGGGTCCCCCTCTTCCGTAGCCCCCTGTGGCTTGCCCGCAACACCCCGCTCCGGAAACCCCGCAGGGGTGACGCGGTTGCACCGGCGCGGCCGCCGGGGCGCGTGCCACTGTACGAACCCGGCCCGGCACCCTGTGCCGTAACGAGTGACGGCCGGACGTCGTTGGAGCGGACAGTCACCGGTTACGACGAGGGGAGGCGCGGTGCGCCGCACGGTACTCGGGCAGTTTCCCGCAGGAGGGCCACGGGGCAGCCGGCCCGCGGAGGAGTTCGCCGCCGCCCGCCGCGGCGAGGGCATGGCCGCCGAGGTGGTGATGGACCTGGACCAGGACGCCTTCCTGGTGGTGGTCCCCCAGCAGCCGACGGACCGTGGCCGCTGACTGTCCCCGGTCGTCCCTTACGGGGTGGCTACGGCCTGCACGCCGTTCGAGGCGCCGTGGCGGACCGTCGAGGCCGCGGCCGCCGCGCCGACCAGGCCCGCGTCGGTGCCCATCACCGCGGAGGTGACGGTGAGGTTCTGGACGAAGGACAGCGTGGCGTAGTCGCGCAGGGATCTGCGCAGCGGCGCGAAGAGCACCTCGCCCGCTCCCGCCACTCCCCCGCCGATCACGGCGATGTCGATGTCCGTCAGGGTGGCGGTGGCGGCGATCCCGGCGGCGAGAGCCTGGGCGGCCCGCTCGAAGGAAGCGGCGGCGACCGGGTCCCCCGCCTTCGCGGCGGCGGCCACCGAGGCGGCCGTGGCGTCGCCGTCCGGGCCGGGGCGCCAGCCGTTCTCCAGGGCCCTCCGGGCGATGTTGGGCCCGCTGGCGATGCGTTCCACGCAGCCACGCGCACCGCAGGGGCAGGGGTCGCCGTCGAGGTCGACACTGATGTGCCCGATGTGCCCGGCGTTGCCCGAGGGACCCGGGTGCAGCTTTCCGCCGAGCACGAGACCGCCCCCGACACCGGTGGAGACGACCAGGCACAGCGCGTTGTCGTAACCGCGGGCGGCACCCAGCCAGTGTTCGGCCGCCGTCATCGCCACCCCGTCGCCGACCAGTGTGACCGGCAGCCCGCCGGTCGCCGCGGCCACCCGCTCCACCAACGGAAAAGCGCGCCAGCCGGGGACGTTGACCGGGCTGACCGTGCCGGCCGAGGCGTCCACGGGCCCCGCGCTCCCGATGCCGACCGCACGCGTCCGGTCCCACAGCGGGGAGGCCGCCAGCTCCGCCAGGACGTCGCTCACCGCACCCATCACGGCCTCCGCGCCCTCACGGGCCGGCGTGGGGCGCTGCGCCCGTACGAGAAGGGATCCGCCGCCGTCCACCAACGCCCCGGCGATCTTGGTGCCGCCGATGTCGAGCGCGGTGACGAGGTCGGTATGCATCGGTGTGGACTCTCCGGAGGGGGTGAGGCGCAGGACCTGCGGCTTCAGTCTGATGATGCTCCCAGTCTCCATTCTCTTGACAACGTTGTCCAGGGCCTATGCTCGACGCCACAGCATCCGGCCCCTTCCCGGCACCGCCGAGAGGGCCGCAATCACCCGTCCCCGACGACAGGACAGCGCACCGTGGCCGAGACCGCCCGCCATTCCGAGTCCCGCTACGGCAACAGGCCGACCATGAAGGACGTGGCAGCCCGTGCCGGAGTGGGCCTGAAGACGGTCTCCCGGGTGGTGAACAGCGAGCCCGGAGTCACCCCCGACACCGAACGCCGCGTCCAGGAAGCCATCGAGGCCCTCGGCTTCCGCCGCAACGACAGCGCGCGCGTCCTGCGCAAGGGACGCACCGCGTCGATCGGCCTGGTGCTGGAGGATCTCGCCGACCCCTTCTACGGCCCTCTGAGCCGCGCCGTGGAAGAGGTGGCCCGCGCACACGGCGCTCTGCTGATCAACGGCTCCAGCGCTGAGGACCCGGAGCGCGAGCAGGAGCTCGTCCTCGCACTCTGCGCCCGCCGGGTGGACGGCCTCATCGTGATCCCGGCGGGTGACGACCACCGCTATCTGGAGCCGGAGATGAAGGCCGGCATCGCCACCGTGTTCGTCGACCGTCCGGCGGGCCGGGTCGACGCGGACATGGTCCTGTCGGACAGCTTCGGCGGGGCGCGCGCGGGCGTCGCCCACCTGGTCGCGCACGGCCACCGCCGGATCGGCTTCATCGGGGACCAGCCGCGCATCCACACCGCGACGGAACGACTGCGCGGGTACCACGCGGCTCTGGCCGACGCGGGGATCGAGGTCGAGGACGCCTGGGTCTCCCTGGGCCCGACCGACCCGGCCCGGGTCAGGTCCGCCGCCGAGACCATGCTGGCCGGGCCCGAGCCGGTGACCGCCCTCTTCGCGGGCAACAACCGTGTGACGGTCACCGCGGTCCGCGTCCTGGCCGAGTGCGAACGCCGGATCGCCCTGGTCGGCTTCGACGACATCGAGCTGGCCGACCTGCTCGGCATCACGGTGATCTCGCAGGACGCCGCGGCGGTCGGCCGCACCGCGGCGGAGCACCTGTTCCGCCGCCTCGACGGCGCCGCTCACGCCCCTGCGAGGGTGGAGCTCCCGACGCGGCTCATCCCGCGCGGCTCGGGAGAACTCCCGCCCGCGTGAACGCCCGGGGCACGTGACCCCGGGCGTTCCGGCGAGACCCTTACGGCGCCGTCACGGTCAGCCCGCCGCGCCGGGGCGAGGCGAAGCCGTCGAGGTCCGCACGGCTCAGGCCGGTGAGGTCCGTGACCTCCGTGGCGTCCAGGGCTCCGCAGTCGATGCCACGGAGCAGGTAGCCGCTCAGGGCCTTCGCGGTCGCGGGCTCGTCCATGACGTCCCCGCCGGCCTTGGCCACGTAGGCGGCGAGCCGGGACGCGGCCTGGCCGAGGCCCTCGCGGTAGAAGCTGTAGACGGCGGCGTAGCGGGTGGGCAGGTGGCCCGGGTGCATGTCCCAGCCCTGGTAGTAGGCGCGGGCCAGAGCACGGCGGGTGAGGCCGTGGTGGAGCCGCCAGGCGTCGTGGACCTGCTGTGCGGGGCCGACCGGGAGCACGTTCGTGGAACCGTCGCAGACCCGCACACCGGTGCCCGCGGCGGCGACCTGCATGACGGCCTTGGCGTGGTCGGCGGCGGGATGGTCACTGGCCTGGTAGGCGGGGCTGACACCGACACAGGCGCTGTAGTCGAAGGTCCCGTAGTGCAGACCGGTGGCCCGGCCCCGGGCGGCGTCGATCATGCGGGCCACCGCGGCGGTTCCGTCCGCCGCCAGGATGGACTGGCTCGTCTCGATCTGGATCTCGAACCCGAGGCGGCCGGAGGGCAGCCCGTGGGCGGCCTCGAAGGCCTCCAGCAGCCGCACGAAGGCCGTGACCTGCTCGGGGTACGTCACCTTGGGCAGTGTCAGGACAAGCCCCTCGGGCAGGCCTCCCGCCCGCATCAGACCGGTGAGGAAGATGTCCGTGGTGCGGATGCCCCGGTCGCGCACGGCGGCTTCCATGCACTTCATCCGGATGCCCATGTACGGAGCCGCGGTCCCGTCGGCGTACGCCTCGGCCACCAGACGTGCCGCGCGGGCGGCGGCCTCGTCCTCCTCGGCGTCGGGGCGGGGGCCGTAGCCGTCCTCGAAGTCGATGCGCAGGTCCTCGACGGGCTCACGCTCCAGCTTGGCGCGTACGCGGTCGTGGACCGGCTCCGCCAGCTCCTGCGGGATGCCCAGGACGGAGGCCAGGGCGGCGGCGTCGGGGGCGTGCTCGTCCAGTGCGGCCAGCGCCTGGTCACCCCAGGCGCGGAGGGTCGTGGGCGTGAAGTCGTCCGCGGGCACGTAGACGGTGTGGACGGGCTGGCGCGTGCCGGGGTCTCCCGGGTACCGGCGGGCGAGTTCGGCGTCCACCGACGTGAGGGAGGCGCTGATCTCCTCACCGACCGCGCCGGCGAGGCTCGTCGCCACCTTCTCCTGCTGACCCATGACCGTACCCTCCACGTATCAGTATTTCCGCTTCCCGGAATCTTTCATCCGCATAGTGAAGTTATAAGTCCCCGCCCTTGGCGTCAATGGTGATCGGAAAGAGCCCGGGGCCGCGCGGTGAGAACACCACGCGGCCCCGGGCCTTCGTACGGGCGGAGCGCCTGCCGGGTCAGCCCTTGCGGGTCTTGACCTCGTCGGTGAGAGCCGGAACGACGTCGAAGAGGTCGCCGACGACGCCGTAGTCGACGAGGTCGAAGATCGGGGCCTCGGCGTCCTTGTTGATGGCGACGATGGTCTTCGAGGTCTGCATGCCGGCCCGGTGCTGGATCGCGCCCGAGATGCCGGAGGCGATGTACAGCTGCGGGGAGACCGACTTGCCGGTCTGGCCGACCTGGTTGGTGTGCGGGTACCAGCCGGCGTCGACCGCGGCACGCGAGGCACCGACGGCCGCGCCGAGCGAGTCGGCGAGCGCCTCGATGATCGCGAAGTTCTCCGCGCCGTTGACGCCACGGCCGCCGGAGACG
The DNA here is from genome assembly GCF_040686735.1 of Streptomyces sp. NPDC079167. Taxonomy (NCBI): domain Bacteria; kingdom Bacillati; phylum Actinomycetota; class Actinomycetes; order Kitasatosporales; family Streptomycetaceae; genus Streptomyces; species Streptomyces sp. NPDC079167. Next base: position 17 of record NZ_JBFBLO010000029.1, on the reverse strand, counting down.
ACGATCGCGGCCTCGGT
>NZ_JBFBLO010000028.1:0-52700 GCF_040686735.1 Streptomyces sp. NPDC079167 | reverse complement strand
TCCCACCTCCCCTCCCCCCTCCCGTCCTCTTCTGTGCTGCGGGCTGCCGGGTGGTGGTGGGGGGGGCCCCCCCCCCCCGCCGCGCCGCCGCGCCCCCCCCCCCCCCCCCCCCCCGCCGCTGTCCGGCGGGTCGGGGAGCGGATCCCGAGCCCGGCCGGGCGGATGCAACGAGCGGGTCAGCCCTGTGCGGCCCGGGCGGCCATACGGGCCTTGCGGGTCGCCAGCTTCTCGTCGAACTTCGCGGCCTCGCTGTCCAGGCCGTTCATGTACAGCCCGAGCTCCTCCTGCGCCTTCAGGCCCTCCGGGCCCAGGCCGTCGATGTCGAGGACCTTCAGGTAGCGCAGGACGGGCTGGATCACGTCGTCGTGGTGGATCCGCATGTTGTAGATCTCGCCGATCGCCATCTGCGCGGCGGCCCGCTCGAAGCCGGGCATGCCGTGTCCGGGCATCCGGAAGTTGACGACGACGTCGCGCACGGACTGCATCGTGAGGTCCGGGGCGAGCTCGAAGGCCGCGCCCAGCAGGTTGCGGTAGAAGACCATGTGCAGGTTCTCGTCGGTCGCGATCCGCGCCAGCATCCGGTCGCAGACGGGGTCGCCCGACTGGTGGCCGGTGTTGCGGTGCGAGACGCGGGTCGCGAGCTCCTGGAAGGCCACGTACGCCACGGAGTGCAGCATGGAGTGGCGGTTGTCGGACTCGAAGCCCTCCGCCATGTGCGCCATGCGGAACTGCTCCAGCTTGTCCGGGTCCACGGCGCGCGAGGTGAGCAGGTAGTCGCGCATCACGATGCCGTGCCTGCCCTCCTCGGCGGTCCAGCGGTGCACCCACGTACCCCAGGCGCCGTCGCGCCCGAAGAGGGAGGCGATCTCGTGGTGGTAGCTGGGAAGGTTGTCCTCGGTCAGCAGGTTCACGACGAGGGCGATGCGTCCGATGTCGGTGACCTTGGACTGGCCGGTCTCCCACGCCTCCCCGTCCTCGAAGAGGCCGGGGAAGTTACGGCCGTCGGAGAACGGCACGTACTCGTGGGGCATCCAGTCCTTGGCGACCTTGAGATGGCGGTTGAGTTCCTTCTCCACCACCTCTTCCAGCGCGTACAGCAGCTGGGCGTCGGTCCACGCCTTCGAACTGCCTGTGTGGGGAGAGGTGATCGTCACGGGGTGCTCCTGGGGACGGGAGAATTACCTACGGCTTCGTAGGTTACGTGACCGTAGGTTAAGGCGGCAGTAAGGCCGCGGCCAAGCCCGGTCCTCGCGGTATGCGCTCACACACCGTTATCCATGCAGGTCATGATGGTCTATGAGGGGACAAGTCAGGCGCCCGCGCTCCCGAATCCCGGCAGCTGCCCGGGAGTGGTGTCCCGGAGCCCGTTCTCGTCCAGCAGCAGCGACCGGGTGATCCCCAGCGACTTCAGGAACGCCATGTCGTGGCTCGCCACGATCAGCGCTCCCTGGTACGCCGCCAGCGCCGAGGTCAGACGGCGCACACCGGAGAGATCGAGGCTGTTCGTCGGCTCGTCCAGCATCAGCAGCCGGGGCGCAGGGTCGGCCAGCAGCAGCGCCGCCAGCGTCGCCCGGAGACGTTCGCCGCCCGAGAGCGTCCCGGCGGGACGGTCCGCGCGCCCGCCCTTGAAGAGGAAGTGTGCCAGCCGGGCCCGGATGCCGTTGTCCGTGGTGCGGGGCGAGAAGCGCGCCACGTTGTCCACCAGCGACAGGGCGTCGTCGAGGACGTCGAGACGCTGCGGCAGGAATCCCACGGGGACCTGGGCGGTGGCCTCACCCGACACCGGGTCCAGCTCGCCCGCGATCGTACGCAGCAACGTAGTCTTCCCCGCCCCGTTGCGGCCGACCAGCGCGATCCGTTCCGGGCCGCGGAGCTCCCACTCGCCCGGCACCCGCGCGCCGTGAGCGAGTTCGAGCTCGCGCAGCAACAGCACGTCGCTGCCCGGATGCACCGTTGTGTGCGGCAACTCGATCCGGATCGCCTCGTCGTCCCGCACCGCGTCGACCGCCTCGTCGAGGCGTTCCTCCGCCTCCGCCAGCCGTTCGGTGTGCATGATGCGGTGCTTGCCGGCCGACTCCTGGGCGGTCTGCTTGCGCTGGCCCATCACGGCCTTCGGCTCGCGCTTGGTGTCCCACATCTTCTGCCCGTACCGCCTGCGCCTGGCCAGTTTGACGTGGGCGTCGGCGAGTTCGCGCCGCTGCCGCCGTACGTCGGCCTCCGCGACCCGCACCATGCGCTTGGCCGCCTCCTGCTCCACGGCCAGCGCCCGCTCGTACGCCGACAGGCTGCCGCCGTACCAGGTGACCGCGCCGTCGCGGAGATCCGCGATCCGGTCCACCCGCTCCAGCAGTTCCCGGTCATGACTGACCACTACCAGCACACCGGTCCAGGCGTCGACCGCGTCGTACAGCTGCCCGCGGGCGTACAGATCGAGGTTGTTGGTCGGTTCGTCCAGCAGCAGGACGGCAGGGCGCGCCAGCAGCAGGGCGGCCAGGCGCAGCAGCACGCACTCGCCCCCGGACAGCTCGCCCACGGTGCGGTCGAGACCGACGGCGGACAGGCCAAGCTGGTCGAGTACGGCCCGTGCGCGCTCCTCGACGTCCCAGTCGTCCCCCACCGCGGCGAAGTGCTCCTCCCGGGCATCGCCCGCCTCGATGGCGTGGAGCGCCGCCCGCGTCGCGGAGACACCCAGGACCTCGTCCACCCGCAGAGCCACGTCCAGGACGAGGTCCTGCGGGAGGTAGCCGATGTCGCCGGCCGTGCCGATGTGTCCGGCCGTCGGCGTGAGCTCACCGGCTATCAGCCGCAACAGAGTGGATTTCCCGCAGCCGTTGAGACCGATCAGCCCGGTCCGGCCGGGGCCTACGGCCAGTTGGAAGTCATCGAAGACCTCGCTCCCGTCGGGCCAGGCGAACGAGAGTGAGGTGCAGTGAATATGCGTGGTGGATGCAGGCACAATGGCCTCCCGGCTGCGTCGAGAAAACACGGAGAACGGCTCGGACACCGGATGTCACGCAGGGCACGCGTGCGGCAGGGCACGCGGCGCGGAACGCGACACCTCAGATGTGGAGCAACGTCCTTCTCCGATCCGACGACAACAGGGCCGTCGACGACGCTACGAGCCCGCCGGGGGCCACGCAACCGAATACCGGAGGCGCTCCGGGAGACCGAAACGCTGTCTCAGGCGGACCCGCCCAGCAGATCGCTCAGATCGCCGTCCAGGTCCAAGAAGCGGTACTCGTCCCCCTCGGGGACCAGCTCCTGCGCCCGCTTCAGGAAGCGCCGCAGCTCGGACGTCCGGACATGGACCATGGCGATGCCCTCGACCGCGTGGAACTCCAGCACCGTACGGTCGTAACCGAACGGCCGGACCCGGACGTCACCGAGGCCGGCCGGCGTGTCCATGCCGGTGGCGAGCAGCTCACGCGAGAACTCCCAGGACACCTCGGTACCTTCGAGGGTCGCGGGTGCCGGGAACGCCATGCGGACGGCGAACGGGTCCTTGCGGTCGTAGTGCAGTGTGGCGGGCAGAGTCTCCATACGCGGCGCGGACGCGACCATACGGGCCTGCACGGACTGCTCGATAACGCTGGACAAGACCTGCTCCCTCTCGCCTCGGACAACGGTTCCCGGCACTGGAGTAGACGACGGAACGCCTCCATCCGTGCACCGGGGGGCGGCGTGAGCTGCGTCACCGCCCTGTCCCTCCCTGATCGACTGCCCCGTTCGGGGCGGCGCACCCTGGACGCGCGTCCGCCGGTGGGTTAGCTTCCAGCGCCATGAGGCCCTTGGGGAAGACGAGACGGCTGATCGCACCGCTTCTGTGCGGGGCGGCGGTGACCGCCGCACTGGCAGCGCCTGTGGCGCAGGCCACGCCGGCCGGTCACGGGGAACGGAAGCCCGAATGGGCGCTCACCACGACGGGCACGGACGCGCGCTTCCGCGGTCTCGCCGCCGTGGGCCGTGACACCGCCTGGGCCGCGGGCTCCGGGGGCACGGTGCTGCGCACCACGGACGGCGGGCGGCACTGGCGCGATGTCTCGCCGGACGACGCCGCCGGACTGGAGTTCCGGGACATCGAGGCTTTCGACAGGCGGCGGGCGGTGGCCCTGGCCATCGGCGAGGGCGAGGCGTCCCGTGTCTTCCGCACCGAGGACGGGGGCGCGACCTGGTCCGAGTCCTTCCGCAACACCGACGCCCGCGCCTTCTACGACTGTCTGACCTTCTTCGACAGCCGTCACGGTCTCGCGATGAGCGACCCTGTGGACGGGAAGTTCCGCATCCTGTCGACCTCGGACGGCGGGCGCAACTGGCGGGTCCTGCCCGATGCCGGGATGCCCGCGGCGCAGCCCGGTGAGGCCGGATTCGCGGCGAGCGGCCAGTGCCTCGTCAGCTCGGGCCGCACGGACGTCTGGCTCGCCACCGGCGGCGCGGCCGCCGCCCGGGTGCTGCACTCCGCCGACCGCGGCCTGACCTGGACGGAAGCCGGGGCGCGGATCCCGGCGGGTGACCCGGCGCGAGGCGTGTTCGGCCTCGCCTTCCGGGACCGTACGCACGGCATCGCGGTCGGCGGCGACTACCGGGCGGACCAGGCGTCGCCGGACGCCGCGTCCGCCACCGGGGACGGCGGCCGGAGCTGGCGGAGCGCGGCCACCCCGCCGACCGCCTACCGCTCAGGAGTTGCCTGGCTGCCCCGCAGCCGGGGCTCGGCACTCGCCGTGGGGCCGACCGGCACCGACCTCACCAGGGACGGCGGGCGCACCTGGCGGACCGTGGACACCGGCTCGTACGACACGGTCGACTGCGCCCCGGACGGCGGCTGCTGGGCCGCGGGCGAGCAGGGCCGGGTCGCGAGGCTGCGATAGCCGCCACGACGCGGCCGCCGTGGCCATCCTCCATGGGCGGCGACGTCATGGTCACTCCCGGCGAGCCTGGCCGGGCAGTTGCTGCCGGTACGGCGCCAGCGCGTCGGCGGTCTTCGTCGCGAGGAACTCCGTGATCCGGTAGGCGCACACCCCGTGTTCCGCGAAGGGGTCGGAAGCCGCGATCCTCTCGATCCCGGCGCGGTCCTCGCCCACCGCCAGGATCACACCGCCGTCGCGGGGATTCTTGCGCCCCGAGGCGATGAACACCCCGGCCGCGTACTGCGTGTCCAGCCAGGCCACATGCTCCGTCATGAGGGCGTCGACACGCTCGACCGGGGCTGTGTAGGTCAACTCGAGTACGAACATGCCGGCAGGCTACCGGCTGCCTAGACTGACCGGTCATGACGACTTTCCGGACGCCCGCCGACGAGGCCGAAGCCCGTGCCGTGCAGGACGCGTTGCGGGCGCGAGTGGTGCTGGACGAGCCGGGACCGCCGCCCGGCGGCGGCCGGGTCACCGGGGTCGACGTCGCGTACGACGACGAGCGCGACCTCGTCGTGGCGGCCGCCGTCGTCCTGGACGCGTCGACCCTGGAGGTGATCGCCCGCTCCACCGCGAAGGGCACGGTGACGTTTCCGTACGTCCCCGGACTTCTCGCCTTCCGTGAGATACCGGCTGTCCTCGCGGCACTGGAGGGGCTGCCGGTGGACCCGGGGCTCGTCGTCTGCGACGGCTACGGGCGGGCGCACCCGCGCAGATTCGGGCTGGCCAGCCATCTCGGCGTCCTCACCGGACTGCCGGTCATCGGCGTGGCGAAGAACCCCTTCACCTTCCGCTACGACCAACCCGGCCCCCGGCGCGGTGACTTCACCCCGCTCATGGACGGGGACGAGGAGGTGGGCAGGGCCCTGCGCACACAGGACGGCACGAAACCCGTCTTCGTCTCCGTCGGTCACCGCACCGGGCTGGACAACGCCTGCGCCCATACGCTCGCGCTGGCACGTGACTTCCGCCAGCCGGAGACCACGCGCAGGGCTGACGCCCTCTGCCGGGCCGCCCTGAAGGAAGCGATCGGCTGACGGAGGTCCCCGCCCGGGGACTGTTGCCGACTGAGTACAAATACGGATGTTGTTTGTCGAACATCAGGGGCAGGCTGGTACACATGATCGACCACCACGCACCTCAGATGAGCACCGGAACCGTACGTCTCTCCCAGCGCGGCGTCGCCGTGGGCATGACCCTGGGCGTCCTCGCGGGCGCCGGCTGGACCGTGTCCATGGTCGTCACACTGGCGTCCTGGATGCTCTGACTCACGTACGCGTGCCCGCCGGGGCTCAGCGCACCGCCGCGACCCGGAAGCGCAGCCCGGCGGCCGTCAGCCGCTCCAGCAGTGCGTCACCCATCGCCACGGCCGTCGTGACCTGACCCGACGTCGCCGGCAGGTCGTCGAGGGCGAGCGCCAGAGCCGCTTCGGCCAGCATCTTCGCCGTCTCGTCGTAGCCCGGGTCGCCGCCCGACACCTCCGTGCAGACCTGTCGGCCGCCGCCCTCCCCGATGAAGCGGACGGTGAACCAGCTCCGCTTCCTGCGCTGTTCGCCGGGTCCGGTGCCCGGCTCGACCCGGGCCGAGAGCCAGTCGCGCGCGGCGGGGATCTGGGCGGCCCCGGCCAGCAGGACCGTCGCCGCCGTGCCGCCGAGCGCCACCGGCAGGTGCTTCACCGAGGCGAAGTGCCGGTAGCGGAAGTCGGGGCCGTAGCGCTCCAGCCCTCGTGCGGACCGCTCCACCACACGGGGGTCCAGGGTCGGCAGCGGCAGCGCCCAGGTGCCGGTCTTCGGGCTGAAGTGCGGTGCCCCCTGCGGGGCGCGGGCCCTGCGGCCGACCAGGCGCGGCTCGTGCAGGCGCCGTTCACGCGCCGCCCGCGCCATCTGCGGGCCGCGGCCCATGGCGGTGAGCGCCGAGGCGAACGTACCGCCGGAGAAGACCGCGTTGGTGCGGACATAGCCGTCGACGGTGAGCGGCACTCCCTCGGGAAGCTGCTGGACCGTGAAGTAGGCGCCGAGGTCGTGCGGTACGGAGTCGAAGCCGCAGGCATGCACCAGGCGTGCCCCCGTCTCGCGGGCACGGGCGTCGTGTTCCAGGTACATCCGGTCGACGAACTCGGCCTCTCCGGTGAGGTCGGTGTAGTCGGTCCCGGCCTCCGCACAGGCGGCGACCAGCTTCTCGCCGTGCCAGAGATAAGGCCCGACCGTGGACGCCACCACGTGTGTGGACCCGGCGAGTTCGCGCAGGGCGTCGGCGTCGTCCGCGTCGGCCGTCAGCAGTGGCAGGTCCGCGCAGCGCGGGTGCTGTCCGGCGAGGCGCTCACGCAGCTGTTCCAGCTTGCCGCGGCTGCGGCCCGCCAGGGCCCAGCGGCAGCCGGCCGGCGCGTGCGCCGCGAGATATTCGGCCGTGAGCGCCCCGACGAAGCCGGTGGCTCCGAAAAGGACCACGTCATAGGGGCGTTCCGCCCCGTTCTGCCTGTTCATGAGTGCCTCCGTCTGCGCCGGCGCCGCTGTGGCAGCCAGAGGGTAGCCGAGGCGTTTGTCGTGCCGCGCGGCCGGGCGGGCTTCGATGCGAGAGGATCCGGAGGCAAAGACTAAGCGCTTGCTCGGCCAAAAGGGTTGTGCGGAGTGCGGTCGGTTCTTAGCATCATCGATGTTACATCAGTTGTGTCACACCGCTGGGGGCTTGATGGCAACGACAGGACACAGGCCGCAGGGCCCGCTGACCGGCGTGCGCGTCGTCGAACTGGCGGGCATCGGCCCCGGCCCGTTCGCCGCGATGCTCCTCGCCGACCTCGGTGCCGACGTGGTGCGCGTCGACCGGCCCGGAGGCTCGGTCATCGGCATCGAGCCCGCCTTCGACCTCACCAACCGCAACAAGCGGTCGGTCCTCGTCGATCTGAAGGACGAGGGCGGAGCCGGGCAGGTCCTCGACCTCGTCGAGCGCGCCGACGTCCTGATCGAGGGCTACCGGCCGGGCGTCGCCGAACGCCTCGGCGTCGGCCCGGACGCCTGTCTGGAACGCAATCCGCAACTCGTCTACGGACGGATGACCGGCTGGGGCCAGGACGGGCCGCTGGCCGGGCGGGCAGGGCACGACATCGGCTACATCGCCCTCACCGGGACCCTGTCCATGATCGGCAGATCCGGCGAACCGCCCACGGTCCCCGCCAACCTGGTCGGCGACTACGCGGGCGGATCGCTCTACCTCGTCGTCGGTGTGCTCGCCGCCCTCCAGCACGCCCGTACGCCGGGCGGGACAGGGCAGGTCGTCGACGCGGCCATCGTCGACGGCGCGGCCCATCTCGCCACGATGATCCACGGCATGCTGGCGGCCGGCAGCTGGCAGGACCGGCGCGGCTCCAACCTCCTCGACGGCGGTTGCCCCTTCTACGGCTCCTACGAGACCTCCGACGGCGGGTACATGGCGGTCGGGGCCCTGGAACCACGCTTCTACGAGGAGTTCGCCGGGCTTCTGGGACTCGGTGACGAGGCCCCCGACCGCAACGACCCCGGCCGCTGGGAGGAACTGCGCGCCGTGGTCGCCTCCCGTTTCAGCACCCGTACACGCGCCGAGTGGACCGAGGTCTTCGAGGGGACGGACGCCTGTGTGGCTCCCGTCCTCTCGCTCCGCGAGGCACCCCGCCACTCCCACCTCGCCGCCCGCTCCACCTACGTGGAGCACAGCGGTCTCACCCAGCCCGCCCCCGCGCCCCGCTTCTCCGCGACTCCCGTCTCCGTGCGCAGCGCACCCGCGCTGCCCGGAGCGGACACCGAGGCCGTCGCGGCGGACTGGGGTCTGCCGGGCCTGCTGACCACCGGGAAGGAAAAGACCGGCTGATGGAACTCTCCCTGCCGCTGAACTACGCGGGCGACCCGCGCGCCGCCTGCGACGAGGTCGCCGCGCTGGAGTCCGCCGGGCTCGACGCCGTATGGGTCGCCGAGGCGTACGGCTTCGACTCGCCCACCCTCATGGGCTATCTCGCCGCCCGCACCGAACGCCTGAAGATCGGCGCGGCGATCCTCAACGTCTACTCCCGGACCCCCGCCCTCATCGCCCAGACCGGCGCCGGGCTCGACGCCGTGTCCGGCGGGCGCGCCCTGCTCGGCCTCGGCGCCTCGGGTCCGCAGGTCGTGGAAGGCTGGCACGGCAAGCCCTACGACAAACCGCTCGGACGGACCCGCGAGACCGTCGAGCTCTGCCGCCGGATCTGGCGCCGTGAGGTCATCGACCACCACGGCATCACCGACATGCCCCTGCCGAAGGAGAAGGGCGGCAAGCTCGGCAAGCCGCTGAAGATCCTCACCCGGCCGGTGCGCGACACCATTCCCCTCTACGTCGCCTCGCTGGGCCCGGCCAACGTCCGGCTGACCGCCGAGGTCGCCGACGGCTGGCTGCCCACCCTCTACATCCCGGAGAAGGCCCAGCAGGTCTGGGGCACGGCACTCGCCGAGGGCAAGGCGAAGCGCGACCCCTCGCTCGGCCCCCTGCAGACCGTGGCGGGCGGCCTGCTGGCCATCGGTGACGACGCCGCCGCCGTCCGGGACCTCGCCCGGCCGCAGATCGCGCTGTACGTGGGCGGCATGGGAGCGCCCGGCAAGAACTTCTACAACGACCTCGCCGTCGCCTACGGCTACGAGAAGGAGGCCGCCACCATCCAGGAGCTCTACCTCTCCGGGAGGAAGAAGGAGGCCGAGGCGGCCGTCCCGGAGGAGTTCTGCGAGCTCATGACGCTCTGCGGCCCCGAGGGGTACGTACGGGACCGCATCGAGGCGTTCCGTGAGGCCGGCGTCACCATGCTCAACGTCACCCCTGTCGGCCCCGAGCCGGCGCGGCTGATCTCCACCGTCAAGAACTGGCTCCAGGGGGCTTGAAGTGCAGCGGCAGATCTTCACCGAAGAGCACGACGCGTTCCGCGAGACCGTCCGCACCTTCCTCGCCAAGGAGGTGCTCCCGCACTACGAGCAGTGGGAGAAGGACGGCATCGTCTCCCGCGAGGTCTGGCTCGCCGCAGGCCGCCAGGGGCTGCTCGGCCTCGCCGTCCCCGAGGAGTACGGGGGCGGCGGCAACGCGGACTTCCGTTACAGCGCCGTACTGGCCGAGGAGTTCACCCGGGCCGGGGTGTCCGGGCTGGCGCTCGGCCTGCACAACGACATCATCGGCCCCTACCTCACCGGCCTCGCCACCGAGGAGCAGAAGCGGCGCTGGCTGCCCGGCTTCTGCAGCGGCGAGACCATCACCGCCATCGCCATGACGGAACCCGGCGCGGGCTCCGACCTCCAGGGCATCCGCACGAGCGCCGAGGACAAGGGCGACCACTGGCTCCTCAACGGCTCGAAGACCTTCATCTCCAACGGCATCCTCGCCGACCTGGTGATCGTCGTCGCCAAGACCTCCCCGGAGGGCGGTGCGAAGGGCCTCTCGCTGCTCGTCGTCGAGCGCGGCGCCGAAGGCTTCGAGCGGGGCCGCAACCTCGACAAGATCGGCCAGAAGTCCCAGGACACCGCCGAGCTGTTCTTCGACGACGTACGCGTCCCCAAGGAGAACCTCCTCGGCGAGCTCGACGGCGCGTTCATCCACCTCATGACCAACCTGGCCCAGGAGCGCATGGGCATAGCGGTCGCCGGGATCGCCGCCGCCGAACACCTCCTGGAGATCACCACCCAGTACGTCAAGGAGCGCGAGGCCTTCGGGCGTCCGCTCTCCAAGCTCCAGCACATCCGCTTCGAGATCGCCGAGATGGCCACCGAGTGCGCCGTCACCCGGGCCTTCCTCGACCGGTGCATCGTCGACCACTCCGAGGGGACGCTCGACGCCGTCCACGCCTCGATGGCCAAGTGGTGGGCCACCGAGCTGCAGAAGCGCGTCGCCGACCGCTGCCTCCAACTCCACGGTGGTTACGGCTACATGACGGAATACCGGGTCGCCAAGGCGTTCACCGACGGCCGCATCCAGACCATCTACGGCGGGACGACCGAGATCATGAAGGAGATCATCGGCCGCTCGCTGCTCTCCTGACCGCCCCGCCCCGCACCGACCCCGAAAGGCAGCTGCCTTGAGTACCGAAGCATTCGTCTACGACGCGATCCGCACACCGCGCGGCCGCGGCAAGGCCAACGGCGCCCTGCACGGCACCAAGCCGATCGACCTCGTCGTCGGCCTCATCCACGAGATCCGAGACCGCTTCCCCGGCCTCGACCCCGCGGCCATCGACGACATCGTCCTCGGCGTCGTCAGCCCGCTCGGTGACCAGGGCTCCGACATCGCCCGTATCGCCGCCATCGCAGCGGGACTCCCGGACTCCGTCGCGGGCGTACAGGAGAACCGCTTCTGTGCCTCCGGCCTGGAGGCCGTCAACCTGGCCGCGGCCAAGGTGCGTTCCGGCTGGGAGGACCTCGTCCTGGCCGGTGGCGTCGAATCGATGTCCCGGGTGCCGATGGGCTCCGACGGCGGCGCCTGGGCCATGGACCCGATGACCAGCTTCGAGACCGGCTTCGCCCCGCAGGGCATCGGAGCCGACCTCATCGCCACCATCGAGGGCTTCTCGCGGCGCGACGTCGACGAGTACGCCGCCCTGTCGCAGGAGCGCGCCGCGATCGCCTGGAAGGAGGAGCGCTTCGCCCGCTCCGTCGTCCCGGTCAGGGACCGCAACGGTCTGCTCGTCCTCGACCACGACGAGCACATGCGCCCCGGTACGACCGCCGACTCCCTCGCCTCGCTCAAGCCCTCCTTCGCGACGATCGGCGAGATGGGCGGTTTCGACGCGGTGGCCCTCCAGAAGTACCACTGGGTCGAGAAGATCGACCACGTCCACCACGCGGGCAACTCCTCCGGGATCGTGGACGGCGCGGCCCTCGTCGCTATCGGCTCGAAGGAGACCGGCGAGCGCTACGGACTCACCCCCCGCGCGCGGATCGTCTCCGCCGCCGTATCCGGCTCCGAGCCGACCATCATGCTCACCGGGCCCGCCCCCGCGACCCGCAAGGCACTGGCCAAGGCCGGGCTCACCATCGACGACATCGACCTCGTCGAGATCAACGAGGCCTTCGCCGGAGTCGTCCTGCGCTTCGCCAAGGACATGGGGCTGAGCCTCGACAAGGTCAACGTCAACGGCGGCGCCATCGCGCTCGGCCACCCGCTCGGCGCGACCGGCGCGATGATCCTCGGCACGCTCATCGACGAACTGGAGCGGCAGGACAAGCGCTACGGCCTCGCCACCCTCTGCGTCGGCGGCGGCATGGGCATCGCCACCGTCATCGAGCGTCTCTGACCGTCCCGGCCCCTCTGCTTACGGAGAAAACAGCAATGACCGAGAGCACGACCATCCGCTGGGAACAGGACGAGACCGGCGTCGTCACCCTCGTACTCGACGACCCCGACCAGTCCGCCAACACGATGAACCAGGGCTTCAAGGAGTCCATCGCGGCCGTCGCCGAGCGCGCCGAGGCCGAGAAGGACTCCATCCGGGGCATCATCTACACCTCCGCCAAGAAGACCTTCTTCGCGGGCGGCGACCTCAAGGACATGATCAGGATCGGTCCCGAGAACGCCCAGGCGGCGTTCGACGCAGGGACCGCCATCAAGAACTCCCTGCGCCGCATCGAGACCCTCGGCAAGCCCGTCGTCGCCGCCATCAACGGCGCCGCGCTCGGCGGCGGTTACGAGATCGCGCTCGCCGCCCACCACCGCATCGCGCTCGACGCCCCCGGCTCCCGTATCGGTCTGCCCGAGGTCACCCTGGGCCTGCTGCCCGCCGGCGGCGGCGTGACCCGCACCGTACGGCTGATGGGCGTCACCGACGCGCTGCTGAAGGTCCTCCTCCAGGGCACCCAGTACACCCCGCAGCGGGCGCTGGAGAACGGCCTCGTGCACGAGGTCGCCGCCACCCGTGAGGAGATGCTCGACAAGGCCCGCGCCTTCATCGACGCCCACCCCGAGTCGCAGCAGCCCTGGGACGTCAAGGGCTACCGGATCCCCGGCGGAACCCCGTCCAACCCCAAGTTCGCGGCCAACCTGCCCGCCTTCCCGGCGAACCTGAAGAAGCAGCTGGCCGGCGCGCCCATGCCCGCACCCCGCAACATCATGGCCGCGGCGGTCGAAGGATCGCAGGTCGACTTCGAGACCGCGCAGACCATCGAGGCCCGCTACTTCACCGAACTGGTCACCGGCCAGGTCGCCAAGAACATGATCCAGGCCTTCTTCTTCGACCTCCAGGCCGTCAACTCCGGCGCCAGCCGCCCGGCGGGCGTCCCGGAGCGCCAGGTCCGCAAGGTCGCCGTCCTCGGTGCCGGGATGATGGGCGCGGGCATCGCCTACTCCTGCGCCCGCGCCGGCATCGAGGTCGTCCTCAAGGACGTGTCCACGGAGGCGGCCGCCAAGGGCAAGGGCTACAGCGAGAAGCTCCTCGCCAAGGCGCTGTCCCGGGGCCGTACGACCGAGGCGAAGCGGGACGAGCTGCTGGCCCGCATCACCCCGACCGGGGACCCGGCCGACCTCGCGGGCTGCGACGCCGTGATCGAGGCGGTCTTCGAGGACACCGCGCTCAAGCACAAGGTGTTCCAGGAGATCCAGGACATCGTCGACCCCGACGCGCTGCTCTGCTCCAACACCTCGACGCTCCCCATCACCGCGCTCGCCGAAGGGGTCACCCGCCCGGCGGACTTCATCGGGCTGCACTTCTTCTCGCCCGTCGACAAGATGCCGCTCGTCGAGATCATCAAGGGCGAGAAGACCGGCGACGAGGCCCTGGCACGCGCCTTCGACCTGGTGCGCCGGATCAAGAAGACCCCGATCGTCGTCAACGACTCCCGCGGCTTCTTCACCTCCCGCGTCATCGGCCACTTCATCAACGAGGGTGTCGCGATGGTCGGCGAGGGCGTCGAGCCCGCGTCGGTCGAGCAGGCGGCGGCGCAGGCCGGCTACCCGGCCAAGGTGCTCTCCCTGATGGACGAGCTGACGCTCACCCTGCCCCGCAAGATCCGCGTCGAGACCCGGCGTGCCGTCGAGGAGGCGGGCGGCACCTGGGCCACGCACCCCGCGGACGAGGTGGTCGACCGGATGGTCGACGAGTTCGGACGGCCGGGACGCAGCGGGGGAGCCGGGTTCTACGAGTACGGCGAGGACGGCAGGCGGGGCGCGCTCTGGACGGGGCTGCGTGAGCACTTCACGAAGCCCGGCACCGACATCCCCTTCGAGGACATGAAGGAGCGGATGCTCTTCTCCGAGGCGCTGGACAGCGTCCGCTGTCTGGAGGAGAACGTCCTGATGACCGTCGCCGACGCCAACATCGGCTCGATCATGGGCATCGGCTTCCCGGCGTGGACCGGTGGCGTGCTCCAGTACATCAACGGTTACGAGGGCGGCCTGCCCGGCTTCGTGGCGCGCGCCCGGCAGCTGGCCGAGCGGTACGGAGACCGCTTCCTGCCGTCCGCGTACCTCGTGGAGAAGGCCGAGAAGGGCGAGACCTTCCACGACTGACGGCAGCCCCACGGGCCGCGTTCACCCTTCCACGACCGACGGCCGCTTCACGGGCCGCGTTCACCCTTCCTCGCCCGCGGTGAACGCGGCCCGCAGCTCCTCCTTCAGCGACCGCTGGAAGGCTGTCAGCAGGGCCTGGAGCACCATCGGCTGCATATTGGCCGAGAGCGACTTCATCGCCTTCACGTGCTCCGGGTCCGACTCCCGCTCCCGGTAGGGGGTCCACACCTCGTCCCGGAAGAGCCGGGACAGCTCGTGGGCGGCCGAGCGGGTGTGCTCCAGCAGGACCGTGCGCGCGGCCAGGATGGTCTCGTGGGCGATGGGCACCTCGAGGAGCTCCACCCCGAGCCGCACCAGACCCGGATCGACCAGGAGGGGACCTCCGGCCTTGCCCGGACGTTCCAGCACTCCCATCGCCGCCAGTCGGTCGACGTCCTGCTCGCTGAGGGCCCTGCCCGCCCTTCGCTCCAGCTCCGCGCGCTCCATCTCCTCGGCCGCGTCCGGCGCCCAGGACGCCACCAGGGCGCGGTGGATGGCAAGATCCTGAGCGCTCAGGTCGGGCGGCAGCTGCTGGAGATAGCGCTCGATGGCGGCCAGTGTCATGCCCTGGTGCTGGAGCTCCTCGATCAGGGCCAGCCGGGACAGGTGGTCGTGCCCGTAGTGCCCGACGCGCCGCGGCCCGATCACCGGCGGAGGCAGCAGACCCCTGGTGCTGTAGAAGCGCACGGTGCGCACGGTGACTCCCGCGCGCGCCGCCAGTTCGTCGACGGTCAGCGTCGGCTCGTCGTTACCCGTTGCCATGGCTGCTCCTTGTCGCGGGCAGACCCGTCCTGCCGGGCCTGGGTCGATCAGGTGCAACAGTATTGCTGTATCACCACTGTTGTGAAAGTGCCGGGGGCCGCCTCCGGCCGGAAGGCGGGGCGCCGGTCCGTGCCCCGCGCGACCCTCGCGGGGAGCTGTGAGGAGCAGCCCCTCCCCATCGCCGTGCACGGGCGTCCGCCGCACTCCGGAGGGCGCCCTCGCGCGCGGGTGCCACGAGGCGTGGGACCCGCGCAGGGTCTTGTACCAATCGGGTGCAACAGTATTGCTGTCTCACCGGTGGTGTGAAAGTCTCCGGCACCATCGAAGCGCGTCATTCCCTCCGGTACGGGCCCGTACGGCGCCCGGCCGACGGCAACAGGAGACGGCCGTGACCACGATCCTGCGAGTTCCCACCGAGACCGACCGGCTCACCCTGCCGGCCCTGCTGGCGCGTAACGCCGAGGACCACGGTGACCTGCCCGCCCTCTCCTGGCGGAGCCCTGACAGCGGTGACGGATGGACCACCCTGACCTGGCGGGAGGTGCGCCGCGAGACGGCGGTGCTCGCCGCCGGGTACGCCGCCCAGGGCGTCGTACGCGGGCAGCAGGTGCTGATGATGATGGGCAACCGCCCCGAACACTGGCTCAGCGACCTGGCCCTCACACACCTCGGCGCGGTACCGGTCACCGTGTACGGCACCGCCGCCCCCGAGCAGATCGCGCACATCGCCCGGCACAGCGGTGCCCGGCTGGCGGTCGTCGAGGGGGCGCGGGAACGCGAGCGCTGGGAACCGCTCCTCGCCGACGCCACCGTCCCCCTGGAGGTACTGATCGTCGTGGAGCCGGAGGACGCCGGTGGGCACCCGGCGTACGCCTCCCTGCACGCGGCAGGACAGAAGGCCTACGACGAGGAGGAGTTCGAAGCGGTCTGGAGGGCATCGGGTGCCGACGACCCCCTCACGGTCGTCTACACCTCGGGCACCACCGGCGACCCGAAGGCCGTGCCCCTCACCCACCGCAGCGTGGTCGTCAACGCGCTCGCCCTGGACCGGGTGGTGGAGCTCCCGGACCATGTCGCGCACATCTGCTACCTTCCGTTCGCACACATCGCCGAGCGGATGCTGGGCATCTACCTGCCGGTCTTCCGGGCCTCGCACGTCCATCTCTGCGCCGACACCGCGGCTGTCGCGTCCACCGCGCGCGCCCTGCACCCCGCCCAGTTCTTCGGCGTCCCCCGGGTGTGGGAGAAGCTCGCCGCGTCCGTGAAGGCCGCGCTCGCCACCCTGTCCGAGGAGCAGCGGACAGCCATCGAGGCGGCCGGGGAGACCGCCCGCGAGCACGTGGCCTTCCGTGAGCGGGGCGAACAGCCGCCCGCGGAGCTGGAGAGCGCCTACCGCCGCGCCAAGGAGACGGTCCTCGACCCGGTGCTCTCCCTCGCCGGCTTCGAGCGGCTGGTGTGGACGGCCAGCGCCTCCGCACCCATGCCGCTGGACGTGGTGCGCTTCTGGGCGGGCTTCGGCATCGTCGTCATGGACGCCTGGGGACTCACCGAGACGGTCGGCGTGTTCACCACCAACAGCCCCTCCGGGTTCCGCCTAGGCTCCGTCGGCAGGCCGCTGGACGGGCTGGAACTGAAAATCGCCGAGGACGGCGAGATCCTGGTCCGGGGCGAGACGGTGTTCGCCGGATACCTGCGCGCCGACGGGACCGTGGAGAGGGCGCTCGACGCCGACGGGTGGTTCGCGACCGGGGACATCGGCCGGATCGACGACGACGGATACCTGTGGCTCACCGACCGCAAGAAGGAAATGATCATCACATCGACCGGGAAGAACGTCTCCCCGGCCCTGGTGGAGAACGCCCTCAAGGAACACCCGCTGATCGGCCAGGCGTTCGTCCACGGCGACGGCCACTCCTACCTGGTGGCGCTCCTCGTCCTGGACGCCGAGATGGCACCCGCCTGGGCGGCGGCCCGGGGCGTCGAGGCCGGTGAGGACATGGCGGCGCTCGCCGCCCACCCCGCCGTACGCGAGGAGGTGGACCGCGCCGTCCAGGCCGCCAACGCCCGGCTGAACCGCACCGAACAGGTCAAACGCCACCGGCTGCTGGCCAGGGAGTGGGGTCCCGACACCGGCGAGCTGACCCCCTCGCTGAAGCTGCGCCGCCGCGTCGTCCGCGAGCAGTACGCAAAGGTGCTGGACGCCCTCTACGAGGAGAGCGGCACCTGATCCGGGGCCGGTTGTCGGTGGGGGGACGTACGGTGAGGACATGTCGGGGATCACCTACGTACGGGGCGACGCCACCAGCCCCCGGGGCAAGGGCGTCAAGCTGATCGTGCACTGCTGCAACGACCTGGGCGGCTGGGGGAAGGGCTTCGTCCTGGCCCTCTCCCGCCGCTGGCCCGAGCCGGAGGCCGCCTACCGCCGCCGGCACCGCGAGCGCGCGGGCAACGACTTCGGCCTGGGCGCCGTGCAGTTCGTCCAGGCCGGCCCGTACACCTGGGTGGCCAACCTGGTCGGGCAGCGGGGGATACGCACCGGCAGCAAGGGTGTGCCGGTGCGTTACGAGGCGATCGACGCCGGCCTGGACAAGGTGGCCGCCAAGGCGGCCGAGCTGGGCGCGTCGGTCCACATGCCGAGGATCGGCTGCGGGCTGGCGGGCGGCACCTGGTCCCGGGTCGAGCCGCTCCTCACCGACCGGCTGGTGAGCCGCGGTATCGAGGTGACGGTGTACGACTTCGGCTGAGTGCCGCCCGCGTGGTGCCCTACAGTCCGTAGCTCTTGCCGATGATGTCGCGCTGGATCTCGCTCGTGCCGCCGTAGACGGTCGACACGACCGCCGCCCGCAGATGCCGCTCCATGTCGTACTCCGTCGCGTAGCCGTAGCCGCCCATCATCTGCATGCCCTCCAGAGCCGCGTGCCGCGCCGTCTCGGTGGCCTTGAGCTTCGCCATCGAGGCCTCGCGGGGGAAGAGCCGCTCCGGCTCGGCGTCGCAGGCCGCCGCCACGTCGAAGACCAGCAGCCGGGCGCACTCGATCTCGGTCGCCAGGTCGGCCAGCCGGTGCCGCAGCGCCTGGAAGGAGCCGACCGGCCGGCCGAACTGCTCGCGCCCCCGCACATACGCGACGGTGTCCTCCAGGATCCGCTCCGCCAGCCCCAGCATGTTCGCCGCCAGGAAGAGCCGCTCCGCGTTGAGGCCGGCCATCAGCTGGGTCCAGGCGCGGTCGGCCGTGCCCACCACCGCGTCGGCCGGCAGCGAGACGTCGGTGAGGAAGACGTCGTTGACCTCGCGGCCGCCCATGGTCTCGATGGGCCGGATCTCGATCCCGGGCGTCCCGGCAGGGACATGGAACATGGTCAGCCCCTCGTGCTTCGCTCCGCTCGCGTCCGTGCGGGCGACCAGCAGGATGTGCTCGGCCAGATGCGCGTTGGAGATCCAGGTCTTGTGGCCGTTGACCAGCCAGCGCCCGTCCGGCGACCGTTCGGCCCGGCACCGCAGCGCCGCCACGTCGGAACCGGCCTCCGGCTCCGACATCGCGATGGACAGCACCTGGCCGTCCACCGCACCGCCGATCGCCGCCTTGCACTGCGCCTCGCTGCCGAAACGCTCGTACGCCTTCGCCGTGATCACCGAGGTGATGAACCCGCCTGCCGGCACCAGGCCACGCGCCGTCTCCCGGAGGAAGAGGCAGGCATCCGTCATCCCGCCGCCCGAGCCACCGTAGGCCTCGGGCAGGCACACACCGAGCCAGCCCAGCTCCGCCAGCCGGGCGTACAGGGACGGCGCGTGCGGGCCGCCGGCCTCCGCCGCCAGCGCGTCGCGCTGCTCACGCGTGCCGCATTCGCGCCGGGCGAAGTCGCGCAGTGCGCTGACGAAGGCCCGCTGCTCGGCGGAGACCGAGCGGGGGAGGGCGTGGTCGGTGGACATGGAAGCCTCCAGAGGGGAGTTGCGGAGCGGAGTTGCGGAGCGCAGTCGCGGGGTTACAAAGAACCGGATCGGATAACTTTGTTGCGTTGTCGATATGGTTGAGTGGTCACGACGGACGGAGAGGGCTCATGGCGGCACCGGATACCGACGCGTCACTGCTGGCCGGGGCGCTCGGCGGGACACCACCGTCCGACGCGCTGAGCGAGCAGATCCTGGACGCCGCACGCGAGCAGTTCATGACCTTCGGGCTGCGCCGCTCGACCGTCGACGACGTGGCCAAGCGGGCCAAGGTCTCGCGGGTCACCGTGTACCGCCGGATCGGCAACAAGGACAGCCTGGTCTCCGCCTGCCTGCTGCGGGAGTACCGCAGATTCGTCCTGGACGTGGACAAGGCGGTGGCCGCGCTGCCCACCATGGAGGAGCGGCTCGTCGCCGGCTTCGTCGCCGTCCTCAAGCACATCCGTGAACATCCGCTGGTGGGCGGGTTGCTGCGGCTGGAGCCGGAGATCATGCTCCCCTTCCTCACGCTGGAGAGCGGGCCCGCCCTCCGCGCGATGCGCGGATATCTGGCCGACCGGCTCCGCCACGCCCAGCGTGCCGAAGGGCGGCCGGAGACGGACACGACACCGGTCGCCGAACTGATGGTGCGGATCACGGTCTCCTTCCTCCTCAACCCGGTGAGCTGCTTCGAGCTGGACGACGACGAGCAGGTGCGCACGTTCGCGCGGCGCTATCTGGTGCCGCTGCTCGGAGCCGGCTGACCGCCCTCAGAACCGGGCGTGCAGTTTCCTGCCCAGCTCGACGGCCCGGGCGACCTTCTCCCGGGGCGTCGCGAACGATGTCAGGTCCACCGCAGGTGCGAACCGCCGTACGGTGACCGAGTGCGGCGCCGCGAAGGACCGCAGCCCCTCCTCACCGTGGATCCGTCCGTACCCCGACTCGCCCGCGCCGCCGAACGGCAGGGAGGGGATCGCGGCGAAGCCCAGCACCGAGTTCACCGACACGGCGCCGGAGCCGAGGCGTCCGGCCAGCGCGATCCCGGCCGCCCGGGAGCGGGTGAACACGGCGGCGCCCAGGGAGTACGCCGACGCGTTGGCCCGCTCCACGGCCTCGTCCATGTCGCGCACCGGGTTCACCACGACGACCGGGCCGAAGGTCTCCTGCGTCACGGCCGGTGAGTCCTCCGGCACCCTGGAAAGGACCACTGGCCCGAGCACGCCGCTCCGCAGGGCGTCGGGCCCGCCCAGTTCGGCGGTGCCGCCGTCCACCAGGGCCTGCTTCACATGGTGCTCCACCACTCCCAGCTGGGACGGCAGGGTGAGCGGGCCGTAGGCGTCACCCGGCACCAGCGACCGCGCACGGCTCACGACGCGCACGCACAGGGCCTCGTGCACCGAGGCCACCGCGTACACCCGCTCCACGCCGGCGCAGGTCTGGCCCGCGTTGCTCATCGCGCCCCACACGATCGCGTCGGCCGCCGCGTCCAGATCGGCGTCCGCCGCGACCAGCACCGCGTCCTTGCCCCCGCACTCGGCGAGCAGCGGTGTGAGCGTGGCCGCGCAGGCGGCGGCGACCTTGCGGGCGGTGCCGGGCGAGCCCGTGAAGGCGACCTTGTCCACCCCGGACGGTCCTTCCGCGCCGGCCAGGGCGGCCCCGGTGGAGCCAGGTCCGGTGACCGTCCGCAGCAGCCCCGCGTGGTCCGGGACGGCCTCCCCGAAGCTCCGGGCCAGCAGTTCCCCCACCCCGGGCGTGAGCTCGGACGGTTTGAACACCACGGCGTTGCCCGCCGCGAGGGCGTAACCGATCGAGCCCATCGGTGTGTAGAGCGGGTAGTTCCAAGGCCCGATCACGCCGATCACCCCCAGCGGGCGGTAGGCCAGCATCGCCCGCTGATGGACCGACAGCAGGCCGGACGGCACCCGCCGGCTGCCCAGCACCCGGCGGGCGTTGCGGGCGGCCCAGTCCAGATGGACCACCGTCAGCAGCACCTCCGAGCGGGCGTCCAGCACCGGTTTGCCGGTCTCCGCCGAGATCACCTCGGCGAACTCGTCCGCGCGGCGGGCCAGTTCGCGTTTCCAGCGGAGGAGCGACGCACGCCGCTCCCGCGCCCCGAGCGCCGCCCAGGCGCGGCCGGCGCTCCTGGCCTGCGCCACTGCGGCGCGGATGTCCTCGATGCCGTGCACCGCACGGTCTGTTCCGGTCGTCATCACTTCTCCATCGGCAGTGGTTCCAGCGGGCGGCTCTGCGCCCAGTGCGGTCCGAGGTCGTCGAGCCGGTATCCGAAGGGGTAGCTGCGCGGCCGGGGACGGGAAGGCAGCCATCGGGGCCGCGCGGGCAGCAGCCGTACGCCGTGCGAGCGGGCGTGCACCAGACGGTCGGCCGCCGCACGCACCCACCGCGGCTGCTCCGGGAAGCCCAGCGCCCGCAGTAACGGCTCGTCCAGCAGGGCCAGCGAGAACCTGGCCACCCACGGGCGCAGCGGGGCCGGGTACCACGCGGCCATGACCCGGAAGGTGGCGTTGGCGACGCGCCGGTTCGCCGGGTCGTACGCGAACATACGGGCCTCGTAGGAGTCGAGCAGCTCCTCGAAACCCTCGTAGGTGCCGGGTGCGCCCTCGATGCCCATCATGGCCGCCATCCGCCGCCCCACCTCCGCCAGTGCCGCCGTCTCCTGCGCGCACAGGGGCCGCCACCCGAACCGGTCGATCCAGCGTTTGGGTCCGACGACCGTGGTGGCCAGCACATAGAGATAGTCCTCGTTCGGGATGCGGTACTTGCCGTGGATCCGGTTGAGGTGGCGGGCCGCGGCCCTGGCGCGCTCCGAATCGAAGCCCTCGGCCGCCATCTCGTATCCGAACAGGACGGTGTCGTCGTAGCGCTTCTGGCCGTTGCGCTCGAACTCCTGGGTGCGGTCGAGCAGTACGGAGATCCTCGGAACCCCGTAGTCGCGCAGGAAGGCGACGCTGATGCCCTGCCGGTAGTCCCAGGGGAACTCGTACTGGGACATCAGCCGGAGTATCTCGGCGCAGTCGCTGACGGGATCCATCCGGCGTATCTCGCGTAATCGGCTGTAGCGGCCCATGGTGTGCGCCCTCCTCCGCTCAACACATCTGCTGCGTAAGGCATATGGCCGAACCTCTCCCCATGGAGAGTCAAAGTTACAAATACTATTGACTTGTTTCACGCGGCACGTCAACACTGCGGCGTGGCCGCATACTGGAACACGAACGGTCCGAGCAGCCTCCGACCCCCGGGAGCATCAGGATGACCAGCGCGGGAGAGCCCGCACCGCCCCCGCCCGGCGGGGTGCTGTGGAGCCTTGCCGGAGACATCCGGGGTCTCCTGATGCTGCCCGCCGCCCTGACGCTCCAGGTCGCCCGTCCGGCCGTCGGCGCCGGCGTCGACGATCACTCGGTCTTCCGTACGGACCCCTGGGGGCGCGGCGAGCGGTCGCTGAGCTCGCTCCTGCTCTGGGTGTACGGCGGCGAGGCCGCCGCCGAGGAGGGGCGCCGGCTCAGGAAGCTCCACCGTACGATCCAGGGGACCGACACCCGCGGCCGCCGCTACCACGCGCTGACCCCCGCCAACTACGCGTGGGTGCACGCCACGGGCTTCCCCGTCTACCAGCACGCGTCGCGCTATCTGGTCCGCCCGCTCACCGACGCGCAGGAACGCGCCCTGTACGGGGAGTGGCTCCAGGTCGGCCGGATCCTCGGTATCGACGACCGGGACATGCCGCAGACCATCGAGGAGTTCTGGCCGTACTACCGCACGATGCTGGCCGACGAGGTGGAGGCCACCGTCGTCGTACGGGAACTGGTCGCCACGGACGCTCCCGTACCGCCGCCCGACCGTGGGCCCCTCGCCCTGCGCCTGGTCCTGAAGGTGCTGTGGCCCGTGCTCCTCCCGCCGCTGGCGCGGTTCCGCAGCTTCCTCACCGTCGGGCTGATGCCGCCGGACGCCCGCGAGGCCATCGGGCTCGACTGGACCCCGGACCAGGAGCGCCGCCTGCGGCGCTTCGGCGCCGTGGTGCGGCGGATCGTGCCCCTGCTCCCGGAGCGCCTGCGCTATCTGCCGCTCGCCAGGTCGGCGCGGGCCGGGTGGCGGGCCTCGGGAGGGCTCAGGCCGAGGTCCGGCGGACCAGTTCGGTCGGGGTGATCACGGACTCGGGCCATGTCCCGGTGTCACTGTTCAGCCGTTCCATCAGCAGTCGCACCATCAACCGCCCCATGCCCTCCACGTCCTGACGGACCGTCGTCAGCGGGGGCACGGTGGCCTCCGCCACCGAGGTCATGTCGTCGAAGCCGACCACCGCCACGTCCTCCGGCACCCTGACGCCCCGCTCGCGCAGCACCCGCAGGGCGCCCGACGCCATCAGGTCGTTGGACACGAAGACGGCGTCGAGGTCCGGATGGGCGTCCAGCAGGCCCGCCATGGCCCGGGCTCCGCCCTCCGCGGTGAAGTCGCCGTCCGCGACGAGTTCCGCCCCCGCGTCCGGGAGCACGTCGTGGTACCCGTCGATCCGGTCGAGTGCCGACGTCTGGTCGCGGGGCCCGGCGATGTGCGCGATGCGCCGCCGGCCGAGCGAGACCAGATGACGCACGGCCTCGCGGGCGCCGCCCCGGTTGTCGCAGTCGACGTACGGCACCTGCGCCGTGCCCTCACGCGCCGCGGGGTGTTCGGGGCGGCCCCCGTAGACCGTCGGGACCCGGAAGCGCCGGATGATGGCGGGCAGTTCGTCGTCGGTGTGCAGGGAGAAGGCCAGTACGCCGTCCACGTGACCGCCGGCCAGATAGCGGGTGACCCGGTCGAAGTCGCCGCTGCCCTCCACCAGGAGCAGAACGAGCTGTGCGTCGTGGGCGTTGAGCTCGCGGCTGATCCCGCGGATCTGGCGGGAGAAGAAGGGGTCGGAGAAGATACGGAACTCGGGCTCGTCGATGATCACGGCGACAGCGCCGTTGCGCCGGGTGACCAGCGTCCGCGCGGCGTGGTTCGGGATGTAGCCGAGCTCGTCGACCGCCTTGCGCACCTGGTCCACCAGCGGCTGACGTACGCCCGCACCGCCGTTGACGACACGGGACGCCGTGGCCCTGGACACTCCGGCGCGGGCAGCCACGGCCTCCAGGGTGGGCCGGGCGTCACGGTGCTGATCGGGGGTCGGGTCGGGCAAGGGTCGCTCCTCGTACACGTGCGCCCGGGGCTGGGAACGGCTGGAACCGGTGGGTTCGGGCACGGACGCCGTCAGCCTATCGGCCCGGCCGGAGCCGGCCGACGCCGGAGACGCGGACGCGTTCACTCCGTAAACGGTCGCGCGTGTACCGCTCGGCGTTCCCGGAAGATGCGCGGCGAGTGTGGTACTGCCTACGGAGAGCGAAATATTCGCATTGCGTGAAAGGTGCCATTTGTGTCACACGAAGAGCAGAGAACGGGTGGGCGAGGGGGGTATCTGCCGGTGACGGCGGATCTGCCCACCGATCCGCACCACGGCCGCCGTCCCACGACCGACCGGGTGGTGTTCGGCGTCTCCGCAGTGCTCACCATCGCCTTCGTGATCTGGGGTGCCACGGCCACCGACTCACTGACGGACGTCTCCAGCACGCTGCTCAACGGACTCATCCACAACGGCGGCTGGGCCTTCATGCTGGCGGCCTCCGGCTTCGTGGTTTTCGCCCTCTGGCTCGCGATCAGCCGTTACGGGAGGATCTCGCTCGGCCAGGAAGGGGAGAAGCCCGAATTCAGGACGGTCTCCTGGGTCGCGATGATGTTCAGCGCCGGCATGGGCATCGGCCTGATGTTCTACGGAGTGAGCGAACCGCTGGCCCATTTCGTCAATCCGCCCCCGGGCACGCACCCCGCCGACGCCGCCGAGGCCATGCAGACGGCGATGGCGACCACCCTCTTCCACTGGACGCTCCACCCCTGGGCGATCTACGCGGTCGTCGGGCTGGCCATCGCCTACAGCGCCTACCGGCGGCACCGGCGGCAGACCATCAGCGCGGTGTTCATCCCGCTCATCGGCGAGCGGCACTCCCACGGGGTCGTCGGCCGCGTCATCGACATCCTCGCCATCTTCGCGACGCTCTTCGGCTCCGCGGCCTCACTGGGTCTCGGGGCTCTGCAGATCGGCAGCGGCTTCCAGGAGCTCGACTGGATGGAGAAGACCGGGACCGGCCTGCTGGTCGCGATCATCGCGGTCCTGACGGCAGCCTTCGTCGCATCGGCGGTCTCCGGTGTGGAGAGGGGCATCCAGTGGCTCTCCAACATCAACATGGTGCTCGCGCTGATCCTGGTGATCTTCGTGTTCGTCGTCGGCCCCACCATCATCATCCTGGACCTGCTGCCCACCTCGGTCGCGGCGTACTTCGGTGACCTCGCCCAGCTCGCCGGCCGGACCGAGGCGACGGGAGAGGGCGAAGTCGCCGACTGGCTCGCGAGCTGGACCGTCTTCTACTGGGCGTGGTGGATCTCCTGGACGCCCTTCGTCGGCATGTTCATCGCGAGGATCAGCCGCGGCCGCACGATCCGGCAGTTCGTCGGCGGCGTGATCCTGGTGCCCAGCACGGTCAGCCTCGTCTGGTTCGCCGTCTTCGGCGGCTCGGCGATCGAACTGCAGAGGGACGGAAAGCTCGGGGACGTCGGTGACACCCCGGAGGCTCAGCTCTTCGGGGTCCTCCACGAATATCCGATCGCCACCGTGATGAGCATCCTCGTCATGATCCTCGTCGGCATCTTCTTCGTCTCCGGCGCCGACGCCGCCTCCATCGTGATGGGGACGCTCTCCCAGAAGGGCGTCCTCGAACCGGCGAAGTGGGTCGTGATCTTCTGGGGTGTCGTCACCGGGGCCGTCGCGGCGATCATGCTGCTCATCGGCGACGGGCAGGGGGACGCCCTGGCGGGCCTCCAGAACCTGACCATCCTGGTGGCCGCCCCCTTCACCATCGTGATGATCGGGATGTGCGTCGCGCTCATGAGGGACCTCCGTCAGGACCCGATGATCGTCCGCAGGGAGTTCGGCGTGGAGGCCGTCGAGTCCGCCGTCATCGAGGGGCACGCCAAGTACGCCGGGGACTTCGAGATCCGGATCGGGCCCGGCACCGCGGAGATCACCACCGACGAACGCCACAAGCACGACCCGCCGGCCTGACGGGATCGCGGCTCAGCACACCAGCTGGGCCGCCGTCCGCGCACAGCCCCGGGCCACCGTCACCCCGGCGCCCCCGTGGCCGTAGTTGTGCACCAGCAGCCCGCCGCCCGGCAGCTCCTCCGCCTCGATGCGTACCCCGGCGTCACGGGCCGGCCGCAGCCCGACCCGGTGGCCGATGACCCGGGCCCCCGCGATCTCCGGCCGGATCCGCGCGCACCGCGCCACGATCTCCGCGGCCGTACGCGGATCGGGAGCGGTGCGCGCGTCGTCCGTCTCCGCCGTGCCGCCCAGCACCAGCCCGCCCGGCTGCGGGAAGAGATACGTCGTCGCGCTCGACGCCGGATCCGCCTCGGTGAACCACTCCTCGATTCCGGGGTTCTCCACCACCACCAACTGTCCGCGCACAGGCCGCACCCCCGCGTCGGGAACCAGTTCGCGCGCGCCGAGCCCGGTGCAGTTCACGACCACCCGCGCCTCGGCCGCCGCCTCCGCGAAGCCACGTACCGTACGCCGCTCGACCACGCCCCCCGCGGCGGACAGCCTGCCCTCCAGCCAGCGCAGATGGGCCGGCATGTCGATCAGCGGAAGCGTGACCCGCAGCCCCTCCGCCACCTCGGACGCGCCCTCCAGGGCCCGGGCCCACGGCCCGAGCGCGGCCAGGCGTTCGCCCCCGTGCACCCCGGCGACCATACGGACGCCCGTCTCGGCGGGGGCGGCGGCCAGTTCCTCGTACACCCGGAGCGTTTCGAGCGACCAGTCACCCACCAGCGCCTCCGGCTCGATGCGGTACGGCCACCAGAGCGCGCCGGCCACGGCCGAGGTCGTGGCCGCCGCCGGGTCCCTGGACCAGACGCGCACCCGCAGGCCGCGCTCCGCCAGCAGCAAAGCCGTGGTCAGCCCGCTGACCCCGCCGCCCACCACGATCACGTCCGCCACCGTGTTCACCCCTGTCTCCATGCCGTCCCGCGCGCGCCGGGGACGGGAGGCCCATGCTCGCACCCCCGTCCGGCGGGAGGACCGGCCCCCGCGGTTGGTTAGGATCAGCACCCTGATGACTGCCACCCTCGTCGCCAAGGAACTCGCCGCCGGGCACGGCGACCGCACACTCTTCGCGGGACTCGACCTCGTGGTCGCGCCCGGCGACGTGATCGGTCTCGTCGGAGCCAACGGCGCCGGCAAATCCTCGCTGCTCCGCCTGCTCGCGGGGCTCGACCGGCCGGAGGAGGGCGAGCTGAGGCTCTCCCCGCCCACCGCGACCGTCGGACACCTTCCGCAGGAGCCCGAGCGCCGCGCGGGTGAGTCCGTACGGGAGTTCCTCGCCCGCCGCACCGGGGTCGCCGA
Organism: Streptomyces sp. NPDC079167; assembly: GCF_040686735.1. Classification (NCBI taxonomy): domain Bacteria; kingdom Bacillati; phylum Actinomycetota; class Actinomycetes; order Kitasatosporales; family Streptomycetaceae; genus Streptomyces; species Streptomyces sp. NPDC079167. The sequence continues at coordinate 25,103 of NZ_JBFBLO010000028.1, read as the reverse complement.
CGCCCAGGCCGCCATGGACGCCGCCACCCAGGCCCTGGTCGACGGAGCGCCCGGCGCCGACGACGCGTACTCCGAGACGCTGGAGCGCTGGCTCGCGCTCGGCGGCGCCGACCTGGACGAACGCGCCGAGGAGGTCGCCGCCGACCTCGGCCTGACCATCGGCCTCGACCTCCCGATGACGGCCCTCTCCGGCGGCCAGGCGGCCCGCGCCGGCCTGGCCTCGCTGCTGCTGTCGCGCTACGACGTCTTCCTGCTCGACGAGCCCACCAACGACCTGGACCTCGACGGCCTGGAGCGCCTGGAGCGTTTCGTGTCAGGACTGCGCGCGGGCACCGTCGTCGTCAGCCACGACCGCGAGTTCCTGATGCGTACGGTCACCAAGGTCCTGGAACTCGATCTGGCCCAGCAGGAGATCAATCTCTACGGCGGCGGTTACGCCTCCTACCTGGAGGAGCGCGAACGCGCCCGCACCCACGCCCGCGAGGAGTTCGAGGAGTACGCCGACAAGCGCTCCGCGCTCGAGGGCCGCGCCCAGATGCAGCGGGGCTGGATGGACAAGGGCGTCAAGAACGCCCGCCGCAAGGCCACCGACAACGACAAGATCGGCCGCAAGTTCCGCAGTGAGGCCAGCGAGAAGCAGGCCGCCAAGGCCAAGCAGACGCAGCGCATGATCGAGCGCCTCGACGTCGTCGAGGAACCCCGCAAGGAGTGGGAGCTGCGGATGGAGATCGCCTCCGCGCCGCGCTCCGGTTCCGTCGTGGCCACGCTCCGCGACGCCGCAGTCGTCCGCGGGGACTTCTCCTTCGGGCCGGCCACCCTGCAGATCGACTGGGCCGACCGGGTCGCCATCACCGGGGCCAACGGGGCGGGCAAGTCCACCCTGCTCGCCGCCCTCCTCGGACGGCTCCCCCTCGACGCGGGCCACGCCTCGCTCGGCTCGGGCGTCGTGGTGGGCGAGGTCGACCAGGCCCGCGAGCTGTTCCACGGCACGGAGAGCCTGCTGGACGCCTTCTGCGCGGCCGTCCCCGACACCGAGCCCGCCGAGGTGCGCACGCTGCTCGCCAAGTTCGGCCTGCGCGCCGGCCACGTGCTGCGGCCCGCCACGACGCTCTCCCCGGGCGAGCGCACCCGTGCGGGGCTCGCGCTCCTCCAGGGGAGGGGCGTCAACCTGCTCGTGCTGGACGAACCGACGAACCACCTGGACCTGCCGGCGATCGAACAGCTGGAGTCGGCGCTGGAGGCGTACACCGGGACGCTGCTGCTGGTGACGCACGACCGGCGGATGCTCGATGCCGTCCGCACGACCCGTCGTGTCGAGGTCTCCGACGGCAAGGTCACCGAGTCCGGCTGACCGCGAGGGGCCCGTCCCTCCCGGGGAGGGACGGGCCCGGCCGGTCCGCGTGTCAGTCGACGTAACTGATCTCGGACGAGGAGTAGATGCAGTTGGTGCCGTCCGCACCCGAGCCGATCTCGCTCGGCTCGCCGCTCGTCGTTCCCTTGTACTTGGTGCAGATCTTCATGTCACGGTCGCCGTCCTCGTAGATCGTGACATCCGAGATCCGGGCCGTGTCGCCGTAGTTCGTGTTGATGCCGACCAGGCTCGTGCCGGGGGCCGTCGCCCAGATGTTCTGGAGCTGGATGTGCCGGGCGTTCTGGGTGGAGCAGTTGCCGCAGGAACGGACCAGCTTGCCGAAGTCGTCGACCTGGAAGTTCTTCACGACCAGGGTGCCGACTCCGTTGTGCTGGAACACCTTGTCCTCGGCCAGCCTCGCGCCGCCGCCGTCGATCGTGCGGACCGTCGAGGAGGAGCCGCCGCGGAAGGTCGCGGCGTCCTCGCCCACGTCCTCCCACCAGACGTTCTTGATCGTGCAGGTGCCCGCGCAGTGCACTCCGTCGGCGGCCGGGGCACCCAGGATGACGTTCTGCAGGGTGGCGCCGTCCGCCAGCTTGATCATCGGCGGCTGGTCCTCGTCCTGACCGCCGCTGCCCAGGTCACCGCTGCCGTACAGCCGCTTCATGCCCCCGTCGTACGTGCCCGAGACCTCGATGGTCGACGAGACGGCCTGGCTGCCGTTGGCGGCCGGCCACGACGGCCGGTCCGTGGGCGGGTCGGTCGGCGGGTCCGTCGGGTCGGTGGGCGGGTCCGTCGGAACGGTGCCCGAGGCGGTGAAGGTCCAGCTCTTGCTCGTCACCGAGTCGCAGGAGTTCTGCTGGACCAGGGCGCCGGACGCCGTCGAGCTGTCCTTCACGTTCAGGCACTTGCCGCCGTTGCTGTTGACGACCCGGTAGGTGTTGCCGCTGACCGCGGTCAGGGTCCAGACCTGGGTGGCCGCACCGCTGCAGTTCTGCTGCTCCACGGCCTTGCCGGCACTCGTGGAGGCGCCCCGCACTCCGGCGCACTTGGCACTGTTCGCCGCGGCCAGGGTGTAGCCGCTGCCCGAGGCGGTGAGCTTCCAGGTCTGTGCGGCGGCGCCGCTGCACGCGCTCTGCGCGAGCTGCGTCCCCGCGGAGGTGCTGGAGCCCGGCACTCCCAGACACAGACCGCTGGCGGCGTTCGCCAGGCTGTACGAGCCTGCGGCGGGAGCTGCCGAGGCGGATCCGGTGGCGAAGAGTGCGGTGAGCCCTGCGGCGAGCAGGGAGACGATGGCGACGAGGGTGGCGGCCGCGCGGCCGCCCCGTCTTCTGACCTGCTGATTCTCTGTATTCACTAGGCATCCCTTTCACCGCCTGCGGTATTCTCCGCAGGCACCTGACGGTGGGTGGTGCGGTGGTTGGCGCAGTGGTGAAGCCGTCTCCGGTTCTGATGCAGAAATCTGCATGATGAACTGAGTTCGCGTACATGAATCGCCGTGACCGTACGTCACTCATCCGTAGCGGTCAATACAGCGGGACGGACGATCAGTAACGGCGACGGGCGGGCAGGAGAAGCTCCTGCCCGCCCGTCGCCGTGGTCCCGCTCAGCGCTTGCGGCCGCCCGAGTCGGAGCCGCCCAGTCCGGCCCGCCGCAGCGCGTCCGCCATCGCGCTGTTGGCCGGCGCGGCCGCCGGACGCGGGGCGCCACCACTCCGGCCGCCACCTCCGCGCCGGTCGCGGCCCTGGCCGCCGGCCTGGCGGGCCCCCTGGCCACCGCCCTGCGCCTGCCGCTGGCGCGGGGGCCGCTCCCCGCCGCCGCCCTGGCCGCCCTTCTCGCGCCGGGGCCCCTGTCCGCCGCTCCGGTCCGCCCCGGCCTCGTCGTCGAGCCGCAGGGTCAGGGAGACGCGCTTGCGCGGGATGTCGACGTCCATGACCTTCACCTTGACGATGTCACCCGGTTTCACGACGTCCCTCGGGTCCTTGACGAACGTCCGCGACATCGCCGACACGTGGACCAGACCGTCCTGGTGGACACCGATGTCCACGAACGCGCCGAACGCCGCGACATTCGTGACGACACCCTCCAGCACCATTCCGGGAGTCAGGTCCCCGAGCTTCTCGACGCCCTCCTTGAAGGTGGCCGTCCGGAAGGCGGGCCGGGGATCCCGGCCCGGCTTCTCCAGCTCCTTCAGGATGTCCGTGACCGTCGGCAGACCGAACTTCTCGTCCACGAAGTCGTCCGGCCGCAACGACCGGAGAACCTCGGTGCTGCCGATCAGCGAGGCCACGTCACCGCCCGTCCGCTTCACCATCGTCCGCACCACGGGGTACGCCTCGGGATGCACGCTCGACGCGTCCAGCGGGTCGTCCCCGCCCCGGATCCGCAGGAAGCCCGCGCACTGCTCGTACGCCTTCGGGCCCAGCCGTGCCACGTCCTTGAGCGCCCGGCGGGAGCGGAACGGGCCGTTGGTGTCCCGGTGGGCCACGATGTTCTCCGCCAGCCCGGAGCCGATGCCCGACACCCGCGAAAGCAGCGGTGCGGACGCCGTGTTGACGTCGACGCCGACGCCGTTCACACAGTCCTCGACCACGGCGTCCAGGGAGCGCGACAGCTTCACCTCGGACAGGTCGTGCTGGTACTGGCCGACGCCGATCGACTTCGGGTCGATCTTCACCAGCTCGGCCAGCGGGTCCTGGAGCCGGCGCGCGATGGAGACCGCTCCGCGCAACGACACGTCCATGTGCGGGAGTTCCTGCGAGGCGAAGGCCGACGCCGAGTACACGGAGGCGCCCGCCTCCGAGACCATCACCTTGGTGAGGCCCAGCTCCGGGTGCCTGTCGCAGAGCTCACCCGCGAGCTTGTCGGTCTCGCGGGAAGCGGTGCCGTTCCCGATCGCGATCAGGTCGACCTGGTGTTCCCTGGCCAGCCGCTCCAGTGTGGCGAGCGACTGGTCCCACTTGTTCGCGGGCACATGCGGGTGGATGACATCCGTCGCGACGACCTTGCCGGTCGCGTCCACGACGGCGACCTTCACACCCGTACGGAATCCGGGGTCGAGCCCCAGCGTCGCCCGGGTGCCGGCCGGGGCGGCGAGCAGCAGATCACGCAGGTTCGACGCGAAGACGCGCACGGCCTCGTCCTCCGCTGCGGTGCGCAGCCGCAGCCGCAGGTCGATCCCCAGGTGCACGAGGATCCGGGTCCGCCAGGCCCAGCGGACCGTGTCGCCCAGCCATTTGTCCCCCGGCCGGCCGCGGTCCGCGACCCCGAACCGGCGGGCGATCATGTTCTCGTACGAGGAGGGGCCGGGCTGCTCCGACGGCTCCTCCGGCTCCAGGACCAGGTCGAGGACGTCCTCCTTCTCACCCCGGAGCATCGCGAGGACGCGGTGCGAGGGAAGCGCCGTGAAGGGCTCGGCGAAGTCGAAGTAGTCGGCGAACTTCGCGCCCGCCTCCTCCTTGCCGTCCCGCACCTTCGCGAGGACCCTGCCGCGCGACCACATGCGCTCACGCAGTTCGCCGGTCAGATCGGCGTCCTCCGAGAAGCGCTCGGCCAGGACCGCCCGGGCACCCTCCAGCGCCGCAGCCGGATCCGCCACGCCCTTCCCGGGGTCGACGAACGCCGCGGCGGCGACGAGCGGATCCACGGACGGGTCGCCGAGCAGCCCGTCGGCCAGGGGCTCCAGGCCGGCCTCGCGCGCGATCTGCGCCTTCGTCCGGCGCTTCGGCTTGAACGGCAGGTAGATGTCCTCCAGCCGCGCCTTGGTGTCGGCCGCCCGGATCCGCGCCTCCAGGGTGGCGTCGAGCTTGCCCTGCTCACGGACGGACTCGAGGACCGCCGTGCGGCGGTCCTCGAGTTCTCGCAGATACCTCAGCCTCTCCTCGAGCGTGCGCAGTTGCGCATCGTCGAGCATCTCGGTCGCTTCCTTGCGGTAGCGCGCGATGAACGGCACGGTCGACCCGCCGTCGAGCAAGTCGACGGCCGCCTTCACCTGACGCTCACGTACGCCGAGCTCCTCGGCGATCCTGCCTTCGATGGACGTCGTCACGGTTTTCCCGACTCGCCTTCTCGTACTGGCTGTGCTGGCTGTGCCACTGGGGTGGTCCACACCCGGTGGGCCCCTTCGCCTGCATTGTGCCGGGTGGCCGGGGGCCGTGTCGCGTGACCTGCTCGGACACGGCCCCGACGTCGTGCCGGAGGGTTCGGTCAGGCGCGCCGGGTCCTGCCGCTGCGCGACGCGCCGCCGAAGAGGCTCGCCAGGAGCCGGAAGGGCAGAGTCACCACGGTGGCAATGGCCGAGCCGACGGTACTCAGAGCGTTTGCGATCGCACGGAACACGGTGTGCCTCCTTCGTAGGGTGTGTCCTGCGCCTGGCCGGTTCTCCGCGTCGTAAACGTGTGCGGGCTCAGCCCTTGCCGACCAGATCGTCCGGGAACGCGCCCGCCGAGGCGGCGGCGAACAGGAATCCCCGGCCCAGCTCGGTGAGCCTCTCCACGCCGTCGGCGCCCAGGTGCTCGTACGGCGCGGCGTCCATCCGGTCCGTCGCCTCCTCCAGATCCGCCCTGAGCGCGGTGCCCGCCTCGGTCAGCTCGCCCGCCGCGTCCAGGACACCCCGGCCGCGCAGCCGCTCCACCGCCGCGTCCCAGTCGGTACGCCGCCACCCACGGGTGGCGAGGATCCAGCGCGGCGCCATGCCCCTGCCGGTGGCGGTGTGGCTCACCAGGGCCTCGACGGGGTCGAGACCGGCCGCCAGGAGGGCGGCCAGGTGCCCGTCGCCGCGGTGCTCGCGCAGCAGCGTCGCCGCGTGCCAGTAGGCCAGGTGCGGCTGTTCCGGCACCTCCAGATCCGCGTGCGCGGCGTACAGGGGCCGGGCGTGGCGGGTGCATGCCTCGGCGGCCGTCAGGGCCAGGCGGGCCGCCTCCGCCATCCCGGGGGACGCGAGGGTCTCCTCGCCGAGCACCCGGCGCAGGGTCGAGTCGGCGGCCCGCAGACGGGCGTCCAGTGCCGCCCGGGGGGTGATGTCCGACCAGACGGCAGGCAGATGGCGGGCCACCAGCTCGTGGTTGAAGTTGTAGAAGGTCGCGGTGACCGCACCCGCTCCCGCCGCACCCAGGGCCGCGCCGCGCGCGGCGAAGTAGACCCGGCTCTCGTCGTCGACGCCGAGCTCCCCGAACTCCTTGCCGAGGTCGGGGGAGAAGTAGACACAGGAGTGCAGCGGATTGAGCGCGTTGTGGCAGCGGCGTCCGGCACGTGGCGGAAGAGTACTCATGCCCGCACGTTACCGACTGGTCGGTACGCGGTACAGGGCCGGAGCGGCCGTGAGGCACTCATGGCAGGAAAGGTGGGAAACTCGTCATTGCGGCCATCGGTCCGTCCGCCCAGGATGAAGGGCATGCAGCAGCGATCCGTACTCGTCGTCCTCTTCGAGGGCGTCCAGAGCCTCGATGTGAGCGGCCCGATGGAGGTCTTCGCGGGTGCTTCCCGCTTCCCCGGCGTCGCCTATGACCTGCGGACCGCCTCGCTCGACGGAGCGCCGGTCCGCTGCTCCAGCGGCCTCACGCTGGTCCCCGACGGCAGGCTCGCGGACGCCCCGGCGCCTGATCTGCTCCTCGTGCCGGGAGGCGCGGGCACGAGGACACCTGCCCCCGAGCTGGTCGACTGGATCCGCACCCACGGCCCCCGGGCGCGGCAGCTGGTGTCGGTGTGCACCGGCGCGCTCCTCCTCGCCGAGGCCGGCCAGCTCGACGGTCACCGGGTGACCACCCACTGGTCCGTCTGCGAGGCGCTCGCCAGGGCGTACCCGGCGGTGCGCGTGGACCCCGACCCGATCTTCGTACGCGACGGACGGCTGGCGACCTCCGCCGGCGTCACCGCCGGCATCGACCTCGCGCTCGCCCTGGTCGAGGAGGAACACGGACGGGACGTGGCGCTCACCGTCGCCCGCCATCTCGTGGTCTTCCTCCGGCGCCCCGGCAACCAGGCGCAGTTCAGCGCCCAGCTCACCGCACAGACCGCCGTACGTGAACCCCTCCGCGAGCTCCAGCACTGGATCTCCGAGCACCCGGACGCCGACCTCTCGGTGGAGGCACTCGCGGAACGCGCGCGGCTCTCGCCCCGCCACTTCGCCCGCGCCTTCCAGGCCGAGACAGGTCTCACCCCCGGCCGGTACGTCGAGCGCGTACGCCTCGAACAGGCCCGTCGCCTGCTGGAGGACACGACCGACGGCGTCACCGGGATCTCCCGGGCCAGCGGTTACGGCACCCCGGAAGCGATGCGGCGCGCCTTCGTCAAGGCCCTCGGGACCGCGCCCGCCGAATACCGGCGCCGCTTCCGTTCCCAGCCCGCCTGAAAAGCCCCGGCCACCACAGCACCGACGGAAGGAACACCCGTGCAGATCGCCATCGTCCTCTTCGACCGCTTCACCGCACTCGACGCGGTGGGCCCGTACGAGATGCTCAGCCGGGCCCCTGGCGCCGAGCCCGTCTTCGTCGCCGAGCGGCCAGGACCCGTGCGCAACGACAGCGGCAGCCTCTCGCTCGTCGCCGACCGGGCTCTCGCCGACGTGCCCGCCCCCGACGTGGTGCTCGTGCCGGGAGGACCCGGCCAGAGCGACCAGATGGAGAACGGGACGCTGCTCGGCTGGCTCCGGACGGCGGACGCCACCAGCACCTGGACGACCTCTGTCTGCACGGGCTCCCTGCTGCTCGCCGCCGCCGGGCTGCTCACCGGCCGGCGCGCCACCTCGCACTGGCTGGCCCTCGACGTCCTGAAGGTTTTCGGGGCCGAGCCGACGGACGAGCGGGTGGTGACCGACGGGAAGTACGTCACCGCCGCCGGTGTCTCCTCCGGCATCGACATGGGTCTGACCCTGCTCGGCAGGATCGCGGGTGACGACCACGCCCGGACCGTCCAGCTGCTGACCGAGTACGACCCCCAGCCGCCCTACGACTGCGGTTCGCCGGCGAAGGCTCCGGCGGCCATGGTCGAGGAGTGGCGGGCGAAGAGCCGCTTCATCCGGGAGTAGGCGCGGCCCCGGCATCCGCCGTCGTCCAGGTGAAGCGGGGGGTGCGGCGCTCCAGGAAGGCGGCGACCCCCTCGGCGGTGTCGCCGCTGCCGCGTGCCTGCCGCGCCCAGTGCGCGTCCCGGTCCTCGCGGCCGTCGGCGAACTCCTTCGCCGCGGCCTGGGTCAGCTGCGAACGCGACGCGATGACCCGCGCGAACGCGGAGACGCGGGCCGCCAGCCCGCCCTCCGGCAGGACCTCGTCCACCAGCCCCGTGCGCAGCGCCCGCTCCGTCCCGATCAGCTCCCCGGAGAACAGCAGGAACTTCGCGGTGGCCGGGCCGACCAGCGCGACCAGCCGGCGCGTGGACGACGAGGGATAGACGATCCCGAGCTTGGCCGGGGTGACGCCGAAGGAAGCGCCCTCCTCGGCGAACCGCAGGTCGCAGGCGGCCGCCAGCTGGCTGCCGCCGCCCACGCAGTACCCGCGTACGGCGGCCAGCGTGGGCCGCGGGAAGGCCGCCAGGGCCTCCTCCGCCCGGACGGCCAGCGACTGCGGCCGCCCGCCGGGGTCCTGGAGGGAGGCGATGTCCGCGCCCGCGCAGAAGGTGTCACCGGCGCCGGTGAGCACGAGGACCCGCACGCCGGGGTCGGCGGCCAGCCCCTCCAGCAGCACGGGCAGCGTCTGCCACATGTCCGCGCTCATGGCGTTGCGCTTGGCGGGGTTGCTGATGACGACGGTGGCGACGCCGTCCACGACCGAGTGCTCCAGTCGCGGCTCCGTCCGAACCGCCTGCTCCCTGAGGTCCATGTGCCGGATGTTATCCGTGCGGCCCCGACCGGTGAACCGGCCGCTCCCGGCGACGGCGGGCGACGGGGCGTCAGTCCGGTGACGGACCGGATGATGCCCGAAGAGGGCGAGAAGCAGTCCAATCACCTGACGCTGTCATACTCACCCGGTCAAATTGCTCCCAGAAATGACCACTTGTGGTCAGTGCCGCAGTCCGGACCACACTCTTCCCGACACTCATTACTCGATGGTCAGTGACATGCGAATCGAGAGCGGGTGGCGGTCCATGGAGAGCCGTGGGAGTGTTCCGGCCCATCCCGTGTCGTACGAGGGGGTGTGGCGCTTCACAGCCCCCGCCGTCGACGTCTCGGTACCACAGGCGCGGCACGCCGTCCGGGACCTGCTCGACCGGCAGGGCGTGCCCGTCGGGGACGACATCCTCCAGGGGCTGCTGCTGATCGTGTCCGAACTGGTCACCAACGCGGTCCGGCACGCGGCACTGCTCTCGCCCGAGCTGGCCGTCGAGGTCGCCATCGGCGCGGAATGGATCCGGGTCTCCGTCGAGGACAACCACCCCTACCGTCCCACGGCGCTGGTCACCGACTACGCGCAGACCGGCGGCCGCGGACTGCTCCTGGTCCGTGAGATCACCGCCGAGGCGGGTGGCACCTGCGACGTGGAGCACACCGCGGGGGGCGGCAAGATCATCTGGGCGGCGCTGCCCCTGAAGACGCAGCTCTGACCGCCCCCGGCAGCGCGAGCGGCCTCACCAGCCCGCGGACCGTCCCGTCAGCTCCCTGACCGCGGGCCGCGCGGCATCCAGCACGGTCATGAACCACGCCGAGAACGGCGCGGCGGCGTGCCGCTCCGCGAGCTCACCGGCGGTCACGAAGGCCGTCTCACCGACCTCCTCCTCGTCCGGCCGCAGCCGCTCCTGCACCAGGCCGACGAAGAGGTGGTTGAACTCCTGCTCGACCAGGCCGGACGCCGGATCGGGATGGTTGTAGCGGACCGTGCCCGCCGCGGCGAGCAGCGAGGGCGAGACCCCCAGCTCCTCGTACGTACGCCGGGCGGCAGCCGCGAACGGTGCCTCGCCCGGGTACGGGTGGCCGCAGCAGGTGTTCGACCACACTCCGGGGGAGTGGTACTTGCCGAGCGCCCGGCGCTGCAGCAGCAACCGCCCCTGCTCGTCGAAGAGGAAGACGGAGAACGCCCGGTGGAGCTGGCCGGGGGCCTGGTGCGCGGCGAGCTTCTCCGCGGTGCCGATGGTGGTGCCGTTCTCGTCGACCAGTTCGAGCATGATCGCGTCTGCTGTGCCGTTCGACGAGCTGTTCGCCGCGGTTGCTGGTGTGGTCGGCATACCCATCCTTCGCTTTGGTTCCCCGCCTCGTGCGCCGGGCCCCTCGAGTGCGGTCAAGTCTGCCGTACAAAAGCCGCTTGTCCGCACTTCGGGTGCTGGCATGTCCGTCCTGCCGCGCAGGAGGGGCGCAACAGGACGGACCCGGCGTCAGGCCGAGCCGGGGACCCTTGGGCAGGAGGGCGCCGGCCGCGGCCCTCAGTGGCAGAGCCGCGCTTCGTGCTCCTGGTGCCCGCTGGGCTCCAGCTGGAAGGTGCAGTGTTCGACGTCGAAGTGGCTGCCGAGGCAGCTCTGGAGGTCGTGCAGGAGCTTCTCGTGCCCGATCGAGTCCAGCATCTCCTGGTGCACCACCACGTGGGCGGAGAGGACGGGCATGCCCGAGGTGATCGTCCAGGCGTGCAGGTCGTGGACGTCCAGCACACCGGGGAGGGCCGTGATGTGGGCGCGCACCTCGTCCATGTCGACCCCCTTGGGCGCGAACTCCAGCAGTACGTCGAGCGTCTCCCTCAGCAGCTTCACCGTACGGGGGACGATCATCAGGCCGATCAGCAGCGAGGCGATGGGGTCGGCGGCCTGCCAGCCGGTGGCCATGATGATGCCTGCCGCCACCAGCACCGTCACAGAGCCGAGCGTGTCGGCGACGACCTCCAGATAGGCCCCCCGCACGTTGAGGCTGTCCCGCTGCCCGCGCATCAGCAGGGACAGGGAGACGACGTTGGCGACCAGACCGACGGCGGCGAACGCGATGGCCAGGCCGCCCCGGGTCTCGGCCGGGGTGATGAAGCGCTCGACCGCCTCGAAGACCAGATAGCCGCCGACGCCCAGCAGCAGCAGACAGTTGGCCAGCGCGGCCAGGATCTCGGCTCGGGCGAAACCGAAGGTGCGATTGGGACCCGCGGGCCTGTTGGCGAAGTGGATGGCCAGCAGGGCCATGCCCAGTCCCACCGCGTCGGTGGCCATATGGGCCGCGTCCGCGATCAGGGCGAGAGAGTCCGCCAGCAGCCCGCCGACGATCTCCATGACCATGACGCCGAGCGTGATGCCCAGGGCGACCCGGAGGCGGCCCCGGTACGCGGCGGCGGCCGTCCCCGTGGGGGGCGGCCCTCCGTGCGTGTGCCCGTGATCGTGGCCAGCCCCCATGTGAACGCCTCCGTACAGCCGTCGTGCCCCTCGGACACGTCTGACGCGCCTCGCCGATGCGGCCAGTGAACTACGGGGGCGGGGTAAGGGGCAACACGGCACTGAACACCGTTGTCATGTGCTCTGACCTGCGAAAACGATCGCAGGTCAGCGTGTCGCCGGGGCCCTGCCCCTCACCGCGCTGCGCGGGCCTCGGGGTGCTGGAGGCACCAGCCCTCCCAGGCCGACTCCACCATCTCGCGGACGTCCCGGCGGGCCGTCCAGCCCAGCTCCTCGGTCATCCTGGCCGCGGACGCGACCGCCCGGGCCGCGTCCCCGGGCCTGCGCGGCTCGACCACCGGCTCCGTGCGCAGGCCGGTGACCTCGCCCACCAGCTCGGCGAGCCGGCGCACGGACACGCCCTCGCCCCGGCCGATGTTCACCGTGAGGTCACCGCCGTCCGAGGTCGTGGCCAGGTGCCTGGCGACCGCGAGGTGCGCCTCCGCCAGATCGGCGACATGGACGTAGTCGCGTACGCAGGTGCCGTCCGGCGTCGGATAGTCGTCACCGAAGACCCGCGGCGCCTCGCCCCGCGTCAGCCGGTCGAAGAACATCGGTACGACGTTGTAGACCCCCGTGTCGGACAGCCCGGGCTCGGCCGACCCCGCCACGTTGAAGTAGCGCAGGCAGGCCGTCGAGACGCCGTGGGCCCGCCCCGTCGCGCGCACCAGCCACTCCCCGGCGAGCTTGGTCTCGCCGTACGGATTGATCGGTGCGCACGGAGTCTCCTCCGTGATGAGATCCACGTCCGGGACGCCGTACACCGCCGCGGACGAGGAGAGGAGGAAGCGCGGCACCCCCGCCGCGACCACGGCCTCCAGCAGTACCCCGAGCCCGGCCACGTTCTCCCGGTAGTAGAGCAGTGGCTTCTCGACGGACTCGCCGACCTGCTTCTTCGCCGCGAGATGCAGCACACCCGTGACCGCGTGTTCCGCCAGGACCCTGTCGAGGAGCCCGCGGTCCGAGGCCGAGCCGCGCACCAGCACGACGTCCGCGGGCAGCCGCGCCTCGATGCCCGTCGAGAGGTCGTCGAGCACGACGACCTCTTCCCCGGCCCGCGTCATGGCCTTCACCACATGTGCCCCGATGTAACCGGCTCCGCCAGTGATCAACCACGTCATGCACGTCAGCTTATGCGTTCGCCCGACGCGGTTTGTGGGGCGAGGCCTTGATCGACGATGATGATCGCGAACGGCGCCGCATGATGGCCGATTCGGCCGAACGGAGCACGAACGGGCGGTGAACTCGGTCTTCCGTTCATCCGATAGCCTCAGCCGACGCGCCACCGGCCCACCTCCGGGCCGCAGGTGTCCGCGCGCCGTTCCCGTTTCAGTGCCAAGGAGTGAGTTCGTCTGTCGACCGCCATCCTCACCGGTGCGCCGGTACCCGGATCGTCGCTCGAGGACGATCTGCGGTCACTCGGCTTCGACGTGACTGCCGCAGCCGACGCCTCCGAGGCCGCCGACCTGCTCGCAGCAGTCCCCGCGAGCAGGCGCGTCGCGCTCGTGGACCCCCGTTTCGTCGGCCATGTCCACGCGCTCAGGCTCGGACTCACCGACCCCCGCTTCGCCGCCGCGTCGATCCCCGGAGCGCTCACCGCGCAGCCCGAGGCCCGCCCGGCGCTGCTCCGCGCGCTGCAGCGGGCCGTGGCCGCCGTCGGCGCGGGAAGCCCCGTCGCGCCTCCCGGCCTCGAACCCGTCGCCGAGGACCGCACCGTGCCCGGCCGGCTGGCCGTCGCGCTGGACGCGGAGGGCACCGCGGTGCAGCGCCCCGAGCTCGGTTCCCTCACCGCCGCCGTGCCCACCGGGCCCGAGGAGCGTGGCGCCGCGCAGGCCGCCGTCTCCGCCGTCGACGACGAAGCCGTTCGGCTGCGCAGCGCGGTCAAGGCCCACGACGGCTTCTTCACCACGTTCTTCATCAGCCCGTACTCCCGTTACATCGCCCGCTGGTGCGCCCGCCGGGGCCTCACCCCGAACCAGGTCACCACCGCCTCGCTGATCACCGCGCTCATCGCGGCCGGCAGCGCGGCGACCGGCACCCGCGGCGGCTATGTCGCGGCCGGGATACTCCTGCTCTTCTCCTTCGTCCTGGACTGCACCGACGGGCAGCTCGCCCGCTACTCGCTCCAGTACTCGACGATGGGTGCCTGGCTGGACGCCACCTTCGACCGGGCCAAGGAGTACGCGTACTACGCGGGGCTCGCCCTCGGCGCCGCCCGGGGCGGCGACGACGTATGGGTCCTCGCGCTCGGCGCGATGGTGCTCCAGGCCTGCCGCCATGTCGTCGACTTCTCGTTCAACGAGGCCAACCACGACGCGGTCTCCAACACCAGCCCCACCGCCGCGCTCTCCGACAAGCTCGACAGCGTCGGCTGGACGGTCTGGCTGCGCCGGATGATAGTGCTGCCCATCGGCGAACGCTGGGCCATGATCGCCGTGCTCACCGCCGTGACCACACCCCGGATCGTCTTCTACGCCCTGCTCATCGGCTGCGCCCTGGCCGCCTGCTACACCACGGCGGGCCGGCTGCTGCGCTCGCTGACCCGTAAGGCCCGGCGCACCGACCGCGCCGCCCGCGCCCTGGCCGAGCTGGCCGACTCCGGTCCGGTCGCCCAGGCCGTCGCCGCCGTGCTCCGGCGCCCGGGCGGCGGCTTCACGGCCCCGCTCCTGGCGTTCGCCGGGGCGCTGGTCATGGTCGCCGCGGCACTGTTCGCCCCCTACGGCGGCTGGCTGACCGTGGGCGCCGCCGCGGTGTACGCGGCCCTCTCGGGACTGGCCGTCTCCAGGCCGCTCAAGGGCGCGCTCGACTGGCTCGTCCCCCCGCTCTTCCGGGCCGCCGAATACTGCACGATCCTGGTGCTGGCCGCCCGCAGTGACGTACCGCACGCCGTTCCTGCGGCATTCGGCCTGGTTTCGGCCGTCGCCTACCATCACTACGACACGGTGTACCGCATCCGGGGCGGCACCGGAGCGCCGCCCCAGTGGCTGGTGCGCACCATCGGCGGGCACGAGGGCCGGACCCTGGTCGTGGCCGTACTCGCCGCCGTACTGACCTCCGGTTCAGGTTTCACCACGGCGCTGACCGCGCTCGCGGCCGCCGTGGCTCTGGTGGTGCTCGTGGAGTCCATCCGCTTCTGGGTGTCGTCCTCGGCCCCCGCCGTACACGACGAAGGAGAACTCGCATGATCGGCCTCGTACTGGCTGCAGGTGCCGGACGCCGTCTGCGTCCCTACACGGACACGCTGCCCAAGGCCCTGGTCCCGGTGGACGGCGAGAAGACGGTCCTGGACCTGACACTGGCCAACTTCGCCGAGGTCGGACTCACCGAGGTCGCGGTCGTCGTCGGCTACCGCAAGGAGGCGGTCTACGCCCGCAAGGCCGAGTTCGAGGCGAAGTACGGCGTGACGCTGACCCTCATCGACAACGACAAGGCCGAGGAGTGGAACAACGCCTACTCCCTCTGGTGCGCGCGTGAGGTCCTGAAGCAGGGCGTCATCCTCGCCAACGGCGACACCGTGCACCCGGTCTCCGTCGAGAAGACCCTCCTGGACGCACGCGGCAAGGGCCAGAAGATCATCCTCGCCCTCGACACGGTGAAGACCCTCGCCGACGAGGAGATGAAGGTCATCACCGAGGACGGCAAGGGCGTCAGCCGGATCACCAAGCTGATGGACCCGGCCACCGCGACCGGCGAGTACATCGGCGTGACGCTGATCGAGCCCGAGGCGGCCGAGGAGCTCGCCGACGCGCTGAGGACCACCTTCGAGCGCGACCCCGACCTCTACTACGAGGACGGCTACCAGGAGCTCGTGAACCGCGGTTTCACCGTCGACGTCGCGCCCATCGGCGAGGTGACCTGGGTGGAGATCGACAACCACGACGATCTCGCCAGGGGCAGGGAGATCGCGTGCCGGTACTGACCCGCCTCATCCCGTCCCCGGTCGTCGTCGACATCAGGCGCGGCGCGATGGACGATCTGGCCGGTCTCCTCGCCGACCAGCGGATCTCCGCCTCGGGCAAGCTCGCCATCGCGATCAGCGGAGGCTCCGGGCGCGCCCTGCGCGAGAGGCTCGCCCCGGTGCTGCCGGGCGCCGACTGGTACCCCGTCGCCGACGGCACGATCGACTCCGCGGTGCGGCTGGCCGACGGCATCAAGGGCAACCGCTACGACGCCGTGGTCGGCCTCGGCGGCGGAAAGATCATCGACGTGGCGAAGTACGCCGCGGCGCGCGTGGGCATGCCCATGGTCGCCGTCGCGACGAACCTCTCCCACGACGGGCTCTGCTCCCCGGTCGCCACCCTGGACAACGACAACGGACGGGGCTCCTACGGGGTCCCCACCCCGATCGCCGTCGTCATCGACCTCGACGTGATCCGCGAGGCGCCCGCGCGCTACGTGCGCTCCGGCATCGGCGACGCGGTCTCCAACATCTCGTGCGTCGCCGACTGGGAGCTCGCCCACGAGGTGCGCGGCGAGGACATCGACGGCCTCGCGGCCGCCATGGCCCGCCAGGCGGGCGAGGCGGTCCTGCGCCACCCCGGCGGGGTCGGCGACGACGCCTTCCTCAAGGTGCTGGCCGAAGGGCTCGTCCTGACCGGCATCTCGATGTCGATCGCGGGGGACTCGCGTCCCGCCTCGGGCGGATGCCACGAGATCAACCACGCCTTCGACCTGCTGTACCCGAAGCGCGCGGCCAGCCACGGCGAGCAGGTCGGCCTCGGCGCCTGCTTCGCGATGCACCTGCGGGGCGCGCACGAGGAGTCGCTGCTCATGGCGTCCGTACTGCGGCGCCACGGGCTGCCGGTGCTGCCCGACGAGATCGGCTTCACCCCCGAAGAATTCGTGCGGGCCGTGGACTACGCCCCGCAGACGCGCCCGGGACGCTTCACGATCCTGGAGCACCTCAACTTTTCCACCGACCAGATCAGGGACGCGTACGCCGACTATGCAAAAGCCATCCATAGCTGAACTCCGTCCGGTCGTGCACCCTCCGGGCGTGAAGGACCGGCGCAGTGGTGAGCACTGGGCGGGTCGGCTCTACATGCGCGAGATCTCGCTGCGCATCACCCGGCGCCTGGTGACCACCAAGGTCACGCCCAACCAGCTGACCTACGTGATGACCGTCGCCGGCGTGCTCGCGGCGCCCGCCCTGCTGGTCCCGGGTATCCCCGGGGCCCTGCTCGGCGTGGTCGCGGTCCAGCTCTACCTGCTGTTCGACTGTGTCGACGGCGAGGTGGCCCGCTGGAAGAAGCAGTACTCGCTGGGCGGGGTCTACCTGGACCGGGTGGCCGCCTATCTGTGCGACGCGGCGGTGCTGGTCGGCTTCGGTCTGCGCGCCGCCGATCTGTGGGGCCCCGGGCGCATCGACTGGCTGTGGGCCTTCCTGGGCACCCTCGCCGCGCTGGGCGCCATCCTGATCAAGGCGGAGACCGACCTCGTCGGCGTCGCCCGTCACCAGGGCGGGCTGCCGCCCGTCAAGGAAGCCGCTTCCGAGCCGCGCTCCTCCGGTATGGCGTTCGCCCGACGGGCCGCCGGCGCGCTCAAGTTCCACCGGCTGATCCTCGGCATCGAGGCGTCCTTCGTGATCCTCGTGGTGGCCGTGCTCGATGTGGTCAGGGACGACCTCTTCTTCAGCCGCCTCGCGGTCGCGGTCATGGCCGGCATCGCCCTTCTCCAGACCGTCCTGCACCTGGTGTCGATCCTGGCGTCCAGCAGGCTGAAGTGAGCTCACCCATGAAACTCGGCGCGGTCATCATCACCATGGGCAACCGCCCCGACGAACTGCGCGCCCTTCTCGATTCGGTCGCCAAGCAGGACGGCGACCGGATCGAGGTGGTCGTCGTCGGCAACGGCGCCCCGGTACCCGACGTCCCCCCGGGCGTACGGACCGTCGAGCTGCCCGAGAATCTGGGGATCCCCGGCGGCCGCAACGTCGGCATCGAGGCCTTCGGCCCGTCCGGAGCCGATGTGGACGCCCTGCTCTTCCTCGACGACGACGGGCATCTGCCGAACACCGACACCGCCGAGCTCTGCCGCCAGGCGTTCGAGGCGGACCCGAAGCTCGGAATCGTCACCTTCCGCATCGCGGACCCCGAGACCGGCGTCACCCAGCGACGGCACGTGCCGAGGCTGCGGGCCTCGGACCCGATGCGCTCCTCCCGCGTGACGACGTTCCTCGGCGGCGCGAACGCGGTGCGGAGCCAGGTGATCGCCGAGGCAGGCCCCCTCCCCGCCGAGTTCTTCTACGCGCACGAGGAGACCGACCTCGCGTGGCGGGCCCTGGACGCCGGCTGGATGATCGAGTACCGCTCGGACATGGTGCTCAACCACCCCACGACCGCTCCCTCGCGGCACGCGGTCTACCACCGCATGGTGGCCCGCAACCGCGTCTGGCTCGCCCGCCGCAACCTGCCCGCACCGCTGGTCCCCCTCTACGTCGGGGTCTGGCTGCTCCTCACGCTGGTCCGCAGGCCCTCCCTGCCCGCCCTCAAAGCATGGTTCGGGGGCTTCCGGGAAGGCTGGACCAAGCCCTGCGGGCCCCGGCGCCCCATGAGGTGGCGTACGGTATGGCGGCTGACCAGGCTGGGCCGGCCACCGGTGATCTGAGAGGCTCTCCTCTGAGACCATGAACCGTATTCATCCAGTACGGGGAACCTGTCCGCCTAGGCCGCGCCCGCGACCGGCTGCGCATTGTGAAGACGAGAGTTCTTAACTGTGAGTGACACGACCCATGACGGCGGGATTGCGCTGAGCAGCCCGCCGTCCGCCGACGAGGGACTGAGCGCGTCCCAGCTGGCCGACAAGTACGGCTTGACGGTAAGCGGCGCCCGGCCAGGGCTGTTCGCGTACATCCGGCAGCTCTGGGGCCGTCGGCATTTCATCCTGGCGTTCTCGAGGGCGAAGCTGACCGCGCAGTACAGCCAGGCCAAGCTCGGCCAGCTGTGGCAGGTCGCCACGCCGCTGCTGAACGCCCTGGTCTACTTCCTGATCTTCGGGCTGATCCTGGGCACCCGGAAGGGGATGACCCAGGAGGTCTTCATCCCGTTCCTGGTGACCGGTGTCTTCGTCTTCACCTTCACCCAGAGCTCGGTCATGGCGGGGGTGCGCTCCATCTCCGGCAACCTCGGCCTGGTCAGGGCGCTGCACTTCCCCCGGGCGTCGCTGCCCGTCTCCTTCTCCCTCCAGCAGCTCCAGCAGCTGCTGTACTCGATGATCGTGCTGATCGCCGTGGCGGTGGGCTTCGGCAGCTACCCGGCGCTCTCCTGGCTGCTCGTCGTCCCGGCGCTGGCCATG
This sequence comes from Streptomyces sp. NPDC079167, assembly GCF_040686735.1. Classification (NCBI taxonomy): domain Bacteria; kingdom Bacillati; phylum Actinomycetota; class Actinomycetes; order Kitasatosporales; family Streptomycetaceae; genus Streptomyces; species Streptomyces sp. NPDC079167. Next base: position 6,133 of record NZ_JBFBLO010000028.1, on the reverse strand, counting down.
CAGTTCCTCTTCAACACCGGCCTGGCGCTCGTCATGGCACGGCTGGGCAGCAAGACACCTGACCTCGCCCAGCTGATGCCGTTCGTGATGCGTACCTGGATGTACGCCTCGGGCGTCATGTTCTCGATTCCCGTGATGCTGGCGGACAAGCCGCAGTGGATCGCCGACGTACTGCAGTACAACCCGGCGGCCATTTACATGGACCTCGTCCGCTTCGCCCTGATCGACGGCTACGGCTCGGAGAACCTGCCGCAGCACGTCTGGGCCGTCGGGCTCGCCTGGGCGCTCGTGGTGGGCGTCGTGGGCTTCGTGTACTTCTGGAAGGCAGAGGAACGGTACGGCCGTGGCTGAGGAAAAGTCCCAGGGACACATCCCCACCGTGATCGCGGACGACGTGCACATCGTGTACAGGGTCAACGGCACCGGTGGCGGCAAGGGAAGCGCCACCGCGGCGCTGAGCCGGATCATGCGCCGTGGCAAGGGCGAACCGCGCGGTGTGCGCAAGGTGCACGCGGTGCGGGGCGTCTCCTTCACCGCCTACCGAGGCCAGGCCATCGGACTTATCGGAACCAACGGTTCCGGCAAGTCCACCCTGCTGCGGGCCATCGCCGGCCTGCTGCCGACGGAGCACGGCAAGGTGTACACCGACGGCCAGCCGTCGCTGCTCGGTGTCAACGCGGCCCTGATGAGCGATCTGACCGGTGAGCGCAACGTCGTGCTCGGCGGCCTCGCCATGGGCATGAGCCGCGAGGAGATCCGCGCGCGGTACGAGGACATCGTGGACTTCTCCGGCATCAACGAGAAGGGCGACTTCATCACGCTGCCCATGCGGACGTACTCGTCCGGCATGGCGGCCAGGCTGCGCTTCTCCATCGCGGCCGCGAAGAACCACGACGTCCTCATGATCGACGAGGCCCTGGCCACCGGCGACCGGAAGTTCCGGGTCCGCTCCGAGGAGCGGATCCGCGAGCTGCGCAAGGAGGCCGGCACCGTCTTCCTGGTCAGCCACAACAACAAGACCATCAGGGACACCTGTGACCGGGTCCTGTGGCTGGAGAAGGGCGAGCTCCTGATGGACGGCCCCACCGAAGAGGTGCTGAAGGCCTACGAGCGGGAGACGGGCAAGTAGGCCCGTCGCGTCGTGCGGCCCCCGCCGGAGCGCAGCGGCGGGGGCCGTACGGTGTGCGGGCCCGCGCGGGCGGACCAGCGGGGGCGGTAGGCGCCCCGGATGGATCTCCTCCCGGCGGATGACGTCAAGTGCTCTGGATCCGGGGAAAGTTGACGGCGGCCGATGCGTGGCACGAAGGCGTGCTGCACCCCGGCGCGGTCCTGTGAGCCGTACAACGTAAGCTGTAACGGTGCTGATTCGCGGCTATGTGGGGTGATACGCCCCCGCGCATCGCCCGTTGTGTGCGTGTCGCACTCGGCCGGACGAGCGGCGTGTCCGAAAAGGGATGTTTTGGGTCAGCAGTGTAGAACGGGAGATATGACGGCAATGATGGAAAATCTCCAGCTCCGACGTGGTTTCGCCGTCCCCGCGTCAGGCGGTACGCAGTGACCCGTACCCAGCAGGCGCGCGCCGACGCCGCCACCGCCACGCTCGACAAGGCCGCCGACGAGAACTTCCCCGTGGCCCCCTTCTTCCTGCCCCGCGCATGGCGCGACGACCTGATGGCCGTCTACGGATTCGCCCGCCTCGTCGACGACATCGGTGACGGCGACCTGGCTCCCGGCGGCGCCGACGCCCGCCACCTCGGCCTCGAACCCGGACAGGCCGAGGACCGCCTCGCCGCTCTGGACGCGCTCGAAGCCGATCTGTACCGCGTCTTCCGGTCCACGGGCGACGGCCCGCACCACCCCCTGATGCGCGCCCTGCGCCCCACCGTGCGGCGCCGCGCGCTCACCCCCGAACCCTTCCTCGGGCTCGTCGAGGCCAACCGGCAGGACCAGAAGGTCCGCCGCTACGGGACCTACGAGGACCTGCTGGCCTACTGCGAGCTCTCCGCCAACCCCGTCGGCCGCCTCGTCCTGCAGATCACCGGCACCGCGAGCCCCGAGCGGATCCGCCGCTCCGACGCCGTCTGCACCGCGCTGCAGATCGCCGAGCACCTCCAGGACGTCGCCGAGGACCTCGGACGCGACCGGATCTATCTGCCCGCCGAGGACATGGCCCGCTTCCACGTCGGCGAACGGGACCTGGCGGCACCGTCCGCGGGCGCGGCTGTGCGCGCGCTGATCGCGTTCGAGGCGGAGCGCGCCCGTGACCTGCTGGACGAGGGGATCCCCCTGGTGGGCAGCGTCCACGGCCGGCTCAGGCTGCTGCTCGCCGGATTCGTCGGCGGAGGACGGGCCGCCCTCGGCGCGGTCACCGCCGCCGGCTTCGACGTACTGCCCGGACCGCCCAGACCCACCGCGCCCAGACTGCTGCGCGAAGTGGGAGACGTCCTGCGAAGAGCGCACAGAGAGGGGTGAGCCGGACCGTGGAGGGACAGACGACGTACATGTCGGCACCGGTACAGGCCGCATACAGCTACTGCGAGGCCGTGACCGGACAGCAGGCCCGCAACTTCGCGTACGGCATCCGACTGCTGCCGTACGAGAAGCGGCAGGCCATGTCGGCGTTGTACGCCTTCTCCCGTCGGGTCGACGACATCGGCGACGGCGAACTGGACGCGGAGACGAAGCGCACCCGGCTGGAGGACACCCGGGGACTGCTCGTCCGGATCCGGGACAACGCGGTCGACGAGGACGACACCGACCCGGTCGCGGTCGCCCTGGCCGACGCCGCGCACCGGTTCCCGCTGCCGCTCGGCGGTCTCGACGAGCTCATCGACGGCGTACTGATGGACGTGCGCGGGGCGACCTACGAGACCTGGGACGACCTCAAGGCGTACTGCCGGTGCGTCGCGGGTGCCATCGGGCGGCTCAGCCTGGGCGTCTTCGGGGCGGAAGCGGGCGCGCCCGGTGCCGAACGGGCCTCGGAGTACGCCGACACCCTCGGCCTCGCGCTCCAGCTCACCAACATCCTGCGCGACGTCCGCGAGGACGCGGGCAACGGGCGTACGTACCTCCCCGCCGACGACCTCGCGAAATTCGGCTGTTCCGCCGGATTCCACCGGGCCACCCCGCCCCCCGGGTCCGACTTCGCCGGCCTGGTGCACTTCGAGGTCCGGCGCGCCCGGGCGCTCTTCGCCGAGGGCTACCGGCTGCTGCCCATGCTGGACCGGCGCAGCGGCGCCTGTGTGGCCGCCATGGCCGGCATCTACCGCCGGCTCCTCGACCGGATCGAACGCGATCCCGAGGCGGTCCTGCGCGGCAGGGTCTCGCTGCCCGGACATGAGAAGGCGTACGTTGCGGTGCGCGGCCTGTCGGGTCTCGACGCGCGTTACATCTCACGCCGGACGGCGAGGGGGAGGGTCTGATGACGGGTCCGGTCCGGGTCCGGGGACGGGCAACCCCGAGGCGTCGCGGTGCGTCCCTGTCTGCGACGACACGGCGAAGGGAGCAGGCATGACCGGCCGGAACCCCCGGTCCTCCCGGGCAGTGGTCGTCGGCGGCGGACTCGCGGGCGTCACCTCGGCGCTGCGTCTCGCCGACGCGGGGCTTGACGTGACCCTGCTCGAAGGCCGGCCCAGGCTCGGCGGTCTCGCCTTCTCCTTCCGGCGCGGCGACCTGTCCGTCGACAACGGCCAGCACGTCTACCTCCGCTGCTGCACGGGCTACCGCTGGTTCCTGGACCGGATCGAAGGAGCCCACCTCGCCCCGCTGCAGGACCGCCTCGACGTGCCCGTACTCGACGTGGGCCGGCCCGCCGGACCGCGCCTGGGCCGGTTGCGCCGCACCGGACTGCCCGTGCCGCTGCACCTCGCCGGCGGGCTCGCCGCCTATCCGCACCTCTCGCTCGCAGAGAAGGCGGGCGTCGCCCGAGCCGCCCTGGCGCTGGGCCGGCTCGACCCCGCCGACCCCGCGCTCGACGGCATCGACTTCGCCACGTGGCTCCGCCGCCAGGGACAGTCGAGCCGCGCCATCGAGGCCCTCTGGGACCTCGTCGGCGTCGCCACGCTCAACGCCACCGCGCCGAACGCCTCCATGGCGCTGGCCGCCATGGTCTTCAAGACGGGGCTCCTCTCCGAGCCGGGCGCCGCCGACATCGGCTGGGCGGCCGTGCCGCTCGGGGACCTCCACGACACCCTCGCCCGCAAGGCGCTCGAGTCGGCGGGCGTCGAGATCCGCGTACGCACCCGGGCCGGCTCCCTCACCCGTGCCGAGGACGGCCGCTGGGCCGTCGGGACCGACGGCGAACTGTTCGAGGCGGACACCGTCGTCCTCGCCGTGCCGCAGGGGGAGACCCACCGGCTGCTGCCCGACGGCGCGCTCGACGACCCCGGCCGGCTGCTCGGCCTCACCGACGCACCGATCCTCAACGTGCACGTCGTCTACGACCGCAAGGTACTGCGCAGACCGTTCTTCGCCGCGCTCGGCTCACCCGTGCAGTGGGTCTTCGACCGCACGGCGTCCTCGGGACTCCAGGGCGCGGGACAGTACCTCGCGGTGTCCCAGTCCGCGGCGCAGGACGAGATCGACCTGCCCGTCGCCGAACTGCGCAAGCGTTACCTGCCCGAGCTCGAACGGCTCCTCCCGGCGGCGCGAGGAGCCGGGATCCGCGACTTCTTCGTCACCCGGGAACGCACCGCCACCTTCGCACCCACGCCGGGCGTGGGCCGCCTGCGGCCCGGCACGCACACCCGCGTACCCGGGCTGCACCTGGCGGGAGCATGGACCGCCACCGGCTGGCCCGCCACGATGGAGGGTGCCGTCCGCAGTGGCTTCAGTGCCGCGGACGCCGCGCTCCAGGCCCTCGGCCGGCCACACGAACATCCGCTGCAGGAGGCGGCATGAGCAGTACCACCGGAACAAGAGGAGAGTCTGTGACCCCGGCGAATCCGGCTTACGACACCGTGGCGGACACCACGGACGTCACCGCGCTTCTGGAGCGCGGAAGGGCCCTGTCAGCGCCGGTGCTGCGAGCTGCCGTGGACCGGCTGGCGCCGCCCATGGACACCGTCGCGGCCTATCACTTCGGCTGGATCGATGCCCAGGGCAGGCCGGCCGACGGTGACGGCGGCAAGGCCGTGCGTCCCGCACTGGCCCTGCTGTCCGCGGAAGCGGCGGGCGCCCCGGCAGAGGCCGGCGTTCCCGGAGCCGTAGCTGTCGAACTCGTGCACAACTTCTCGCTGCTGCACGACGACCTGATGGACGGCGACGAGCAGCGCCGGCACCGTGACACCGTGTGGAAGGTGCACGGCCCCGCCCAGGCGATCCTCGTCGGCGACGCGCTCTTCGCGCTGGCCAACGAGATCCTGCTGGAGCTCGGCACCGTCGACGCCGGCCGGGCCGCCCGCCGGCTGACCACGGCCAGCCGCAAGCTGATCGACGGTCAGGCCCAGGACATCTCCTACGAGCACCGCGAGCGGGTTACCGTCGAGGAGTGCCTGGAGATGGAGGGCAACAAGACGGGCGCCCTGCTCGCCTGCGCCGTCTCCATCGGCGCCGTGCTCGGCGGAGCCGACGACCGCACGGCCGACGTCCTGGAGGCGTACGGCTACCACCTCGGCCTCGCCTTCCAGGCGGTCGACGACCTGCTCGGGATCTGGGGCGACCCGGAGTCCACGGGCAAGCAGACGTGGAGCGATCTGCGCCAGCGCAAGAAGTCACTGCCCGTCGTGGCCGCGCTCGCCGCGGGCGGACCCGCCTCGGAACGCCTGGGCGAGCTGCTCGCCGCCGACGCGAAGAGCAACGACTTCGACAGCTTCTCCGAAGAGGAGTTCGCCGCCCGTGCGGCACTCATCGAGGAGGCGGGCGGCCGTGAGTGGACCGCCCAGGAAGCCCGCCGTCAGCACGCGGTAGCCATCGAGGCGCTGCACGGCGTCGACATGCCGGAACGAGTGCGGGCGCAGCTCACCGAGCTCGCCGACTTCGTGGTCGTACGAAAGAGATGATGACCATCCAGATATGACTCGCAGTCGCCGGCGGGCGCCCCACGGGGCCGCACCCACGCCTGCGTGCCGCAGTCGTGGACGACGACGGGTCCGCCCGACCGCAGCGCCCGCCACAGCCCGGTGTAGTGCGCGGC
>NZ_JBFBLO010000027.1:0-62815 GCF_040686735.1 Streptomyces sp. NPDC079167 | reverse complement strand
GCCCACCCGCGATGCCCCGCCAGGACCCGGGCTCAACCATCTGGTTCACCCTCACCATCGACGGCGAGAGCCTCGGTTACTTCAACGGGGGCGAAACCGGCCGCGGACGGGCAGGCCGACGAGACCGACGCCCTGCCGCCGGGCCTCGCGGCCCCGGCGATGAAGGAGACCGCGTCCCGGCTGGTGGCCAGCGCGGAGGCGTCCACGCTGGACTGGCGGAGCCAGTACGGGGCGATCGAGGACATCGGTGACGGCAAGGGCTACACCGCCGGCATCATCGGTTTCTGCTCCGGCACGAACGACATGCTGCAACTGGTCGAGGCGTACACCGAGGAGCATCCGGACAATCCGCTGGCCACCTACCTCCCCGCCCTGCGCGCGGTGGACGGCACCGATTCGCACGAGGGCCTGGATCCGGGCTTCACCGACGCCTGGCACCGGGCCGCGGAGGACCCGGCGTTCCGGAAGGCCCAGGACACGACGCGCGACAGGCTGTACTTCGAGCCGGCGGTCCGGCTGGCGAAGACGGACGGGCTCGGCATCCTTGGGCAGTTCATCTATTACGACGCGATGGTGCTGCACGGGCCGGGTGTCGAGGAGGACGGCTTCTACGGCATCCGCGACGCCGCGATGGCCTCGGCGGACACGGCCGCGGAGGGCGGCGACGAGACGGCCTACCTCAACGCCTTCCTCGACGAGAGCCGGTCGGCGATCAAGGCCCGGAAGGTGCAGCGCGACACGACCCGGATCGACACGGCGCAACGGGTCTTCCTGCGCGAGGGAAATCTCGGGCTGGAGGAGCCGCTGGTGTGGCAGGTGTACGGCGAGACCTTCCGGATCCCGTGACGGGACCGGTTCGCACTCCCGGTTTTCAGCCGCGGTCGGACCGGCTTCTGCGCAGCCGGTCCCGCTCCTTCTCGGAGAGCCCTCCCCAGACACCGAAGCGCTCGTCGTGGGCGAGTGCGTACTCCAGGCAGGCCACCCGGCCCTCGCAGGCGTTGCACAGCTGCTTGGCCTCGCGGGTGGAGCTGCCCGGCGCCGGGAAGAAGAACTCGGGCCCGGCTTGCGCGCACAGCGCGGTCTCCTGCCAGGCGAGCTCGTCGGAGTCGGTCATGGTGTTGATCGGCATGCGCCACACGGTGCCCGGTCGCGATAAACAAGTGATCAACGATTGTTCAACGGCAGGCCGGTCCGGCACCTGCCGCCCCTCCGGGCCGGTACCGTCCTAGCCCATGGGCGCCGGCTTGATCACCGCGAACGCCGCACCCGCGGGGTCGGCGAAGGTGGCGATCCGTCCGACCTCCGGCACGTCCGTGGCGGGCATGGTGACTCGGCCGCCGAGGCGTTCCACGCCGGCGACCGTGGCGTCGGCGTCCTCCACGGCGAAGTACGGCAGCCAGTGCGGACCCGCCTGGGACTGGCTGGGGACCGCGTCGAGGGGCACGAGCCCTCCGAAGGAGGAGTCGGCGTTCTCGCTGCCGGCGGGCTGGATCATCGTGTAGGTGCCGCCGGGGTACGACATCTCGTCGGTCTGCCACCCGAAGACGGTGTGGAAGAACGCGGCCGCCGCCGGGACGTCCGGGGTGTACAGCTCGGACCAGACCAGCGCACCCGGCTCCATGATCATGCCGAGGCCGGTGTTCGTCCCGGGCTGCCAGACGCCGAAGTACGCCCCGGTGCTGTCCGTGAAGCCGCCCATGCGCCCGTAGTCGAGCACGTCCATCGGAAGAAACGCGGCGGTGCCCCCGGCCTGCTCGACCGTCCGCGCGGTGGCGTCGGCGTCGGGGGTCTGGAAGTACACCGACCAGGCGGGCTTCCCCTGGTCCTCCGGCACGGTCATCACGCCGGCGACGGTCTTGCCCCGCAGCTGGTACATCCCGTAGCCACCGGTCTCGGGGCCGCCGGCCACCATGTCCCAGCCGAAGAGGCCGTTGTAGAAGGCGGTGGCCGCGGCGAGATCGGGGGTCCCGAGGTCGATCCAGTTGGGGGCGCCGGTGACGAAGGCCGGGTCGAGCATGGTGTGCTCCTCGGGCGGAATCCGTGTCTCACGCGTTTCTGCACGCCAGACGTCCTGACCCTCCGAGTCTCGCACCGGGCACCGACAGCCGCAGCTCCGGCGGGCCGGCCGGTGGAGCTGCGGCTGTCGGTGCCCGGTGAGCCGGTCAGGCCGGCCGCTCTCAGTGTGCGTGCTCCTCCGCCGCGCCTGCCGCGTGGTGCTGCGGGTCGTAACCCGGCACCGTGCCGTCCGGCTTGGCGACGAGCAGCAGGCCGGCCATCCCCATGTCGGAGTGGCTCTGGACATGGCAGTGGTACATCCAGGCGCCGGCTCCCACGTGTTCGCCGGCGATGATCTGGAAGCCGAAGGAGTCGGCCGGTCCGCAGATCTTCGTGTCGACCACGCGGCTGGGGTCGTCGGGGCCGGTGAGCAGCCCCGTCCGGTTGTCCGCCCAGCGATGCCCGTGGATGTGAAACGTGTGGTAGTACTCGCCGTGCGTGATCATCACGACCTCGACCCGGTCGCCCACGGTGGCCTCGAAGTTCGGGCTCTCGTCCGCCGGCTTGTTGTTGATCGTCATGTCGTTGAAGACGATCGTGATCGTCTTGTCCGGCAGGACATCGCCCTTGCGGCGTACGACAAGCGGCCCGTAGAGCCCCTTGCGGATGCCGCCCGTGCCGTGGTCGGTGCCGACCACGTGGTCGTGGTAGTGCCAGTAACCGGCGCTCCCCGCCCGCCAGGTGCCGTCCTTGCGGCGGCCGGGGGCGTGGGTGCGCCAGGTGTACGTCCGGGTGCCTCCGGGTTCGACATGGCTGCGGTTCATCCGGGTGCCGTCGCTCGCGATGTCGTAGTCGACGCCGTGCACATGGAGGCTGGCGTCGACGTCCGTGGTGTTCTCGAACTCGATGTGCAGGGTGTCGCCCTCAGTGATCTCGATGAGCGGTCCGGGGATCGACGCCTTGCCCTTCTCCAGGCCGTATCCCATCTGACCGTCCGGCAGTTTCTCCGCGAACAGCTTGAGATGGCGGACGGCGCCGCCCGCGGGCGCCGTCTCCGCGGGGTTCTCCGCGGAGGTGGCCTGCACGGCGCCGAGTGACATCGATGTCACGCCGGTGGCCGCCGCCACCCCGCCGCCCACCAGCATCCGGCGGTTGAAGGTCCTTCGGTCCATGTCGAACTCCCCACTGCGAGACGGGAACTGACGCGCTGCTCCCCTGGACGGCCCACACGGTATCCGGGGGCCGTTGGTTTATCCACACTCAGGACAAAGTTCGTTCGATTGCTGCCATACCTATTGGCGAGCCACGAAAAGAGGTCTAGCTTCGTGCGCTGTCGCAGTGACCACAGAGGTGCGGTGACGAGAGAAGTGACCAGAGAAGTGACCAAGAGGGGTGGGTGACCACATGCAGCGCACACCACATCACAGGTCCAGATCGCGCCGCGGTATCGCGGCGGCCGTGGCAGCAGGTGCCCTGACCGCGTCCCTGCTCGGCGGCAACGCGGCCACTGCCAGCCCATATCCGGACCCAGGGCTGAAGGAACGGATGGCGACAACGTTGTCCCTTCCCACGCCGCCGGGCGGGGCCGACGTCAAGGTACTGGTGTTCCACGCTTCGGCCGGCGAGGAGTCGCCGACCGTGGACGCGGGCATCGCGGCCGTCGAGAAGATCGGGCTCAGCGGTCCTGAGGCCGGGCGCTTCAAGACCGTCGCCACCGACGACGCCGCGGTCTTCACCAACGGCAAGAAGCTCGGCAGGTTCAACGCGGTCGTCTTCCTGACCGGCGGCGGCGATGTGCTGGACCCGGAGCAGGAGGCGGGCCTGGAGGCCTACATGGAGGCCGGCGGCGGCTTCCTCGGCATCCATGACGCGGCGCGCACCGAACCGTACTCCGACTGGTTCACCGGCCTGGTCGGCGCCCGCCCGGCGGCGGACAGCCCGACAGGCGTCCAGCGCGCCACCGTGGAGATCGGCGACCGGCAGCACCCGGCGACGAAGAACCTCCCCCTGGAGTGGAAGCGCCCGGACAAGTGGCTGAACTGGAAGGACAACCCGTCCGGCGACGTGCACACCGTGGCCCGCGTCCGCGAGCTCACCTACAGCCCGGGCAAGAGCGCCAACGGCTGGGACCACCCGGTCTCCTGGTGCCGTGACTACGACGGCGGGCGCTCCTTCTACACCGCCATGGGTGGTACGGCGGCGAGCTTCGCCGAGACCGACTTCCGTGATCACCTGCGCGGCGCGCTGGCCTGGACGAGCCGTCTGTCGCAGGCCGACTGCAAGGCCACGATCGACTCCAACTACACGGCCGAGCGGCTCACCCAGCCCAACCAGCCCGGCCAGAACGACCAGATCGGCGAACCGCACGGTCTCGTGACCGCGAAGGACGGACGGATCTTCTACATCGGGCGCGGCGGCACGGACAGCAGCGTGCCGGTCGTCACCGACTGGAACGACCCGGACGTGGGCAAGGGCGAGGGCGAGATCCACGTCTACGACCCGGCCACCAAGAAGGTCACCCTCGCCGGGAAGCTGAGCGTCTTCGGCAACAAGGGCGGCGGCGACGAGCTGGTGAAGGTGGAGGAGGGACTGCTCGGGATCGAGCTCGACCCGGACTTCGCCACCAACGGCTGGGTGTATCTGCACTACACCCCGCACGCGAAGATCGACCGCGACAAGCAGATGGCGGTGCGCCAGGTCTCGCGCTTCACCTTCGACCACGCCACGAACAAGCTGGACCTGGCCTCCGAGAAGGTGCTCCTGCACTGGCCGGTCCAGATCCACAGCTGCTGCCACGCGGGCGGCGGGATGGCCTGGGACTCGAAGCAGAACCTGTACATCGCGACCGGTGACAACAACTCCTCGCAGTTCAGCGACGGTTACTCCGGCAACAACCCGCAGCCGAACTACAAGGGCGTGTCCTTCGCCGACGCCCGGCGCACCGCGGGCAACACCAACAACCTCAACGGGAAGATCCTGCGGATCCACCCGGAGGACGACGGTACCTACACCCTGCCCGAAGGCAATCTCTTCACGGGCAAGGAGCCGGACGAGGGCGGCGGCAAGACCCGTGGCGAGATCTATGTGATGGGTGTCCGCAACCCCGCCCGCATCTCCGTCGACACGGCGACCGACACGCTGTACGCGGGCTGGGTCGGCCCCGACGCGGGCGCGCCGAGCACCACCTGGGGGCCCGCCAAGTACGACACGTTCGCGGCGATCACCAAGGCCGGCAACCACGGCTGGCCGTACTGCATGGGCAACAAGCAGCCCTACCGGGACCGTAACCTGCCCGATCCCACCAAGCCGCTGGACTGGTACGACTGCGACGCGCCGAAGAACGAGTCGCCGAACAACGACGGCCTGGTCAACCTGCCGCCGGTGACGGGCAACACCATCTGGTACTCGCCCCAGGGCGGCGGCGTCGACTACCCGCGCGACGAGAACGGCATCCCGAGCTACAAGGTGGAGGAGGAGAAGGAGCTCCTGCCCTGGCTCAAGGGCGGCGGCCAGGCCACGATGAACGGACCGGTCTACCGCTACGACGCGGAGAGCACCAGCGAGGCCAAGTGGCCCTCGTACTGGGACGGGAAGTGGTTCGTCGGTGACTTCTACGACGACACCCAGCCGCGTCACGCCGTGCTGACCGACCCGAAGACGGTCGGCAAGGGCGGCCTGCCCACGCACGCCGAGTCGCTGAAGAAGATCATCCCGGTCGGCGCGGACGGCATCCGCAACCTCATGGACTGGAAGTTCGCCCCGGACGGCTCGCTCTACGTCCTGGACTACGGGCGCGGCTTCTTCACCTCCGACTCCAAGTCCGCGCTGTGGCGCGTGACGTACAAGGGCGGCGGTCCGACCCCGGCCGCCGCAGACCTGGCCAGGAAGGCGGCAGCGCAGTGAGACACCCTTCACTTTTCGCGCGACGGCGGTACGGGCCCGCCCGGTGGTGGCTCGCCCTGCTCGGTTCGTTCCTGATGGTCCTCGGGCTGGCTTCCACAGCGGCGTACGGCCGTGAGGACGACCGGGCGGCGGCGGCCGACCAGGTCCTCACCTGGACCGCGGGCGATCCCATCGACCACTATCTGTCGGCGCCCGAGACCGCGGTGGCCGGCGCCGCGACCATCGTCTTCGAGAACAGCGAGGCCACGGGCAACACGACGAGCATGCCGCACACGCTGACGTTCAGCGTGTCGGACCCGGAGTACAACAGCGACGTCCAGGTGAACATCCTGGCCAACCCGGGTGACAGTGCGGGCGGCAAGCACAGCGTCGAGGTCACCCTCACCCCCGGCAAGTACTTCTACCACTGCACGATCCCCGGCCACGGCTCGATGCAGGGTGTCCTCACGGTGACCGAGGACGGTGGCGGCGGTGACGACACCACCGCCCCCGACACCTCGGCGACGGTGGACGGCGACAAGAACGCCGACGGCGCGTACATCGGCCAGGCCACCGTCACCGTGGCGGCGACCGACGCCGGCTCGGGCGTCGACACCGTCGAGTACGCCGTCGGGGCGGACGGCGCCTGGCAGCCGTACACCTCGCCCGTCGTGGTGGACGAGGTGGGCGACCACACCGTCCGCTACCGCGCCACCGACAAGTCGGGCAACGCGGCCGAGGAGAAGTCCGTCGACTTCGCGGTCGCCGCGCCGCCGACGGACGACAGGACGCCGCCGGAGACCTCCGCGACCGTCTCGGGCGAGAAGGACGACGCGGGCGCCTACCTCGGCATGGCCACGGTCACCGTGACCGCGTCCGACACCGGGTCGGGGGTCAACACCATCGAGTACGCCGTCGGGGCGGACGGCGCCTGGCAGCCGTACACCGCACCCGTGATGGTGCACGAGGTCGGTGCCCACACCGTCCGCTACCGCGCCACCGACAAGTCGGGCAACGCGGCCGAGGAGAAGTCCGTCGACTTCACCGTCGTCGAACCGCCCTCGCAGGACAAGACGCCCCCGGAGACCTCCGTGGTCGTGACCGGCGACAAGAACTCGGACGGCGCGTTCATCACGAGCGCCGAGGTCACCCTCAGCGCGACCGACGACGACTCGGGCGTGGACAAGGCCGAGTACAGCCTCGACGGCGGTCCGTACCTCGCGTACTCCTCCCCCGTCATCGTCGACCGCGTCGGCCACCACACGTTCGCCCACCGGGCGACGGACAAGGCCGGCAACACCTCGGAGGCGAAGCAGAGCTCGTTCACCGTCGCGCAGAGCGGCGGCGTCCCGGCACCCAACTGCCCCGAGTACGACGAACGGCGCACCGTCATCGTCGGCACGGTGGACACGGGTGTGCCCAACCGGCTCACCGGGAACCGCTGCACGATCAACGAGCTGATCGAGGACGAGAAGGACTGGTCCTCGCACGCGCTCTTCCTCAAGCACGTCGACAAGGTCCTGGACAAGCTGCTCGCCGACGGGGTCGTCGACGCCCGTGAGCACAAGAAGATCTACCGGGCGGCCAAGCAGTCCGGCATCGGCAAGCCGGGCCAGGACGAGGGCTACCGCAAGCTCTTCGACGGCACCGCGGAGTCTCTCGCCAAGTGGCAGCAGGTCGGCGGCGGACAGTTCGCGCTGAACGAGGAGGAGGGCTCGATCACGAGCTCCACCACCGTGGACGGCATGGGAATGCTCTGGTTCCCGTCCCGGCAGTACGGGGACTTCTCGCTGAAGCTCCAGTGGCGGGACGACGCCCCGGAGGGCGGCAACGCCAACGGCGGGGTCTTCGTCCGCTTCCCGAACGTCCACGACCACCCGGAGGAGTCCCGTCCGGAGTGGGTCGCCATCAAGTACGGCCATGAGATCCAGGTCAACGACCGGCCGGACGGCGACATGTACAAGACCGGTTCGGTATACGGCTTCGACCGGGTCGGCCTCGGCGGCGCCGGGGTCACCCCCAAGGGCACCTGGAACGACTACGAGATCCGGGTGGTGGACCAGCACTACTCGGTCTACCGCAACGGTGTCCTGATCAACGAGTTCGACAACAACGGCGGCCAGCTCTTCGAGCCGCCGCGGGGTGACGACCCGGGCACCGACGGCCGGCGGTACGCCTCCGGTTACATCGGGCTCCAGGTCCACAGCACCACGGACGTGATCTCGTACCGCGACATCCGTATCCAGGAGTTGTAGGGGCGGGCCACGCTCAGACGGCGGCCGTGGCCGCATGCTCCGGCATGCGGCCACGGCCTCCTGGGTGCCGGTGACGCCACACCCAGAAGACCGTGCAGGAGACCAGCGACCAGGCGGCCAGCACCAGGAACGGGAAGGCCATCTGGTGGCCCTGGTAGTAGACCGCCGTGTGCTGGGCATTGACCGAGGCGCCCGGCGGCAGCCAGCGTCCGATCTCGCCGAGCACCGAGGGCAGCAGCGGCCAGGACACCGCTCCCCCGGACGAGGGATTGCCCAGCAGCACCATCAGCCCCCAGGTGGGAAGCATCGCCCAGCGTCCCATCATGGTGTTGAACATGGTGAAGACCATGCCCGACGTGAACATCGTGAACGCCAGGATCAGCCAGGACTCGACGAACGGCAGGTCCAGCGCCCCGATCAGCCAGTCCACCACCGCGGCGATCGCGAAGCCCCCGAGCAGGGAGTAGGCGATGGTGAAGCCGATCCGCTCCAGGGGGTTGAGCGCCCGGGCGTGCACACTGAGCTGGATGGCTCCGACGAAGCCGATGATGACAGCGGCCAGCGAGATGTAGAAGAGCGCCAGCCCGCGCGGGTCGCCCTTCTGGAGCGGCTTGACGTCCGTGATCGTTACCGGGACCCCGGTGGCCTTCGCGACCTTCGCCCCGGTCTCGGCGAGCAGTTGGGCGACCGTGGCCCCGGCGGCCCCGGCGATGTCCATGGCCACCCCGCGCTCGCCCGGGCGCAGGGTCACGAAGACCTTCTGCTCCTCCATGGCCTCCCGGGCCGCGGCCCGGGAGGCGTACGGGCGCAGCTGGAGGGAAGCGTCGAGGGCCTTCTCCATCCCCGCGATGAACTTCTTCCCGCCCTTGTCCTGTACGTCGCCGACCACAGCGGAGGGGATATGACGTGGCGTCGGGTCGGCCATCGTGTAGGTGTACGAGCCGGCGAAGAGCCCGGCCGCCGCGGCGAGGATGAAGAGCAGCACGAAGGCGGGGACGTACGGGGACTGCTTGTACGATGCCCACTTCTCGGCCCGGGTCGGGGGTCTGCCGTGGGCACCGTGAGCCGGGGGCCCGGCCTCCTCGTCGGCGCTCACGCGTCGCCGCCGTCGTGCCGGGCGCGGCTGGGCTGCACCCGCTTCGGCTCCCCGGGCATCTTCGGGTACTCCGGCGGGTAGGGGAGGTCGCCGAGCTTGTGCTCGTGCTCGTCCCTCCGTGCCAGCTCCAGCACGTCGTCGAGGCGGAAGGCGTGGTCGTCCATGTCGGCGTGCAGGTCGCCCACCTCCGCGTACCGCGCGGGCATGGTGCGCAGATCGAAGTCGCGGGGCTCGGCGTCGTCGATCTCCTCCCAGCGCAGGGGGGCGGAGACCGGTGCGTGCGGGAAGGGGCGTACGGAGTAGGCGGAGGCGATGGTGCGGTCGCGGGCCGTCTGGTTGTAGTCGACGAAGATCCGCTCGCCGCGCTCCTCCTTCCACCAGGCGGTCGTCACCCGGTCCGGCATCCTGCGCTCCAGTTCCCGTCCCACCGCGATGGCGGAGCGCCTGACCTGGGTGAACGTCCACTCCGGGACCAGCGGGACGAAGACGTGGATGCCGCGTCCGCCGGAGGTCTTGGGCCAGCCGCGCAGCCCGTGGTCGTCCAGGACCGAGCGCAGTTCGTGGGCGGCCCTCACCGCGTCGGCGTAGTCGGTGCCGGGCTGCGGGTCGAGGTCGATGCGCAGCTCGTCGGGGTGGTCGGTGTCCGCCCTGCGCACGGGCCAGGGGTGAAACGTGAGGGTCCCGAGGTTGACGGCCCAGAGGACCGCGCCCAGCTCGGTGGGGCACATCTCGTCGGCGTGCCGGCCGCTGGGGAATTCGATGCGGGCGGTGGGGGTCCAGTCGGGCAGGTTCTTCGGTGCCCGCTTCTGGTAGAAGAATTCGCCCTCGACCCCGTCGACGAAGCGCTGGAGGGTGGTCGGCCGCTCGCGCAGGGCACGGAGGATTCCGGGACCCACGGCCTGGAAGTAGTCCGCCACGTCCTTCTTGGTGTAGCCCTTGTCCGGGAAGTACACCTTGTTCGGATTGGACAGCCGTACGGCCCGTCCGTCCACGTCCAGCTCCACCGCTGCTCCTGCTCCCATGTCGGACACCGTAGGCCGGGCCCACATATGCCGCATATCGGAGGACGTGCTCCGTGCGGTGAGTGAGAATCGGGGCCATGGACCTGCCGGTGATGCCTCCTGTGAAACCGATGCTCGCCAAGTCCGTGTCCGCGATTCCCCCCGGTATGCAGTACGAGGCGAAGTGGGACGGATTCCGGGCGATCGTGCACCGTGACGGCGACGAGGTGGTGATCGGCAGCCGGACGGGGAAGCCCCTCACCCGCTACTTCCCCGAGGTGGTCACCGCCGTGCGGGAGAATCTGCCGCCGCGCTGTGTGATCGACGGCGAGATCGTCCTGCCGTACGAGGGGCGGCTGGACTTCGACCGGCTGAGCGAGCGCATCCATCCGGCGGATTCACGGGTGCGGATGCTGGCCGAGCAGATTCCGGCGAGTTTCGTCGCCTTCGACATCCTCGCCCTCGACGACACGTCCCTGCTGGACGCGGCGCAGACCGAACGGCGCACGGTCCTGGAACAGGCCCTGGCCGGCTCCTCGGCTCCCGTCCATCTCGCCCCGTCCACCACGGACCCGGCCCTCGCCCAGGAGTGGTTCGAGCGGTACGAGGGAGCCGGGCTCGACGGGGTGGTCGCCAAGCCGCTGGGTCTGGCGTACCGGCCGGACGCCCGGGTCATGTACAAGATCAAGCACGAGCGGACCGCCGACTGCGTGGTGGCGGGCTACCGCTTCCACAAGAGCGGCCCTGTGGTCGGCTCCCTGCTGCTCGGTCTGTACGACGCCGGGGGCGCCCTCCAGCATGTGGGGGTGTGCGCGGCCTTCTCGATGAAGCGGCGCGCGGAACTCCTGGAGGAGCTCGACCCGTTGCGCATCGACCCCGCGGAGCATCCGTGGGCGGCCTGGGCCGAGGCGGCGGCCCACGAGGGGGCAAGGCTGCCGGGCGCGCCGAGCCGCTGGTCCGGCAAGAAGGACCTCTCCTGGGTGGCGCTCGCGCCGGAGCGGGTCTGTGAGGTGGCGTACGACCACATGGAGGGCGACCGCTTCCGCCACACCACCCAGTTCCGGCGGTGGCGGCCGGACCGCACCCCTTCCGGCTGCACCTACGCGCAGCTGGAGGAAGTGGTGCGGTACGACCTGTCCGAGGTGCTCGACGGCCGCTGACCCGTCATGCGGTGGGCGTGGGGCAGGGCTCGTCCGTGGGCGCGTCCGTGGGTGCGTCGGCGCCGGGTTCCGCGGAGGGCGTGGAGCAGGCCGGGTCCGTGGTGCTCGGGCCGGGGTCGGGGGAGGTGGTCGGGTCCGGTGTCGTGGTCGGGTCGGGCGTGGACGTCGGGTCCGGCGTCGTCGTCGGATCAGGGGCCGTCGTCGGATCCGTGGGCCCGCTGCCGGTCGGGTCGGGGCCCGGTTCCGTGGGCGTCGCCGAACCGCTCGGGCCCGGGGTTCCGGAGCCCGTCGGGGCGGGGGCCGGTGAGGTGGACGGAGCCGGGGTGCGGGTGGGCTGCGGGCCGACGACGATGCCGCCGCCCTTGCCGGGAGCGCCCCCGCCGACCGGGCTCCTGGGGGCGCGGGGGCCTCCGGCGCCGGGGCTCTTCGGGATCACTCCCTTGCCGTCGGCCACCGGGTGGACGCCCTTGCGGTAGAACTCCAGCCAGGACAGGACCGTACGGAGGTACGTGTCCGAGTGGTTGTAGCTGAGGACGGCCTTGTCCAGGTCCGCCCGCAGGGACAGGTCGCGGGTCCCGGCGCAGAGGTAGTGGCCGGCGGCGAGCGCAGCGTCGGCGATGTTGCCGGGGTCCTTGCGCCCGTCACCGTTGCCGTCCTTGCCCCAGTGCGCCCAGGTGGACGGGATGAACTGCATGGGCCCGACAGCCCGGTCGTAGCGGGTGTCGCCGTCGTGGGCGCCACCGTCGGTGTCGGCGATGTGCGCGAAGCCGCTGCCATTGAGGACGGGTCCGAGAATCGGGGTGAGGGTGGTACCGGCGGCGTCCACCCGCCCTCCGCTCGCGTGGCCGGACTCGACCTTGCCGATCGCCGCGAGTAACTGCCAGGGCAGGTGGCAGCCGGGGTCGCTCCGGCCGAGCGCTCTCTGCGCGTCGCGGTAGGCCGCCAGGACCGTGGCGGGGATGCCTGCCTCGGCCCATGACTGCGTCACGGCGGGGCCGGGCCTCCCGCCGGTACGCTTCGGCGGCTCCGGTGACTCCAGGGGCGGCAGCTCGGTGTGGTAGCTGTCGTCGTTCTCCACCTCGGTCCAGACCACGTCTTCCGACGCCACGTTCTTCATGTCGTCGGCTCCGCCACCGCCGGTGAGCCCCGGGGCCTGGGACGCGGTGAGCGCCGCCATCGCGGCGACCGCGGTCGCCGTACCGGTGAGTCCGCGGCGCAAGGTTCCGTCGAACCTCATGTGTCCTCCCTCTCCTGGGTCATCGCGTGAACGTGTCGATGGCGGCGATCCGCCAGGTGTCCCCGCGACGAACGGCGTCCACGGCGAACATGGCGGCCGCGTACGTCGTCTCCTCGTCCTTGCCGGTACGGGTGTTGCTCTGGTCGGCGAAGATCAGCAGCCGGGCCCGGTCCCCGTCGAGCAGTTCGACGCCGCTCCGGGTGACGGTGGTGGTGAGGACGAGTTTCTGCTTGGGCGCCTGCGCGCGTACCTCGGCGAGCATGTCCTTGTGCTGCTGGACCGCCTTTCCGGTCAGGTGCTTCCGGGCGGCCTTGTCGGACTTGGCGGGCGAGGCGTAGTCGTAGGAGAAGACCGCGCCGACGGCCTCGGTGATCTGTCCCTTGACCTCACTGGTCCTGCCGATGTCGGTGAGGGCCGTGTTCTGCCGGCTCGGCTCGTCGCGCAGCGTGCCGGCAGACGTGAACGACCAGGCGGCGAAGGCGCCGAGGAGGACCGTCGCGGCGCAGAGGACGGCGGGCAGCCTGATGCGCAGGCGCGGCAGCCGTCTGCGTGGAGGCCCGTCACCGGCGGCCTCCTCCTCCGCCCCGGCCCCGTCCTCGGGCGCTTCGGCGACCGTGTCCGCCGCTTCCGGCGACTTCACCGCCCCGGGAGCTTCGGGCGCCGGTCCTCCCGGTGCCGTGGTCCCGCGCGGTGGCGCGGTGGTGGTGGCGGCGACGGTGGCCAGCCGGCGGCGGCGGTTGACGAGGTGACGGGTCGTCGACATCTCGGGAGTCCTCTCGAAGTGTGCGTGGCGGACGGGCGGGATCAGCCGGTGGTGTTCCCGACGGGCGCCTGGCCGAGGGCGCTGAGCTTCCACCCGCCTGGGGTGCGGGTGAGCTGACCCAGCATCCGGCTCTCCTTGACCGCGGGGTCGCCCTCGGGGGCGGTGACGGTGACGCGGAGCGCCACCATCACACCGGCCTTCCCCTCCCGGTCGTCCAGCTCCGTCACCGCGCCGGACAGGACCTCGGCGGTGCTGACCGTCCTTGCCGCCTCGATCTGTTCGACGAACGCGTCCCGTCCGTCGACGAGCTGCTTGTGCAGGTCACCGGTGGTCGAGTCCTCCCAGCTGTCGAGCCCCTGGGCGAGCCGGGCGTGGTCGAGCGTGTTCATGTTCTGCACCGCCTGCTCCCCCGCCGCCAGGGCGTCGTCGCGGGCCTGCGCGTAGGCCGCCGAGTCGTCGTGCGCGGCGTCGTAGTGGGACCAGCCTCCCCAGCCCGCGGCGACGGCGGCCGCGACCGTCAGTGCGACCGCTGCCGCCCGCAGCGGATCAATCGTCGTGCGTACCCGTGCCATCGGTGCTCTCCCCTACCTGGAGGTGATGTCGACGATCCGCCAGTGCCCGTCCCGCAGTTCCGCGGTCACGGATAGCTGGGCCGCCGCTGTGGTGGCGGGCTTCCCCTCGCGCTCGTAGATCTGGTCGAGGAAGACGAGGAGGTGGGCGCTGCTCCCGGTGAGTCTGGTGACTCCGGCGCGTACGGCCTGGCTGGTGAGGGTCAGCTTCTGGTCCGCGGCCTGCTTCTCGACCTGCCCGAACAGCGCCGCGTACTGCTGGAGGGCCCGGCCGCCGAGCAGTTGCTTCGCCGACTCCTTCGTGGCGCCGGTGGCCTGCGGGCTGTACGAGAAGACCTTGCCCAGCGCGCTGCTCACGTCGCCGGCGACCCGGGCGGTGGCGGCGGAATCGGTCAGGGCGTGGTTGGAGGTGGCGGGGGTGTCGCGCAGCCGCTGCCCCTGGACGAAGAGCGTGGCGCCCACGCCCAGCAGGGCGACCGCCAGCAGCGCCGCGGCCGGGCGGGCCCACCTCCGGTGGGCCGGGGAGACGTCCGGCGCGGGATCCGCGTCCTGTACGGGGTCGGGGTCCGGGTGGATCGTCGCTGTTCCCGTGCTCTGCTTCATGAGCCGCTCCCGACCGGTAGCGCGTCAAGTGCCTTGATCTTCCAGCCGTCCCCGGTCCGGGCGAGCGTCGCCTCGTAGCGTTTGCGCTCCGTCCCGCCCTTGCCGGTGCGCGGGGTGATCTCGACGTCGACGGTCGCGATGAGCGCCGCGGTGCCGGCCCGGTCGTCGAGTGCGGTGAGGGCGGCGTCGGTGACCTTGCCGTGGGCGGTGGCGCCGGACTCGGTGAGCTCTCCGGCGTCCTTCTTCCGGGTGCGCTCCAGCCGGTCGTGCAGCGGTCCGGTCGAGGCGTCGAGCCACGCGGTGAGCCCGGACTTCACGCCGGCGGCGTTCTTGCCGTCCATGCTGGTCAGCCGGGCGAGGTGCCGCCTGCCGTCGGCCAGGGCGGCGTCGCGGCTCTTCGCGTACGCCAGCGTGTCGTCCCCCTGGGCCTGGGCGTACGACCAGGTGCCGAGCGCGCAGACCAGCACGGCGGCGAGCAGGGCGGCCCAGCCGAGCCCCGTTCTCGTACGGTCGCTCATGAGCCTCCTCCCAGGCCGAGCAGGCCGGCCATGCCGTCGGCCCGGGGCACGGTGGTCTTCCCGGTGGTACTGCCGGGCGTGTCCGGGAGGAGGCCGGAGCCCGGTGTGAACGGTTCGGGCACGGGGCCGCCCTTCGGGGCGTTGGCGCTGCCGCGGACGTTGATGCCGCTGCCGGGCGAGGACGTACAGCGGGCCCTGGTGTTGGCCGCGGGGGCCGCCGAGACGTCGGTGCCGGGGCGGTAGGTGGTGGAGCCGTATCCGGCGGTGCAGGGCAGTGGTTCGAAGAAGGTGACCGACATGCCGAACCTGGCACCGTCCTGGTCGACGGCGCTGGCGCCGGCGGCCGCGACGGCGGGGAGCTTGACCAGGAGCTCCTCCAGTCCGCGCTGCCGTGTGACGGCGACCTCGGAGGTGGTGAGGAGGTTGGCGACGACCACGCCGAAGGCGGGGTCGAGATCGCGGAGCAGGCCGCTGATCTGTTCGGTGGCGTCGGGCGCCGCGGCGATGAGCCGGCGCAGGTCGGTGTCGGATCCCTTGAGTTCGGCGGCGAGTTCCTCGGCCCCGGAGGCGAAGCCCTTGAGTGCTTCGCCCTGTTCGTTCTGGGTGCGCAGCACGGTCTCGCCGTCGGCCATCAGCTTGGTGGTGGTCGGCAGGGCCTCGTCGGCGGCCTCGACGAACTCGCTGCCGGTGTCGAGCAGGACCTGGAGGTCGTCGCCGCGCCCGCTGAACGCCGTGCCGAATTCGTCGACGACCGTCCGCAGGGCTTCCGTGTCGACGGAGGCCGTCAGGTCGTTGACGCCGACGAGGACGTCGGTGACGGGCGCGGGGATGGTGGTGTCGGCCTGGTCGATGACCGAGCCGTTCTCCAGGAAGGGGCCGTCCGCGCGGGTGGGGCGCAGATCGATGTACTGCTCGCCGACCGCGGAGAGGCTGGCGACGACGGCCTGCAGGCTGTCCGGGATGCGCGGCGCGTCGTTCTCGATGCGCAGTTCGGCCTCGACCCCGTCGTCGGTGAGCTCGATCGGGCCGACCCGGCCCACGGACACACCCCGGTAGCTGACGTTGGAGTGGGTGAAGAGACCGCCTGTCTGCGGCAGTTGCACCGTGACGGTGTAGTAGTCGCGCAGGCCCACGTAGTGGCCGAGGTCGGCGTACCGCACCCCCAGGAAGCCGAGGACGAGTACGGCGATGACGAGGAAGGCGATGTTCTTGAGCCGGATGGCGAGGGTGATCATCAGCGGGTGCCCTCCGTTCCCGGTGCGGTGACCGAGGGGAGCGGCAGGGGCAGCGCCTCTCCCGGCGCCTTCTGCGTGCCGGACGCCGTGGGCGGGGTGAGTGCGGGGATGACCTGGGTGCCGGGCTGGGCGGTCACGTCCAGGTAGACGTTGAGGTAGTCGCCCTTCACCCCGCGGAGCACCTCGTCGGTGAACGGGTAGGTGACCAGGACCTGGAGGGAGTCCGGCAGGTCGTTGCCGGAGTCGGCGAGCGCGGTGAGCGTGGGTGCGATGGCCTTGAGGTCGGCGATCATGTCGGCCTTGCTCCTGTTGATGGTGTCGACCGCGACGGTGGAGAGCGAGTCGAGCGAGCGCAGCATGGTGAGGAGCGATCCGCGCTGCTTCTCCAGGACCTTCAGACCGGGGCTGAGACCGGTGAGGACCGTGCCGACGTCCTGTTTGCGGGTGGCGAGGGTGGCGGAGAGCCGGTTGACGCCGTCGAGTGCCTGGGTGATGTCCTCCTTGTGGCCGTCCAGGTTGGTGACGAGGGTGTCGACCCGCTTCAGCATCGAGCGGATCTGCGGTTCCCGTCCGGCGAGTGCCTTGTTGAGCTCGGTGGTGATGGTCTTCAGCTGGTCGACGCCGCCCCCGTTGAGGAGCATCGACAGGGCTCCGAAGACCTCTTCGACCTCCGGGTTGCGGTTGGTGCGGGAGAGCGGGATCCGGTCACCGTCCGAGAGGTCGCCCCGGGCGGTGCCGGAGCTCGGGGGCGAGAGCTGGACGAACTTCTCGCCGAGGAGGCTGGACTGTTCCAGGTGGGCGTAGGCGTTGGCGGGCAGGTCGATCTTCCCGTTGACGCGCATGGTGACCTTGGCGGTCCAGCTGCCGGGGGTCAGTGCGATCCCGGTGACCCTGCCGACGGCTACGTCGTTGACCTTGACGGAGGACTGCGGGGCGAGACTGAGGACGTCGCCGAACTCGGCGGTGATCTCGTACGGGTGGTCCCCGAGGTCGGCTCCCCCGGGCAGCGGCACCTGCTCGATGCCCGAGAACGACGGCAGGCCGACGGTCGTGGCGACGAGCACGAAGCCGACACCTGCGGCGACCAGGGCGCCGAGGCCCGTGACCGCACGGGTGCCGGGTCTGCGCAGGGTGCGGCTCATGGAGTCGCCTCCTTCTTCTCGTCCGTTCCGGTCTTCTTCGTCCCGGACTTCTCCGGGGTGCCGTAGACGGTGCCGACGGCGGGCAGCGGGAGTGCGGGCAACGCCTCCTGGCGGGCGGTGTCCACCGGGGCCAGCCCTTCCATGCCTGCGGCCCCTGCCTCGGTGAGCGGCCCGCCCATCGACAGTTCGTTGAGGTTCGTGCGCCCGTTGAGGGTGCGGTTCGCCGGGTCGTAGGCGTTCAGTACGTTCCCCGCCGCGAGGGGCAGGGTGTCGAGGGACTCGGCGAGCGAGGCGCGCTGGTCGACCAGGGTCTGGGTGAGCGGCAGCAGAAGGTCGACGTTCTGCTTCAGGGCGCCGCGGTTCCTCTGGATGAAGCCCTTGACCTGGCCGAGCGCCTTGCCCAGTTCCTTCAGGGCCGCGCTGAGGTTCTTCTTGTCGTCGGCGAGGAAGCCGGTGACGGTGTTCAGCTGCTGCTCGGCGGCCCGCACATCGCCGTCGTTCTCCTTCAGCATCGTGGTGAAGGTCTGCAGGTAGGACAGCGTGTCGAAGAGGTTTCCGCTGCTCTTGTCGAGTGTCTTCGTCGCCTTGCCGAACTGTTCGACGGAGTCTCCGATGGCCTTTCCGTTGCCGTCCAGGTTCTTCGCCCCGGTGTCGAGGAGTCCCGCGAGCGCGCCGTCGGTGTTGGCGCCGTCCGGGCCGAGGGCCGTGGAGAGCTCGGTGATCGACTCGTACAGCTGGTCGACCTCGATGGGGGTGGCGTTGCGGGCCGCCGGGAGTACGGCGTCGTCCTCCAGCCGCGCTCCCCCGGTGTACGCCGGCGCGAGCTGTACGTACCGGTCGGCGACCAGGCTGGGGGCCACGACGACGGCGTGCGCCTCCTTGGGGACCTTGACGCCCTTGTCGATACGGAGGGTGACCCTGACCTCCTTGCCGCTCGGTTCGACGGAATCGACGGTGCCGGCCTTCACGCCGAGTATCCGCAGATCCGATCCGGCGTACACGCCCGTGGCCTGGTCGAAGTAGGCGGTGACGGTGGTCTTCCCCTGGTCGTCCATCGCCATCACTCCCGAGGTGGCGGCGACCGCCACGACCGCGAGCCCGGCGCCGATCCCGATGACGCGTGTGCGTCTCATGTCAGCGCCCTCCCTGCTTCGGTGGCATGCAGTCGCCGTCGGCGGGGGGTGTGCCGGCGGGCAGGTAGCTCTTGGGGACGACCCCGCAGACGTAGTTGTCGAACCAGCGGCCGCTGCCGAGGGTGTTGCCGACGAGGCGGTTGTAGGAGCCGGCCAGGGAGAGGACCTTGTCGAGGCTCTTGCGGTTCTTCACCAGGACCGAGGTGACCCGTCCCAGGGAGTCCAGGGTCGGTTTCAGCTGCTTGTCGTTGTCCGTGACGAGCCCGGTGAGCTGGGTCCCGAGGTTCCTGGTGCCGGTGAGCAGCAGATGGATGGAGTCGCGGCGCGCCTGGATCTCGCCGAGGAGCAGGTTCCCGTCCTCCAGGAGGGTCTCGAAGCTGCTCTTCTTGCTCGCGAGCGTCTTGGTGAGCTGTTTGCTGCCCTTGAGGAGGGTGGCGAGCTGGGCGTCCCGCTCGGACACCGTCCTCGACAACGCCGACAGCCCGTTCGCCGCGCTGCGTACGTCGGGTGGTGAGTCCTTGAACGTCTCGGAGATCGTCTCGAAGCTCTGGGCGAGCTGGGCGGTGTCGATCTCCTCGATCGTCTCGCCCAGTCCGTTGAACGCCTGGGTGACGTCGTACGGGGACGTGGTGCGGCTCGCGGTGATACGGGAGTCCGGATCCTGCCGGGCGTCGCCGAGGGGGTCGACGGCGAGGTACTTGTCGCCGAGGAGGGTCTTGATGGCGATGCCGACGGTGGAGGAGTCGCCGATCCATGCGTCCTTGACCCGGAAGTCCACCTTCACCTTGGCGCCGTCGAGCGAGACGCCGGTGACCTCGCCCACCTTGACTCCGGCGATCCGTACCTCGTCGCCCTCGTCGAGGCCGGCGGATTCGGTGAAGTCGGCGCTGTAGGTGGTGCCCCCACCGATGAAGGGCAGTGCGTCGGCGCGGTAGGCGGCGAGGCCGACGAGTGTCAGGACGAGGAGGCCGACGATGCTGACGGCGACGGGGTTGCGTTCCCGTACGGGCTTGATTCTCATCCCTGGCACCTCGGCTGGTCGATGGTGACGCCGGTGGGCGGTGCGCTGCCGTCCTCGGTCGTCACACCGTTGATGCTGGCTTCGCAGAGGTAGAGGTTGAGCCAGGACCCGTAGGAGGTGAGGCGGGTGATCGCCTCCATCTTCGCCGGGGTCTTCCGCAGGAAGCTCTCGATCTTGGGGGCGTTCTTGTCGAGCCCGCCGGTGAGCCGGCCGAGCTGGGCGATGTCCTGCTTGAGCGGCTCCCGGCCGTCCTGGACGAGGTCCGCGGTGACGGTGGTGAGCGCGCCCATCGCGGTGACCGCCTCGCCGAGCGGCTTGCGGTCGCCGGAGAAGCCCGTGACGAGCTTCTGGAGGGTCACGACGAGGTCGTCGAAGCCCGCCTCCCGGTCGTTCACGGTCTTCAGGACCGTGTTGAGGTTCTTGATCACCTCGCCTATCACCTTGTCCTTGGCCGCGACGGTGCCGGTCAGCGATCCGACGTGGGAGAGGATGCTGTCGACGGTGCCGCCCTCGCCCTGGAGTACCTGGACGATCGAGCTGGCGAGCTGGTTGACGTCCGGGGGCGACAGCCCTTCGAAGAGCGGCTGGAAGCCGTTGAAGAGCTGGGTGAGGTCCAGCGCGGGTGTGGTGCGCGAGAGCGGGATGGTCGCTCCGGATCCGAAGCTGGCGCCGACGGGTCCGGCGCCCTGGTCGAGGTCGATGTAGCGCTGGCCGACCATGTTGAGGTATTTGATGGAGGCGGTCACCGAGGCGGGCAGCTTCCGGCCCTTGCGGACGGCGAACCCGACCTCGGCCAGCCGCTTGTCGGCGACCCGGATGGATTCGACCTGCCCCACCTTGACGCCGGCGATCCGCACGCTGTCGCCGACGACGAGTCCGGTCGCGTCGGTGAACCGCGCCTTGTACGGGGTGGTGTCGCCGACGCCCGTGTTGGCGATGGACAGACCCAGGACGGTGGTGGCCAGGGCGGTCACCACGACGAAGACGATCGACTTCACGAGGGGTCCCGCGAGGGAACGGCGCTTCACTTGAGCTTCACCTCCGCACCGCGGAAGGCCGGACCGATGAGCACGCTGCTCCAGTCCGGCAGGGTCTGGGGCCGCACTTCCAGGGAGGGGGCGACGAGTTCGTTGACGAGCCGGCTCTCCTGCGGGGAGTTGGGCATGCCGAGGGCGGTGTCGGCGGCTCCGGTGTCCGGGCCGGTCGCGTCGGGGGCGCTGTCCGTGGGCGAAGCGGTCCGGGCGTCGGCGGTCGGCACCGGCCTGCCGGTGTACGGCACCGAGTAGCAGTGCGGTCCGCCGGTCGCGTCGTAGACCGGGGTGTCCTTGCCCGCCACGTACTTGCCCTTCGACTCGACGGGCTTGAGGGTGACGTGGAGGCCCGGCCGGTCGGTGCCCTTGCCGAGTGCCTTGTCCATTGCGGGCACGAAGCCGGCCATCGTACGCAGGGTGCAGGGGAAGGCGTCCGAGTACTCCGCGAGGAGTTCCAGCGTCGGCCGGCCCGAGGCGGAGAGGTGGATGAGGTTGTCCTTGTTCTTACGCAGGAAGGAGGTGACGTCCCGTGCGGAGGCGGTGGTGGAGCCGTACAGATCCGCGAGTTCCGCCTGCTGTTCGGCGATGGTGCCGCTGGTGGTGGTGAAGTCGGTGAGGGCGTCCAGGACGTCGGGGGCGGCGTCCGCGTAGAGATGGCTGACCTTGACGAGTTCCTTGATGTCCGCGTTGAGGGTGGGGAGCTGGGGGTTGAACTCCTTGAGGTGGGCGTCGAGGGTGACCAGCGTGTCGCCGAGTTTGTCGCCGCGTCCTTCGAGCGCCTGGGACACCGCGTTGAGGGTGGCGGCGAGCTTCTGCGGCTGGACGGCGGTCAGCATCGGCAGGACGTTGTCGAGTACCTCCTCCAGCTCGATGGCGTTGGAGGAGCGGTCCTGCGGGATCACGGCACCGGCCCGCAGGGTCCGCGTGGACGGGACGGTCGGAGGTACGAGGGCGACGAACCGCTCGCCGAAGAGGGTGGTGGGCAGCATCTGCGCGGTGACGTCGGCGGGTATCCGCTCCAGCCGGCCGGGCTGGATGGCCAGGGTCAGCCGCGCCCCGTCCCCGGCCGCCTCGATGTCACGCACCTCGCCGACCACGACTCCGCGCAGCTTCACCTCGGCGTTGTCGTGCATCTCGTTGCCGACGCTTCCGGTGCGTACCGTCACGGTGGCGTCGTCCGTGAAGTCCTTCTCGTAGACGGAGACCGACAGCCATACGAGCAGGGCGGGCACGAGCACGAAGGCCACGCCCGCGAGTCTGCGGCGCACCGTCTGCGCCGTTGGGGAATGCATCAGCCGGCCACCTTCACCGTTGTCGTCGCGCCCCAGATGGCGAGCGAGAGGAAGAAGTCGGTGACGCTGATCAGCACGATCGCGTTGCGCACCGAGCGGCCCACGGCCACGCCCACGCCGGCCGGGCCGCCGGTGGCGTGGAAGCCGTAGTAGCAGTGGGCGAGGATCACCAGCACGCTGAAGATCAGCACCTTGAGCACCGACAGCAGCACGTCGTCCGGGGAGAGGAAGAGATTGAAGTAGTGGTCGTAGGTGCCCGCCGACTGCCCGTTGAACAGGACGGTGATGTAGCGGGACGCGAGGTAGGAGGAGAGCAGCCCGATCGCGTACAGCGGGATGATGGCGACGACGCCGGCGATGATCCGCGTGGTGACGAGGTAGGGCATGGAGCGCACGCCCATCGCCTCGAGGGCGTCGACCTCCTCGTTGATCCGCATCGCGCCGAGCTGGGCGGTGAAGCCGGCGCCGACGGTCGCGGAGAGGGCGAGTCCGGCGACGAGCGGGGCGATCTCCCGGGTGTTGAAGTAGGCGGAGATGAAACCGGTGAAGGCGGAGGTGCCGATCTGGTCGAGGGCGGCGTACCCCTGGAGGCCGACGACCGAGCCGGTCGCGAGGGTCATCGCGATCATCACGCCGATGGTTCCGCCGATGACGCCGAGGCCGCCGCTGCCGAAGGCGACCTCGGCAAGCAGCCGCTGCACCTCCTTGAGGTAGCGGCGCAGGGTCCGGGGAATCCAGATGAGTGCCCGTACGTAGAAGGTGAGTTGCTCCCCCGAGCGGTCGAGCCAGCCGAGCATCGACATCGGTCAGCCCCCCTTCGGGGGGACGATCTGGAGGTAGATCGCCGTGAGGACCATGTTCACCGCGAACAGGAGCATGAAGGTGATGACGACGGACTGGTTGACCGCGTCACCCACTCCCTTGGGTCCGCCGCGCGGGTTCAGTCCCCGGTAGGCGGCGACGATGCCCGCGATGAAGCCGAAGATCAGCGCCTTGAGTTCACCGACGTAGAGGTCGGGCAGCTGGGCGAGGGCGGAGAAGCTGGCGAGGTAGGCGCCCGGTGTGCCGTCCTGCATGATCACGTTGAAGAAGTAGCCGCCGAGCGTCCCGACCACGGACACGAGACCGTTGAGCAGGACGGCGACGAACATGGTGGCCAGCACGCGGGGGACGACGAGGCGCTGGATCGGCGAGACGCCCATGACCTCCATGGCGTCGAGCTCCTCGCGGATCTTGCGCGAACCGAGGTCGGCACAGATGGCGGATCCCGCGGCCCCGGCGATCAGCAGGGCCACGATGAGCGGGCTGGCCTGCTGGATGACGGCGAGGACACTGGCGCCGCCGGTGAAGGACTGGGCACCGAGCTGTTCGGTGAGGGAGC
The DNA here is from genome assembly GCF_040686735.1 of Streptomyces sp. NPDC079167. Classification (NCBI taxonomy): domain Bacteria; kingdom Bacillati; phylum Actinomycetota; class Actinomycetes; order Kitasatosporales; family Streptomycetaceae; genus Streptomyces; species Streptomyces sp. NPDC079167. The sequence continues at coordinate 39,501 of NZ_JBFBLO010000027.1, read as the reverse complement.
CGACCTGGAGGGCGATGACCGCGCCGAAGGGGATCGAGACGAGGGCGGCGGGCAGGATGGTGACGCTGGCGACGAACCAGAACTGCTCGATGAACTCCCGTACCTGGAACGGGCGGCGGAAGATCGCCCGGCCGACGGCCAGAGCGAGGGCGAACAGCTGCCCGGTCTGGCGCAGCGGGGCGAGGAGTCGCGAGGGCTGCCGCTGCCGCGGTGTCTCCTCCCCCGCCTCTTCGCCGGCCGGCACGGGTGGGCGTACGGGCAGTGGTGCCGTCATCGGCGCCCACCGTCCAAGGTCGGCGTGTAGCTGTTCATGATCGCCGTACGGGCCGCCTCCGGCAGCTGGCCCATCATGGAGAGAACACGCTCCCGGCGGCGCAGGGCTCCCTGCCGGACGGGCAGGCCCGGCGAGGGCTCCAGCTGCGGTACGACGGTGCGGGGCCCGGCCGTGCGGTCGAAGCCGTTGCTCTGCTCCGCCGCCAGGGTGGCCGCGTCCTTCTCCTCCGACATGCCGATGGGGCCTTCGCGGCGGCCGGCGAGGAACTGCGAGACGACGGGCATGTCGCTGGTGAGCAGGACCTCGCGCGGGCCGAAGGTGACGAGGTTGCGGCAGAACAGCATCCCCATGTTGTCGGGGACGGTGGCCGCGATGTCGAGGTTGTGGGTGACGATGAGCATCGTCGCGTCGATCTGGGCGTTGAGGTCGATCAGGAGCTGCGAGAGGTACGCCGTACGGACCGGGTCGAGCCCGGAGTCCGGCTCGTCGCAGAGGATGATCTGCGGGTCCAGGACGAGGGCGCGGGCGAGACCGGCCCGCTTGCGCATGCCGCCGGATATCTCGCCCGGCAGCTTTCCCTCGGCGCCCAGTAGGCCCACGATGTCGATCCGCTCCATGACGATGCGGCGGATCTCGGACTCCTTCTTGCGGGTGTGCTCACGCAAGGGGAAGGCGATGTTGTCGAAGAGCGACATCGAGCCGAAGAGGGCGCCGTCCTGGAACATGAGGCCGAAGAGTTTCCGGGTCTCCATGATTTCCCGCTCGGGGCTGTTCACCATGTCGACGCCGTTGATGAGGACACGGCCCTTTTCCGGCTTCAGCAGTCCGATGATGGATTTCAGGAACACCGTCTTTCCGGTACCGGAGGGTCCGAGCATGACGCTCACCTCACCGGCCGGCAGCGTAAGGCTGATGTCTCGCCAGATGTTCTGTTTGCCGAAGGACTTCGTCAGGTCTTCGACGACTACTTCGATACCCATCGGTCCTCCCTCGAAGTGGTGGTGAACGACGTCATCTGTCAGCGCTCCGGCTCCGGTGAATGCAATGGCGGCTCGTCACACATGCACCAGGAGGCGCACGTTATGTCCGTCGAAACCGCGAGGACAAGCCGTTGAACAGCGGAAATCGCCGGACGTCGATCTCTGTGTGGATCACTTGTCACCGACTGACAAAGCCGCCCGGCGGCCTTGTCGGAATCTGCGCAAGCTCTCCGGTCGCACCGGGGTCCCGCGGCCCAGGGGGGCCGGAGCCACGAGACACCGGCGGCCGGAGGAACCCCGTCCCGGGTGGGAGGGTCCGGGTCCGGAGGAACCCCCGGAGGACTCCCGGTCTTGGGGGCGCGACCAGGACTCCACGTGCGTCGAACGAGCAGGTACGGATGCCTTTCCGGGCTGCTCAAGCGGGACGCTACGGGCCGGTAACCTAAGTCCGCAATAGCACTTCACGAACTTTCTCCGAGGCAATTGCATGGAGTCGTTTTCTTATGCCCCGATGAGTAATCGGCACACGAAACCTATCGAAAAGCGAGGACCGCAAGGCCGGAGCCGCAAGCTCCGGAACGCCACTACGGACACGCCTGAGCCCGCCCCGACCAGGGGTTCGTCCGGTCGGGACGGGCTCAGGGCGGCCGGAGGCCGTGGCGCATGAAGTGACAAGGTGCACGCGCACGCTCTCGCCGGCTACTTCACCGCGGAGTGCCAGCTCTCGGAGAGCTGCTTGCCTGCGTTGGGCACCGACAGACCGGGAGCGGTGAGGCCGGCCGTGTAGGTCTTGGCGTCGTTCAGGACGAGGCTGTTCGATCCGGCCGCGGCGGGCAGGCCGACCTTGAGGTCGATCGCCCAGCTGAGAAGGCCGCCGAGCCCGCAGCCACTGGCCTTCGGCGCCGAGAACCGGCTGTCGCCCTGGGCCGCCCCGGACAGGGCGATCTGGATCATCGATCCCTCGTCCGGGTTCGCCGAGCCGTCACCGTTGAACCGGGAGGCGGAGAAGCTGGGCGCACTGAGGTTTCCGGGCTGCAGGATCACCGGATTGCTGCTGCTGCCGATGTAGCAGTTGGAGCCGAGCAGCGGATTCTCCAGGCGGATCTTCACGGGCAGCTTGACGATGGGCCCTGAGGATATGCCCGCGACCAAGCTGAATTCTGTCGGCGTGCCGGCCGACTCCACCGTGGCGGTCACCTTGTTCAGGGTGGCATCGGTGATCTGCCCGCAGACGCCCGAGATGATCGGTACGTTACTGGGGCACATGATGCCGAGGAGTCCACCGGGGATGGTCGTCTTCCCGCTGATGATGGATCCGGCCGCCGGTGGGATGACCGTATAGGTCCCCTCGGCCGGATGCTGGATGACGCCGAACTGCAGGTTCGTGGACCCGGTCGTCGCCGTGGTGTTGCCCAGTTTGATCGTCCCGTTGGGCGAGGTGGACGTCACACACAGCGGGACATCGGTGTCGCCGTCCGTCGCGAGCATGGCCGGGGCGTCCACCGGACAGCGGTCGAAGGGGGCCCAGGAACCGTTCAGCTGGGCGGCGGCCGTGGCGGCGCCGGCCGGGGTGGCGCTCAGGGGCATGACCAGCGCGGCGGACGCGGCGACGGCACCGGCGGCCTTGATCCAGGTCTTCGAGGCAGATCCCATTGTTCCCTCAATTCGTCAACGGCTGGCGGAAAATGCTGTGTTCGGTGCGATGGGTGGGTATGGCTCGGCAGGTCAGCGGATCGCTTCGGGCACGCCGACCGGCTCGTACTCGTCCGTACAGACGGCGCCTTCGGAACCCGGCACGTGCTGCTGGGCCGCGCACGGGGCTCCCTGCACCTGTTTGACGTAGCCCGGCACACCGGACAACGACGCGGTGAAGAGGTTGTCCAGGTCCTCGCCTGCGCCACACCCGCTGAACGGGGGAAGGGTCACTGATCCCGTCAGAACCCCACCCGTCGCCAAGGTGTAGCCCGTCGTGACACCGTCCTTCGCCGTCATCCTGCCCTCCAGAGACAGGGTGAAGGGCTTACTGCTCCGGCAGTTGTCCCCCACGTCCAGGGGCACGCCGTTCACCTTGACGTCGCGGAGTCGGAGTATGAGGTCGAGGTCGATGGTGGTCACGCCCTTGTTCGACATGTCGGACCAGTCCACCACCAGGTGTGACCTCACGTTGTAGTCCGGGGTCCCTTCGGAATCCACGCCCGGGGGGACCTGCGTCATCTCCAGGGTCGCGGTCGTCGGCATGAAGCCGAAGGTCAGAAACGTTCCCGTGGCGGGCGGCAGTTGCGGCTTGCCCTCGTAGTCGAGCAGGGCGGTCGAATCCTGGTAGATGTGCGTGAACCCCGGCTCGGAGAGATCGACGCGGGTCGGCCCCTGCTCGATCTGCGTACAGGCCAGAGGAAACTTGGTCGCCCCGTTCAGCTTCGCCACGTTGGCATAGCCGGTCACATAGGCGTTCAGGTTGAGACCGTTGTTCACGTCGCCGACGCACGCAGGGGCGTCAGGGGCAGCGGGCTGCTTCGCCCTGGCACCGACCTCGGGCGTGGCCTCGACCCCTGGCGTATCGCTCCCGGAAGACGCGGATGCGGGTGGGGCCGGCGCGGACGCACCATCCTCGCCCTCACCACTGATGTCCAACTCCGCCAGCTCGGTCCCCTGTTCCGGGTCCGGGGCGCAGTCCAGGGACGTGCCGGACGGTTCGGCGGGCGTGCCCTGAGCGGAATACAAGGCGAGGTCCACCGAGAGTGCTCCCGCGTCGAGGCTCAGGTCTCCGGACGCCCCGGGTTTCACGTACGGGACGGTCCCCGAGGTGGTCAACGGCAGATCGCCCTCGGCAGGGATCGGCACGGGCTCCGCTGTCGTTCCGATCCACTCGGCCCGCGCATGCCGGTCCTTCTGGGACACATCGACAGCGAGCCTTATCTCCGCGCTCACACTCGCCGCCGAGGAGCCGGCCGCTACGGGGATCACCCCCTCGGGCAGCGTCGCCTCCAGGACCACGTCCTCGGGCTGTATCGCCTGCCCGGGCTGAGCCGACTCGGGGACCTTCGCAGTGACCTTCACCCTGGCCTTCACCGACTGCTTGCCCTCGGGAAGGTCGCAGGTGTAGGCCAGCTCCGTATCGATGTCCTGGACACCGGGTGCGGCCTGCGCACCCGGAACCATGCCGCCGAGCAGCACGACGGTGGCCACTGCGGCACCACGTGCCGCGCCCCTGCGTGCTCCCGTTGTACGACTGCCTCTCACTGAGGATGTCCCCTTTCGGACCGACCGGACGTGCATCGCGTGGCGGGCGGACTCGCCCCGGCCTCCTGCTCACCGAGGAGGGTCGTGGCTGGATCAGGGGGTGAACACGATGGTCGGCCTGGTGGTGCCGCCGCTCGGTGTCGTCATGGAACAGGTGAGCATCGGTCGCACGGCGGGCGGGCCCCGCCGTGCGACCCCTGCTCATCCCTGAGTGGCTCGTGACCGGATCAGCCGGATCAGGGGGTGTAGACGATGGTCGGCTTGGTCGTGCCGCCGCTCGGTGTGACTGCGTTGTAGTTGGCGGTGTAGGTCGGGTTGTTGCCCACGGCCGCGATACCGGCGCAGCCCGAGGTGACGGTGGCGACGGTCAGCTTGTAGGTGGCGTTGTTGCTGACCGCCAGCACACCGGTGGAGTTGGTGTACTTGGCGGCGACGTTGCCCGTCACGGTGAAGGTGCAGGTGAGCACCTTCAGCGTGGCCTTCACTCCGGAGATGTACCCGTTGGTGACACCAGCGCTGTAGGTGTTCGCGTTCAGCTTCCATGGGGTGGACGTATCGGCGGTCGGGGTCACCGGGCCGAACGGACTGGTGCAGCCGCTCCAGGTCAGCGGAGCGATCGTGCCGACGGTCACGTTGGTCGTACCGGAGGCCGAGGCGAGGCTGCCCTTAGCCGCGGACGACGTACACGTCATCGGGATGCCGTTGAGGGCGAGGGTGACGGTGCCGGCCGTGGCCGAGAACGTCTCCGGCGAGTTGGGGCCGACGGTCCAGGTCGGGGCTGCGACGCCGGCGGTGGCGGTGGTGGCTCCGAGGGTGACAGCCGCCGCGGCGGCACCGGCCGCGATCGCGATCTTTCTGAGGGAGTTGCGCACAGTGAGTTCCTCCGATTCGCCAGTGCGGGTGCACTGTTGCGGGGAAGGCACTCGAATTCCTGCAAAGGCGCAGGGAGTGCCGCGAAGAATCGTGTTGCGTGGGGGCCGTGCTGCGCTTTCAGCCACTCATGCTCTGTGACAGGGCGTGACGTTACTTGCGGGAAACTTGGAGCACAATCCCGCCGGTCAAGATTGCTTGGGCAAGTTTTTTTCCTCGTCAGTACGTCACTAATTCACTTGGCGCACTTGTCACTTCCTGCGCAATATCACTGCGGAGGTGCCGCGTTGACGTCGGCCCCCGGCCCGACGCCACCGCCGACCGGAACTTCCGGAGAAGATCGGCAGACACCGATCGGGTCCGGAGACATCCCCCGGGACAGCCGCCGCGGCGGACACCGCGACCCCCGTCGACGCCCTCGGTGCGTCCACGGCCGAAAACATTGTCCGGAAGTGAGCATTTACGGCCCCACCTGCACCGGAGCGCCACAACAGGGCCAGGTTGTGTGCACCCTGCACTTCGATCCTGTCCAGGCGGTGTGCGCCCCGCCCGACTTGGTCTATCTTCGGCGCCGATGTTGGTATACACCTGTCGGTCCGTGGGAGCGCTTTCCCCCACACGTTCCACCCACTCCGGGCCCGGGAAGCAAGGGGACGGTCATGCCGAGACTTATCCAGCCGCTGGACACCGGAGACCCGCTGGGGCCCCTCCCCCAGGAGTTCGCCGCGATCATGCGACCCGAACTGCCGAGCCTGATCAAAGAGATAGGCATGGAAGTGACCCGCGCCTATCCGGAATACGCGCGTCTGCTGAACGGCCCCAACGGGACCTCCATCCGCATGGGCGTCGAGCAGAGCCTTTCCTCCTTTGTCGACCTGGTCGCCGAACCCTCGTCCCCCACGGTCCTGCGCGACGACATGTGCCGGAGATTCGGCAGGTTCGAGGCGTACGAGGGCCGCACCATGGACGCGCTCCAGGGGGCCTACCGCCTGGGCGCACGGGTCGCGCTGCGGCGGGCGAAGAAGGTGGGCCGGAGTTACAACTTCTCGCCGGCGCTCATGCTCAGCTTCGCCGACGCGCTGTTCGCCTACGTGGACGAACTCGAGTCGCTCTCCCGCGAGGGCTATCTTGAAGTGCAGGCCCAGTCCGACCAGCAGGGCGAGGCGGTGCGCCGGCGGCTGCTGCATCTGATCCTCACGGGCAGACCCGTGCCCCGCAGCGCCATCGCCGAGCTGTGCGAGCAGACCGGCTGGACCCTGCCCGAGCAGGTCACCCTCGTCGCGGTGCGTGCCCCGTCCGGGCTGGACCGGATCAGCGCCGACCACGACGTCCTGATCGACCCCGGTGACCCGCAGCCGCACCTGCTGGTCCCCGGGCCGGTGGACGACGCGCGCAGGGAGATGCTCGACCGGACGATCCCCGGCGGCGGCGCGGCGATCGGGCTGACCGTGCCGACCGCGCTGGCCGCCGACTCGATCCGCTGGGCTCGCCGTGTCCTCGAACTGGTGGACGCCGGAGTCATCGACGACGCGCCCGTCATCCTCTGCGAGGACCACCTCATCACGCTGTGGCTCCTCTCCGACACCGCTCTCCTCGACCAGCTCGCCGAGCGCGAACTGGCCGCTGTCTCCGGTATCAGCCCCACCCGGCGGGAGCGGCTGATCGAGACACTGCGGATCTGGCTCGACACCCGGGGCACCGCCGCCCAGATGGGCGAGCTGCTGGACGTGCACCCGCAGACGGTCCGCTACCGGATGCGCAGCCTGGAGGCCATCTTCGGCGACCAGCTCACCGACCCCGAGAGCCGATTCTCGACCGAAGCCGTGCTGCGCGCCGCGCGGTTACGGGCTCGCAGCGGCCAGTCTCTCGGCTGAGGGGGCATCACACACTGCGTACCGAGTCAACTTACCGCCAGGTAACGCGAAATAGACGGTCAGTCCCAAACGGTTGCGACACGGAGACGTTCTCAACAAGAAACCCGGAACTGCGTCCCGTTACATAGGGAGGAGCGGTGGCCCACCGGCCACCGCGGAGCGCCACCTCCTGGCCAACCATCCGAGAGGGAACCCCACATGACCGCCTCGCACCTCCTCGTCCCCGTGCCGATCCCCGACCGGGTCGCCGCACTGATCGGGTCCTGCACTCCGCCGCACATTTTGCGGGCGGAGTTCGACGCCGACTGCGCCGCCCGCGAGGTGCGCAGGTTCCGGGGGCCGAGGCTCGGCATCGAGGACCAGGCCGACCGCGAGCAGGCACTGTCCGAGCTCGCGTGGGCCAACAAGGTGCTGTCCGCCCATCACCCCCATCTCGCGGTGCGCCACGACGGCGTCTGGTGACGCTCGCCCGCTTGCGCGACGGCGAAGGCCGCCTTACCTTACCCAGAAGTAAGTTTACTCTGGAGTAAGGATTTGGTGTGGCCGACAACAGCAGCGGCAACCTCACCGACGAACTGTCCGGGCTCGACTTCGGTGCCGTCTCCCCGGAGGAGTTCGCACGCATCGTCAAGGGCCTGTCCGCCAAGCAGCTCGGCGAGGTCATGCACGGTGACCTGCGAGCCCGGGTGCTGAGCGAGGTCTTCGGCCGGATGCGGCAGCAGTTCCGCCCGGAGGCAGCGGGCGGGCTGAAGGCCCTGATCCGCTGGAAGATCACGGGCGAGAGCGAGGAGGTCTACGAGACCTCCATAGCCGACGGCACCTGCACGGTGAGCGCGGGCCGCTCCGACGCCGAGCCCCGCACGACGCTGGTGATGGGCGACGCCGAATTCCTCAAGCTGGTCTCCGGCAACGGCAATCCCGTGACGATGTTCATGATGCGCAAGCTGAAGGTCGCCGGTGACGTCGGCCTGGCCTCGGGCCTGACCCGCTACTTCGACATCCCGAAGGCCTGAGCCCATGAGCTACTTCTCCCTCGCCCTGACCGAGGAACAGCGGGACCTGCGCGACTGGGTGCACGGCTTCGCCGCCCAGGTGGTGCGCCCCGCGGCGGCCGAATGGGACGAACGCGAAGAGACCCCGTGGCCGGTCATCCAGGAAGCGGCCAGGATCGGTCTGTACGGATTCGAGTCGCTCGCCGACATGTACGGGGACCCGAGCGGACTCTCCCTCCAGATCGCCAACGAGGAGCTCTTCTGGGGCGATGCCGGGATCGGCATGGCGCTCTTCGGCACCTCGCTCGCGGTCGCCGGGATCTTCGCCTCCGGCACGCCCGACCAGCTCGCCGAGTGGGTCCCGCAGTGCTACGGCGACGAGGACGACCCGAAGGTGGCCGCCTTCTGCGTATCCGAGCCGCAGGCCGGGTCCGACGTCTCCGCGATGACCACGAAGGCCCGTTACGACGAGGCCAAGGACGAGTGGGTGCTCTCCGGCCAGAAGGCGTGGATCACCAACGGCGGGATCGCGGAGATCCATGTGGTGGTCGCCTCGGTCGACCCCGCGCTCGGCGCCCGCGGCCAGGCCGCGTTCATCGTGCCGCCCCGCACGAAGGGCCTGGCGGCGAGCCGCACCATCAAGAAGCTCGGCCTGCGCGCGTCGCACACCGCGGACGTGTTCCTCGACGACGTACGCGTCCCCGGGCACTGTCTGCTCGGCGGCAAGGAGAAGCTGGACGCCCGGCTGGCACGTGCCCGCGAGGGCGGAACCGCCAAGGGCCAGGCGGCGATGGCGACCTTCGAGGTCAGCCGCCCCACCGTGGGCGCCCAGGCGCTGGGTATCGCACGCGCCGCGTACGAGTACGCCCTGGAGTACGCCGGTGAACGCGAGGCCTTCGGCCGGCCGGTCATCGAGAACCAGTCGATCGCCTTCGCCCTCGCCGACATCCGTACGGAGATCGAGGCCGTACGCCTGTTGATCTGGCAGGCGGCCTGGATGGCCCGCAACGACCGGACATTCGACGCGGGCCAGGGCTCCATGTCCAAGCTCCGCGCGGGCGAACTCGCGGTCTCCGCGACGGAGAAGGCGGTCCAGATCCTCGGCGGCGCCGGATACAGCAGGGAGCACCCGGTGGAGCGGATGTACCGCGACGCCAAGATCTACACGATCTTCGAGGGTACGAGCGAGATCCAGCGGCTGGTCATCGCCCGGGCGATCTCGGGGCGTCACATCCGCTGACGCGCCTCACCCCGGCCGCGAACCCTGGCCCTGCCCCCGCCCGTCGTCCCTGGCCGGGGCAGGGTTCACCTGCCCTCGGGCGCCCCGCACCCAGCCATGCCCCAAGCCGGCAGGGGGCGGCCGTCATGCCTCGTCGAGGCGCTTCCGCTGCTCGGGTGCCAGTCGCAGGTCCACAGCGGCGAGGAGCTCGTCGAGTTGCTCGACGGAGCTGACGCCCACGATGGGAAGCACCGGAGGGGTGCCGTGCAGCAGCCAGGCCAGCACCACCTGGCTGGGCGTGGCGCCCAGCTCGGACGCCACCTCGCGCAGCGCCGCCAGCCGGGGTGCGGTGCCCGGGTGGTCGTAGGCCGTCGGCAGGGGTTTGTCCTCGCGGGCGTAGGCGCCGGACAGGAGGGTGGAATAGGCCATGAGCGTCAGGTCCGGCTCGCTGCCCACGTAATCCAGCATCTCCGGCGTCACATGGACGTGGCCCGATTCGGGCAGGGCGACGTCGAACCGCGGCTGGAGGTAGGAGTACCGCTGCTGGACGCAGCTGTAGCTCGCCCAACCGTTGCCCTGGGCCACGGCGCGGGCCCGCTCGACGCGCCAGGCCGGGTGGTTGGAGGCGCCCAGCGCGCCCACATCACCTACGGAGACCAGTGCGTTCAGGGCACCCAGGGTCTCCTCCAGCGGGACGGTCCGGTCCTCGACGTGCGACCAGTACAGATCGATACGGTCCGTGCCCAGTCGGCGCAGGCTCTCCTGAGCCGCCTTGCGCACTACGGGAGCGGACAGACCCTCGGCTGTCTCCAGCCCGGTCCCGGGAACAGTGGGGCGCCCGCCGAACTTGGTGGAGATCACCACTTCCTCGCGCAGGCCCCGGGCGGCCAGCCACCGGCCGACCGTGGTCTCGCTCTCGTCCCCCGTGCTTCCCGGAAGCCAGAAGACGTAGTTGTTCGCGGTGTCGACGAAGTTCCCTCCCGCCTCTACGAAACGGTCGAGAACGGCGAAGGACGTGCGCTCGTCCACGGTGCTGCCGAAGGGCAGTGCCCCCAGGCAGAGTGCGCTGACCTCAGGTCCGCCCGGGCCTCCGATGCGGCGTCGCAGCATATCGATTCTCCTTCGGGGTCATGCGGGGCATTCGGCCTGCGGGCCCCCGCGCTGACAAACCTAGGCGCCACCGGTACGGAGATCCGGTCCGATCCCACGCCCGAGTCCCGGACCAATTCCTGGCGCCTTCCCCCCTCCTGGGTCGCCTGCCGTCGGGGCCGCCGGCGACGTGTGCGCGCGGATCAGCCGAGTCCGGACCTCCGGTTCAGTCACCCGTCACCCCGTCGGTCCGCTCCCGCAGGAGATCGGCGTGGCCGTTGTGGCGGGCGTACTCCTGGATCATCAGTACGTAGACCGCGCGAAGGCTGAGGCCGGCGGCGGGGGTGGACATGAAGGTCTCGTCGAGAGCGCGCCCGGCCACCGCCGCGTCGCATGCCGTGATCTCGGCCCGGTATCTCCCGAAGTCCCTCTCCGCGTCGGCCGGGTCCACGCCGTCGAAGCCCTCGTCCCCGTCCGACGCCCCGGTGAAGACATCTCCGACGGGCTCGCCCGCGAAGCTGCGCCGGAACCACCACCGCTCGATCTCCGCCATGTGACGGATCAGACCGAGGAGGGTGAGGTTCGACGGCTCCACGGCCGCCGTCGCCAGTCGCGCGGCATCGAGACCCGCGCACTTGGCCAGCAGGGTCTCCCGATGCCAGTTCAGCCATCCCTCCAGCAGTTGGCGCTCAGGCAGCATGCCCAGGGTGCTCAGTGACGTGGTCCGCTCGGTCCGCGGTGCCGTCCACGTCATGCGCCCACCCCTCCGACCGGCGTGAAGCGGACCGGGAGCGACGCCGGGCCCCGGGTGAAGACGCCCTCCTCGGCCGGGGTGAAGCCCTCGGCGAGCCGGAGGTCCGGCATCGCGTCGAGCAGCTGGTTCACCCCGGTCTCGACCTCGGCCCTGGCCAGCAGGGCGCCCACGCAGAAGTGCCGGCCCAGCGCGAAGGCCAGGTGGTCGGCGGCCGCCGAGAACGCCGTGGTGCTGGTCAGGTCGTCACGGAACAGGTCGAAGCGGTCCGGTTCGGTGTAGCGGGCCCCGTCCCGGTTGGCCGAGCCGATCAGACAGGTGACGGTGGCACCGGCCGGGACGGTGCCACCGGACAGCTCCACGTCCCCCGCCGTCTGGCGCATGATCATGTGGACCGGCGGGGTGTAGCGCAGCGTCTCGGCGAAGGCCCGGTCGATCAGGGACCGGTCCCGCTGTACGGCGGCGAGCTGCTCGGGGTGGGCCAGGAGGTTGGCGAAGACCGAGGCGATGGCCTTGTCGGTCGTCTCCCCGCCGGCCGCGAGCAGCAGGCTGCAGAACGCCTTGATGTCCTCGTCGCTCATCCGTACCCCGTCGACCTCGGCGGCGCAGAGCGCGGAGAGCAGGTCGTCCCCCGGTTCCTCCCTGCGCCGCTGGATGACGGGGATCATGTACTCGGCGAACTCCTGGCGGGTCCGCTCCCCCGCCGCCGTGACCGCGGGGTCGCCGGCGAGGTTGCCGAGGAAGGCGATGACATTGGTGTACCAGCCGTGGAAGCGCTGGTGGTCCGCCCTGTCCAGGCCCAGCATGTCGGCGATGACCAGGACGGGGAAGCGTGTCGCGAACGCCTCGACGAGGTCGGCCTCCCCCTTGTGCCGGAAGGTGTCGATGAGCTCGCGGGCGTCGCGCTCGATGACGGGCAGGAACTTCTCCTGGAGGTCGGCGCCGCGGAAGGCCGGGGCGACCAGGGCCCGGCGCACGGCGTGTTCCCTGCCGCTGAGCTGGAGGATGGTGCGGCCGTGTACGGGCTCCAGCTGCCAGTCGTAGTTCTCGGTGGTGAACTCCTGCGCCCGGTCCTTGAAGACGCGCTCGACGTCCTCGTACCGCGAGACGAGGTAACTCCCCGTGGCCTCGTGGTGGATCGGCGGGGCGCTCTCGCGCATCGTCCGGTAGGCCCCGTAGGGGTCGGCGGCGAAGGCGGGCGAGAGAATATCGGGCGGTGAGGACGCCTGGGACACGTATGACTCCTATGGGGCAGAGACCAGGGGATGCGACGTGGTGAACGGGCAGCACCAGCAAGGCTATTGACCGTGGGCCGGATAACGAACACCCTGGGAGAACTTCTTGATCGCCGCGTCGGAGACACCACGTCCGTCCGTCCTGTTCGTCACCGACCTCGCCTACGAGGCGCGCGGGCGGCGCTACTGCGACGAGGACATCTTCCTGACGTCCCGGCTGCGCGAGACCTTCGACGTCGCGCTCTGCCACCCCCGTGACGCGGCGGCGCTGCTGGACGGGTTCGACGCGGTCGTCGTCCGCAACAGCGGGCCGGTCCTGCACTACCAGGAGGCGTACGACGCGTTCCGTACCCACGCGCGGAAGTCGGGGACGCGGGTGTACAACACGCTCGACGGGCGTGGGGACATGGCCGGCAAGCAGTATCTGGTCGACCTGAGCCGGGCCGGCTTCCCGGTGATCCCGACCGTGGACCGTGCGGCGGATCTCGGGCTGCTCCCCCGCTCGGCCGGTTATGTGGTCAAGCCCAAGCTCGGCGCGGATTCGGTGGGGCTGCGTTTCACCGAGCGGCCGGAGTACCCGGGGGGCGCCGACGGCACACTGCTCGTCCAGCCCAGGATCGACTTCCGCTACGAGGTGTCCTTCTACTTCGTCGACGACGACTTCCAGTACGCCCTGCACGCACCGCGTCCGGACAGGCGCTGGGCGCTCGAACCGTACGTCCCGAGCCCTGAGGACCTGGACTTCGCACGCCGCTTCGTCACGTGGAACACCCTCACGCACGGCATCACACGGGTGGACGCCTGCCGGACTCCGGAGGGCGGTCTGCTGCTCGTCGAGCTGGAGGACCTCAATCCGTATCTGTCGCTCGGCCTGGTGCCGGAGGAGGTCCGCGAGGCGTTCGTCGCCCGGATGAGGGACTCCGTACGGGAGCTGCTGGCCTGACCCGTCCGGCCTGCCCCCGCGTGCACGGGGGCGGGCCGGGGGCGAGGGTGCGAGGGTGACCACTGCCAGCGAGAGAGCCCCCGCCACGCAGAGCGCCGCAGCGCCACCCGTCCTCGACCCCAGACGCCGGAACATCGTGTTCGCCACGATCGTCCTGGGGATTCTGCTCGCGGCGCTGGACCAGACGATCGTCGGGACGGCACTCCCCACGATCGTCTCGGACCTCGGCGGCGCGGAGCACATGTCGTGGGTCGTCACTGCGTATCTGCTTGCGGAGACCGTGGCAACGGTCCTGGTCGGCAAGTTCGGCGATCTCTTCGGCCGGAAGTTGATCTTCCAGATCTCGGCTGTCATCTTCATCCTCGGCTCGTTCCTCTGCGGCCTCGCATCGAACATGCTGCTGCTGATCGTCTGGCGGGGTCTGCAGGGCATCGGCGCGGGCGGGCTCATGGTCACCGCCATGGCGCTGATCGCCGATGTCATCCCGCTGCGCGACCGGGGCAAGTACCAGGGGGCGATCGGCGCGGTCTTCGGAGTCGCCACGGTGGTCGGACCTCTGCTGGGCGGGCTGTTCACGGACCATCTGACCTGGCGGTGGGCGTTCTACGTCAATGTGCCGATCGCGATCGTGGTGGTCATCGCCGCCGCCCGGACCATCCCTTCCGTGCGCGCGCCCGGACGCCCGGTCATCGACTACCTGGGCATCGCGCTGGTCGCCGTCGGTGCCAGCGCGCTGATCCTCGGCACGAGCTGGGGCGGCAACGAGTACGCCTGGGGCTCACCGGTCATCATCGGCCTCTTCATCGGAGGTCTCGTCGCCCTGGCGCTCTTCTGCGTCGTGGAGACACGCGCGAAGGAGCCGATGCTGCCGATGCGGCTGTTCCGCAACCCGGTGTTCGCGGTCTGCTCCATCCTCAGCTTCATCGTGGGCTTCGCCATGCTCGGCGCGATGATCTATCTGCCGACCTATCTGCAGTACGTCGACGGGGACTCGGCGACCCTGTCCGGGGTGCGGACCCTGCCCCTGGTGGTGGGGCTGCTGGCGGCCTCGATCTTCAGCGGCAACGTGGTGAGCAAGACCGGCCACTACCGCGTCTTCCCCGTCATCGGTTCGCTCGTGATGGCCGTCGGCCTCTTCCTCCTGTCCCGGATGGGCCCGGGCAGCGGCGTCTGGATGGAGTCGCTGTACATGCTGGTACTGGGCATCGGGATCGGCCTGTCGATGCAGGTGCTGACGATCGCCGTGCAGAACACCGTCGACTACTCGGACCTCGGTACCGCCACGTCCGGTGTGACGTTCTTCCGTACGCTCGGCAGCTCGTTCGGCACGGCGGTGTTCGGCACGATCTACGCCAACTCCCTCCGCCCGAATCTGACGCAGGGCGTCGAGCAGGCGGCGCGGGCCGGCGGTGACCCGGCCTCGCTCGCGCGGGTCGCGGAGAATCCGAAGGCCGTGCACGCCCTGCCCGCCGACCAGACCGCACCCCTCGCCCAGGCGTACGCGGACACCCTGCACACGGTGTTCCTCTGGACGGTGCCGGTGGCCCTGCTGGGGTTCGTGGTCTCCCTCTTCCTGAAGCAGGTGAAGCTGCGCGACAGCGCCCGTGCGGGCTCGACCGACATGGGCGAGGGCTTCGCCCAGCCGAGCACCGGGGACGCGGCGAAGGTTCTGGAATCCTCCGTGGCCAGGATCCTGCACCAGGCCGGTCCCGACACCGCCCGGCGGATCGTCGCGGACTCCGACACCCGGCTCGACATGGCGGGGGCCTGGGCGGTTATGCAGGTCGACCTCTTCACCCGGATGGTGGGCCACGCGGGACTCACGCTGATCGCCGCCCGGCACCGGGTCCCGCCGGAGGTGCTGGTGCCCGTCTTCGACCGGATGATCGAGGAGGGCTATCTCACCGGGGACGGCCGGCTCTTCACCCACACGGCCGCGGGCAGCCGTGAGGCGGCGACGATCTCGGCGGCCTGGGGCCGCTGGCTCAACGACCGGCTGGCCGAGGACGGCGCCCGGCCCGACGACGGGCAGCTGCGCGCGGCGGTCGACGTGATCGCGAAGCGGCTGCTCGCGGAGGACCTGCAGCAGCAGCTGGCCGCGCCCGAGCGGGCGCGGGTCCCGGCCTGACCCGGGCGGACGTCTACTCGACGAAGACGGCGGTCTCGTACACCCAGGCACCCTGCTCGCGGACGAAGCGGCTCTGCTCGTGGAGCGAGTCGGGCCTGCCGTCGTCGGTGTAGTGGGCGCGGAAGGTGACCGTACCGGTGGTGTGGAAGGCGCTGCCCTCGGTGGTGGCCAGGATCTCCAGCCGCTCCCAGCGCAGGGCCGGGTCGAAGTCGACGGCCGGCGGGCGGGTCGCCGGGTGCCAGGTGCGCAGCAGGTATCCGGCGTCCCGGACGACGAAGGCGGCGTACCGCGAGCGCATCAGCGCCTCGCACGTCGGGGCGGCGACGGCGCCCGCGTGCAGCCGGCCGCAGCACTCCCCGTAGACGGCCGGCAGACCGCACGGGCACGGTGTCTCGGGGGTGATCCGCGGGGGTCCTGCCTGCGGGGCTTCCGGCCGGCGGGGGCGTGAGGTGCGTCGTGACATATGTCCATTGTGGCCTGCCGACCGGGGCGCCCGGGAACGGGGCGGTGGCCGGCGGTCCCCCGCCGTGCGCGGTCAGCGCTTGCGCGCCACGCCCGCGTAACCGGGGATCGGCTCGACGCCGGGTACGTCGATGACCTCGCCGAGCTCCGGACGCCAGTCCGCGGAGAGCGAGACGCCCGGCGCGACGATTTCGAGGCCGTGGAAGAACGCGGTGAGTTCGGCGCGCGAGCGGGGCCGCAGGGTCATCCCCCGCGCCTTGTACATGGCGCGGGCCTGGGCCGCGCCCTCGGGGTCGAAGTCACCCGTGGTGTGCGAGAGCACCAGATAGCTGCCGGAGGGCAGCCGCTCCACGAGGCGGTCGACGAGCTCGGCGGCCCCGTCCTCGTCGTCGACGAAGTGCAGCAGGGCGAGGAGGGAGAGCGCGATCGGCCGGTCGAAGTCGAGGATCTTGCCCGCCGCCTCCAGGATGGCGTCGGGCTTGCGGGCGTCGGCCTGGATGTATTCGGTGGCGCCCTCGGGGGTGGAGCGCAGCAGCGCCGCCGCGTGGGCGAGGACGATCGGGTCGTTGTCGCAGTAGACGACGCGTGCGTCCGGGGCGGTCCGCTGGGCGATCTGGTGCAGATTCGGCTCTGTGGGTATGCCCGAGCCGATGTCGAGGAACTGCCGCACACCGTTCTCCGCGAGCCATCGGGTGGCCCGGTGCATGAAGGCACGGTTGACCCGGGCCATGTCACGGCCGCGGGCGTCCAGGGCGAGCAGCTGCTGGGCCATCTGTTCGTCGACCGGGTAGTTGTCCTTGCCGCCGAGGAACCAGTCGTACATCCGCGCCGGATGCGGCTTGCTCGTGTCGATCTCGACGGCCTGGGGGTCCTGCCCGGTCATGACGCACTCCGTTGGTCGGGGACTTCGGCGAACAGCGTGTGGTGTGACAATAGGCGGCCCGTGCGTCAGGTGAGAAGGAAATCGGCCTGCCCGGACTTGGCGCCCTGGATGAAGGCGGCGATCTCGCCGTTGGAGTAGATGAGTGCGGGGCCGTCCGGGTCCGCGGACTGCCGGACCGCCACCCTGCCGTCGGCCAGCTTCATGGCCTCGATGCAATTGCCGCCGTTACCACCGCTCCACGGCTTGTACCAGCCTTCGGTGCCGAGGTCGGCGGCCGGCATGCCGTTGTATATGTGGTTCATCACAGCTCCTTGCGGAAGTCCCTGAGGATTTCCTTCGTGCGTTGTGCAGTCGCGGCCTGCGCCGCCATTCGGTCCATGACCTCGAGGTAGGAGGCCACCTCGGGGCGCGCGTCGAAGTACACGGCGCCCGTCAGGTACTCGCTGTAGACCATGTCGGGCAGCTCGGGGACCGCGAAGCGGAAGAGGACGAACGGGCCGTACGTGCCCGGGTGGTGGCCGGTCGCGAACTCCGCGATCTGCAGCGTCACGTTGGGCAGGTCGGTCGCTTCGAGCAGGCGGTCGACCTGGGCCCGCATGGCGTCGGGGCTGCCGACGGGGCGGCGCAGGACCGTCTCGTCCATGACCACCCAGAGCTTCGGCGCCTCCGCCTTGGTGAGCAGTGCCTGCCGTTCCATCCGCAGTGCCACATGGCGCTCGATGTCGGCGGGCCGGGTCTGGCCGACGGCGCCGGTGCGCAGGACGGAGCGCGCGTAGTCCTCGGTCTGCAGCAGCCCGGGGACGAAGTGCGGTTCGTACGTGCGCAGGAGGCTGGCGGCGCCCTCCAGGCTGACGTACATGCTGAACCAGTCGGGCAGCACATCGTGGAAGCGCTGCCACCAACCGGGCTTGTTGGCCTCTTCCGCCAGTTCGACGAAGGCGTCGGTCTCGGCGTCCGTGATGCCGTAGGCCTTGAGGAGGAGCTGGACGTACGGGATCTTCAGCCCGACCTCGGCGGTCTCCATCCTGCGTATGGTCCCGGGGGCGACGCGGAGCACCTTCGCCGCCTGGTCCCGGCTCAGGCCCACGCGTTCCCGCAGGTCCTGCAGACGCTTACCGAGAACGACCTGGCCCACGGTCGGGGCCGACCGCGGTTCGCTCACTTCAGACCTCCCGATGCGCTGTGTGCGAGCAGTGTGCCACGAGCAGGGCTCCAGGGACACAGTCACTCTGAATTTTTCAGAGTGCCTCTTGCCAAGTGTTCATGTCAGGGGGAGAGTTGGTAACCGAACCAAGTTCGCTTCGTCGCGTCCGCCCGTTCCGGGACGGTGCGAAGCGTGACACAGCCCCCACTGTGAGGAATCGGTCGTGGCACCTGGCAGTGCGCTCATCCCCCGGCTCATGGACCTCAGCCCCGGGGCGGAAGCGCTCCGTTACTGCTTCGCGCTGCCGGCGCACCCCGAGTCGGTGGCCGGCGCCCGACGTCTCACGCGGGCCCGGCTGGCGGACTGGCGGCTGGCGGGGGACGCCCACGACGCGGCGGTGCTGATCGTCTCCGAGCTGGTGACCAACGCGGTGGTGCACACCGTGAGCGCCCGGGTCGTCTGCGAACTCAGCTGCGAGGGCGGCCGTTTGCGCATAGCCGTACAGGACCAGGGGCATCAGCCCGGCGGCCCCCGGCTGTCTCTCACCGCCGACGGGGAGCACGGGCGCGGTCTGCTGCTCGTCGACTCCATGAGCAGTGCGTGGGGGTCCCACGACGCGGGGAACCACTCCGGGCGCATCGTATGGGCCGAACTGCCGTACGGCCCGGGGCCGGCATGCTGAGGAACGCCCTGTCCCAGCTGCTCGGCGCGCGTCGCACCCGGCTCCCGGAGGAGGACGGCGCACCGGGCCGGGTCCGGCTTCCGCTGCCGCCCGCCCTGTCGGCGAGCCTCGGCTGCGACGCGGTGGGCGTGCCCGCGCGGTACGGATTCAGGCTGATGTCTCATCTGCCGCGTGCGGGATGCGTCTTCGCCGACGCCGACCGGTGGTGGTGGATCGTCCCGTCGGGTTCGGATCTCGACCTGGACTGGCCGGAGCAGGCGTCGTACGCCGCCGGGGCCTACGTCCCCTCCGGCCGCCCCAGGCTGATCCACGCGCCCGACAGCCGTACGCCCTACACGCCGCCCATTCCGCTCTTCCTCATGGTCTGTCAGGTCACCGGTGTCGTGCCGTCCTGGGACCCGTCCGGCCGGCCGAAGGCCGTGCCCGCTCCCTGACAGGTCACGGTGTGAGGTAGCCGAGACCGGGGTGGACCTTCGTGTACCCGTCGACCAGCCGGCGGGCCACGGAGACGGAGTCGACCAGCGGGTGCAGGGCGAAGGCCTTGACGGCCGCGGCACGCGAGCCGGTCTCCGCCGCTTCGAGCACCGCGCGTTCGACGGCCTTCACCGCGGTGACCAGGCCGACCGCGTGGTACGGGAGCGGGTCGACGGCCACGGGGTGGGCGCCGTTGGCGTCGACCAGGCAGGGCACCTCGATGACGGCGTCCTCGTCAAGCACCGAGAGGGTGCCCCGGTTGCGTACGTCGAGGATCAGGGAGGTCCGTTCGTTGCGGGCGACGGCCCGCATCAGGGCGAGTGCCACCTGTTCGTAGCCCCCGGAGTCCAGGTCGCTCTCCTCACGTTCGCCGGCCCCGGCCACGTCGCGGTTCTCCGCCATGTACGTGGCCTCCCGTTCGGCCCGCGTACGGTCCCAGGTGGTGAGCGCCGGGGCCGCCGGATCCTTCATCCGGGCGTAGAAGCCCTCCTGCTGGTCGCGGAGGAAGGCGCCGCGGGTCCGCTCCGCCTCCTGGTAGGCGCGGACCGCTTCCCGGTTGAAGTAGTAGTAGTGCAGGTACTCGTTGGGGATCGAGCCGAGGGAGCGCAGCCAGTCCGCCCCGAAGAGCCGGCCCTCCTCGAAGGAGCCGAGCAGGTCGGGATCGGCGAGCAGGCGCGGGAGTTCGTCACGGCCGTCGATCTCCAGGCCACGCACCCAGCCGAGGTGGTTGAGCCCCACGTAGTCGACCCGGGCACGGTCCGGGTCGGCGCCCAGGACCCGGGCGATGCGACGGCCGAGCCCCACCGGGGAGTCACAGATCCCGATGACCCTGTCGCCGAGGTGCCGGGACATGGCCTCGGTGACCAGCCCGGCGGGATTGGTGAAGTTGATGACCCACGCGTCGGGGGCGAGCCGCGCGATGCGCCGGGCGAGTGCGACCGCGACGGGCACGGTGCGCAGCCCGTACGCGATACCGCCCGCGCCGACCGTCTCCTGACCCAGGACGCCTTCGTCGAGTGCGACGCGCTCGTCCGCGGCGCGGCCTTCGAGGCCGCCGACGCGGATCGCGGAGAAGACGAAGTCCGCGCCGCGCAGTGCCTCGTCGAGATCGTCGGTGGCGACGACCGCGGGCGCGTCGTGGATACCCCGCGCCTGTTCGTCGAGGACCCGGGCGACGGCGGTGAGCCGTTCCGCGTCCGTGTCGTACAGGGTCACCCGCGAGACGCGGCCCTCGGCGTGATCGCCGAGCAGTGCCCCGTACACCAGAGGGACCCGGAATCCGCCGCCGCCAAGAATTGTCAGCTTCACGCTGCTCGATGGTACGGGCCCGGCAGCCGGTTGCCCCGGACCCGCGGGTCCGGGGTGCCGGGAACGGCGGGCGGTGCCGGTGTCAGTGGCCGTTCCACCACCGCACGACGGCGCGCCAGATCTTCGTCGGCCCGCTGCGCTGCGCCGGGATGAGAGCGCCTTCACCCGGTTCCGCGTGCTGCGGTCCGGCTGTGCGCACTCCGGCCGGGACCTGGCCCGCCGGGGCTGCCATGGGGCCACGGGGGGTGACGGGGGACGACACCTCCCAGTCGGCGCGCGAACGGGACCGGGACACCGCGGGCAGCGGTTCGGCGTCGATCTCCTGCTCCGGGGTGGGGGCGAAGCCCGCCGGCAGGTCCACCAGGTGCCGTGACATGAAGTTCCCGGCCCAGGTCAGCTTCTCCTCGTCGACACCGAGTTCCAGGTCGGGCAGGCGCATCAGCAGGGCGTCGACGCCGACGTCGGCGATGGCGCGCCCGATGTCCTGACCGGGGCACTCGTGGGGACCGCTGCTGAACGCCAGGTGGGCGCGGTTGCCCTCCATGCTGACGGTGAGGTCGGGCCGCACCGCGGGGTCCGTGTTGGCCGGCGCGATGCCGACGATCAGGGCGTCCCCCGCCTTGATCTGCTGTCCGCCCAGCTCGGTGTCGCCCACCGCCCAGCGGCCGAGAACGGAGGTGAAGGGCGGCTCGTCCCACAGCGTCTGCTCGACCGCCTCGGGCACGGTCATGTGCCCGCCGCTGAGCCTGGCCCGGAACCTGGGGTCCGTGAGGACCATGCGCAGGACGTTGGCGATCAGGTTGGTGGTCGTCTCGTAGGCGACGATCAGTACCACCCGCAGGTGCTCGCTGACCTCCTTGTCGGTGAGGCCGGAGGGGTGTTCGACCAGCCAGGTGGCGAAGTCCTCGGCGGGGACCGCCCGGCGGCGCTGGACGAGCCGGTCGAGTGCGCCGATGACGTAGGCGTTGCTCTGGACCGCGGTCTCCGAGCCCCGCGTCATGTCGCGGGCGGCCTGGACCAGACGGTCGTTGTACTCCTCCGGCATTCCGATGATCGCGCACATCACCATCATCGGGAGGCGCTCGGCGAACTGGCTGACCAGCTCGACCCGGCCTTCCCGGCAGAAGTCGTTGACGAGCCGGTTGCTGTACCGGTTGATGTGCCGGCGCACGCCACGGGTGTCGATGCGCGCCATGCTGTCGGTGACCGCGCCGCGCAGCCGCTCGTGTTCGGCGCCTTCGGCGAAGGAGCACACCGGCTGCCAGGTGAAGAGCGGGGCGAGCGGGTGGTCCGGGGCCACGCTGCCGTCCTGCAGTCCGCGCCACCGCCGCGAGTCGCGGGAGAACTGCGAAGGGGTCCGGGTCATGTGGAGGTTCTCGCTGTGTCCGAGCACCAGCCAGGCGGGCACGTCCTCGTGCAGCAGGACGGGCGCCACCGTGCCGTGTTCGGCGCGCAGTTTCTCGTACAGGCCCGTGGGGTCCGCCTCGGCCTCCGGACCGTACAGCCGGCGCAGTCCGCCGGGCCCGATGCCGCCCATGCCGTGCGCGGGGCATTGCGGGGGCGGCACCGGGCCGGTGGCCGATCCGGGTTCGTGCTGGAAGGGGGTTGTCACAGTGGCTCCAGGTAAGACGTGACCGGGCGAGTGGGGACAGGGCCCGTTTCAGAGACAGAGGTGTGTGCCGCCGTCAGGCGAGCGGCACGGCAAGGCGGTGCAGATAACGCATCAGGGTCATCAGCACATCGCGGCTGGAGGTGCGCAGCCGGGCGTCGCAGTCGATCATCGGGACCTCGTCCGGCAGGTCCAGGGCGCTGCGCAGGGCCTCGACGGGATGACGCGGCGCTCCGGGGAAGGTGTTGACGGCCACGACGAACGGGACGCCACGCTCCTCCAGCCTGCCGATGACGTCGAAACTGACCTGGAGCCGACGGGTGTCGATGAGGACGACGGCCCCGAGCGCTCCTTCGAAGAGTCCGTTCCAGAGGAACCAGAAGCGCTCCTGGCCGGGTGTGCCGAAGAGGTAGAGGATCAGTTCGTCGCTGAGGCTGATCCGCCCGAAGTCCATGGCGACGGTGGTGGCGGTCTTCGTCTCCACACCCACGTTGTCGTCCACGCCGACACCGGCCTGGGTCATGGTCTCTTCGGTGGTCAGGGGCCGGATCTCGCTGACCGAGCCGACCATGGTCGTCTTGCCGACCCCGAACCCGCCGACGACGACGACCTTCACCGCGGCCGTGGCCGTGTCGGGAAGGACGTCCTCACTGCGGGGGCCCGTGATCGTGTCAGAGCTTCTGAAGTCCATGCATCACCGCTTCGAGGAGGGACCGGTCCGGGAGCGCGGCGCGGACGATGGGCGCGCGCGACTCGATCAGTTCGGTCGCCAGGAGTTCTGTCAGGAGCGAAGTGACCACACTGAAGGGGAGGCTCAGATAGGCCGAGATCTCGGCGACGGACAACGGCGCCTTGCAGAGCCGCAGGATCGCGGCCTGCTCGGGCTGGACCGTCGGCGACGGCTCGGCCTGCGCCACCACCATCGTGACGAGGTCGAGTTCCGCTCTTTCACCGTCGGGGGCGCCGGTGATCACGTACAGCCGTTCCGGGTCGCTCACCGCCGGGTCGGCCTTACGGCGTTCTCGCCGGGGAGGACTCATCCGGCCTGCCCGTCGTGGCGCGGGGGACTCGTCAGGTGTGCGCCGATACGGACGACCATGTCGCGCATGCGGGCACCCACCAGTCCGGCGTCGACCGTCTCGCCGGCGAGGACCGCGAGGTAGGCGCCGGTGCCCGCGGCCATCAGGTAGAAGAACCCTCCGGTGACCTCGATGACGACGAGCTTCATCAGGCCGTCGCTGTAGGGGATCTCGGTGGCGACGGCCGCGGCCAGGCTCTGCAGCCCTGCACAGGCGGCGGCGAGACGGTCGGCGACGTCGGGGTCGCCGCCGTGCCGGGCGATGCGGAGGCCGTCGGCGGAGAGCACCACGATCTGGTGGATGCTCGGTACGTCGTCGGCCAGTTCCTTGAGCATCCAGTCCATGTTTCCCCGCTGCTGGATCACTTCTCGTCTCCCTTGTCCCACACGTCGTCAGATTCTGTGTCGTGCTTCGGCTCCTTGGGCACACCGTTGACGGCCTGGGTGAAGGCCTCCAGCCAGAGACCGGGCGGTGCCGTGGAGCCGCCGCCCTGTCCGTTGTGCCCGTTGCGGGCGGCCGGCTCAGGGGCCGGTGCCGACTGCTGCGGGAGGTTGTGCGAACCGAGGGGTGCGCGCCCTCGGCTCCGGCGCTGCGGGAGTCCGCCCTCGGTCCACTCGGTCACGACGATCTCGTCGTCGCCCATGGCCGAGGCGGTGGGCGCGGACCGTGCGGCGGACGCCGCCGGTGCGGGGGCCGGCGCCGGGGACGCGAGCGACGGGACGGGCCCTGTCGCGGCGGGGCGCGCCTTGTGCTTGCCGCGCGGCGGGACGACGTGCTTCATCTGCGACATGTCGAGCGAGCTCTGGGGCCGCGAGGTGGCGCCGATGCCGTGCGCGATGCCGGGGGCGGGGCCGGTGGTGATCATGTCGCGCGGCACGATGAGTACGGCGCGGACCCCTCCGTACGCGGACTGCCGCAAGGAGACCTGGAGTTGGTACATGCGGGCGAGGCGGCCGACGACTGCCATGCCGAGTCGCGGGGACTCCCCCAGGTCGTTCATGTTGATGCCGGCCTGGGCCTGGGCGAGCATGTTCTCGGCCCGCGCGCGGGCCTCCTCGCTGAGGCTGACGCCGCCGTCCTCGATCTCGATGGCGATGCCGGTCTGCACCTCGACCGCGGTGACGTGCACCCGCGTCTGGGGCGGCGAGTAACGCGTCGCGTTGTCCAGGAGTTCGGCGCAGGCGTGGATGAGCGGCTCGACCGCGGTGCCGACGATGGCGACCTTGGCGATCGAGTGCAGATCGACGCGCTGGTACTCCAGGATCCGGGACATGGCGCCGCGCAGCACGCTGAACAGCGGTACGGCCTTGGGCCACTGGCGGCTGGGGCGGGCGCCGCCGAGTACGGCGATGGAGTCGGCGAGCCGGCCGATCAGCGCGGTGCCGTGGTCGATGCGGAGCAGGTCGTCGAACACATCCGGGTTACGCCCGTGGTGGTCCTCCATCTCCCGGAGTTCGCTGGCCTGTCGGTGGACGATGGCCTGGACCCGGCGGGCGACGCTGACGAAGGCGCGCTGCGCGGAGTCACGCATCGCCTCTTCGTTGTCGATGATGTCGAGAACCTGGAGGACCAGGGCGCGTTGCGCCTTGGGGAGGTTCCGGTACGACGCGTCCGCGTCGACGATGTCGCGCATCACCTCCTGCGGCGAGTTGCTGGCACGCAGCCTGCGGATCGCGGCCGGCAGGAGTTCCTTGCTGAGCCTCTCGGTCTCCTGGTCGTAGGTGGCGACGCGGTGTTCCAGGGCGGCGATGCGCTGTTCGTACTCGGCGCGCTGGACGCGCATCGCCCGGCGCCGGCGGTTCAGCACGACGGTGAGCGTGGCGACCACGACTGTGGCGATCGCACCGCACCAGACGACTGCCGCCCGTGTGGCCCCGGTGACCGGCACGGCGCCTGCGGCTGTCGCGCCGGCCATCATCACGACGGGCAGGAGCGCCGCACGCACTACGGGGATGTCTCTTTTGGTCGGCGGTGATTCAACACGGACCATCTAAACCCTCTGGCGGTTGATTCGGGAAGGTATTCGGGACGCACGGCACGAGTACACACATTGGTGAACAAGTGCTCGAATGCATATCAACTCGACTTCACTGCGCGTGAGCCTAGCCAGATCAGAACAGTGCTTCGGCATATTCGCCCAACCGCCTGCGCGAGGACGCGGGCGGTAATACACTCGCCAGTTTTTGCACTCAACGCCGTCGGGCGTGTACGGGGAGTGATGCCTTGCAGGAATCGGGAGAAAGCAGACGCGTCTGTCCCACCCTGCGGGACAGTGCGAATCCGAGATGTTCGCACCGATGCGCGAGTTCCCAGCGCAAACAAGAAATAAAACGCACACACGAGCAACAGCCGTCAGCGTGTACGTACAGAAGTGCACCGCAGAGAGAGACGAGGGCACAGGTGATCGAATCGGACCGAAAGGAGCAGATCCCTGAGCGACGAACGAATGCACGAAGCTTCAGGCGGAGTTCCCGGGGAGGGTGCCGCCCGGTCACCGGGCCTCGACCCGGGGGCGGCGTGGCCGTTGCCGGCCCTCACCGTCGGTGAGGATGCCCCACCGCCCGCAGGGACGGGCTCGCTCGCCCGTTGCCGGTCCGCGCCGGGGCGGCGCGGCCTCAGCGGCGGCCGCCGAGCCGGCCCTCCAGTTGCACCAGCAGCTCGCCGAGCTGTCCGCTGAGGCCGCTGCGGGTCTCCTCGTCGAGTCCGGAGAGCACCGACCGCTCGTACGCGAGCTGTTCCGGCAGCAGACGGTCGACCAGGTCCCGTCCCGCCTCGGTCAGCCCGACGTGGGCGACCCTGCGGTCCCTGGCATCGCTCCGGCGGCCGATCAGACCGGACTCCTGCAGGGCGCGCAGCCGTTTGGTGACGGCGGCTCCGGACGAGAAGGTCTCCCTGGCCAGCTCGCCCGGCGTGAGCTCCCGGTCGGTGCGCCGCATGGCGCCGAGCAGATCGAATTCGGCACGGGTGAGCCCCGCGGCCCGCAGGGGGGCGTCCTCGGCCTGCTGGAGCAGGGCCGCGCAGCGGTTGATGCGGCCGATGAGTTCCATCGGTCCCGTGTCGAGCCCCGGGTTGACGGCCTGCCACTGCCGTACCACCGAGGCCACGATGTCGTCGGTCACACCGCTCCGTTCGCCGGGGGCAGGGTGATCAACCCCTGCCGTTGTGCTGTCGCCGCGAGCGTACGGTGTCCCGCCTGCTCGGCCGCCAGCAGCTCTTCCTCGGGCAGGGCGCGCTGCCACCACTCGCCCGAGGCGATGTCACTCGCGTCGCGCAGCTCGACGAGGGAGGCGGTCAGCCTCCTGCGCGCCGTTTCGAGTGCGAGGGCGTCGGCTGCCGGGTCGGCGACCGCCCGTTCGGCGCGGTCCCGGGCATCCGCTGCCGCGGCGAGGGCCCGTTCCACGCGTCCGGACGCCCGGCGGTTGGTGACGGCGATCGCGGCGAGGAAGCCGACCGCGACACCCACGAGGGTGTCCAGGGCACGGTCGGCGATGAGCTCACCGGCCGGCTGGAACCCGCCGAATTCGAGGATCAGCAGGGCCATCGGGGTGACGGCGATGGAACCGAGCCAGTAGTTACGGGTGATCAGGGCCTCGGCCGCGAAGTTGAAGAACAGGACGCACAGGACGAGGACGAGCGGGCTGATCCGGGCGAGCGGGATGACGGCAGCGAAGACCAGCACGCCGAGAAGGTTGCCGACGGTCCGCTGCAGGGCCCTGCTCCACGAGAGGGTGAGGTTGGGCTGGTAGACGGAGGCCGCGGTCACGATGGCCCAGTACGGGTGCCCGACGCCGAGCGCCGAGGACACGTAACCGGCCAGGGCGCAGCCCACGAGCGTACGGAAGGCGACGGGCAGCACCGGGGAGCCGGGGCCCAGTGCGCGGAGCAGCCTGTGCCGGGCCTCGCGCCGGCCGCGCCGCATCCGCTGTCCGGCCCGCTCGGCGTCGATCCCGAAGAGGTGTTCCACCGTGCCGGGCGCGGGGGGCGGGCTGGGCACGGGGCCGCGGGCCCGGGTCCCCACCGCCCACCGGCGGAGCTCGTCGGGGCCGGCGCCGGGGACCCGCCCACCGGACGCGGTGGTGGCGAGGGCCCGCTCGGCGTGGACGACCAGCCGTTCGAGCCCCTGGCGTACGGGGGTGGGGCGTCCGGCGGCGAGCAGCGACTGCCAGGCGGCCTGGACCGCCGTGGCCGCGGCGTGCCGGGTCCGGGCGTCGGGGCTCGCCGCGTGCGCCGCGGCGGCGTCGAGTGCGCGGGCGGTGGCGAGACGCTCGGGGCCCTCCCTGTGCCACAGTGCCGGGCCGGCGGTGACCAGCCAGGAGAAGGCGCCGGCGGCCAGCATCAGGGCCATGTGCCCCGGCACCTGGCCGAGCTCCTGGGGGGCGAAGAGCGCGGCGGACGTGACGAAGGCGAAGATCACGTTGCCGGGCGGGCCGATGCGCGTCGCGTCGCAGAAGGTCTTCTGCACGGCCGCGAGCAGCGCGCCGACACCGATCAGCAGGGCGGTCGAGTCGGTGAGCGAGGCGGTCACCAGCGCGACGGCGAGACCGGCCGCCATCCCGAGGATGACGCGGAGGACGGTGTGGGCCCTTCGGGCGTACGGCAGGTTGTGTCCGTAGAGCGCGCAGAGCGACCCCGCCATCGTGTACATGACGAGGTCGAGGCGGTCGAGGGAGTACAGCAGCAGGTTCGGGACGGCCGAGGCGACCACCACGCTCAGCGCGGGCTTGTACCAGATCTCCGCGGGGCTGTTCAGCCTCAGGACACCGGCGAGCGGCAGTTTGTGGACGGATGGCTTCCGGGTTCGCACGGCTGTATCACTCACCCATTTACTTTAGCAGGTGTTACACACGTAAAAGACCTGTCGGCCGCACCCGGCCGTCTCCGGTAGCCGCCCTCTGCGCGCGGCCCTAGCGTGCTGCACAACAGCGTAGGAACGCGACGGTCGGCGCGCCTCGGGAGGAAACCGCATGAAGCCCAGTGAACCGGTGCCCGGTGGACCCTGCTGGGTCGAGCTGGGCACCTCGGACGTGCAGGCCTCCCAGACGTTCTACGCGGGACTCTTCGGCTGGCGCTCCGAGACCGATCCGCGGCCGGAGGCGGGCGGCTACACGACGGCACGACTCGGTGAGGACGCCGTCGCGGCCTTCAGCCCTCTCTACCGGCCGGGGCAGCGGCCCGGCTGGACCGTCTCCTTCGCCGTCGAGGACGCGGACGCCACGGCCGACGCCGTGCGCTCGGCCGGCGGCACGGTACTGCTGGGACCGATGGACGTCTTCGACCAGGGCAGATTCGCCGTGGCCGCCGACCCGTCGGGCGCGGTCTTCTCGCTCTGGCAGGCCCGTGCCTTCCGGGGCGCGGGGCGCCTGAACGATCCGGGGACCCTGGGCTGGGCCGAGCTCCGCACCCCCGATCCGGGGAGCGCCCTCGCCTTCTACCCGTCGGTGTTCGACTGGACGGTCAGCAGCTCCGCGCACTTCACCCACTGGGGCGCGGACGGGGCCGACTTCGGCGGCATGAAGGTGCAGGACGACGACGAACGGGCCGATGCGCCACCGCACTGGCTGCCCTACTTCACCGTGTCCGACACCGAGGCCACCGCCGCCCGGGCCCTGACCGCGGGCGGCGAGCCGCTCGCGCCCCCGACGCACATCCCCGGCGGGCCCTGGGTCGCGGTGCTCCTCGACCCGCAAGGGGCGCGGTTCGGCATCCACACGCCCTGAGGTGCCCCGCCGTCACCGCCGGGCGGGGTGCGCGGCCTCCTCCGGGGTCCGGAAGGCCTCGGCCGCGTCCGCCACCCGGCGCATGAGACCGAAGAGCGTCTCCTGCTCCTCCGCGGAGAGCGGACCGAGGAAGACCTGGTTCATCCCGACCGTGCGCAGGGCGAGCCGCCGGTGGATCCGCACACCCTCGTCGGTGAGCCGGAGCAGGAAGCGCCGCCCGTCGCCGGGGTCCCGCACCTTGTCCAGCAGCTCCCGGCGCAGCAGCCGCGTGATCACCTCGGCGACGGTGGACCGGTCGAGGCCGACCCGTTCCCCCACCGTCCGCTGGTCCAGGCCGGGTTCCGCGGTCAGGGCGTTGAGGACGGCGAACTGGGGCGAGGTGATCTCCTGGGAGACCATGCTGTTCCAGAGCAGGTGATGCGCCTGCTGAAGACGCCGGGCCAGATGCCCGGGGTGGGTGCTCAGGTCGACCGCCTGCACGGCACCGCCCCTCTCTCTGACGGCCGTCGGCCGTCGGCTCCGTCGGCTGGGATGCCGAGATGGACAGTGTACTGAGGGTCTTGACCTCAACAGTGAGCCCTGGGTAGCTTCATGGCCATCGCTTTTTACTCAGTGCACTGAGCATTTCAGCAATCACGGAGCCGTGACATGACCGCACGTGACCTTCCCGCATATCCGCTGCCCGACGGGATGAGCCAGCAGGAGATCGACTCCGAGGTGGCCAGGGCCCAGGCGGCCGCCGAGCCGGGCGCTCATCACCCGCCGCGCGACTATCCCCCGTACCGCAGCAGCCACTTCCGCCACCCGCACCGCTCGCTCATCCCCGTACGCGACCCGGAGGCGGTGGAGCTGTCCGGTCCGGCCTTCGGTGTCAGCGATGTGACCGCGCTGGACCGCGATCTCACCGCCCAGCACCACGGGGAGCCGCTCGGCGAGCGCATCACCGTCAGCGGGCGGGTGCTGGACCGGGCGGGCCGGCCGGTGCGGGGCCAGCTCGTCGAGGTGTGGCAGGCCAACGCCTCCGGGCGCTACGCCCACCAGCTCGACCGGCACCCGGCTCCGCTCGACCCGAACTTCACCGGCTTCGGACGCTGCCTGACCGACGAGGACGGCGGCTACTCCTTCACGACCGTCAAGCCGGGCGCCTACCCGTGGCGCAACCACACCAACGCCTGGCGCCCCGCGCACATCCACTTCTCGCTGTTCGGCACCTCGTTCAGCCAGCGGCTCATCACCCAGATGTACTTCCCGGGCGATCCGCTCCTCCCCTACGACCCGGTGATCAGGTCCGTCACCGACCGGGCCGCGCGCGAGCGGCTCATATCGACGTACGACCACGGCCTCTCCGTTCCCGAGCTGTCCCTCGGCTACCGCTGGGACATCGTCCTCGACGGACCGTGCGCCACCTGGACCGAGGAAGAAGGCGACGCCTGATGTCCCACCTCCCGACCCCCTCCCAGACCGTGGGGCCGTTCTACGGCTACGCGCTGCCCTTCCCCGGCGGCAGTGAGGTCGCCCCCGCCGGCCACCCCGGCACGGTCACGGTCCACGGCCGCGTGCTCGACGGCCGGGGCGATCCCGTACCCGACGCGATCGTGGAGACCTGGCAGCCCGCGCCCGACGGCTCGCGCGCGGGTCTGCCGGGGTCACTGCGCCGCGACCCCGCGACGGGCAAGGTGATCGGACGCGACGGGGTGGGCTTCACCGGGTTCGGCCGGGCGCCGACGGACGCGGCCGGGCACTGGTTCGTGCGTACGCTCCCGCCCGGCGGCGTCCCGTACCTCTGTGCGGCCGTGTTCGCCCGCGGCCTGGTCCACCACCTCTACACCCGTGTGTACCTTCCCGATCTGCTCGACGGGCTCACGGAGGCCGATCCGCTCCTGGAGTCGCTGGACGCGGAGCGGCGCGCCACACTGATCGCGACACGCACGGACCCCCGCACCTACCGCTTCGACATCCGTCTCCAGGGTGACGACGAGACGGTCTTCCTGGAGTTCAGCTGATGCACGAGAGCGACGCCGGTCTCCTCGCACCCGGACGGGCCGGCTCCGCCGCCGAGACCGCCACCGGCGACCACGCCTTCCTGCGGGCGCTGCTGGACGCCGAGGCGGCGCTCACCCGCGCGCAGGCCGCCTCCGGGCTCGCCCCCGCCGAGGCGGGACGGGCCGTCACCGCGGCGGCCGTTCACGGCGGGTTCGACGTACGGGAGCTGGCGCTGCGGGCGCGGTCCGGCGGCAATCCGGTGATCCCGCTCGTCGCCGCCCTCACCGCGGCCGTCGACGAGGACGCGCGCCCGTTCGTGCACCGGGGTGCGACCAGCCAGGACATCCTCGACACGGCGGCGATGCTGGTGGCGTCGCGGGCCCTGGCGCTCGTCCTCGACGACCTGGGGCGGACCGCCGACGCGCTGGGGCTGCTCGCCGCCGCGCATCGCGACACGCCGATGCCCGGCCGCACCCTGACCCAGCACGCCGTGCCGACGACCTTCGGTCTGAAGGCCGCCGGCTGGCGGTCGCTGGTGCTCGACGCCCGGGACCGGGTGCGAGCTGTCCGCGGCACGCTCCCCGTGCAGCTCGGTGGCGCGGCGGGGACGCTGGCGGCCTTCACCACCGACGGAGCGGGCCTGGAACTCGTCGACGCCTACGCACGGGAACTGGGCCTGGCCGAGCCGCTGTTGCCGTGGCACACCCTGCGTACCCCGGTCGCGGACCTGGCCGGTGCGCTCGCTTTCACGGCGGGTGCGCTCGGCAAGGCGGCGGCCGATGTGCTGACCCTGTCGCGTACCGAGATCACCGAGGTGGCGGAGGGATCCGGCGGCGGCTCCTCCGCGATGCCGCACAAGGCCAACCCGGTCCGTGCCACCCTGATCGCCGCCGCGGCGCGACGCGCGCCGGGGCTCGCGGCCACGCTGTACGGCTCGCTCACCGCCGAGGACGAACGGCCCGCCGGGGCCTGGCACGCCGAATGGGAGCCGCTGCGCGACCTGCTGCGCCTGGTCGGCGGGGCCGCGCGGGACGCGGCGGAACTCGCCGAGGGGCTCCAGGTGTTCCCGTCGGCCATGTGGAGCCACCTGGAACTGACCGGCGGGCTGATCGTCTCGGAGCGGCTGGCCGCCGTCGCCGCCGCACGGGTGGGACCCGCCCGCGCCAAGGAGATCCTCACCGAGGCCGCCGGCCGTGCCCGTGAGGGGGGCGGACCGCTGGCCGAGATCCTCGCCGGGGAGCCGGCCTTCGAAGGGCTGGACCTCGCGGAACTGACCGACCCCGCCCGTTACACCGGCTGCGCCGGCCCCCTCACCGACCGCGCTCTGGAGCGCCGATGACCATGACACCCGACCGCCTCCTCCACCACAGCGCCGAAGGACCGGCGAGCGCTCCCCCGCTGCTGCTCGGCCCGTCGCTCGGCACCTCCACCGCGCTCTGGGACGGGGTCGCCCCCGAACTCTCCGCCGCGCACCGGGTCGTACGGTGGGACCTGCCGGGCCACGGCGGCTCGCCGGCCGGTCTGATCGGCCCCGGGGCGAGGATCGCCGATCTGGGCGCCCTGGTCCTGGATCTGGCCGACTCGCTGTCCCTGGACCGTTTCTCGTACGCCGGGGTGTCGCTGGGCGGAGCCGTGGGCCTCTGGCTCGCAGTCCATCACCCGGAGCGCGTCGACCGTCTGGCCGTCGTCTGCTCCTCCGCGCACTTCGGCGACCCGGGGGCATGGCGGGAGCGTGCGGCTCTCGTACGCACCGAGGGCCTCGGCAAGGTGGCGGAGAGCGCGGCGGCCCGCTGGTTCACGCCCGGCTTCACCGAACCCCGGCTGCTCGACGATCTGCTGGGCACGGACCCCGGGGCGTACGCCGCGTGCTGCGACGCGCTCGCCGACTGCGATCTGCGGCCCGGACTGTCGGACGTACGGGCGCCGACGCTGGTCGTCGCGGGCCGCGAGGACCCCGCGACGCCGCCCGCGCACGCCCGGGAGCTCGCCGACAACATCCCCGGCGCCGCGCTGACCGAACTGCCGGGCGCCTCCCACCTGGCTCCCGCCGAACGTCCGGCGGCCGTACGGGAGGCGCTGCGCGCCCATTTCGCGTCCCGGGAGCCCGGGAGCGGGACGGCGGTGCGCCGCGAGGTCCTCGGCGACGCGCACGTGGACCGGGCACAGGCTGCGACCACGGAGTTCACCGCGCCCTTCCAGGACTTCATCTCCCGCTACGCCTGGGGCGAGATCTGGACCGACCCCACGCTGTCCCGGCGCGAACGCAGCCTGATCACGCTCACCGCCCTGGTCGCCCACGGCCACCACGGCGAGCTGGCGATGCATGTCCGCGCGGCGGTGCGCAACGGGCTCAGCCCTCGCGAGATCGGGGCCGCGCTCCTGCAGACGGGGGTCTACTGCGGGGTCCCGGCGGCGAATTCGGCGTTCGCCGTGGCTGAGCGGGTGCTGGCGGAGCTGGCGGAGGAGGAGCGGAAGGGGACGGCGCAGGCCTGAGACCGGGGCGGCGGCCCCCGCGCGGATCAGCCGAGACCGCGGGAGTCCTGCTTGAGCGCGGTGTCCACGGTCAGCGCCGTCGCCACGACGAGGCTCAGCAGCGGTTCGGGGAGCTGGTAGTGGATCTGCAGCACGTAGTTGTCCGCCGTGGTGAACATCGTCTTCGCCAGGCCTTCCCAGGTCTTGGTGATCCTGGCGATCTCGGCGTCGTTGTGGTCGACGATGGCGAAGTTCCACGCGCGCCAGTTCTCGGCCTTGATCGCACCGATCTGCCGGCCGTCGGCCATGACGGCGAAGTTGATCTTGCCGATGGCGTTCTGCTGGACGATCTCACCCACGGGCTGCCCGTCCGGGCGCTGGACGACGACCCGGGACTTGATGAACTTCGCCGGGCGGGTCAGGAGCAGCTGCGGCTGCCCGTAGGCGTCGCGGATCTCCAGGCGGTGCGTGAGGTACTGGTCGACGCTGGAGACGAACCTGAGCACCTTGCGCACGGAGCTCTGGCCGACCTGGACGACCGAACCGAGGGTGTTGCCCTGCTGGTCGAAGACGCTGTACTCGTTGGTGAGCTCGATCAGCTTGGCCTTCTGGTTCACGACCAGGACCTGCTGGTCGAAGAGCGTGCCGCCGCCGGGCCCGGCCTGCTGGGGAGCGGCCTGCTGCGGGCTTGCCGCCTGCTGGGGAGCGGCCTGCTGCGGGCTTGCCGCCTGCTGGGGGGCGAACTGCTGGGCGGGGACCTGCTGCTGCGGCGCCGCGGGGTTCGGCTGAGCGGCGTACGGGTTGGCGACCGGGGACTGCGCGGCCTGCGGCTGAGCGGGGGCCTGGGCCGGGTGCGTGTGCTCGGTCCACCGGGAGCCGTCCCAGTAGCGCAGCAACTGGGGCGCGCCGTGGGGATCCGGATGCCAACCAGCAGGTACGTTCGATTGCGTCGTCACCGGGGCACACTATCCTGCCAATCTGTGGGCCGACTCATTGAAGTTTCACACACCATCTACGATGGCGGCGATGACCAGAGCGAGCGTGTGGACCGAAGGGCGACGGAGCGGCAGAGGCCTGCCCGCCGCCCCGGTCTGGGCGCTGATGCTCGTGGCGGTGTTCTTCTGCTGCTCACCGGCGGCCACGGCCTCGCCCCGTGCCGAGGCACCTTCCGCGACGGCCACGAGGGCCTTCACCCCCGTGCCCTCGGCTGCCGCGTCGGTCGTGGTGGCCGACGCCCCTGACGAGCGCGGGATCGGCAGTTCCTGTCACGGGACGGCGGACCACTCGACGGCCGTCGTGCTGCCCGGTCACCCCGCTCCCGTCGCCCTGCCCTGCCCGTCGGCGGCGCTCCGTACCGCCCCGCTCACCGGTGCCGCGGCCATCCGTGGCCCCGCCAACGACAGCGTGGGCGCTGTCGACCATCTGCGTCTTCAGGTCCAGCGGATCTAGGCCTCCCGTTCCGATCCACCCTCCGCGCCGTCCCCGGCGCGCGGGAGGTGGCTCGTCCGTGTGCCCGTTCCCCCGCGTGACGCGCCGTCCGCGCCACGCGATCCGCCGAACCCGAGGACCAGACATGGCTTCCCCCAAGAACCAGAACACCGCCGCCGCCGCACGCCGCGCCAAGCTCGACGAGGCGCGTCGCAAGGAGCGGGCCCGCGAGCGCCGCAGCCGCATCATCACCATCACCGCGGCCGTCGTCGTGGTCGCCGGCCTCGTCGCCGGCGGCGGCTACCTGATGTCGGCCGCCGACGAGCAGGACAAGGCCGAGGAACAGGCCAGGACGTCACCCGTCACCGGCGAGAAGTCCTGGGACGACCTGACCCAGGAGCATGTCCAGACGCCCGTCGACTACCCGATGAACCCGCCCGTCGGCGGTGATCACAACCCGGTCTGGATGAACTGCGACGCCGACGTCTACACCGAGGCGATACCGAACGAGAACGCCGTCCACTCCCTGGAGCACGGCGCCGTCTGGGTCACGTACAACGACAAGGCGAAGGAGGCGGACGTGAAGGCGCTCTCCGAGCGGGTCGCCAGGACGCCCTACTCCCTGATGAGCCCCGTGAAGGACCAGAAGGACCCGCTGATGCTCAGCGCGTGGGGCAAGCAGCTCACCGTGAAGAGCGCCACCGACGCCCGCGTGGCGCAGTTCTTCACCAAGTACGTCCAGGGCGCGCAGACCCCCGAGCCGGGCGCCGCCTGCTCCGGCGGGGTCGCCAAGTGACCTCGTCCGCGCGTGTTCCGCGTTCGCTGGCGTGGTCGGGAGCCGCGGTGTTCGTCGTGGCCGTCGGGCTCGTACTGCTGATGGTCGTACGGCCGTCGGCGGCCTCCCCGTCGGGCTCCGGGGCGCCCGGTGGCGTCCCCGCGGAGAGCTCGGCCGATGTGGGGTTCGCCCGGGACATGTCGGTCCACCATCAGCAGGCGGTGGAGATGGCGTTCGTCGTCCGGGACCGCACCGAGGACGAGGACGTGCGCCGTCTCGCGTACGACATCATCAACACGCAGGCCAACCAGCGGGGCATGATGCTGGGCTGGCTGGAGTCCTGGGACCGGCCCAAGAGTTCGGACCGGCCGCCGATGGAGTGGATGGGCCACCCGGTCACCCCGTCCGACGGGTCCCTGATGCCGGGCATGGCGACGGACACCCAGCTGGAGGCGTTGCGCGCGGCCCGGGGCAGGGACGCGGAGGTGCGCTTCCTGCGGCTGATGACCGTCCACCACCGTGCGGGGGCCGACATGGCGCGGGCGGCCGCCGGTTCGGCGGGCACGGACGAGATCAGGGACCTGGCTGCCGGGATGGCCCGTGCCCAGGAGTCGGAGATCTCGCTGATGGCGGACATGCTGGAGGCCCGGGGCGCGCGGCCCTGAGCCCCCGGGGCGGGTGACGGGCGGGTCCGGTGGCACACGTCGCCGGCCCCGCCCGCCCCCGCGAATTCACCTGGCGCCCATGTCCCCCTCATGGACACGACACCGGGGCAGCGCTCACCCGCCCGACACTTCCTGACGAGTCATGGACATGTCCCTCTCACGACAGGAAGCATCCGTGCGCATGCACCGCTCCCCCTGGCCGGCGGCAACCGCCCTCCTCGGCACGGCACTGATCACTCTGGTCCCGCTGTCCCCGGCGCACGCACAGTCGCTGCCGTCCGTCGGCGCGACGGCCGAGACGGCCCCGCTGTACGACGACGAGGCGGGCGGCAACGCCGACGCCGACGACCCCGCGATCTGGCGCAACGACGCCGACCCCGGGCGCAGCCTGGTCGTCGCGACCGCCAAGGAGGGCGGGCTCCGGGTCTACGGTCTCGACGCGTCCCTGGTCCAGTCGGTCCCGGCGCCGGCACCCGCCACGGAGGACGACGCCCCCGGCAGGTTCAACAACGTCGACCTCGTGACCGGGCTCCGCACCCCGTCCGGTCGCGCCGACGTGGCCGTGGTGAGCGACCGGGGCAACGACCGCCTCCGTATCTACCGCGTCGACCCGTCGCAGCCGGGCGGCCCGCTGAAGGACGTGACGGCCCCTGACGCCGCCCCTGTCTTCTCGTCGGACCAGGCCGAGATCAACGAACAGCGGACGGCCTACGGCCTCGCGACCTGGCAGGACCGCTCCTCCGGGCGGTCGTACGCACTGGTCAGCCGCCGCAACACCACGGACCTCGCGCTGCTGGAGCTGCGGCCGACGGCGACGGGCACAGTGGGCTACCGCAAGGTACGCACCTTCTCGCTCCCCTCGTCCTTCCGGCTCCCGGACGGCACCGCGTGGACGCCGTGCGGCGAGCCGGGCGAGCTGCCCCAGGTCGAGGGCATGGTCGTCGACCCGGACGACGGCACGCTCTACGCCGGACAGGAGGACGTCGGTGTCTGGCGGCTGCCGGCCGCGCTGAACGGGCGCCCGGTCCTGGTGGACAAGGTGAAGGAGTACGGCGTGCCGGGGACGTACGACCCGGAGACCGAGGAGTGCGCCCCCGGTACCGACCCGGGCTTCGGCGGCAAGCGGCTGGCGGCCGACGTGGAGGGCCTGACCCTCTTCCGGGAGTCCGGCGGCGACGGCTACCTCATGGCGTCCGGCCAGGGTGACAACAGCTTCGCGCTGTACGACCGCGAGGTCTCCGAGGACAACGAGTACGAGGGCGGCTTCCGCGTCACCGCCGTGTCTGCGGACCTCGACGGCAGCGAGGAGTGCGACGGCGCCGCGGTACTCAACGCACCGCTCGGCTCCCGCTACCCGCACGGGCTGCTCGTGGTCCAGGACGGGCACGAGACGTCCGCGTCGGGCGATGAGGAGGGCCGGGAGGCGACCGGCTTCAAGTTCGTCGACCTGGGCGCGGTGACGGACGCGGCGGACATGTAGCGCCCTCGTACCGCGAGCGGGGTCCCGAGGGGCATCACATAGGCTCGTCGACGATATGAAGAGCTACCTCACGCCCCTGGGGTCCAAGGCCGACAAGGACACCGTGCGGCGCCACAACCTGAGCCTCGTGCTGCGCGCCGTGCGGGACGAGGGCGAGGCCGGCGAGGCGACCCGGGCCGGAGTGTCGGCCCGGGTCGGGCTCACCCGCGCCGCGGTGTCCTCCCTGGTCGAGCAGCTGCTGGACAGCGGCTTCGTGACCGAGTCGGGCAAGACGTTCAGCGGTCAGGCCGGGCGCCCCGGCACGGCCCTGAAGGTGGCGCGCACCGGGCCGGCCGGGCTCGGCGTGGAGATCAACATCGACTACGTGTCGGTGTGCGTCGTGGACCTGGCGGGCACCGGCCGGGTGCGGCAGACCGAGCACCTCGACAACCGCGGGGCCCCGCCGGAAGAGGTGCTGGCCCGGGCGGCGGCGATCGCGGCCCGCACCCTGGACTCGGCGCGGGAGCAGGATCTGTACCCGGTCGGCACGGCGCTGGCGCTGCCGGGGCTCGTCTCCGGCGGTTCGGTGCGCCAGGCGCCGAACCTCGGCTGGAACGAGGTCGCCGCCGAGGAGCTGTTCGCCGAGGCCCTCGCCGGACTGCGTCCCGGCACGGCACCGCTGCCCGTGCGCTCGGAGAACGAGGCGAATCTCGCGGCGCTGGCCGAGCTGTGGTTCGGCGGACTCGACGCGGTCCGCAGCTTCCTCTATCTGACCGGCGAGATCGGTGT
Source organism: Streptomyces sp. NPDC079167 (assembly GCF_040686735.1). Lineage (NCBI taxonomy): Bacteria > Bacillati > Actinomycetota > Actinomycetes > Kitasatosporales > Streptomycetaceae > Streptomyces > Streptomyces sp. NPDC079167. The sequence goes on along the minus strand of NZ_JBFBLO010000027.1, from coordinate 977 downwards.
CGGCGGAGCCCTCGTACTCGACGGCGAACTGCTGCGCGGCGCCCACGGTTTCGCCGGGGAGATCGGGCACGTGGTGGTGGACCCCGCGGGCCCGGAGTGCCGCTGCGGCTCGCGCGGCTGCCTGGAGCAGTACGCCGGCCAGTCGGCCCTGCTGCGCGCGGCCGGCATCGACGGGGCCGCGGGCGGGGCGGCCGGAGTGATGGAGCTGGAGCGGCGGGCGGGGGCCGGTGACCCCGTGGCACTGGCCGCCGTGGCCGACGCCGGCCGGATGCTGGGTCAGGTGCTGTCCGGCGCGGTCAATCTGTTCGACCCGGACGCGGTGGTGCTCGGCGGGATATACCGCGGGCTGATGCCGTGGCTCTCGCCCCCTGCCGACGACGAGCTGACCGGCCGTGTGGTGTCCGGCCTCTGGTCCCGGGGCGGCGGCCGGCTGCGCGCGTCGTCCGTCGCCGGTGACGCGGCGCGGGGCGCGGCGGCGCTGGTGGTGCAGGACGTGCTGGCGGACCCGGTGGCGTACGCCCTGTCCGCGCCCTTGGACGCCTGACACCGGGTCCTGCCGCGACCCCGGGACCCGGCGGTGGTGCGTCACCGCCGGGCGCCGGGGGGTGGGGTCAGCGGACGCCGATGAGGTGTTCCATGGCGAGCTGGTCGAGGGCTTCGAAGGCCATGGAGCGTTCGGCGGCGGCGGTGGCGTCGAAGTCCTCGTAGGCGGTCCTGTCGGCGAGGAGGGCCTTGAGGCCGTCGTCGGCGGTGGGGCGGGCGAGTTCGTCGAGGCGGGAGGCGGTGAGGGCTTCCTGGACGGCGGGGTCGGCGCGGAAGGCGGCGGTGCGCTCCTTGAGGATGAGGTAGTTGCGCATGCAGTTCTTCGCGGATTCCCAGACGCCGTCGATGCCGTCGGTGCGTACCGGCTTGAAGTCGAAGTGGAGGGAGCCGTCGTAGCCGGCGCTCTCCAGGAGGTCGACGAGCCAGAAGGCCTG
>NZ_JBFBLO010000026.1:0-65505 GCF_040686735.1 Streptomyces sp. NPDC079167 | reverse complement strand
CCGCGGTGGTCAGCGTGATGACCGTGGTGGCCGTCCGGCCGGTGGTGGTTTCGAGCGCCGTGACGACCGGCCGCGTGGCCCCCGTCGCGACGACGACCGCCCCGGCGGTTTCCGCCGCGACGACAGCCGCGGTGGCAGCACCGGCGGCGGTTTCCGCCGCGATGACAACCGTGGTGGCAGCGGCGGTAGCGGTTTCCGTCGCGACGACCGTGACCGTGGTCCTCGCCGTGACGACAACCGTGGTGCCGGCGCCGGCGGTGGCGGTTTCCGTCGTGATGACCGGGCTCCGCGTCGTGAGGACGACCGTGGTGGTTACCGCGGTGGTCAGCGTGACGATCGTGGTGGCCGTCCGGCCGGTGGTGGTTTCGAGCGCCGTGACGACCGGCCGCGTGGCCCCCGTCGCGACGACGACCGCCCCGGCGGTTTCCGCCGCGACGACAGCCGTGGTGGCAGCACCGGTGGCGGTTTCCGCCGTGACGACAGCCGAGGCGGCAGCGGCGGTGGCGGTTTCCGCCGTGACGACCGTGACCGTGCTCCGCGCCGCGATGACGACCGGCCGAGCAACTTCCGTCGTGATGACCGGGCTCCGCGTCGCGAGGACGACCGTGGTGGTTACCGCGCTGGTCAGCGTGATGACCGTGGTGGCCGTCCGGCCGGTGGTGGTTTCGAGCGCCGTGACGACCGGCCGCGTGGCCCCCGTCGCGACGACGACCGCCCCGGCGGCTTCCGCCGCGACGACAACCGTGGTGGCAGCACCGGCGGCGGCTTCCGCCGCGACGACAGCCGAGGCGGCGGCGATCGCGGTCCGCGTCGTGACAACGACCGGGGCAACGACCGCGGTGGCTACCGAGGCCGCGACGACCGCGGTGGCTACCAGGGCCGCGACGACCGTGACCGTGAGCCGATCAAGCGGCTTCCCATCCCGGACGACGTCACCGGCCACGAGATCGACAAGGATGTCCGGCAGGAGCTGTACAGCCTGCCGAAGACCCTGGCCGAGGACGTTGCACGGAACCTCGTGATGGTGGCCCGTCTCCTCGACGAGGACCCGGAGCAGGCCTACGCATACTCGCGTATCGCACTGCGTCTGGCCTCGCGTGTCGCAGCGGTCCGTGAGGCTGCCGGCTTCGCCGCGTACGCGACGCAGAAGTATGCGGAGGCACTGGCAGAGTTCAGGGCGTCCCGTCGCATGACCGGCTCCGTGGACCTGTGGCCCGTCATGGCCGACTGCGAGCGTGGACTCGGCAGGCCCGAGCGGGCGATGGACATGGCCGGTGGACCCGAGGTCCAGAAGCTGGACAAGGCCGGCCAGGTCGAGATGCGCTTGGTCGCCGCCGGAGCCCGCAGGGACATGGGCCAGATCGACGCGGCAATCGTCACGCTGCAGGGCCCGGAGCTCGCCTCCAGCGCCGTCCACTCGTGGACCCCGCGCCTGCGGTACGCGTACGCGGACGCGCTCCTGGAAGCAGGGCGCGAGGACGAGGCACGTGAGTGGTTCGGCAAGGCCCTCGAGGCGGACAAGGACGGCGCGACCGATGCGTCGGACCGGCTCGCCGCGCTCGACGGTGTGGAGTTCGTCGACGCCATGGGCGAGGACGACGAGCACCCGGCCGTGGTCGTGGCCGAGGCGCCGGGCGCCGAGGAGCAGGACGACGAGGACGACGGTGTCGAGGAGTACTACGACGACGACGACCTGGAAATCGAAGAAGTCGAGGACGACGACGCGGATGGCTCCGCGAAGGCGTGAGTGCGTAAGCGCTGAAGGCTGACAGAAGAGGGCGGCACCCGTGACGGGTGCCGCCCTCTTCTGTTTGCTGCCCGTTCCTCAGTCCGTGTCGAGAGTGCGCAGGACGAGTCCCGTGGCCGGCTTGGGGCCGAACGAGGTCGACTTACGGGGCATGGTGACGCCCTGTCTGGCCAGGTCCCGGACGACGTCCTCGCCGACCGGGTGCATCAGCACTGCCGTGGCATTGTGCCGCTCTGCCTGCTCGACGGCCGCCGCGGTGTCGTGGATGTACGCGATGTGCTCCGGGGCGTCGGGAATCCTCCAGACGTGGTCCAGGAGTGTGGAGTGCAACACGGTCGCGTCCAGTGCGCGCCAGGCTGCCGGCCGGTCCGCACGAACCGTGCGGCTGAGGAGATCTCCGTCCGGCCGGTCGACGAGGTGGAAACGGCCGTCGCCCGCGAGCAGAAAGGCGTTGCCCTCCGCGGCGGCCTCGGTGAGTGCGTCGAGGCCCCGGGGGAGCGGTCCCTCGATCTCCCTGACCCGGAAGCGCCCGTCGAGGGCGCGGAGCGCCTGGGGGACCGGAAGGCGGTGCAGCAGCCGGTGGATGGCGCGGACCCGGAGCGGATAGCGGGCGGTGTCGACGAGCAGGACGAGACCGAAGTCCCAGGGCCCGGGGACGGACTGCTCCCGCTGGAGCCGCAGATAGGTGGCCCAGCGGTGGTGGCCGTCGGCGATCAGGGCCTGGCGGTGGGAGAGATCGGCCTCGATCTCCGCCCGCTCCGCAGGGTCGGAGACGGCCCAGAGACGGTGGCTGAAACCGTCCTCGGTCGTCGTGGTGAGGAGCGGAAGACGCTCCACCACCCGCTCGATGACGGCCGTCGTGCCGCCCGGCCCGCCGTCTCCCGCATAGCTCAGGAGCAGAGGTTCGAGGTGTGCGGCCGCGGTACGCATCAGGTCGGCGCGGTCCTCCACGACATCGGCCATGACGTCCTCGTGCGGCAGCACCACGCCTTCCGACGCGGGGGAGAGGGCCAGGGCCCCGATCACACCGCGCTGGAGGATGTCACCGGCCCGCTGTTCGTAGACGTAGAGCACGGGCACCGGGTCGGGGGCGAGCACCCCCTCCGCGAGCCACCGCTTCAGTGTGTCGGCGGCCTGCCGGTGGCGTGCTGCTGCCGTACCGGCCTGCGGGAGGATCAGCCGGACGATGTTGTGCGGGTCCGCGGACTCCAGGTGGTGCAGTCCGTCGGGCCGGACGACGACGTCGTACGGAGGCGAGGTCACCGCCGCGAGGCTGCCGACCCGTTCGGGGACGTACCGCAGTCCGCGGAAGGCGACCAGCCGCAGTCCCTCGCCGGCAGCGGGCCCGGATGTGTTCATTTGTGCATCGTATGTGCGCTCCCGCGATGCGCGATGATCGGGGGAGAAGCATGGAAAGAGGAGCGTACGCATATGAGTCAGCAGTACAGGTCCCGGCCGCTCGGAAGCGGTGTGGCGCTGAGTGAGGCGTACGACACGGCCCTGCTCGATCTCGACGGGGTGGTGTACGCGGGCGGGCACGCCATCGTCCACGCCGTGGAGTCGCTGGGCAGTGCGCGCGCGGGCGGCATGCGTCTCGCGTACGTGACGAACAACGCGCTGCGGACGCCGGACGCGGTGGCGGAGCACCTGACCGAGCTCGGTGTGCCGGCCGACGCCGCCGATGTGATCACGTCGGCGCAGGCGGTGGCCCGGCTGATGGCCGATCAGCTGCCGTCCGGGGCCAAGGTCCTCGTGGTCGGGGGCGAGGGGCTCCGGGTCGCGCTGCGCGAGCGCGGCCTGGTGCCGGTGGAGTCGGCGGACGACGAACCCGTCGCCGTGGCGCAGGGGTTCGGCGGGCCCGATCTGGCCTGGGGCCGCTTCTCCGAGGCGGCGTACGCGATCTCGCGCGGGGCCGTGTGGTTCGCGTCGAACACGGACCTGACGATCCCCGGCGCCCGTGGCATCGCTCCCGGCAACGGCGCCGCCGTCGAGGTCGTACGGATCGCGACCGGTGCCGAGCCGCAGGTCGCGGGCAAGCCGTTGCCGCCGATGCACCGCGAGACCGTGCTGCGGACCGGGGCGAAGCGGCCGCTGGTCGTCGGGGACCGGCTGGACACGGACATCGAGGGCGCGTTCAACGGCGGCGTGGACTCGCTGCTCGTCCTCACCGGGGTGACCGACGCGGCGCAGCTGATCGCCGCCGAACCCAAGTACCGCCCGACCTATGTGGACCGGGACCTGCGGGGCCTGCTCACCGGGCAGCCCGAGGTGTCGGAGGAGGACGGCGCGTTCCGCTGCGGCGGGTGGACGGCCGTGGTGCGTGGGGACATGCTCGTCCTGGAAGGTGACGGCGACGCGATCGACGGGCTGCGGGCCCTGTGCGGAGCGGCCTGGACGCATGCCGGGGACGGCTCGTGCGGGCTGGACACGGGGAAGGCCGTGGCCAGACTCGGACTGTAGCGGCGAGGAACTCGCCCGCGCGGTGGTGAATTCCGCCCGGCACGCTCCACGGAGCGGATCCGGGCGGCCCGCGCAGCGGATGTCTCGGCTCCCATGGTGGCCGAAACCAGAGGGTAGGCTACCCTAACCCGGTGTTGGTAGAGAGTCCTTCCGAAACGAACGCCGGTACCGCGGCAGCGCCGGACGAGCCCGTGCGCTCCGGGCGCCACGCGGTGCGAGCCGTGGGGCTGCTGGTCGCCGTGGGCGTGCTGGTCCTGGTGTGCCTCGCGAGTATCGCGATCGGCGCCAAGGCGCTGCCCGTCTCCGAGGTGTGGCACGGTCTGTTCCACTACTCGGGCACCAACGGCGACGTCCTCGTGCGGGATGTACGGGTTCCGCGCACCGTGCTGGGGCTGATCGTCGGGGCAGCTCTGGGGCTGGCCGGCGCCGTGATGCAGGCGCTGACCCGCAACCCGCTCGCCGAGCCCGGTCTGCTGGGTGTCAACGCCGGCGCGGCTGCGGCTGTCGTCTCCGCCATCACCTTCCTCGGCGTCACCTCGCTCACCGGATACGTCTGGTTCGCGTTCGGCGGCGCCGCGATCGTCTCCGTCGCGGTGTACCTGCTCGGCGGCAGCCGGTCCGCGAACCCCGTACGGCTGGCGCTCGCCGGCACGGCGGTCACCGCCGCGCTCTACGGTTACGTCAACGCGGTGCAGCTGCTGGACTCGGCGGCCCTGGACCGGCTGCGCTTCTGGACCGTGGGGTCGCTGGCCTCCGCGAACCCGGAGACCGTCGGCAAGGTGTGGCCGTTCATCGCCCTCGGCGTGCTGCTGGCCCTGGCCATCGCCCGGCCGCTCAACGCGCTGGAGATGGGCGACGACACGGCCAGGGCGCTCGGCGCGCACCTGACCCGTACACGCGTCCTCGCGATGGTGGCCGTCACCCTGCTCTGCGGGGCGGCGACCGCCGCGTGCGGGCCGATCGTCTTCATCGGGCTGATGATCCCGCACCTGGTCCGCACCATCACCGGCCCGGACATGCGGTGGATCCTGCCCTACGCCGCCGTCCTCGCGCCCGTGCTGCTCCTCGGCGCCGACGTGGTGGGCAGAGTCGTCGCCCGTCCCGCCGAGCTCCAGGTCGGCATCGTCACCGCGCTGCTGGGCGGGCCCGTCTTCATCCATCTCGTACGCCGCAAGAGGATGGCCCAGCTGTGAAGGCCGCACAGGACACCACGAGGACCGTCCACGCCGTGCGGACGGCCGGCGGGCTCTCCTTCCGCGTGGACGCACGGGCGTTCGCCGTGATCGCGCTGCTCGTCGCGGCGGCCGCCTTCGCCGCCGTGGTGCTGATCGGCAGCGGCGACTACTCGATGTCGCCCGGTCAGGTCGTCACCACGCTGTTCGGCAACGGGACCTTCCAGCAGGAGTTCATCGTCACCGAACTGCGGCTGCCCAGGGTCCTCGTCGGGCTGCTCGTCGGCGCCGCGCTCGGGGTCGGCGGCGCCGTCTTCCAGAGCGTCTCCCGCAACCCGCTCGGCAGCCCGGACGTCCTCGGCTTCGGCCAGGGCTCCGCGGTCGGCGCCCTCATCGTGATCGTGCTCTTCCACGGCGGGCCCACCGAGGTCGCCGCGGGCGCCGTCGTCGGCGGCCTCCTGACGGGCGTCGCCGTCTACCTGCTGGCCTGGAAGCGCGGGGTGCACGGCTACCGGCTCGTCCTGGTCGGCATCGGTGCCGCCGCGATGCTCACCGCCGCGACCCACTACCTGATCACCAAGGCGAACCTCGTCGACGCCACCCGAGCCGTCGTCTGGATGACCGGCTCGCTGGACGGCAGGGACTGGGCGCAGGTCTGGCCGCTCCTCGCGGTCTGCTGCGTCCTGATCCCTCTGGTCCTCGGCCACGGGCGGGCGCTGCGCATGATCGAGATGGGCGACGACTCCGCCCACTCCCTGGGCGTACGGGTGGAACGCACCCGGCTCGTCCTGCTGGGCTGCGCCGTGCTGCTCGTCGCCGTCGCCACCGCCGCCGCCGGGCCCATCGTCTTCGTCTCGCTCAGCGCCCCGCAGGTCGCCCGCCGTCTCACCCGCGCGCCCGGCCCCAACCTGGCCGCCGCGGCCGCCACGGGGGCGGCCCTGCTGCTCGTCGCCGACTGGACCGCCATGAACGCCTTCGGGGACCGCCAGCTCCCGGTGGGCGTCGTCACCGGCGTGCTCGGCGGCTGCTACCTGCTGTGGCTCCTCGTGTCCGAGCGCAGGGCGGGCCGCATATGAAGCCGGGCGGAGCGCATCCCTCGCAGACCCATCCCACCGACTCCGGGAGTACGACCATGCAGCGCCTCACCGCGGACTCGGTGACCCTCGGCTACGACCAGCGGGTCATCGCGGAGGACCTCTCGGTCGAGATCCCCGACAACTCGTTCACCGTCATCGTCGGCCCCAACGCGTGCGGCAAGTCGACCCTGCTGCGCGCCCTCTCCCGGATGCTGAAGCCGAACGCGGGGGACGTGCTGCTGGACGGGCAGTCCATCCACCGGATGCCCGCGAAGAAGGTCGCCAGGACGCTCGGCCTGCTGCCCCAGTCCTCCATAGCCCCGGACGGCATCACCGTCGCCGACCTCGTCTCACGTGGCCGCTACCCCCACCAGGGGCTGCTGCGCCAGTGGTCACCCGAGGACGAGCGGATCGTGAAGGAGTCCATGGAGTCGACCGGTGTCGGCGAGCTCGCCGACCGTTACGTCGACGAACTGTCCGGCGGCCAGCGCCAGCGGGTCTGGATCGCCATGGCCCTGGCCCAGCAGACCCCGCTCCTGCTGCTGGACGAGCCGACGACGTATCTCGACATCCAGCACCAGATCGACGTGCTCGACCTCTGCGCGGAGCTCCACGAGACGCAGGGCCGCACACTCGTCGCCGTGCTCCACGACCTCAATCACGCCGCCCGGTACGCCACCCACCTCATCGCCATGCGCGAGGGCGCGGTCATCGCCGAGGGCGCGCCCGGTGACGTCGTCACCGCGCAGCTCGTGGAGGAGGTCTTCGGGATGCGGTGCCAGGTCATCGAGGACCCGGAGACGGGGACGCCGCTCGTGGTCCCCGCCGCCCGCCGCAAGCGCAGGGCGGCCTCCGTCTGAGGCCGCCGCCGGTCACAGCAGCGACTTGAGCTTCAGCAGATCGCGGAAGCCGGCCTCCAGCCGCACCCGGCCGGACGCCCAGGCCTTCGCGAAGTTCAGCTCGCCGTCGACCATGGCCACCAGGTCGTCCCCGGTCATGGCGAGACGGATCTCGGCCTTCTCCAGGGGCGGGCCGTCGTGCGTGTCGAGCACCCGGATCCGGCCGTTCGCCAGCCGTCCGGTGAACGTCACATCGAGATCCCTGATGTGGCAGCTCAGCGAGCGGTCGAGGTCGGCGGCGCCGCGGACGTCGCCGTCCGCCCCCGCCAGATTGTCGGAAAGTGTGTCGAGTGCGCTGCGGCACTCCGCCATGGTCGCCATCGTCACCGACGGTACACCGGCCCTTCGGGGTAGCGTTCCCGCATGAGCGACTGGATGCCGGGGCCGGACACGACGCAGCAGGGTGAGGCGGCCGAAGCGGACGCGGCGCCTCCCGCGCCCGCCTTCGACCCCGCCCCGCCCGCACCCCTCGGCATCGCACGCACCCCCACGGGGCACGCCGGTGTCGACGCGCGGCTGGAGCGGCTGGCCGACGCCGACCACCTCGCGGCGGACGGCCACACCGAGGTGTACGAGGATGTACACCGTGGGCTGCGTGACGAACTCACCGCGCTGGACGCACGGCCCGCACCCGCACCGACACCCGCGCACGACAACAGGAGCTGAACGAGAAGTGGCAGGAGTGGCACGTCGCCGCCTCGACGCCGAGCTGGTGCGCCGCAAGCTCGCCCGCTCGCGCGAACACGCGAGCCAGCTGATCGCGGCGGGGCGGGTGACCGTCGGCGGGAACACCGCGACCAAGCCGGCCACCCAGGTCGAGACCAGCGCCGCCGTCGTCGTCGTCAAGGACGACAGCGACCCCGAGTACGTCTCGCGCGGCGGGCACAAACTCGCGGGCGCCCTCGCCGCCTTCGAGCCCCTGGGCCTGAAGGTCGAAGGCCGGCGGGCACTGGACGCGGGGGCCTCGACCGGGGGCTTCACCGATGTGCTGCTCCGGGCCGGCGCGGGACATGTCGTGGCGGTGGACGTCGGCTACGGACAGCTCGCCTGGTCCCTGCAGTCCGATGAACGCGTCACCGTCAAGGACCGTACCAACGTACGCGAGTTGACGGTGGAGCAGATCGACGGAAAGCCGGTGGACCTGGTGGTGGGAGACCTCTCGTTCATCCCGCTCGGCCTCGTCCTGCCCGCCCTCGCCCGCTGCACCGCCCCCGGCGCCGACCTGGTGCTGATGGTCAAGCCGCAGTTCGAGGTGGGCAAGGAACGCCTCGGCAGCGGCGGTGTGGTCCGCAGCCCCGAGCTCCGGGCCGAAGCCGTACGGGAAGTGGCGCGACGGGCCGGTCTGCTCGGCCTCGGTGTCCTGGGGGTCACGGCGAGCCCGCTGCCGGGCCCGTCGGGAAACGTCGAGTATTTTCTGTGGCTGCGGGCCGGCGCACCTGAGCTGGATCCCGCGGACGTCGACCGCGCAGTGGCGGAGGGGCCCCGTTGACAACACAAGCGGCACAACCAGGGAACGCGGAACGCACCGTCTTCCTGCTCGCGCACACCGGCCGCCCGGCCGCGATCCGCAGCGCCGAACTCGTCGTCCAGGGGCTGCTGCGCAACGGCCTCGGCGTCCGGGCGCTGGCCGCGGAGGCGCAGGACCTGCCGCTGCCCTCGTCCGTGGTCACGGTCACGGACGCGACGACCGCGGCCGTGGACGGCTGCGAACTCCTGATCGTGCTCGGCGGGGACGGGACGCTGCTGCGCGGAGCCGAGATCTCCCGTGCCTCCGGCGTGCCGATGCTCGGGGTCAACCTCGGGCGGGTCGGCTTCCTCGCCGAGGCCGAGCGTGACGACCTGGACCAGGTCGTCGACCGCGTCGTCACCCGGGCCTACCAGGTCGAGGAGCGGATGACGCTCGACGTCGTCGTGCACAGCAACGGCGACGTCGTGCACACCGACTGGGCGCTCAACGAGGCCGCCGTCCAGAAGGTCTCGCCCGAGCGGATGCTCGAAGTGGTCCTGGAGATCGACGGCCGTCCGGTGACCGGCTTCGGATGTGACGGGATCGTCTGCGCCACCCCGACCGGCTCGACCGCGTACGCCTTCTCGGCGGGCGGCCCCGTCGTCTGGCCGGAGGTCGAGGCACTGCTCATGGTGCCGATCAGCGCCCACGCGCTGTTCGCGAAGCCCCTGGTGACCTCGCCCGACTCGGTGCTGGCCGTGGAGGTCCAGCCGCACACCCCGCACGGGGTGCTGTGGTGCGACGGCCGGCGGACGGTCGAGCTGCCCGCGGGGGCCAGGGTGGAGGTGCGGCGCGGCGCGGTGCCCGTACGGCTCGCGCGGCTGCACCAGGCGTCGTTCACCGACCGTCTGGTGGCCAAGTTCGCACTGCCCGTACAGGGCTGGCGGGGCGCTCCGCACTGAATTCGCGGGCCGCTGTTCACACCCGCGTGAGTGAATCCTCCACCGGGGCCCGTCGCACACCGGGCCCCGGACCTCGTAAGGTCATGTCCGTGTTGGAGGAGATGCGGATACGGTCGCTCGGAGTCATCGACGACGCGGTGGTGGAGCTGTCACCCGGTTTCACCGCGGTGACGGGCGAGACCGGCGCGGGCAAGACCATGGTCGTCACCAGCCTCGGGCTGCTGCTCGGCGGGCGCGCCGACCCCGCCCTGGTGCGGGTCGGTGCCAAGGCCGCGGTCGTCGAGGGGCGGATCACGGTGTCCCGGGGCGACGCGGCCGCGGTGCGCGCCGAGGAGGCCGGGGGCGAGATCGAGGACGGTGCGCTGCTCATCAGCCGTACCGTTTCGGCCGAAGGGCGCTCCCGGGCCCATCTCGGGGGCAGATCCGTGCCCGTGGGGCTGCTCGCCGAGCTCGCCGACGAACTCGTCGCCGTGCACGGCCAGACCGACCAGCAGGGGCTGCTCAAGCCCGCACGGCAGCGCCAGGCGCTGGACCGCTACGCCGGGGGCGGCGTCGAGGGCCCGCACACCAAGTACGCGGCGGCCTACCGTCGGCTCCGCGCGGTCGTCACCGAGCTCGACGAGCTGACCACCCGGGCCAGGGAGCGCGCCCAGGAGGCGGATCTGCTGCGCTTCGGCCTCGACGAGGTCGCCGCCGTGGAGCCGCTGCCCGGCGAGGACACCGAACTCGCCGCGGAGGCCGAGAGGCTCGGCCACGCCGAGGCGCTCGCCTCCGCCGCCGCTCTCGCCCACGCGGCGCTCGCGGGGAACCCGGAGGACCCGGAAGGCGTGGACGCCACCACGGTGGTGGCGGCCGCAGGACAGTCCCTGGACGCCGTAAGGGCCCACGACCCGGCGCTCGCCGCGCTCGCCGACCGGATCGGCGAGATCTCGATCCTGCTCGCCGACGTGGCCGGGGAGCTCGCCGGATACGCCGACCAGCTCGACGCCGACCCGCTGCGGCTCGCGGCCGTGGAGGAACGGCGCGCGGCGCTCACCACGCTCACCCGGAAGTACGGCCGGGCCGGTGGGGACACAGCCTCCGTGCTCGCCTGGGCCGAGGACGGTGCCTCCCGGCTGACCGAACTCGAGGGCGACGACGACCGTATCGGTGAGCTCACGGCGGAGCGTGACGCGCTGCGCGCCGAGCTGTCCGCCCTCGGCCAGGAGCTGACCGACGCGCGGACGGAGGCGGCGGCGCGCTTCGCCGAAGCCGTCACCGAGGAGCTGGCCTCGCTCGCCATGCCGCACGCCAGGGTCTCCTTCGCCATCAGGCAGACCGAGGCGCCCGACGAGGGGTCCGGCATCGACATCGGCGGCCGCAGCGTGCTCTACGGGCCCTCCGGCGCCGACGAGGTGGAACTCCTGCTGGCGCCGCACCCCGGCGCCCAGCCCCGGCCGATCGCCAAGGGCGCCTCCGGCGGTGAGCTGTCCCGGGTGATGCTCGCGGTCGAGGTGGTCTTCGCGGGCTCCGACCCCGTGCCGACGTACCTCTTCGACGAGGTCGACGCGGGCGTCGGCGGCAAGGCGGCCGTCGAGGTCGGCCGGCGGCTGGCGAAGCTCGCCAGGTCGGCGCAGGTCGTCGTGGTCACCCACCTGCCGCAGGTGGCGGCCTTCGCCGACCGGCAGCTGCTGGTCGAGAAGACCGTGGACGGATCGGTGACCAGGAGCGGCGTCACGGTCCTCGAAGGTGAGGACCGGGTGCGGGAACTCTCCCGGATGCTCGCAGGCCAGGAGGACTCCGAGACCGCCCGGGCACACGCCGAGGAGCTGCTGGAGACCGCGCGAGCGGACGGTTGACGACCCGCCGCCGTCAGCCCCGCGCCGCCCGCCTCACTCGTACGGGTGAGGCGGGCGGCCCGGCCTTCGACGCGACGACGGGAACAACGTTTCGTCAGTCCCGGAACGTGCGTACGGACTGGCATCCTTGGCGCTGTACTTTCCACCGACTCGGGATCCCCGGGAGCCAATCAACGTGTCACAGCTGCGTACGGTCCAAGTCCTGGGCGGCGGTGCCGGAAGCAGCGCTCATGTCAGCTCGCTCGCCGCAGGTCTGATCGCCAGAGGCGTGCAGGTCACCGTCTGCGCCCCGGCCGGCGCCGGCCGCACCCACGGCCTCCCCGCGACGGGCGCCCGCTTCGTCGCGGTGCCCCGGCGCAGCGACCCCGCGGCCGTCGCCGCCCTCCGCACCGCCTGCACCGGGGCGGACATCGTCCACGCCCACGGACTGCACGCCGCCGTACGCGCCCGGATCGCCCTCAGCGGCCGGGGCGTTCCCCTGGTCGTGACCTGGCACACGCGCACCCACGCCGACGGGGCCCGCGGCAGGCTGCTGCGGCTGCTGGAGCGCAGGGCCGCCCGTGCGGCCGCCGTCGTCCTGGGCACCTCCTGGGAGCTGGTCGACCGGGCCCGCCGCCGGGGCGCCAGGGACGCCCGGCTGGCACCGGCCGCGATCCCGGCGAGCCGCTTCGCGTACGCCCCCGACGAGGGCAAGGCGCGCGCCGAACTCGGCGCGGTCGGGAGGCCGTTGCTGGTGTCGGTGGCACAGCACGACCACGGGACACTGCTGGACGCCGCGCGCGGATGGCGTGCGCTGGACCCCGTGCCGCTGCTGGCCGTAGCGGGGGAGGGCCCCCGGACCGGCGCCCTCCGGCGGCGGATCGCCGCGGAGGGGCTGCCCGTCGTCCTCACCGGCGCGGACGGCATCGGTGAGCTCCTCGCCGCCGCCGACGTCGCCGTGCTGTCCGGCCGCGGCGAGGGCGGGCCGCTGCTCGCCCAGGAGGCCCTGCGGCTCGGCGTCCCGCTGGTCGCGGCCCGGGCCGACGGGGTGCCCGAGCTCGTCGGCGAGGCAGCCGAGCTCGTGCCCTACGGGGACGCGGACGCGCTGGCCGGAGCCGTCGTACGACTCCTCGGCGACCCCGGGCGACGGGAGCGGCTCGCCGACTCGGGGCGCGCACAGGCCGCCGGCTGGCCGACCGAGGACGACACCGTCGCCCATGTGCTCTCCGTCTACGACGAGTTGGCGCAGCAGGTGACGGTCTACTGAAGCGTGTGGCGGCGGGCGCGCAGAGCCAGGCTCAGGGCGAGCACCGCCTGCGGGTCGTCCAGGTCCGTGCCGAGCAGTTCACCGATGCGGGCCAGCCGGTTGTAGAGCGTCTGCCGGTTCAGATGCAGCTCGCGCGCGGCCTCCGCCTTGCGGCCCGCGTGGGCGAGGTAGGCCTCCAGGGTGGGCAGCAGGGCGGGACGCGAGGTGCGGTCGTGTTCGCGCAGCGGGCCGATCGCCCGGTCCACGAAGGACGCCAGATCCGGATGGTCCCGCAGCCGCCACAGCAGCAGATCGATGTCCAGGCTGCGCGCGTCGTACCAGGGGCGCTCCCCGAGCCCCTGCGCGGCAGTGGCCGCCTCCGCCGCGTGCCGCAGCCCCGCGCCCGCCGCCGCCCAGCCGCCCGCGGCCCCGACCACCACGACGACCGGGGTGCGGTCACCGGCCCGCTCCAGGCCCGCCCGCCCCGCTCCGGCCCGCAGCGCGGCCGCCACCCGGTCGCCGAGCGCCGCACGGGTGGTCCCCGGGCGCAGCGCCAGCAGCAGCGGGACCCTGCCCTCCACCGGGCGCACCCCCACCAGCACCGGCGCGCCCACCTTCGCGAGCTCCTCCGTCACGGCCCGGGCCAGCAGCGCCCAGCTGCCCGACGGCGCCGGCTCGGGCGCGAGCCTCATCACCACCGGCAGCAGCGGATCCCCGCCGGGCCGGAAGCCCAGCACACCGGCCTGCGCGGGAGCGTCCCCGGGAGCGATCCGGCCCTCGGCGAGATCCGTGAGGAAGTCGCCGCGTCCCCGTGCCGCCACCTCGTCCTCCTGACGGGCCTGCATCAGCACGACCGCCAGGATGCCCGCCGCCCGCTCGGCCGCCATCCGGTGCACCGTCACCAGCGGGCCCGACACCGCGAGCAGCACCAGCCGGGCCCGTACGGAACCGGCCCCGAGGCCACCTCCCGGCACCTCCACCAACAGTGCGCCGGCCGGTGGCGCCTCACGGGCCGCACGGGCCCCGCGCAGCCCTTCCCAGACCTGCAGCGGATCGGCGCCCACCGGCCCGGCGCCCGCGGCGAACAGCAGCCGGCCGTCCGGGGTCTCCAGGAAGACCGGGTTCGCGGCGAATTCCGCCAGGATGCCCAGGACCTGGGGCACCCCGCCGCCCCCGAGCACCGCCCGGGTGCAGCGCCGGTGGACCTCCTCGGCCCGCTGGAGCAGGGCGTAGTGGCCGTTGACGATCTCGGTGTGGATCTCCTCGGTCACCGCCACGAACGGCACCTCACGGTGCAGCTGCACGAGCGGCAGCCCCGCCGTCCTCGCCGCCTCCACGATCGCCGTCGGCAGCCGCTCGAAACGCGCCCCGAGCTCCACGACCAGCGCGGCGATACCGCGGTCGGCCAGCTTGCGGACGTAGGCACGCTGGTCGGCGGGCCTGGAACCCAGGCCGAGGCCCGTGGAGAGCAGCAGTTCCCCGCCCTTGAGGAGCGCGGGGATGTTCGGCGCCTCCCCGGCGTGCACCCAGCGCACCGTCCGGTCCAGCCGGTCCGCGCAGGTCAGCACCTCCGGCAGTCCGGCGCGCAGCCCCGGCAGCTCCAGCGCCCGCCGCACGGTGATCCCGCCCTCTGTCTCCACCGGCTCCGGCCTCGTGCTTCCGTATCGGCGCGTATGCGCTCGTGCCCGTCCGGGGGGCGGGAACGCCCCCGGTCAGGAAGTTACCGGCCCCCGGCCCGGCGCGTCACACCGCTGCCACGGCCGGCTTGACGTTGTGGTTCAGATGGAACACGTTGTCCGGGTCGTAGCGTGCCTTGACCCGGGACAGCCGCTCGTAGGCCTGCTCCCCGAAGCCCGCGACGACCCGCTCCTGGCCCTCCCGCCCGATGAAGTTCAGATAGACGGCGCCGCTCGCCCACGGCATGACCGCCCCGCGCACCCGGCGTACCCACTCCCTGCCCCGCTCGTCGTCCGCCTCCCTCTCCCAGACGCCGAACGGATGCACCGCCCAGGGGGAGGAGCGCCAGGGCACCGGGTAGCCGGCGGGCCCCCGGGCCACCGCGCCGCCCATCGGGAACAGCACGTGCTGTGAGGCGGAGGGGACGGGCATGGTGGCCGCACCGGCGCAGAAGGCGGCCGCGGCCTCGTCGGGGAAGCCGTCCAGATACTCCGCCGACCAGTAGTTCCGCATGCCGGGCGGGTCGTCGAGCATGCACTGCAGGTCCGCGTAGTCGACCGGACCGATCACCTCGGCCTCGCGCTCCAGCGCCAGCAGCGGCGCCGCGACCTCGCGCAGCTCCGCCTCCGTGCCGGCGTGGGTGACCAGGACCGCGCAGACGAGGTGGCCCACCAGGTCCCCGGGCACCCACTCCTCGGGCGGCCCGGTGATGTAGATGCAGGCACCGCCCGTCGCGTCCGGGGCGGACTCCATCACGTCCCGGTACGTACGGACCGCTTCCGGGCCGTTCTCCGGGCGCAGGAGGAGCAGCGCCATGCTCATCGCCGGCAGCTCGTGGAGCCGCAGCGTCAGGGAGGTGACCACCCCGAAATTGCCGCCGCCGCCGTGCAGGGCCCAGAACAGCTCCGGGTTCTCCTGGGCGCTCGTGTGTACGGAGTCGCCGTCGGCCGTGACCAGTTCGGCGGCCAGCAGATTGTCACAGGCCAGTCCGAAGGCCCGCTCCAGCCATCCCGATCCGCCGCCGAGCGTGAAACCGCCGACACCGGTGGTCGAGACCCGCCCGCCCGTGGTCGCCAGGGCGTACGGCTGGGTGGCCCGGTCCAGATCGCCCATGGTGGCTCCGCCGCCGACGCGGGCCGAGCGGGCGTCCCGGTCGACCTCCACCGTGCGCATCCGGCGAAGGTCGATCACCAGACCGCCCTCGCTCAGGGCCATGCCCGCCACGCTGTGACCGCCCCCGCGCACGGCGACCTCCAGGCCCTCCTCGCGTGCGGAGCGGAGCGCCCGCGCGACATCCGCCTCGGAGGCGCACTGGGCCACCACCGCGGGTCTGCGGTCGATCATGCTGTTGAAGACGGTCCGGGCCTCGTCGTATCCCGGGTCACCGGGGACGAGGACCGCGCCGGCGAAACCGGAGCGGAGACCGGCCGGAGCGGACTCCGGAGCCGAGGTGCGGGGCGTCATGGCGTGCCCCCTTCGCAAGGCGTGACAGGGCCCTTCCATCGTAGGTCCGGCCGTGGAAGCCGGCCGTCCCACCGGACCCCGTCACACCCTCCGGATCACCCGACGTACGCCCCGCTGGCCGTCAGCCGCAGCGCCGTGTCGATCAGCGGCACATGGCTGAACGCCTGCGGGAAATTGCCCACCTGGCGCTGGAGCCCGGAGTCCCACTCCTCGGCCAGCAGGCCCAGGTCGTTGCGGAGCGACAGCAGCTTCTCGAAGAGCCGGCGGGCCTCGTCGACCCGGCCGATCATCGCCAGGTCGTCCGCCAGCCAGAACGAGCAGGCCAGGAACGCGCCCTCGTCGCCCTCCAGACCGTCGACACCCGCGTCGTCCCCCTCGGTGGGGTAGCGCAGGACGAAGCCGTCCTCCGTGGAGAGCTCCCGCTGGATCGCCTCGATCGTGCCGATGACGCGCTTGTCGTCGGGCGGCAGGAAGCCCATCTGCGGAATCAGCAGCAGGGACGCGTCCAGCTCCTGCGAGCCGTAGGACTGGGTGAAGGTGTTGCGCTCGGGGTCGTAACCCCGCTCGCAGACATCGCGGTGGATGTCGTCACGCAGCTGGAGCCACCGCTCCAGCGGCCCCTCCGCGTCCCCCGACTCGATGAGCTTGATCGTGCGGTCGACGGCGACCCACGCCATCACCTTCGAGTGCACGAAGTGCCGGCGCGGCCCGCGCACCTCCCAGATGCCCTCGTCCGGCTCGTCCCAGTGCTTCTCCAGATAGCTGATCAGCTTGAGCTGCAGGCCCATGGCGTAGTCGTTGCGGGTCAGCCCCGTCATGTGCGCCAGGTGCAGCGCCTCGGTGACCTCGCCGTACACATCGAGCTGCAGCTGGTTCGCCGCGCCGTTGCCGACCCGGACCGGGCCGGAGTTCTCGTACCCGGGCAGCCAGTCCAGCTCCGCCTCGCCGAGCTCACGCTCACCCGCGATGCCGTACATGATCTGCAGGTTCTCCGGGTCGCCCGCGACGGCCCGCAGCAGCCACTCGCGCCAGGCGCGGGCCTCCTCGCGGTACCCGGTGCGCAGCAGGGACGAGAGCGTGATCGCGGCGTCCCGCAGCCAGGTGTAGCGGTAGTCCCAGTTCCGGGAGCCGCCGATGTCCTCCGGCAGGGAGGTGGTCGGCGCGGCCACGATGCCGCCGGTCGGGGCGTAGGTGAGCGCCTTGAGCGTGATCAGCGAGCGGACCACGGCCTCCCGGTAGGGGCCGTGGTACGTGCACTGCTCGACCCACTCGCGCCAGAAGCTCTCCGTCGCCTCGAGGGAGGACTCCGGCTCCGGCACGCTCGGCGGCTCGTGGTGCGAGGGCTGCCAGCTGATGGTGAACGCGATCCGGTCGCCGGGGGCCACCGTGAAGTCGGAGTACGTCGTCAGGTTCTGGCCGTACGTCTCCGCGTCCGTGTCCAGCCACACCGAGTCGGGCCCCGCGACGGCGACCGTACGGCTGTCGACCTTGTGCACCCAGGGGGTGACCCGGCCGTAGCTGAAACGCATCCGCAGCTCGGAGCGCATCGGCACCCGGCCGCTCACGCCCTCCACGATGCGGATCAGCTGGGGGGCACCGTCGCGCGGCGGCATGAAATCGGTCACGCGGACCGTGCCGCGGGGGGTGTCCCACTCCGATTCCAGGATGAGCGAATCGCCGCGGTAGCGGCGGCGGTCCGCCGCCGGCGGCTCCGCCCCCTCAGGACGGGCAGGTCCCAGCCTCCAGAAGCCGTGCTCCTCGGTACCGAGAAGTCCGGCGAAAATCGCGTGTGAATCGAAGCGGGGCAGACACAGCCAGTCCGCTGTGCCGTCCCGGCAGACCAGGGCTGCGGTCTGCATGTCTCCGATGAGTGCGTAATCCTCGATGCGCCCGGCCACGTGCGTCTCCAGTCGAACGGCCATGTCGCCCCGCAGGGCGCTTACTGCTGGTCAAGGGGTCGTTGTAATAGAACCGACGAGCTCTTGCGCGGGTGAGCGGGCTGGGGTGGAGCCGCTGGGCCGGCCAACTCGGCAGCGAGTGTCCGAGCAGGATACGACGCACCCGGGGGTTCCGCGCGACTGTCCAGCAGTTGTCCGTCGCCTGTCACGGGCGAATGGGTGGGACCTGAAACGGACGTGGTGATCTTGTGTCCGCGCCGGAGGGGCATGGCCGGAAGCGGCCTCCCCTCGTCGCTGTTACCCTGGTAGCCCGTGGACCGGTGGTCGTCCCGACAGTGGACGAGGCCCCCGAACCGCAGCGACGGCGCCCGAAGAAAATCTTCGTCGGCATGCCGGCACGCACCTCACGATCGCGACCACGGGAGCCCCCTTTGGCTATGCAGCCCACATCCACGACGACCAAGCACATCTTCGTCACCGGGGGTGTCGCCTCCTCCCTCGGCAAGGGTCTGACTGCCTCCAGCCTGGGTGCCCTGCTGAAGGCACGTGGCCTGCGGGTCACCATGCAGAAGCTCGACCCCTACCTCAACGTCGACCCCGGCACGATGAACCCCTTCCAGCACGGTGAGGTGTTCGTCACCAACGACGGCGCCGAGACCGACCTGGACATCGGCCACTACGAGCGCTTCCTCGACGTCGACCTCGACGGTTCGGCCAACGTCACGACCGGCCAGGTCTACAACACCGTGATCGCCAAGGAGCGGCGCGGCGAGTACCTCGGCGACACCGTCCAGGTCATCCCGCACATCACCAACGAGATCAAGCACCGCATCCGCCGCATGGCGACCGACGACGTGGACGTCGTCATCACCGAGGTCGGCGGGACGGTCGGCGACATCGAGTCGCTGCCCTTCCTGGAGACGGTCCGCCAGGTCCGCCACGAGGTGGGCCGCGACAACGTCTTCGTCGTGCACATCTCGCTGCTGCCCTACATCGGCCCCTCCGGCGAGCTGAAGACCAAGCCCACCCAGCACTCCGTCGCCGCCCTGCGCAACATCGGTATCCAGCCGGACGCCATCGTGCTGCGCGCCGACCGCGACGTCCCGACCGCCATCAAGCGCAAGATCTCGCTGATGTGCGACGTCGACGAGACCGCCGTGGTGGCCTGCAAGGACGCCCGGTCGATCTACGACATCCCCAAGGTGCTGCACACCGAGGGCCTGGACGCCTATGTCGTCCGCAAGCTCGACCTGCCGTTCCGCGACGTCGACTGGACCACCTGGGACGACCTGCTGGACCGTGTCCACAACCCGGACCACGAGGTCACCGTCGCCCTGGTCGGCAAGTACATCGACCTGCCCGACGCCTACCTCTCGGTCACCGAGGCCATCCGGGCCGGCGGCTTCGCGAACAAGGCACGCGTCAAGGTCAAGTGGGTCGCCTCCGACGACTGCAAGACCCCGGCCGGCGCCCGCAAGCAGCTCGGTGACGTCGACGCCGTCTGCATCCCCGGCGGCTTCGGCGAGCGCGGTGTGATCGGCAAGGTCGGCGCCATCCAGTACGCCCGCGAGAACAAGGTGCCGCTGCTCGGCCTCTGCCTCGGCCTCCAGTGCATCGTGATCGAGGCCGCGCGGAACCTCGCCGGGATCGCCGACGCCAACTCCACCGAGTTCGACGCTGCCACGGCCCACCCCGTCATCTCGACGATGGAGGAGCAGCTCGCGTACGTCGAGGGCGCGGGCGACCTGGGCGGCACCATGCGGCTCGGCATGTACCCGGCGAAGCTCGCCGAGGGCTCCCTGGTCCGCGAGGCCTACGCCGACGAGCCGTACGTCGAGGAGCGCCACCGCCACCGCTACGAGGTCAACAACGGCTACCGCGCGGAGCTGGAGAAGAAGGCCGGACTGGTCTTCTCGGGCACCTCCCCGGACAACAAGCTCGTCGAGTACGTCGAGTACCCGCGTGAGACGCACCCCTACCTGGTCGCCACCCAGGCGCACCCGGAGCTGCGCTCCCGCCCCACCCGCCCCCACCCGCTCTTCGCCGGCCTGGTGAAGGCCGCCGTGGAGCGCAAGGTCGCGGCAGCGCGGACGCCCGGCGCCGACGCGTAAGGCGATACGGTTGACCGGGGTACGGGTCCCTCACGGGACGCGTGCCCCGGTTTCTGTTTGTTCGTGGGAGGACGTACATGGGTTTCCAGGACACGCCCGAGGAGTGGCAGGTCACCGCGACGGTGACGCCCTTCACCGGTAACAAGACCAGCGTCCGCACCGACGACGTCGTGATGCCCGACGGAAGCGTCCACAGCCGCGACTACCAGGTCCACCCCGGCTCGGTGGCCGTCCTCGCGCTCGACGCGGACGGCAGGGTGCTCGTGCTGCGGCAGTACCGGCACCCGGTGCGCCACAAGCTGTGGGAGATCCCGGCGGGGCTGCTCGACGTCCCGGGCGAGAACCCGCTGCACGCCGCGCAGCGCGAGCTCTACGAGGAGGCGCACGTCAAGGCCGAGGACTGGCGGGTGCTGACCGACGTCTACACCACACCGGGCGGCTGCGACGAAGCCGTGCGCATCTTCCTCGCCCGTGACCTCTCCGAGGCCGAGGGTGAACGCTTCGAGGTCGCCGAGGAGGAGGCGGACATGGAGATGGCACGCGTGCCCCTCGATGAGCTCGTGCGGGGCGTGCTCGCCGGTGACCTGCACAACAACTGCCTGGTCGTGGGTGTCCTGTCGCTCACCGCGGTCCTCGCCGGCGACGGGGTGGACTCGCTGCGCCCGGCCGAGGCGCCCTGGCCGGCCCGCCCGTTCGAGGCCTGACCCGGCCCGGCCGGCCCGCCCTCCCGAGGGCGGGCCGCATACCGGTCCGCATACCGGTCCGCATACCGGTCCGCATACCGGGCCGATCGTGGGCCGATCGTACGAAACGCTGATCCGATCGAGGGACGTGTCCGCCACGCTCGGCCGTGATCGCCCGCAGCACTGAACTACGCTCGAAAGGCCCCGACCGGACTTCCGGCGGGCAACCGCGTGCAGCGAAGTGGAGCGTGGCCCGTGACCGATCAGGCGGTGGACACCAGCGGCCCGGCCCCAGTGGCGGGGACGGCGGGAACCAGAGTGCCGCCGGACGTGACCACCACTCAGTTCTTCGGCCGTGCACGGGAGTTGAAGGCCCTCCGGGAAGACATCGAGCGGGCGGGCCTGGACACCCTGGCGGGCCGCAAGGCCGCCCGCGCACGGGTCCTCCTGATCGCCGGCCGGCCCGGATCCGGACGTACGGCACTGGCCGCCGAGCTCGCCCGCGGGCTGGCCGAACCCGGCGACTACCCCGACGGCGTGTTCCGGGTCCCGCTCACCGAACCCGGGGGCGAGCGCGTCCCCACGGAGCGCACCGCACGCGCGCTCCTGGACCTGCTCGGTGTCACCGCACCGCCCGGAGCGGACGAGGACGAGCTCTCCGAGATGGTCCGCGAGGCCTTCGCCGTACGCCGTGCCCTGATCCTGCTCGACGACGCCGTCGACGCCGAGCAGGTCGACCCGCTGCTCCCCGACAACCCCGACTGCCTGGTCGTCGCCACCGCGACCGGCCCCCTCACCGGCATCCCGGGCGTCCGCCCCTGCACCATCGGCGGGCTGGACGCGGGATCCGCCGTGCAGCTGCTCGCCCGCGCCATCGGCCAGGTCCGCATCACGGTCGACCCGCGGACCGCCGAGACACTCGCGCAGGAGTGCGGCGGACATCCCGCAGCCCTGACCCTGGTCGCCGGCTGGCTCGCGGCCCGGCCCGGCGCCTCGGTCGCCGATGTCGCCAAGCAACTGCGCGACCAGCAGGACGGCCCGGAACAGCCCGCCGGCGGCCGGCCGCTGACCCGGGCCTTCCGGCTGGTCCACGAGTCGCTGCCACCGGCCTCCGCCCGGATACTGCGGCTGCTCGCACTCGCCCCCGCCGGGCTGGCCGACGCCCACACCGCCTCGGCCCTGGCCGGGTGCTCCGTATCGGCGGCGCAGACGACGCTGGACGACTTCGTCAGGTTCGGGCTGCTCGGGTCGAACGGTGCCGAGCAGCCCGAGTACGAGATGCCCGGCTGCCTCGTCCCGCTGGTCCGCGCCGTGCTGGAGGAGCGGGAGCGGCCCGCCGAGATCCAGCTCGCCCGGGCCAGGATGCTGGAGCGGACCGTGCGCCGGCTCCAGGCCTGCCGTGCGGTCACCGACCCCGAGGACTCCCCGGCCCGCCGCCGGCTCGCCGGACTGCCGCGCTCGCTGCGCTTCCCCAGCCCGGAGAACGCCGCCGAGTGGCTGCGGATCCGCGAGCCGGCGCTGCTGGCCTCCGCCCGCGCCGCCGTGCGCGAAGGCGACCTGGACACGCTCGCCCGCCGGCTGGTGGCCGCCCTCGTCCGCGCCCTCGCCGTGCACCGGGGCACCGAGGAGGCGGCTCCCGTGCTCTACGGGCTGCACGGGCTGGTCCTCGATGTGGCCGAGCGCCGGGACCTGCCCCGGGAGAAGGCCGCCGCCCTGCTCAACCTCGCCGATCTGGACGCCAGGACCGGGCGCACGCGGGAGGCGCTGGCCCGCTACCGGGCGGCGCTGGACGCCGGACGCGCGGCGAACGACCTCTACGCGACCGGCAGGGCGATGGAATCCGCAGGCGGCGCGTACGCCGAGCTCGGGGACTTCAACCGGGCCTCCGACTGGTACGGCCGGGCGCTTGCGCAGCGGCTCACGCAGGGGGAGCGGGCCGACGCGGCGCGGCTGTACGGCCGGCTCGGCGCGGTCCACACCTACGCCGGCCGGTACGGCGAGGCGCTGCGCAACTGGCGTGCGGCGGCGGCAGGCCACCGCAGGCTCGGGGACCTCCCGGCGCAGGCGCGTGCGCTCAGCGAGGCCGCACGGGTGCAGGAGTACGCGGGCAGGCCCCAGGAGTCGCTGCACACCTGCCGGGAGGCGGTCGACCTGGCCCGCAGGGCGGGTGACGCCCGTCTCCAGGCCGCGCTGGAGCTCAGGCTGGCGGACACGCTGGACCGGCTCGGGGACCCGGCGGCGGCCCGGCTGCACCGGGCGACGGCCGACAGATTGCTCGGTGACGAGGGCTCTACCTACGAAATCCGTAGTGCTTCGAACAAAACTTAATGCTTTGTAAGGCTGGACAGCGGGAAGTCCTTCATTAATGATGGCTCTGCCGCAGATCTCTGTGGTGTCCCCCTTTATGCTTGGTTCATGCGGGTATGTCCCGCTATGCCCAGCCAGCCTCCGAGTCAAGGACCGTGATCGACGTGAAGGTCGGCATCCCCCGCGAAGTCAAGAACAACGAGTTCCGGGTGGCGATCACCCCTGCCGGAGTGCATGAGCTCGTGCGCCACGGCCACCAGGTCCTCGTCGAGCAGCACGCCGGCGAGGGATCGTCCATCCCGGACGAGGAGTACGTCGCCGCCGGCGCGCGGATCCTGCCCACCGCCGACGAGGTCTGGGTCGCCGCCGACCTGCTGCTCAAGGTGAAGGAGCCGGTCGCCGAGGAGTACCACCGCCTCCGCAAGGGCCAGACGCTCTTCACGTACCTGCACCTCGCCGCCTCCCGCGCCTGCACGGACGCCCTGCTGGAGTCGGGCACGACCGCCATCGCGTACGAGACCGTCGAGACCGCGAACCGCGCGCTGCCGCTGCTCGCCCCGATGTCCGAGGTAGCCGGGCGCCTCGCCCCGCAGGTCGGCGCGTACCACCTGATGCGCTCGGTCGGCGGGCGCGGTGTGCTCCCCGGCGGGGTCCCCGGCACGGGGGCGGCGCGGGCCGTCGTCATCGGCGGCGGGGTCTCCGGCTGGAACGCCACGCAGATCGCCGTCGGGCTCGGCTTCCACGTCACGCTGCTCGACAAGGACATCAACAAGCTGCGCGAGGCCGACAAGATCTTCGGCACGAAGGTGCGGACGGTCGTCTCCAACGCCCTGGAACTCGAGAAGGCCGTCGTCGAGGCCGACCTCGTCGTGGGCGCGGTGCTGATCCCGGGCGCGAAGGCGCCGAAGCTGGTCACCAACGAGCTCGTCGCGAAGATGAAGCCCGGAAGTGTTCTTGTCGACATTGCGATCGACCAGGGAGGCTGCTTCGAGGACTCGCATCCGACGACGCACGCCGAGCCGACCTTCATGGTCCACAACTCGGTCTTCTACTGCGTCGCGAACATGCCGGGCGCCGTGCCGAACACCTCCACCTACGCGCTCACCAACGCCACGCTGCCCTACATCCTGGAGCTCGCGAACCGGGGCTGGGCCGATGCCCTGCGCCGTGACGCCGCACTGGCCAAGGGTCTCAACACCCATGACGGTCAGGTGGTTTACCGCGAGGTGGCCGAGGCGCACGGCCTCGACCACGTCGAACTGAGCGCTCTTCTCGGCTGAGCGGTCAACCCTCTCCGTCAACCTCACACGTCCGGCCGGACCTTGCCCAGCAAGGCCCGGCCGGACGCATGAGAGGGCCCGGACCAACTCGCCTGAGACGTAACCCTCGACCCGTTTTGCACCCCCGCGAAAGGTGCGCCCCGGGCGCTCCGTGCTCTTGACAGAGGGGTGTTCGATTGCCGACACACGGGGCCGGGTCCGGTGGATTGTGTTGCTGCGAACCGGTGACACGCCATAGAGTCGCCAATCGTCGGCATGGTGCCACGCTGACCTATCGATAAGTTTCCTGGTCACATCCAAGGAGGTAAGACGACTTGTGAATGAGTCGACAATTACTCCTGGGGGTGGTCAACCAGGGATGCCCGCACGGGGTCTGAGCCCGATCGGGCTCGAAGCTGTCGGCTCCGTCGCTGTCCGCACCTTCGCCACCCACCAGCACATGACGACAGCCCCCCAGATGATGGACGGCCTACACGTGAACGCCATGGCCGGCAACGAAAGTGGCCGAGAGACCTCCCACTTCGCCGACTTCGCCGAGGTGCCCGAGGGGCACTTCTACGACCCCGATGCCGAATACGAGCCCGATCCGGAGTACGCGGCCACCCTCGCGCCCGACGCCGCCCGCCAGCGCCGCGAGCGGATCGGCCCGACCGGCCGGCCGCTGCCGTACTTCCCGATTCCAGGTCCCCTGACGGACCACGGCCCCGCGAAGATCATCGCGATGTGCAACCAGAAGGGCGGCGTCGGCAAGACCACGTCGACCATCAACCTGGGTGCCGCGCTCGCCGAGTACGGCCGCCGCGTCCTGCTCGTCGACTTCGACCCGCAGGGAGCCCTGTCCGTCGGCCTCGGGGTCAACCCGATGGAGCTCGACGTCACCGTCTACAACCTGCTCATGGAGCGGGGCATGGCGGCCGACGACGTGCTGCTGAAGACGGCCGTGCCCAACATGGACCTGCTCCCCAGCAACATCGACCTCTCGGCCGCCGAGGTGCAGCTGGTGAGCGAGGTGGCCCGTGAGTCGACGCTGCAGCGCGCCCTCAAGCCGCTGATGGCCGACTACGACTACATCGTGATCGACTGCCAGCCGTCGCTCGGCCTGCTCACCGTGAACGCCCTGACGGCGGCTCACAAGGTGATAGTCCCGCTCGAGTGCGAGTTCTTCGCGCTGCGTGGTGTGGCGCTGCTCACCGAGACCATCGAGAAGGTCCAGGAGCGGCTCAACCCCGAACTGGAGCTGGACGGCATCCTGGCCACGATGTACGACTCCCGCACGGTGCACAGCCGTGAGGTGCTCGCCCGTGTCGTCGAGGCATTCGACGACCACGTCTACCACACCGTCATCGGACGTACGGTGCGCTTCCCGGAGACCACGGTCGCCGGTGAGCCCATCACGACGTACGCGTCGAACTCCGTCGGTGCCGCCGCCTATCGCCAGCTCGCCAGGGAGGTGCTCGCCCGGTGTCACGCCGAGTGAGTCTGCCGGGGGCCGACGAGCTGTTCCGTACCACCGGGGGCATGGGTCTCCAGGGCTCGTCCCCCGCCGAGCGGCGACGCAAGGCGAACGGCGAGGCGCGGGTTCCCGCACCGGCCGGAGGAAGCGATTCGGCAGCGCCGGACACCGGCCAGGGCGCCACTCCGGGAAGCGGCGACACGCCCGCCGGGGCCTCCCAGGAGGAGCACTCCGCGGCGGACGCCGACGGCGGTGGCTCCCGCAGCCGCGCCGACGGGGACGACCGGGGCCGGACCGCGCCGCCCCGGGCCCGTACCGCGCCCGGGCAGGAGCAGACCGGGACGTCCGCCACCGTCCAGCCGCAACGTGGACGCGGGGGCGGCCGGGGAGCCAACCGGCGGCCCAGTGGCCGTGAGCGCCACGACGAGAAGATCACCGTCTACGTGTCGGCCGAGGAACTGATGGACCTCGAGCACGCGCGCCTCGTGCTGCGCGGCGAACACGGGCTGGCCGTCGACCGCGGGCGCATCGTCCGCGAAGCGGTCGCCGTGGTGCTGGCCGACCTGGAGTCGCGCGGCGACGCGAGCATCCTCGTACGGAGACTGCGGGGCCGCTGACCGGCGCGGCGCCGGTAGCCTGCCGGGGGAGGGCCGCCGTACGGACGGCCCCGCCCCGGGGCCCACCGCCCGCCTCCCGCCGCACCCCTGGACCCCAGCGCATGCCGACTGCCGACGACACGCCCCGCCCGACCCGCCGTGCCCTCGGCCGCGGGCCGGGGACACGGCCCGCCCGGGCGCCCGGGGCCCCGTACGCGGCCCCGGAGGCTCCTGCCGGGCCGGCAGCGGCCGGGGAAGCCCCGACCGGGCCCGTGACGGCCGTGGAAGCACCGAGCGGGCCCGCGGCGGCCGTGGAGGCGCCGACGGCCCCGCCGGCCGCTGACGGGCCCGTGGAGAGCCGTCCCGAGGCGGTTCCGGTGGCCGTCGCGCCCGACGCGGACGACACCGGGGAGGCGGCAGGCGCCGACCGGCGGTTCACCGTGCGGCTGGTCAACTTCGAGGGCCCCTTCGATCTGCTCCTCCAGCTGATCTCCAAGCACAAGCTCGATGTGACCGAAGTCGCCCTGTCGAAGGTCACCGACGAGTTCATGGCACACATCCGGGCCATGGGAACGGACTGGGACCTCGACCAGACCACCGAATTCCTCGTCGTCGCGGCGACCCTGCTCGACCTGAAGGCCGCCCGGCTGCTCCCCACCGCCGAGGTGGAGGACGAGGCCGACCTGGCCCTCCTGGAGGCACGGGACCTGCTCTTCGCGCGACTGCTGCAGTACCGCGCGTACAAGAGGATCGCGGAGATCTTCAGCGACCGGCTGGAGTCCGAGTCCCGCCGCTGCCCGCGCACCGTGGGGCTCGAACCCCAGCACGCGGAGCTGCTGCCCGAGGTCGTGATCAGCATCGGCCCCGAAGGGTTCGCGCGTCTCGCGGTGAAGGCGATGCAGCCCAGACCCAAGCCGCAGGTGTACGTCGACCACATCCACGCCCCCCTGGTCAGCGTGCGCGAACAGGCGGAGATCGTGGTCGCCCGGCTGCGCGCGGAGGGCGAGATCAGCTTCCGTGAGCTCACCGAGGACGCGGACGACACCCTCACCGTCGTCGCCCGCTTCCTGGCGCTCCTGGAGCTGTACCGGGAGAAGGCCGTCACGCTCGACCAGGAGGAGGCGCTCGGTGACCTCCTGGTGCGCTGGGCCGGGGGCGAGGGGGCGGAGCCGGTGGTCACGGACGAGTTCGACCAGGAGACGCGCGAGCCGCAGGAGGACGTACAGGCATGAGTACAGACGACGAGGGGCAGGGCGCCCTGGTTGCCGGGCTCGACCTCAAGCCCGCGCTGGAGGCGGTCCTCATGGTCGTCGACGAGCCCGCCACCGAGGAGCACCTCGCCAAGGTCCTCCAGCGGCCCCGCAGGGCCGTCGCGGACGCCCTGCGGGAGCTGGCCGACGAGTACACCGTCCAGCGGCGCGGATTCGACCTGCGGCTCGTCGCCGGGGGCTGGCGCTTCTACACGCGTCCGGAGTACGCGGAAGCGGTCGAGGGCTTCGTCCTGGACGGCCAGCACGCCCGGCTCACCCAGGCCGCGCTGGAGACGCTCGCGGTGGTCGCGTACCGTCAGCCGGTCAGCCGGTCGAGGGTCTCGGCGGTACGCGGGGTGAACTGCGACGGCGTCATGCGGACCCTGCTCCAGAGGGGTCTCGTCGGGGAGGCGGGCGCGGAACCCGAAACAGGTGCGATCCTGTACAGGACGACGAACTACTTTCTGGAGCGCATGGGCCTGCGAGGCCTGGACGAGCTCCCGGAGCTCGCGCCCTTCCTCCCGGAGGCGGACGCGATCGAGGCTGAGACGCTAGAGGGTGTGCCGTCGTTCGATCCGGACGCACCGGACACCCCGGAAACTCACGCAGACGACAAGACGGACTTTTGATGCGAAGCAGTGGCAGCAACAACGGCAGCGGCAACAGGAGCGGTGGCGGCTCCAGGAGCGGCGGCGGCAGGAGCGGTGCCGGAAGGAACACCAGCGGCAGCGGCAGGAACAGCAACCCGAACCCCCGGGTTTCCGGCTCGGGGCGCGACGACAAGCAGGAGGAGCAGCGCCCCCGCCGGCCCCGTCCCGAGGAGCGCCGCTACGACGTGGGCGCCGACAAGCCGGGCGGCGACGGCGGTGCCCGCAAGGGCCGCGGCGCGGCGGCACGCGGAGGGGCCAAGGGCGGCCCGAAGCCCGCACAGAAGGTGACCAAGGGCGGACGCCGTGTCGGCGCCCCCTCCCGCCCCCGTGAGCTCGACGCCAAGATCGAGCAGCGCAACCGTGACCGGTACGCGGGCAAGCCCGAGATCAGGACCCCCAGGACCAACCCGGGTGCCGAGCAGGAGGGCGAGCGTCTGCAGAAGATCCTCGCCCGGGCCGGCATGGGCTCACGCCGGGCGTGCGAGGAACTGATCGAGCAGGCCCGTGTCGAGGTCAACGGCGAGATCGTCCTCGAACAGGGCAAGCGCGTCGACCCGCAGAAGGACGAGATCAAGGTCGACGGCCTGACCGTCGCGACCCAGTCGTACCTCTTCTTCGCGCTGAACAAGCCCGCCGGTGTCGTCTCCACCATGGGCGACCCGGACGGCCGCCAGAACCTCGGGGACTACGTGAACAACCGCGAGACGCGGCTGTTCCACGTCGGACGGCTCGACACCGAGACCGAGGGCATCATCCTGCTCACCAACCACGGTGACCTGGCCCACCGTCTGACGCACCCCCGGTACGGCGTGAAGAAGACCTACCTGGCCGCCATCCAGGGCCCGCTCCCGCGCGACCTCGGCAAGCGGCTCAAGGACGGCATCCAGCTGGAGGACGGCTACGCCCGCGCCGACCACTTCCGGGTCGTCGAGAACACCGGCAAGAACTACCTCGTCGAGGTCACGCTCCACGAGGGCCGCAAGCACATCGTCCGCCGGATGCTGGCCGAGGCCGGCTTCCCGGTCGAGCGCCTCGTGCGGACGTCCTTCGGACCGATCCCGCTGGGCGACCAGAAGTCGGGCTGGCTGCGCCGCCTGACCAACACCGAAGTCGGCATGCTGATGCGCGAGGTCGGTCTGTAACCCGCGCCCCGCACCGAACGGCCCGCGGCCGGTTCCTCGTTCATTTTTTCGAACAGGAACCGGCCGCGGGCCTTTTGCGACCGGCGATTCTTCTTTATAGTCATACTGACCATAAAGAAGGAGGCGGCGTGACGCTCGCGGACGTACTCGATCCCCTGCAGCAGCCCCTGGTGACGGTCCTGGACACCCCGGTCAGCTGGACCGAGGTGCTGGGCTTCGGCAGCGGCGCGCTGTGCGTCTGGCTCGTGGCCCGCCAGCACCTCGCCAACTGGCCGATCGGCATCGCCAACAACCTGTTCTTCATCCTGCTGTTCGCCCAGTCCGGTCTGTACGCCGACGCCGGCCTGCAGATCGTCTTCATCTCCCTCGCCGCGTACGGCTGGTGGACCTGGACCCACGGGGGTGGACCAGGAACATCCGTCCTGCCGGTGCGGAGCACCACCCGCACCGAGTGGACCTGGCTGTTCGCGGCGGGGGTGGCGGGGACCCTCGGCCTCACCCTGCTGCTCTCCCGGGCCACGGACTCGACCGTGCCGTTCTGGGACGCGCTGACCACCTCCCTGTCGCTCATGGCGACGTACGGGCAGTGCCGCAAACGGGTCGAGTCCTGGTGGCTGTGGATCGCCGCCGACGTGGTCTACATCCCGCTGTACGCCCACAAGGAGCTCTACCTCACCTCCCTGCTGTACGTCGGCTTCCTCACGCTCTGCCTCATCGGGCTGCGCAACTGGAGCCGCGACCTGGCCGCGGGCCGGCGTGAGGACATGGTGGTGCCCGCATGAAGCGCCACGGGCACGGACTGGTCCTCGGCAAGTTCTATCCGCCGCACGCCGGCCACCACCACCTCGTCCGCACCGCACGGGACCGCTGCGAGCGGCTCACCGTCCTGGTCTGCGCCGCCTCGGTCGAATCCGTACCGCTCGCCGACCGGGTCGCCTGGATGCGTGAGGCGCACCCGGACGTCCGGGTGGTGGGGACCGTCGACGACATCCCCATGGACACCACCGACGCGGCCGTCTGGGACGCCCACATGGAGGTGTTCACCGGCGCCGTTCCCGAACGGGTCGACGCCGTCTTCACCTCCGAGGATTACGGCGGGGAGCTGGCCCGCCGTTTCGGCGCGGAATCCGTCCTCGTCGACCCCGGCCGCACCCTCTTCCCCGTCTCGGGCACCGCGGTCCGCGCCGACCCCGCCCGCTGCTGGGACTACCTGGAGCCGCCCGTGCGGGCCGCGCTCGCGCGCCGGGTCGTGGTCCTCGGCGCCGAGTCCACCGGAACCACCACCCTGGCCCTGGCCCTCGCCGATCACTACCGCCGGCGCGGCGGTACATGGGCGCGGACGCGGTACGTCGCCGAGTACGGGCGGGAGTTCAGCGAGGCCAAGCTCGCCGCCCTGCGCGAGCGGTGGCCGGACGCCCAGTGGGAGGACGTCTCCTTCGCCACGGACGACTTCCCCCTCATCGCCGAGACGCAGAACGCCAGGGAGGACGCCGCCGCGCGTGCGGGATCACCGGTGCTCTTCTGCGACACCGACTCCTTCGCCACCACCGTCTGGCACGAGCGCTACATCGGCGGACGCAACCCGCTCGTCGAGAAGACCGCCGACCGGGTCACCCACCACCTCTGGCTGCTCACCGACCACGAGGGCGTCGCGTTCGAGGACGACGGACTGCGCGACGGCGAGGAGCTGCGGCCCTGGATGACGGACCGCTTCCGTGCCGAACTCACCCGCACCGGAAGGCCGTTCGTCGAGATCACCGGGGACCGCGACGAGCGCCTGCGAGCGGCGGTCGCCGCCGTGGACGAGCTCCTCGCCACCGGCTGGCACTTCACCGCACCCCTGCCGGAGCGGCGATGAGCACCGCACCCGAGGGGTACGACCCCCACGCCTTCTTCCCGTTCGCCGTCACCGTCGACCTCGCCGTCTTCACCGTCCGCGAAGCGCGGCTCCACGTGCTGCTCGTGGAGCGCGGCGAGGCCCCCTACAAGGGGCGGTGGGCGCTGCCCGGCGGCTTCGTCCTGCCCCGCGAGTCCGCCGAGGAGGCCGCCCGCCGCGAGCTCGCCGAGGAGACCGGCCTCACGAAGAAGTCCGTATGCGCCTTCCACCTCGAACAACTGCGCACCTACAGCGATCCGGACCGCGACCCCAGGATGCGGGTCGTCTCCGTCGCGTACGCCGCACTCGTGCCCGACCTCCCCGAACCGCGGGGCGGCGGGGACGCCGCCCACGCCCGCTGGTGGGACACCGCAGCCGCCGGGCCGCTCGCCTTCGACCACGACCGCATCCTCGCCGACGCGCACGACCGGATCGGCGCCAGGCTCGAATACTCCTGCCTGGCCACCGCGTTCTGTCCCGCCGAGTTCACCCTCGGGGAGCTCCAGGGGGTCTACGAGACCGTCTGGGGCGTCGAGCTCGACCGGCCCAATTTCCGGCGCAAGGTCCTCACCACGCCCGGCTTCGTCCAGGCCGTGGACGGACCGCCGCGCCGCACCGGCGGACGGGGAAAACCGGCCGCTCTCTACCGGGCGGGTGCCGCTACCGCCCTGCACCCACCACTGCTGCGCCCGGAAGGACGCCCTGAAGGACGGAAGTCATGATCCCCACACGGATTCTCACCAAGCAGGCGGCCACAGGCACGCTGACCGGGCTCGCGCTCGGCGACGCGCTGGGCTTCCCCACCGAGTTCAACGACGTCCCCGCGATCCTCGCGAAGTGCGGGCCCTGGCGTGAGATGCGGCTCCCGGAGCCGGCGTTCGTCACCGACGACACCCAGATGACCCTCGCCCTGGGACGCGGCATACGGACCGCCATGGACCAGGGGCTCCTCACCCCCGAGCGGATGGTGGGCCCGGTCCGGCAGGAGTTCGTGCGCTGGAACCGCTCACCCGACAACAACCGCGCCCCCGGCCGCACCTGCCTGGAGGCGTGTGCGCTGCTGGAGGGCGACCGGATCTGGCAGGAGGCCAGCCGGACCGGCTCCAAGGGCTGCGGCGCCAACATGCGCGTCGCGCCCGTCGGCCTCGTGCCCGGCCTCAGCGACGAACAGCGTGCCGGGGCGGCCCAGCTCCAGGCCGCCCTCACCCACGGCCACCCCACCGCCCTCGCGGCCTCCGACCTGACGGCCCGCGCCGTCCACCTCCTCGCCCAGGGGGCCGAACCGCTCGGCCTGGTCGGCCAGCTGCGCTCCTACGCGTACGAGAACCGGGGCCGCTATCCGGGCCGGTGGCTCGGTGACCTGTGGCGGTACACGCACGACGCCTCGCCCGAGGCGTTCATCAGCCGGGGCTGGGACGAGTGCCTGGCCGTCCTGGAACACCTCCAGGACGCCCTGCGCCGGCCGTCGCCCGAGACCGACCCCTGCGAGCGGACCGGCGACGGCTGGATCGCGGAGGAGGCGCTCGCCACCGCCCTGCACTGCTTCCTGCTCTTCCCCGAGGACCCGTTGACCGCCCTGCGCCGGGCGGCCTGCACCCGGGGCGACTCCGACTCCATCGCCTGCCTCACGGGCGCGTTCGCCGGAGCGCACCTGGGAGCGGGAGCCTGGCCCAAGGATTGGTCGGAACGCATCGAGTACCGCAGCGACCTGCTGTCGCTGGCCGCGCTCTGGGACGCTTGACCGATGCACAGCGACACGACACTCCTCCGACGGGCCGGGCTGCCGGTCACCGACCTGACCCCGATACTCGAACAGGAGCCCTGCCCGCTCCTGTTCGCCACGGTCTCGGGCGCCCATCTGTACGGCTTCCCCTCGCGGGACTCGGACGTGGACCTGCGGGGGGTCCACGTCCTGCCCGCGGAAGATCTCGTCGGGCTCCGGACGCCGGAGGAGACACGGTCACGGATGTGGGACCACGACGGGGTGGAGATGGACCTCGTCACCCACGACCTGCGTAAGTTCGTCCGGCTCATGCTGAAACCCAACGGCTATGTGCTCGAACAGCTGCTGTCCCCGCTCGTGGTGCACACCACCGCCCTCCACGCCGAACTCGTGGAGCTGGCTCCGTCGGTGGTGACCCGCAACCATGCCCACCACTACCGGGGCTTCGCAGGGACGCAGTGGCGGCTGTACGGGAGGACCGGCGAGCTGAAGCCGCTCCTCTACACGTTCCGCGCGCTGCTCACCGGCATCCATCTGATGCGCACCGGCACCCTGGTCGCGCATCTGCCGTCCCTGCTGGGCGAGGTGGCCGCGCCGGCCTACCTGCCCGCGCTGATCGAGGCGAAGGCGGATGCCGAGCACGGGGCCGCGCACCTGCCCGACGGCGCGGCCGTCGCACAGGACGTCGAGGCCCTGCACCTCGTGCTCGACGAGGCGCAGACCGCGTCACCGCTCGCGGAGGCGCCCTCGGGCTTCGACGCCCTGCACGATCTCGTCGTCCGTGCGCGGCTGGGGGAGACCGTCCCGTCCTGACGGCCCGGCGGCCGCCCTCTCACCCGCGTTCGCGCAGATGGGAGCGGCGGCCGTCCCGGTCGAAGATGCCGAGGACCTCGGCGGGGCCGCCCACGGACCCCAGCGCGTGCGGGAGCATCGTGGTGAACTCCGCCGCCTGCCCCTGCTCCACCCGCAGCCGCCGTTCCCCCAGCACCAGCAAGGCCGTGCCGGACAGCACCGTGAACCACTCCCGGCCGGGGTGCGCCTTGAGCGCCGAAGGGCCTTCGGCGGGGGGACCGGTCAGCCGTATCCGGGCCACGGTCACGCCGGGCTGGCCGCGCAGCGCCCACTGGGTCAGACCCCGCGCCAGGTCGAGGGTGGGGTTCGTGACCACGTCGTCGGCGTCCGTCTCGACGAGCTGGTCGAGCGAGGTACCCAGCGCCCGGGCGATCACGGTGAGCTGGTCGAGCGCGATCCTCCGGTGGCCCGTCTCGATCCGGCTCAGCGTGGAAGGGCTGAGGTGGCAGCGGGCGGCGAGGTCGTCGAGCGACCAGCTGTGCGCGGCACGCAGGGCCCGGATCCGTTTGCGTACGAGGCCGTCCAGAGCACTTCCTTCTTGCGTCATGGGCAAGAGAGTATGCGTTGCACGCAAATCTTCGTAGGCTCGGTGGCATGACATCTTCCGCTTCCCCCACGCACCACCACGGCCCCGGCCACCACCACGAGCACGGCCATGGGCACGCGGACACCGGACAGGACGACGCCCTCGCCGTCGTACTCGATCTCGACGCCCGGATCTTCGCCCCTTACCTCGCCGCGGTGACCCGGCGGCTCGCCGAGATCGCCGGGGACGGCGTCGCGCACGTCGTCGACCTGGGATCGGGCACCGGAACCGGCACGTTCGCCCTGCTGGAACGCTTCCCCCAGGCCCGTGTGACCGCCGTCGACAGCTCACCCGCCATGCTCGCCCGGCTCGTCGAGGCGGCCAGGGCGAAGGGCCTGGGCGACCGGGTGGACACCCTGGAGACGGACGCGGGTGCCGGGCTCGCCGGCATCACGGACGCCGACCTCGTCTGGGCCTCGGCCTCCCTGCACCACGTGGACGACCCGGCCGCCGCCCTCGACGGGGTCCGTGCCGCACTGCGCCCCGGCGGACTGGTGGCCGTCGCCGAGCTCGACGGGATGCCGCGCTTCCTCCCGGACGACGCCGTGGCCGACCGCCCCGGCCTGGAGGCGCGCTGCCGCGCGGCGCTGGACGGCCTCCACGCCGAGCAGATGCCCCACATGGGCGCCGACTGGGGAGCCATGCTGGCCGGGGCCGGCCTCCTCGTCGAGGACGAGCGCACGGAGCGGCTGGAGCTGCGCGGCCCGCTGCCCCCCGGCGTCGGCCGGTACGCCCACGTCGTGCTCGACCGCATCCGTGGCGCCCTGGACGGCCGGGTCGACCCCGCGGACCTCGCCGCGCTCGGCACCCTGGTCGACGGAGGCCCGGCGGACGTGCGCCACCGGGACGACCTCGTCGTCCGCTCGACACGCAGCCTCTGGGTCGCCCGCCGCCCGGCGGACGCCGCCTGAGCTACGACTCCGCCGACGCCCGCCGGGTCCGGATCAGGAACGCCTCCACGCGGTTCCGGTCGGGCTCCGGCGGCAGCGGGGAGCGGGCGGCCGCCTCGTCGTTCTCCTCGGCCAGGCGTGTCATGCGGCGCTCCACCTCGGCCCACGGGACCTCGCCCCGCTGCACCGCCAGCAGATCCTCGCGCGCGTCCCCGACCTCGATCCGCAGCTCGCCCGTCCGCAGCAGGTCCCGGCAGGAGGCCAGCAGCCGCAGCAGATGCATGGCGTGCTTCCAGCGCGGAGCGCCGTGCGCCCGGACATCGGCCTCCAGCTTCCGCCGCTGCCCCAGTGCGTAACGTACGAACGTTCCGTGGGCCTGCCGGGACAGGAAGGCCCCGCGCAGATACAGGAGTTCGCGGCCCGTGGCGTCGGCCCGCTCCACGAGCGGGGAGTGCAGGCACTCCAGCACATTGGGGTTCGCCCGCAGCGCCAGCTCGCAGAAGCGCTCCAGCTCCCAGGAGAACTGCTCGTCGGCCGGACCCTCGACGTGGCCCGGAGGCTTCGTGAAGCCCCAGAACAGCGGGGTGGGTGCGAGGAAGACCCCGCGCAGGTCCGTGTCGCTGCCCTCGGTGGCCAGCCCGAAGGCGCGGGAGCCCATCACACAGGAGTAGACGGTGTGCTCCCGTACGAGCCGCGCGTCGTCAGGGGTGATCATGCGCGTGAGGGTACGCGCCCCACCGGAGCCGGACGCCGCCGCCCTCACAGTCGATCCGCCCGGAAGGCCGCGTCTCACGGACAGAGCACCGGTGACCGGCGGTGCCTCGGCACCTCTAGGCTGAAAGGGCACGCAGCACGAGGCGACGAGGGGTACGACGTGGCGGTACGAGCAGTCCGTGGAGCCGTCCAGCTGGACCGGGACGAGGCCGGTCACATGGACGAGCGGGTGAGTGAACTCCTCACCGCGGTCCTGGAACGCAATCAGCTCGTCGCCGACGACCTGATCAGCGTCTGGTTCACCGCCACCCCCGATCTGCACAGCGATTTCCCGGCCGCCGCGGCCCGGGGCCTCGGGATCGTCGACGTACCGCTGATCTGTGCGCAGGAGCTCGACATCACCGGGGCCATGCCCCGCGTGGTGCGTGTCATGGCCCATGTGGAGACGTATCTCTCCAAGTCCGAGATCAGCCACGTCTACCTCGGCGCCACCGGCGCCCTCCGCAAGGACATCGCCCAGTGAGAACCGCCCTGGTCATCGGAACCGGACTGGTCGGCACCTCCGCCGCCCTCGCCCTCGCGGGGCGCGGCGTCCAGGTGCACCTCGTCGACAGCGATCCGTCCTCGGCGCGGACCGCCGCCGCGCTCGGCGCCGGCACGGACGAGGCGCCCGAGCGCCCCGTCGACCTGGCGATCATCGCCGTGCCGCCCGCCCACACCGCGTCCGTGCTGGCCACGGCCATGCGGGACGGGGTCGCCCGCGCCTACCTCGACGTCGCCAGTGTCAAGGGCGGCCCGCGCCGTGAGCTGGAGGCGCTCGGCGTCGACCTCACGCCGTACATCGGCACGCACCCCATGGCCGGCAAGGAGCGCTCAGGCCCTCTCGCGGCGACCGCCGACCTCTTCGAGGGACGCCCCTGGGTCCTCACACCGACCCGGGAGACGGACACCGAGGTCCTCAACCTCGCCCTGGAACTGGTCGCGCTCTGCCGGGCCGTCCCGGTCGTCATGGACGCCGACGCCCACGACCGCGCCGTCGCCCTGGTCTCCCACACCCCGCAGCTGATCTCCTCGATGGTCGCCGCCCGGCTGGAGGAGGCCGACGAGACCGCCGTACGCCTGTGCGGCCAGGGGATCAGGGACGTCACCCGCATCGCGGCCTCCGACCCCCGGATGTGGGTGGAGATCCTCTCCGCCAACCCCGGGCCGGTCGCCGACGTGCTGGCGGGCGTCGCCACCGACCTGGACGAGACGGTACGAGCACTGCGCGGCCTGCAGTCCGCCGACGAGGACAAGCGCCGCACGGGCACCGAAGGCATCGAGGACGTCCTGCGGCGCGGCAACGCGGGCCGGGTCAGGGTCCCCGGCAAGCACGGGGCGGCCCCGGCCTCGTACGAGATCGTCGCCGTGCTCATCAGCGACCGGCCGGGCGAGCTGGCATCGATCTTCGCCGACGCGGGGCGGGCCGGCGTCAACATCGAGGACGTCCGCATCGAGCACGCCACCGGCCAGCAGGCCGGACTGGTCCAGCTCATGGTCGAGCCGAGCGCCGCACCCGCGCTGAGCGCGGCCCTCAGCGAACGGGGCTGGTCGATCCGCCCGTAAGGGTCTTTCGTCACGGAAGGCCGGGCGGGCCAGGGGGAGGCCCCGGCGACAGGGGTGCAAAGGCGCTTCGCGCACTCGGTAACCTTGTGGGGAGGGCGCCCCGGTCAGCCCTGCCCCGCTCCGCCCGTCCCCGTGTACCAGGAAGGTGTCCACCACCGTGGAAACCGTAAGCGCCGCCGCCCGGACCGCCCCGGCCGCAGTGATCGTCGCCATCGACGGCCCCTCCGGCACCGGCAAGTCGAGCACCTCCAAGGCCGTCGCCGCCCAGCTCGGCCTGAGCTACCTGGACACCGGCGCGCAGTACCGGGCGATCACGTGGTGGATGCTGAACAACGGCATCGACGTGCAGAACCCGGCCGAGATCGCCACGGCCGCCGCCAAGCCGGTCATCGTCTCCGGCACGGACCCGTCCGCCCCGACGATCACCGTCGACGGCGAGGACGCCTCGGGTCCCATCCGCACCCAGGAGGTCACCTCCAAGGTCAGCGCCGTCAGCGCCGTACCCGAGGTGCGCGCCCTGATCACCGAGCTGCAGCGCTCGATCGCCAAGGAGGCCGAGCGCGGCATCGTCGTCGAGGGCCGTGACATCGGCACCACGGTGCTGCCCGACGCCGACATCAAGATCTTCCTGACCGCCTCCCCGGAGGCGCGCGCCGCGCGCCGCAGCGGTGAGGTCAAGGGCTCCGACCTGGCCGCCACCCGGGAGGCGCTGATCAAGCGGGACGCCGCGGACTCCGGCCGCAAGACCTCACCGCTGGCCAAGGCCGGGGACGCCGTCGAGGTGGACACCACGGACCTGACCCTCGGGCAGGTCATCGAGTGCGTCGTCACCCTCGTCGGGGAGAAGCAGGCCGCGAAGTGACCGAAGCCACCACCGCGCCGACGCTGCGCGGAGCGGCCGTCGGGCGCGGGATCGGCATCGGGCTCATGTACGGGCTGTTCAGGCCCCGTGTGCTCGGGGCATGGCGCGTCCCCACCACGGGACCCGTCATACTCGCGGTGAACCACGCGCACAATCTCGACGGACCGATGCTGATGGGCACCGCGCCCCGGCCCGTCCACTTCCTCATCAAGAAGGAGGCGTTCGTCGGCCCCCTCGATCCGTTCCTCCGTGGAATCGGGCAGCTGAAGGTGGACCGTACGACCGTCGACCGCAATGCCATCACGCAGGCACTCGGCGTGCTGGACGACGGCGGTGTCCTCGGGATCTTCCCCGAGGGCACCAGGGGCGAGGGCGACTTCGCCTCCCTGCGCGCGGGGCTCGCGTACTTCGCGGTGCGCGGCGGGGCGCCGATCGTCCCCGTCGCGGTCCTGGGAAGCACGGAGCGCCGCGGACGGTTGATATCAGCACTGCCTCCGCTGCGGAGCAGGGTCGACGTCGTCTTCGGCGACGCCTTCCAGGCAGGCGACGGCAGCGGCCGGCGGACCAGGAAGGCGCTGGACGAGGCGACTCTCCGGATCCAGGGGGAGCTGACCGCGCACCTGGAGAACGCCAGGCGCCTCACCGGGCGCCCGGTCAGGACTTGAGTAGTGGGCCGCGCGATCGCGGCCCATCGATGATGATGCAAAGAGGAACGGACTTCATGAACGACCAGATTCACTCCGGCGGCTCGGACCACGAGCACGGAGCACTTGGCGATGCCGAGTACGCGGAGTTCATGGAGCTCGCCGCGCAGGAGGGGTTCGACCCCGAGGAGGTCGAGGGCGCGATCGGTGCGGCCGGTCACGGACCGCTTCCCGTGCTCGCCGTCGTCGGCCGCCCGAATGTCGGCAAGTCGACCCTGGTGAACCGGATCATCGGCCGCCGTGAGGCCGTCGTCCAGGACAAGCCGGGCGTGACCCGTGACCGCGTCAGCTACGAGGCCGAGTGGGCCGGGCGCCGCTTCAAGGTCGTCGACACCGGCGGCTGGGAGCAGGACGTCCTCGGCCTCGACGCCTCCGTCGCCGCCCAGGCCGAGTACGCGATCTCGACGGCCGACGCGGTCGTCTTCGTCGTCGACGCGACGGTCGGCGCGACCGACACCGACGAGGCCGTCGTCAGGCTGCTGCGCAAGGCCAAGAAGCCCGTCGTCCTCTGCGCCAACAAGGTCGACGGACAGAGCGGCGAGGCCGACGCCACCGCGCTCTGGTCGCTCGGCCTCGGCGAGCCGCACCCGGTCTCCTCCCTGCACGGCCGCGGCACCGGAGACATGCTGGACGCCGTCCTGGAGGCGCTGCCCGAGGCACCGGCCCAGACCTTCGGCACCGCGCTCGGCGGGCCCCGCCGCATCGCGCTCATCGGCCGCCCCAACGTCGGCAAGTCCTCGCTGCTGAACAAGGTCGCCAACGAGGACCGCGTCGTCGTCAACGAGCTGGCAGGCACCACCCGTGACCCGGTCGACGAGCTGATCGAGCTCGGCGGCGTCACCTGGAAGTTCATCGACACGGCCGGTATCCGCCGCAAGGTCCACCTCCAGGAGGGCGCGGACTACTACGCCTCGCTGCGTACCGCCGCCGCCGTGGAGAAGGCCGAGGTCGCCGTCATCCTGATCGACTCGAGCGAGTCCATCAGCGTCCAGGACCAGCGCATCGTCACCATGGCCGTGGAAGCGGGCCGGGCGATCGTGCTCGCCTTCAACAAGTGGGACACCCTCGACGAGGAGCGCCGCTACTACCTGGAGCGCGAGATCGACACGGAGCTCGCGCAGGTCGCCTGGGCCCCGCGCGTCAACGTCTCGGCCGTCACCGGCCGGCACATGGAGAAGCTGGTCCCGGCGATCGAGACCGCGATCGAGGGCTGGGAGACCCGCATCCCCACCGGCAGGCTCAACGCCTTCCTCGGTGAGATCGTCGCCTCCCACCCGCACCCCGTGCGCGGCGGCAAGCAGCCCCGCATCCTCTTCGGCACCCAGGCGGGCACCAAGCCGCCGCGGTTCGTCCTCTTCTCGTCCGGCTTCCTGGAGCACGGCTACCGCCGCTTCGTCGAACGCCGCCTGCGCGAGGAGTTCGGGTTCGAGGGCACGCCGATCCACATCTCCGTGCGGGTGCGCGAGAAGCGCGGCCGCAAGAAGTGAGCTGAGGATCACGGCGAAGCCCCCTGGACCCGCAAGGGACCCAGGGGGCTTCGCCGTGATCCTCAGGTGTCCGTGGACCCGGGCGGCAGCGCCGCGGGCCGGGCACGCCCGGCATGCCGTCCGACCCGCTGCCAGGAACCGGGGTTGCCGCCGCCCGAGCTGTGGCTGCCCTGGGCGTTCGCCGCGGTACGGCCGCTCAGCGGTGCACGGCTGCCGAACGTCCCGATGCCGAACGTTCTGAAGCCGAGATTCTCCTCACCGGTGCGGTCCCCGGGAAGCGCCCGGAACGATCGCCTGTACTCGGAGTACAGCGCGTCGTAGATCGGGGTGGGGGACTTGCCGCCCGAGGGGTCCTGCGACGGGCGCATGGCCGGAATCGGGGTCTGCTGCTGGCGAGGAGGGTCGTATGAGTGCACGTAGGTGCCAACGACCTCACCGCCCGTCGGATGCGGGCCTGACGGAGAAAACGCTGTTCGGCGGGAGGGGAAGGGCAGCGGGGACACGGTCAGGTCCCGGCGAGCGGCATCGTCGCGGCGACCAGGAGGCCGTTGACCGCGGCCTTGTCCAGCGCGTCGCGGAGCAGGTCCTCGCGCGGCTGCTGCCCGATGGAACCGGCCGGAGCGGCGAACACCAGGACGCTCTGCGCCTTGTTGGCCGCCGTGCGCCAGCCCTCGGTGACCTGGAGCGGCTGGTGCGCCTGCCACCAGGCGACGGGGTTGCCGCCGCCGGCGCCGGGCTGGAGCACCGCGTGCAGCTGGCCCATGGCGAGGAGGACGGACCAGCCGGCGAGGACGCCGGGCAGCCGGTTGAGATGGGGCGTCGGCTGGAAGCCCTGTTCCAGCAGGAGCTGGAGGAACTGATCGCCGCCGCTGCCGTCCGTGCCGGGCCGGGCGATCGGCCCGGTCGGTTCGACGACGAGGGCGGGGCGGAGGTCGTCCTCGATCAGGACGAGACCGCTGGTGATGCCGAGGACGGCCTGTTCGGGCATGAGGCCCTCCGGATTCTTCTGCTCGCTGCCGGTGATGGACCGCACGGCGCCCTGGAGCTGGTCCTCCGCGACCTGGACGACCTGCGAGGGGATGCAGGTCGCGTGGGCGAAGGCGAGCACGGCGGTCTCGTCGCCCACGAACAGCACCGTGCTGGTGCGCTCCTGGTCGGAGTCGCCGGGGGTGCGGCACGAGGTGCAGTCGTAACTGCCTGGTGCACTGTCGCCGACGAGCAGCCGGTCGGCTTCGGCATCGCCGATCTCGGCGCGTACGTCCTCGCTTACGTCGAGCATGCGCGGCACGGGTGGCTCCTCGAACTCGGTGCGTGGGCCGGGCGGTTCCCGGCTCATGGAAGACAACGGAAGACCCGGGGCCGGGGTCACGCGCGAATCGGGAGATTAAGAGACCGGTCAAGCGCCGGAGCCGGCAGGCCGATGAACCGGAGGAGCGCGCGGACGAACCGGAGCCCAACCTTCCGTGCAACGGCCCCTGATGCACGCGCCTTCGTTCGAAACGTCACGGCCTTGTGCGACTCCTGTGCGAATGCTGTGTCGTGACCTGACGCCACGTAGGGTCCGTTGCAGACCAGTCGAACAGGGGAAACGACTCCGTAATGCACATTTCATTTCTGCTTCAC
The DNA here is from genome assembly GCF_040686735.1 of Streptomyces sp. NPDC079167. Classification (NCBI taxonomy): domain Bacteria; kingdom Bacillati; phylum Actinomycetota; class Actinomycetes; order Kitasatosporales; family Streptomycetaceae; genus Streptomyces; species Streptomyces sp. NPDC079167. The sequence goes on along the minus strand of NZ_JBFBLO010000026.1, from coordinate 23,246 downwards.
AACGCGTACGGCATCGGGGGAACGATCCGTACCACCTTCACGCTCGCCAGGACCCTGGCGGAACAGCACGACGTCGAGATCGTCTCCGTCTTCCGGCACCGCGACGAGCCCAAGCTCGGCGCACCCGAGGGGGTGCGGATGAGCCACCTCGTCGATCTGCGCAAGTCGAGCCCGGGGTACGACGGGGAGGCCGAGGAGCACGCCAGGCCCGCGTCGGTCTTCCCTCGTGGCGACACCAGGCACCGGCAGTACAGCAGACTCACCGACAGCCGTATCGCGGCTCATCTGGGCGCCCTGGAAGCCGATGTCGTCGTCGGTACACGCCCCGGCCTCAACGTCCACATCAGCCGGCAGGCGCGGCGCGGCCCGGCACGGGTCGGCCAGGAGCACCTCACCCTGGAGAGCCACGGCTACCGCCTGCGCCGGGAGATAAGCCACCGGTACCAGCAGCTCGACGCGGTCACCACCGTCACCGAGGCCGATGCCCGGGACTACCGCACCGGTCTCCGGCTGCCCGGCGTGCGGATCGAGGCGATCCCGAACAGCGTGCCCGAGCCCGCCGGCGCGCCCGCGGACTGCGACGCCAAGTCGATCGTGGCGGCGGGCCGGCTGCACCGGGTCAAGCGCTACGACGTGCTGATCCGGGCCTTCGCCGAGATCGCGGCGGTACGCCCGGAGTGGCGCCTGCGGATCTACGGAGCCGGGGACGCGTCCGGCAACGAGCAGAAGCCCCTGCGCGGGCTCGTGGACGAGCTCGGACTGCGGGAGCGGGTTCTCCTCATGGGTTCGGCCGATCCGATGGAGGAGGAGTGGCCCAAGAGCTCCATCGCCGCCGTCACCTCCGAGCGGGAGTCGTTCGGCATGACCATCGTGGAGGCGATGAGGTGCGGAGTGCCGGTCGTGGCGACTGACTGCCCCCACGGGCCGGCCGAGATCATCGACGACGGCACGGACGGGCGGCTGGTTCCGCCGGGGGACACCCACGCGTTCGCAGAGGCCCTGCTCGGCCTGATCGACGACGACGCCCTGCGGCACCGCATGGGCCGGGCCGCACGGGCCTCGGCCGCGCGGTTCGACCCCGCACCGATCGCCGAGCGGCACGAGAGGCTCTTCGCCGAGCTGGCCGCACAGGGCGGCGGGACACGGTCACAGAGCGTCCTGCGCAGTGCCTACCACCGGTCCAGGGGCGGCGTGCTGGACGGGGCGTACGCGCTGCGTTACAAGGCCGCGGCGGTGATCCGCAAGGGGGCCTGAGCCGGCGCGCCGGGCGGTGGCCCAAAAGGTAAGGGATGCATAAGGAGGGGTGAATTCGAGGTGGCCTGCCCGCATATTCTTCTTTCTGGAGTCTCCGGAATAAGAACACGCGCGGTACCCTCCCCCTCCTCAATTTCCTCCCGGGGGCTCTCTCGGCTGCATTTCCCGGATGTCTCGTAATTCAGTCCGAGTGGGGTCCGGCTGCCGTTCGGGTGAAGTCGTCCCGGGTAAACACGCGTGGGGATCCTGTGACACAAGCGTGACCGCCGGGGGACACGGAGATGCATCGGGACCCGTGACCGCCACCGCTTCCGCCGCGTCGCCGGGCGGCCTACGGTGAGAGGTATGGCATCTGTACCGACCCCTCCCGCCCAGCCGGACGACACCCCCGAGACGTACGTCGGCCTCGACGCGGAGGCCGCCGAACGGCAGGCCAGAGCGCGTGGCTGGAGCACGGTCCGGGCTCTTGCGCCGGGCACCGTCATCACCATGGAGTTCCGTGGCGGGCGCATCAACTTCGAGGTGGACGCCTCGACCGTGACCCGCTGCTGGGTCGGCTGACCCCGGCCCGCACGAGCGAAGGCCCCGACCGGAGTCGGGGCCTTCGCTCTGCGTGGGCGTCGGCAGCGCTCACGTTTCCGCAGGTCAGGGAGCGACCGGGCCACCCGCCACCGGGCGGGACTGCCCCGCGCTGTTCCTCGGCGAGCGGTCCGCGTGGGGCGGGCGGCGGGAGCCGGCCGGAGCCGGCGGTGTCCGGTCCGGACGTGCGGGGTGTGCCGGATGCGCCCGGGCCCTGGCGGGGGTCCCCGGGTGTCCCGCGCCCGCGGTCCCCGGCGCCCCTGGCGCCGCGGCCTTGCTCGCGGCTTCCTGTTCCCCCTCGGCGGCCGCTCCACCGCCCAGCGCCTGCGGCAGCAGCACCGGCTCCGGGGTCACGGGAGAAGGCGGTACGGGCTTGCGGAGCCGCCTGCGGCGGTTCCGCCACTGCTCGCGCACCGCGAGGATCAGGACCTCGGCCCTCGTGATCAGCGGCTCGAACCACGGCAGGGCGAGCAGGATCAGCAGGCCGGCGGCCCAGCCCAGCAGGACGTCGCTGAGCCAGTGGGTGCCGATGTAGACCGTGGTGAGCCCCACGCCCAGCGAGACGAAGGCCGACACGGCCGACAGATAGCGCCTGGCTCGCGGCGTGGTGGCCAGGTAAGCAAGGATTCCCCAGGTCACGACGGCGTTGGCGGTGTGGCCCGAAGGAAATATATCGCCGCCGGCGAAGAGCTCCGCCGAGCCGATCTGGGTGGCGTAGTGCGGGCCGAGCCGCCCCAGACCGAGCTTGACCGCGCCCACCGACAGGTTGAGCAGCAGCAGGGACGCACCCAGCGTGAGCAGTGGGCGCAGCGTGTGCTGGCGCCAGGAGCGCCAGCCGAGCCAGGCGGCGACCATCACGGCCGTGGGGCCACGCTGGCCGAGCACGACGTAGTAGTCGAGGAAGGCGTGGAGCTCCGGCCACTGCTGGTACGGCCGGAACAGCATGACCTTCCAGTCGAGGGCCACCAGCCAGGACGAGACCAGCACCGCGACGACGATGGCGAGATAGAACGCCAAAGTCCCGCCGAAGAGAGCGATGCGGTGAGGACTCATCCGCGGGGTCTCTATCTTCGGCGGTTCCGGCTCCCGGTCCAGACGGGCAAAGATGTCGGTACGCACACAATGGACGTTACAGCGAGTGAGTGTGTGATCCGGCCGATCCCGCGTCTTTGTGATGACGATGTGATGTGGACTTTGTCTCAGACAGGTATCTATTCCCGGCGTGCCGGGGAATGGGTTCCGGCCCGTCGCCTATTAGTTTCCCGCGCTATTCGTAGAAATGTTTGGGTGTCGATGGAATGGCGCAGCGTGACCACGCCGGGGAGCCGGGGTGCCATTCGGAGGGCCACCGTCCGGCGCACCGACACGCCGCCGGGGGACCGGTGCGACCGGCCGGGCGGCCCCTCTCGCGGGGGTGCGGAGTGGCGTACGCCACACCCGGTGGCCGGCGAACGTATGAGCTGCACCACGCGTGACCACCTGGAACTCGCGTACGCTGACGGCTCACTCGCCCGTCGATGCCGGGCCCGGGGGACGCCGTGAGCCGGCCCCAGCAGGTCTGCCGAGCGCGAGGGACTCATTGTGGGAGGTACGTACATGACTGGGACGTCCACGGCCGTGAGCAGGCTGCGCGCGGCAGCCGACGGTGCCAACCGCTGGGTCGTCCTGGTCGTCCTCTGCCTCAGTCTCCTGCTCGTCGCGCTCGACGCGACCGTGCTGCACGTCGCCGTCCCCGCCGTCACCGAGGACCTGCGGCCCAGCGCCACCGGCCTGCTGTGGATCGTGGACGCCTACCCGCTGGTCTGTGCCTCGCTGCTGATCCTCTTCGGCACGCTCGGCGACCGGATCGGCAGACGGCGTGTCCTCCTCTTCGGTTACGCGCTCTTCGGCGTCGCCTCCGCGCTCGCCGCCACAGCCGATTCGCCCGGTGTGCTGATCGCCGCACGCGCCCTGCTCGGCGTGGGCGGCGCGATGATCATGCCGGCCACGCTGTCGATACTCCGCCAGGTCTTTCCCGACCGCCGCGAGCGAGCCCTGGCCATCGGGGTGTGGACCGCGGTCGCCGCCGTCGGAGCCGCGACCGGGCCGGTCATCGGCGGCTTCCTCGTGGAGCACTACTGGTGGGGCTCCGTCTTCCTGATCAACATCCCGCTCATGATGGTGATCCTCCCGGTCGGCCGCTGGCTGCTGCCCGAGTCCCGCGGCGTGGCCGACGGCCCGTGGGACGTGCTCGGCGCGATGACGGCCGCGGCCGGCGTGCTCGGAGCGGTCCTCGGGATCAAGCGGATCGGCGGCGGCGAAGGGTTGCTGCACCCCGCCGCCCTGGTCCCGCTGTGCGCGGGAGCCGCCCTGCTCGTCCTCTTCGTACGCAGGCAGAAGCGGCGTACGCACCCGCTGATCGACATCGCGATGTTCTCCCGGCCCGCCTTCACCACCGCGGTCGGCTGCATCGTGCTCGCCATGCTGGCCCTGGTCGGCCTGGAGCTGATCGCGGTCCAGTACCTCCAGCTGGTGCTGGACCTGAGTCCGCTGGAGACCGGTCTGCGGCTGCTGCCGCTGACCTTCGCCGCGATGGCGGCGGGGGCCACGGGCTCGTACACCCTGAGCCGTGTCGGTCCGCGAAGGATGGTCGGCTGGGGCTTCGTGCTCACGGCGGCCTCGGTGCTCCTGCTGACCCTGATGGGCCAGCACGACCGGCCCGTGCTGCTGACCGCCGGCTTCGTGCTGCTGGGTTTCGGGCTGCAGTCCACGCTGTTCGGGGCGTACGAGTCGATGCTGAGCGAGGTCCCCGCCGAACGGGCCGGCGGCGCGGCCGCGATCGGCGAGACTTCCTACCAGCTGGGTGCGGGCATGGGCATCGCCCTGCTCGGCAGTGTCATGAACGCGGCCTACGCCCCCGGGCTCTCCCGGCTCCACGAGGAGGGTGTGCCGGCCGCCGCCGGGTCGGCGGCCTCGCACTCGCTGGGCGAGGCCTACCAGGTGGCCGGCCGGCTGGGCGGCCCCATGGGCGACCTGCTGAGGAACACGGCCCGGCACGCCTTCGTCGACGGCCTCCACATCACCCTGCTGGTCAGCGCGGGTCTCCTGCTGCTCGGTGCGCTGGCGGCGTTGCGTCTGCCACGCGCCATGGACTGCCCGCCGGTGAAGGATGCCTGCCGGGAGCGGGACGCCGCCCTCCCGGAGCAGGCCACCGGTCCCGGAACGGCCGGGTCCGCACCGCGTGGCGAGCACCGTCCGCTCGCGGCGTCCGACGCCCCCGCGCGCCGGGTCCCCCTCCCCTCCCGGCGTGAACCCGCCGAGGCATCGGGCTCTGGACGATCGGCACGCTGAGCCGTAACGTCGGCACGGCGCCGTAACTACCACTGCTAGTTTTAGTACCGTGGCGTGTTTCTGTACCGTGCGAGCCGCCGGAGGCACTGATGTCCACCACCGAGTCCGCGAAGCCGTCCGTGCCGATGAAGGCCCCGCCGTTCGATCCGGGTGACCCGCTCGGCATCGACGACCTCCTCGACCCCGAGGACCTGGCGATCCGCGACACCGTGCGCACCTGGGCCGCCGACCGGGTCCTCCCGCACATCGCCGAGTGGTACGAGAACGGCGAGCTCCCGGGCATCCGCGAGCTGGCCCGCGAGCTGGGCTCGCTCGGCGCGCTGGGCATGTCCCTGCAGGGGTACGGCTGCGCCGGGGCGAGCGCCGTCCAGTACGGCCTGGCCTGTCTGGAGCTGGAGGCCGCCGACTCAGGCATCCGCTCCCTGGTCTCCGTCCAGGGTTCGCTCGCCATGTACGCGATCCACCGCTTCGGCTCGGAGGAGCAGAAGCAGCGGTGGCTGCCCGGCATGGCGGCCGGTGAGACGATCGGGTGCTTCGGCCTCACCGAACCGGACCACGGCTCCGATCCCGCGGGGATGCGGACCTACGCGGAGCGGGACGGCGAGGACTGGGTCCTCACCGGCCGCAAGATGTGGATCACCAACGGATCGGTCGCCGGGGTCGCCGTCGTATGGGCGCAGACCGACCAGGCGGGTGGCGGCTCCGGGATCCGCGGCTTCGTCGTGCCGACGGACAGCCCCGGCTTCTCCGCACCCGAGATCAGGCACAAGTGGTCGCTGCGCGCCTCGGTCACCAGCGAGCTGGTGCTGGACGGCGTGCGGCTGCCCGCCGACGCGGTCCTGCCCGGAGCCACCGGGCTGCGCGGCCCGCTCAGCTGCCTCAGCCACGCCCGCTACGGCATCGTCTGGGGCGCCATGGGCGCGGCGCGCGCCAGTTTCGAGGCGGCACTCGACTACGCGAAGTCCCGTGAGCAGTTCGGCAGGCCCATCGGCGGGTTCCAGCTCACCCAGGCCAAGCTGGCGGACATGGCCCTGGAGCTCCACAAGGGCATCCTGCTCGCCCACCACCTGGGCCGCCGGATGGACGCCGGCCGGATCCGCCCCGAGCAGGTCAGCTTCGGGAAGCTCAACAACGTGCGGGAGGCGATCGAGATCTGCCGTACCTCGCGCACGATCCTCGGTGCCAACGGGATCTCGCTCGAATACCCCGTGATGCGGCACGCGACGAACCTGGAGTCGGTGCTCACCTACGAGGGCACCGTGGAGATGCACCAGCTGGTGCTGGGCAAGGCGCTCACCGGCCTGGACGCTTTCCGGTAGGGCTCTCCGGCGAGCGCCCTGCTCAGCTCTGGTTGAAGAAGCCGTCGGCGGGCCGTCCGGCGGCTTCCCCGTTGACCACCTGGGTGTGGGCGGGTGACAGCAGGAAGACCCGGGTCGCCACGCGGTCGATCGAACCGTGCAGGCCGAAGATCAGTCCCGCGGCGAAGTCCACGACGCGCTTGGCGTCGCCGGGGTCCATCGCGGTGAGGTTGACGATCACCGGCACACCGTCCCGGAAGAGCTCGCCGATGGCGCGCGCGTCCCGGAAGCTGTCCGGGGTGACGGTGGCGATCCGGCGGCCCTTGTCCTCGGCCTTCTCGGAGGCGACCCGCACGCGCGGGTCGGTCACCCAGGGCTGATGCGTGCCGGTCTCAGCATCTTCGGAGTACTCGTCGTCGTAGTACCGCTCGTCGTTGTCCTCCACGAGGCCCAGCCAGGCGCTCGCCTTGCGCACCGATCCCATGGACGCCTCCTCTCACCGCGGTTCGTTGGTTCCCTGTCTCTTTCCTATCCCCATGGTCGTCCATGATGCGGATACAGCGCCAAGGGGATAGTCGCCGTGCAGGCGATTCGTGACGCTACTGGTGCAGAAGATGTGGCGATTCGTCAGGGTTCATACCGCATAGGGGGGCTTGCGGAAGGAAAATATGATGCACCCGTCCGTACGGGTGAGATGGGGGGCGTACGGGTGAACGCACGGCTCGATACGATGCACCCCGCGCAGGCGCACGAGCGCGGCTCGTCAGGTGAACGGCTCCCGGGGGATCGTCGTGTTCGGAATCGTGAGGCCATGTACCCATCGGCTGTCCGAGGGGCTCAAGACCGAGTGGATGGCCCATCTCTGCGGGCTCTGTCTCGCTCTTCGCGCGGACCACGGGCAGTTCGCCCGGGTCGTCACGAACTACGACGGCCTGATCGTCTCGGTCCTGACGGAGGCTCAGTCCGAGCGCTCCGCCGGGCAGCGGCGCACCGCGGGTCCCTGCCCTCTGCGCTCCATGCGGACGGCTCCGGTCGCCCGCGGGGAGGGGGCCAGGCTCGCCGCCGCCGTGTCGCTCGTGCTGGCGTCCGCGAAGGTGCGCGACCATGTGGCCGACCGGGACGGGCTGTTGAAGCGGCGCCCGGTGGCCGCCGCCGCACGCCGGGTCGCGGCGGGCTGGGACAGGGCGGGCGCGCGCACCGGCGCCGAGCTCGGCTTCGACACCGCGGTCCTGGTCGACGCGGTCGACCGGCAGACCGGCATCGAGTCCCTCGCCGGCCCCGGCACCCCGCTGCTGACCGTGACCGAGCCCACCGAGACGGCGACGGCCGCGGCCTTCGCACACACCGCCGTCCTCGCGGGCAAGCCGCAGAACGCGGAGCCGCTCGCCGAGGCGGGGCGGCTCTTCGGACGGCTCGCCCATCTGCTGGACGCCGTCGAGGACCGCGAAGCTGACGCCGCGTCGGGTGCCTGGAACCCGCTCACCGCGACCGGTACACCGCTCACCGAGGCCCGCCGCCTCTGCGACGACGCGCTCCACGGCGTGCGCCTGGCGATGAGGGACGCGGAATTCACCCACGGCACGCTGGCGCACATGCTGCTGGTGCACGAGCTGCGGCGCTCGGTGGACAGGGCCTTCGGCCCCGGGACGTGCGAGCACCAGGCCGGCGGGCAGCCCTCGGGCGCCTACGGCCCGGTACCCGGCAATCCGTACGCCCCGACCCCGGGAGGCCCGTCCGGCCCTCCGGGCCCGCCGCTCCCGCCCGAGCCGCCCCGCAACCGGCGTGGCCTCATAGCCGGCTGCCTGGTCTGGGCGGGGCTCGCCTGCACCTGCCAGATGTGCTGTGCCGGCAGCTTCCACGACCCGTGGAGCGGTCAGGAGCGCGAAGGGCTCTGTCGTAACAACAGCTGCGGTGACTGGTGCGAGGGCTGCTGCGAGTGCTGCAGCTGCTGTGACAAGTGCGGCAACTGCTGCGACGGCTGCGGGTGCGACTGCTGACGAGAAGTCAGCCGGCCGGCGGACTCACCTGATCTCGGGCGGAGAGATCGCAGGTGCTTGTTCTCCTCCACGAACGCCTCGAAGGAGGCGGCCCCGTCGGTTCCCCCGCGACGGTCGCCGCCGAACTGGAGACGTTCGTCTCCACGGACGCGGCCGACGGCTTCATCCTCGTACCGCATCTCACCCCGGGCGGCCTCGACGGTTTCGTCGACCGGGTCGTCCCGCTCCTCCAGGAGCGCGGGGCCTTCCGCACCGAATACACCGGCTCCACGCTGAGGTCGCACCTCGGCCTGGCCCGGCCCGTATGGAAAAGTTGACCGCATGAGCACGGACGCACAGCAGGACAGCGAGGAGTTCCACGCCTGGCAGCGCTGGCACGAGCGGCGCATCGTCGCCGTGGCCGCGCCGCACGGCCCGCTCTCCCTCACCGGCACCCACTGGCTCGCCGACCACCCGGAGGGTCGAATTCCGGCCGTGCCCGGTCAGTGGCGCGAGGAGGGCGGAGGGGTGGTGCTCACCGCCACCCCCGAGGACGGGCTGACCGTCGACACGGAGCCGTTCTCGGGCGAGATCCGCCTCGGCGCCGACCGGGGGCCCATCGACACCTCCCGGGTGGCGCAGGGCGAGCGCCGCCTGGTCGTGCTGAGCCGCGAAGGCCTCTGGGCCGTAAGGGACTTCGACCCCCAGTCCCCGGCCAGACACGCCTTCCGGAGCATCGACGCCACCCCGTACGACCCGAAGTGGTCGCTGGACGGCGCCTTCCGGCCGTACGACTCCGACCGGACCGTCCGCGTCGAGAACGCCGACGGGCGGCGGCGGGGGCTGGGGCTCGCGGGGGAGGTCGCCTTCACGCTGGACGGCGCCGAGCACACCCTCCAGGTGGCGGTCGAGCCCGACGGTTCGCTCTGGGCCGTCTTCGCCGACACCACCAGCGGGAACGGCAGCTACCGCTTCCGCTTCCTGAGGCCTCCGGCGCCCGACGCGTCCGGCCGGGTGCGCGTCGACTTCAACCGCGCGCTGCTGCCGCCGTGCGCCTTCGCCGACCACTTCATCTGCCCCTTTCCGCCACCGGGCAACACCCTCACGGTGGCGGTTCCGGCGGGGGAGCGGAACCGTATCGACGGCTGAAGTGCCCTTTCCGGACGCGAGGCGGAGGCGGCCCCGCCGGCCGCAGGGCTGCCCGGGGCCGCCTCGCCGTGCCCGTGCTTGTCCGGGTCCACGTCCGAAAAGGCACCCTTGCGGCGCTTCCTGACGGCCCCTGATACTCCCGAGCAGCGCTCGTCACGAGTACGACACTTCCGGAATTCGAACGCTTTTCGGGACACTGTCGTGCTTCGTGACCGCGCCTCACGGGCCCGGCCACCCCACAGGCGGGCCCCCGACTCCCCTCGGGAGGAATGAAAAGTGAGGATCAAGCGCACCAACCCCCGCAGCGGCAGCACCGCGAGACACACCCGGATCACGGCCGTCTCCGCCGGCCTCGTCGCCGTGGCCGCGTTCGCCGTCCCGGCGGCCAGCGCCGACCAGGCCGGAACATACGGCGCCGATCAGCTCAGAGCGGCCGGGGAGGCCGTGCTCGACGCCGACATCGCGGGCACCGCCTGGAACGTCGACCCGGCTACCGGACGGGTCCTCGTCACCGTGGACAGCACCGTCTCGCAGACGGAGATCAACCGGATCAAGGAGTCCGCCGGCACCAACGTGGGAGCCCTTCGCATCGAACACACCCCCGGGAAGTTCAGCAAGCTGATCTCGGGCGGCGACGCGGTCCACGCGTCCAGCTGGCGCTGCTCCCTCGGCTTCAACGTGCGCAGCGGCAGCACCTACTACTTCCTGACGGCAGGTCACTGCACCGAAGGTGCCGGGACCTGGTGGTCGGACTCGGCCCGCACCACGGCCCTGGGCACGACCACGGGATCGAGCTTCCCGACCGACGACTACGGCATCGTCCGCTACACCAACACCTCGGTCCCCAAGTCCGGCACCGTCGGCAGCCAGGACATCACCAGCGCGGCCGACGCCACCATCGGTATGTCCGTCACCCGGCGCGGCTCCACCACCGGCACCCACCGCGGCACCGTCACCGGCCTGAACGCCACGGTCAACTACGGCGGCGGCGACATCGTCCGCGGCATGATCCGCACCAATGTGTGCGCCGAACCCGGCGACTCCGGCGGCCCCCTCCACTCGGGGACCCGGGCGATCGGTCTCACCTCCGGCGGCAGTGGCGACTGCGCCTCCGGCGGGACGACCTTCTTCCAGCCCGTCACCGAAGCACTCAGCGCGTACGGCGTCAGCGTGTTCTGATCCGGCCGGGCACCGCCGCACTCCTGTGAGCCCCCGCCGATCCGAGGCGGGGGCTCCCTTTCGGCCCGCGGCTCTTGAGAGGATGTGGGGACGGTCGGTCGCAGAGGTACCACGGGGGGCGGACGCTGTGCGGTCCGGAGGGATGCCCTCCGGGAGCCCCCGCAGACACCAGGGGGTTCCAGTCCGTGAAACGCATCGGAGTGACCGGTCACCGTTCCATCCCCCAAGAGGTCCAGGAGCATGTGCTGGAGGGGCTGAGGGCGGCGCTGTGCGGACATGAGGGCTCCCTGGAGGCGCTCTCCAGCCTGGCGGTCGGGGCGGACCAGCTCTTCGCCGACCTGGCCCTGGCCCAGGGCGCGGAGCTCACCGTGGTCATCCCCAGCGGGGACTACGAGGAGGGCTTCGCCGACGAGGCGGACCTCGCGCGCTACCGGACGCTCAAGGCCCGCGCCGCACGCGAGGTCCGGCTGGACTTCCCGCACTCCACCGACGAGGCCTACTACGCGGCGGGCGCCTGGATCGCCGACCACTGCGACCGGCTGATCGCGGTCTGGGACGGTCTGCCCGCGCGGGGCCTCGGAGGCACCGGCGACATCGTGACGTACGCCCGGAGCCTCGGCCGGCCGGTCACCGTCATCTGGCGCGACGGCGTGGAGCGCGGCTGAGCCCACACCCTCACATCCGGTGCCTGACCAGCCAGTCCGTGTGCTCGGGCGAGACGATCCGCTCGGTCTCGAAGACGGCGGCCGCCCACTGCCGTTCGGTGAGGGTGGTCTCCATCGCGGCCTGCATGTTCTCCAGGTCGTCCTCGACCAGGGAGTGTGCGGTCACCAGCGGATGGTGACGGCGCATCTCGTTCCAGGCGAGACAGGCGGCGGCAGCGGCGGAGAACGTCCCGGTGAGCGCGAACGACCCGGCGCCGCCGAAGGTCTGCAGCACGGCGAGGACCAGCGCCGGGAGCGTCAGCGCGGCGATGGTGCTGGACCAGACGAGCGCCCCGCGCCGCGACACCAGCCTGCGCCTGCGGTACCAGCGCCGCTGCTCGATCAGCCGGTCCCGGATGTACGTCTCCTTGCGTACGGTGAACGCCTTGTCCCGCAACTCCCGCATGGACGCGGTGATGAGACCGCCGCCCGAGTCCGCCATCTCCTCCCTCGGGTCGTCCCACCCCACCTTGCGCAACTCCTGGAGCCCTTCCTCCAGCCGGCTGGCGAACACCGCCTCGGGGTGCTGGACGGAGGAGTCGAAGGGGGAGCCGTGGACGGCGTAGCGCCAGCAGTTGGACTTGATGAACTCCGCTGCGGAGCGGTTCAGTTGCCAGTGCGACTTTGCTTTGCGCCGGGAGCCGAGGTAGGTCGTGATCAGGACACCGAGATACGCCAACACCGCGATACCATCCAGGAGTTGGATGCCGGATCCGATGTCGGCGTGCCACGGCAGGGCGGCGGGCACGGTGCCCAGGACGAGCAGGACGAGCTGGCCGCGGGTGGTGTTGACCGCCTCACGCTGGCGCGCGACGGCCACGGCGTCGGTGTGGTGGAAGAGTGCGGGCAGATCAGCGCTCCTGAAGACCATGCTCTGCAGCGGTCCTGGAATCGCCGTCATGATCACCCCTGTATTCGATGTAGTGGTCGCCCCGGGCGGTGTGTGAATGGGTTGGGCCCCATTTGGAGTAGTCCCGTAAATCACTCGGGTTACGGCTGTACGAGTCGAGTTGCACACCGGGGCCATGAGAGTAAAGTCGTGCCGCCGGACACTGCAATGGTGCAGGTGCCGGTGCTGTTTCCGTGTCCGGAACGAGCCCATCAAGGACGGCCGTGAAGACCTACGAATCCACCCCGAGCTTCGCTGTCGCGAAGCGTCGTGTGCCGCTTGCGAAGATCGACGCATCCGGCAGTGCAGCAGCAGAGAAGATGGGCCGGGTGCTCGCGACGGCAGGCGGCCGTCCGACACAGATCTCGACATTCAACTCCTCGCTGTAAGAACAGCAGGACCGCCGCTGCCGTAAAGCTTCGATAATTCCACCCGTTCGGCCGATCGGCTACTGTGGCCCGTCGTCCGGATTCGCGGCGCGGCTGGACTAGAGTGGTGGAATGACAGGCCCCGCGGTCCCGTTCCGCGAAATCGTTCTGAAGGTTCACAGCAGGTGTGACCTAGCCTGCGATCATTGCTATGTCTACGAACATGCTGATCAGAGCTGGAGAACCCGGCCCAAGACTATTTCTGATCACGTGATCTCCAGAACGGCGCAGCGCCTCGCTGAGCACGCGAAGACACACGCACTGCCCTCCGTGTCAGTGATCCTGCACGGAGGGGAGCCTTTGCTCGCAGGCCCCGCCCGACTGCGGCGCGTCTGCGAGGAGTTCGGGTCCGCCCTGGCGGGAGTCGCCGAGCTGGACCTCAGGATCCACACCAACGGCCTTCAGCTCAGCCCCCGGTATCTGGACCTCTTCGACGAGTTCGACGTCAAGGTGGGCATCTCCCTCGACGGTGACCGTGCGGCCAACGACCGGCACCGGCGATTCGCCGACGGACGCAGCAGCCACCCCCTGGTGCTCAAGGCGGTCGAGCTCCTCCGGCAGGACCGCTACCGCCATCTCAACCTCGGGCTCCTGTGCACCGTCGACATCGAGAACGACCCGCACGCGGTGCTGGACGCCCTGGTGGCCCTCGATCCTCCGCTCATCGACTTCCTCCTCCCGCACGCCACATGGGACGAGCCGCCTCCCCGTCCGGACGGATCACCCACGGCCTACGCCGAGTGGCTCCTCGCGGTCTTCGACCGCTGGCAGGAGGAGGGGAGTCCGGTGCCGGTGCGCCTGTTCTCCTCGGTGCTCTCCACGCTGAGCGGTGGTCCCAGTCTCACCGAGTCCCTGGGGCTCGCGCCCACGGACCTGGTGGTCGTCGAGACGGACGGTCAGCTGGAGCAGGTCGACTCCCTCAAGAGCGCCTACGAGGGTGCCGCGGCCACCGGGTTCGACGTGTTCTCGCACTCCTTCGACGACGTCGCCGCCCACCCCGGGGTCCGGGCGCGGCAGCTCGGCCTGGCAGGCGTCAGCGACGCGTGCCGTCGGTGCCCCGTCGTACGCTCCTGCGGCGGCGGGCTCTACACCCACCGGTACAGCTCGGCGAACGACTTCGACAACCCGTCGGTCTACTGCGCCGACCTGGAGGCGCTGGTGCGGGGCGTCCAGGAACGCACGACCGCGGCCGCGGTGCCCCTGGCCCTGTCCGACCGGCGTGAACTGGCCGCCGAGCAGCATGACTTGTCCCGCACGCTCCTCGCCGGCCTCCACGAGGCGCTGGACGGCCGTGGTGGAGCCCGGTGGGACGAAGCCTGGGGGCTCGCGGGCGTTCTGGAGTCCTCCGGCGAGGGCGCCGCGGGGCTCGACCTGGTCGTGGCGCACCCCTATACGCGTACCTGGCTGCTGGACGTCCTGGAAGGGCTGCACGCCGAGCGGCCCGAAGCCGTCGGCCAGGCGCTGCGACTGCCGTCGTACGTCGCGGCTGCCGCGGTACGGTCCGGCCTCGGCCTGGAGGTGCCGTGTGACTACCGGGACGGCAGGCTCTTCCTTCCCACCCTCGGCGAGCTACGGGTAGCCGAGCCGGGCGGGACGGGGCGGGTCCTCGTGCGAGCTTTCGGCGAGGGGTTCGCGGTCCGGTGTGAGGGCGGCGGTGAACGGGTCGTCGCGAGCGGGACGGAGGGCTCCGGCTGGCTCCCGGTGCGGCACTTCGCGGCGGGGAGGGCTCCCTCCTTCGCCCTAGACGACCTGGACCCGTACAGAGACTGCTTCGACGCTCCTGCCGCACCCCGCCTGAGCCGGGCGGACGCGGAGGCGTGGGCCGGGGGAGTCGGCCGTGCGTGGGAGCTGCTGGAACGGGCCGCGCCGCACCGGACGGTGGACGTCGCGGAGAGCCTGACCACGTTGACCCCACTCGTCGCCGGTCACAACACGAAGCGGCCGCACGGTCACGGGGCCGTCGGACTCGTGTGGGCGGAGGACACCCGAGAGCTCGCCCTCGGGCTGCTGCGCGGTCTGCGACGGGCCGGGCTCCGGGCGCTCCTGGACGTCATGGATCTCTACGCGCTGGACGGAGCCTGGGAATACCGGCTGCCCTGGGAGCGGAATGTGAAGGTCCCCTTTTCCGGGCTTCTGGCCGGCACGTACGAACGCGTGGGACTTTCCGTACTCGTTCCCGGATTCATGGACGGAGTGCCCGAGGCACTCGACATGATGGACGGGGCGGCCGAACCCACGGTCGGAGGAATGCGGCTGCTGAGGTCGCTCCGTGACGAGGCGAGAGGTGTACATGGGACAAGTGGGATGAACATCCCTGTGAATGCCGTGGATCACGAACCTGTTCGATGATTCCTGGGTATGGATGACTGAAAAGCGGCGTTGATTGACCGAACGCCGTGGGGGTGGAGCACAGTCCGCTCCGGAATGATGAATTCGCTCGCACCCTCTCCACAGTCCTGGGATGCGGGTGCTCACACAGGACGGGGGTCGTGTGCACGCATGACGCAACAGCGAGCGGACCATCGGCCGTACTTTTTTCTGAGCTACGCGCATACACCGGGGTACGGCGGTGGATCGGACCCAGACATGTGGGTCGAACGGCTTTTCCAAGATCTCTGCGGTCATGTGATGGCCATGACCAATCTCCCGGCCGGATCACCGGCCGGATTCATGGACCGGGAGATACGCTCCGGCGAGGGCTGGTCCGAACGGCTGGGCAATGTCCTGGCCAACTGCCGGGTCTTCGTCCCGCTCTTCTCACCGCGCTACTTCGCCAGCGAGATGTGCGGCAAGGAGTGGTACGCGTTCGAGCAGCGCGCCATTCACCACCGGGCCCGGTCGAACCAGCCGGCGGAGGCGATCGTGCCCGCGCTCTGGGTGCCGGTGCAACCGAGCCAACTCCCGGGCCCCGCCGAACGGTTACAGTTCAACCACCGGGACTTCGGGGACCGGTACGTGAGCGACGGGCTCTACGGGCTGATCAAACTCACGCTGTTCGCCCAGGACTACGAGCAGGCCGTCTACCAGCTGGCCAAGCGCATCGTCCATGTCGCCGACAGCGTCCGGATAGGTTCGGGCAGACCCCTCGACTTCCGCCTCGTCCCGAGCGCCTTCGGAGCGCCGGGCAGCGGCGCGGGTGCCCCGAGGCCCATGCGGATCACCATCGCCGCACCTACCCGCCACGACCTGCCGGAAGGCCGTAACCCCGAGTACTACGGCGACAATCCGCAGGAGTGGAACCCTTACCATCCGGCCGCCGCCAGACCGCTGGCCTATGTCGCCGAAGAGCTCGTGCGCTCCCTCAACTACCAGGCCGTCATCACGTCGTTCGACGAGGAACCCGGCCAGCGGGAGGGCAAGCAGCCGCCGAGCACCCCCGAGATCCTCCTGGTCGACCGCTGGGCCCTGCGGGACGAGGACCTCAGGCGCCGGCTCGCCGCCTTCGACCGGGAGAACAGGCCCTGGGTGACCATGGTCGTCCCGTGGTGCAGGGAGGACCATCAGAGCAGGGCGGCCGAAGCCGAACTGACCGAGAAACTCGAGCAGACGATGCCGGTCAAGATGCAGCAGGGGCGGGCCTTCTGCCGTGTCGCGGCCAAGGGGGTACCCAGTATGGAAGCGTTCGGCCAGATCCTGCCCCAAGTGGTCGAGGTGGCTGCCCAGCAGTATCTGAGGCACGCCACGGTCTATCCACCGGCCGGTGGACGGCACAGCGAGCGGACGCGGCTGATGGGGCCCATGGGCAACACCCAGTTCATACCCGACATGCACGACCCTGCGACGGATGCGGAGGACGTATGACAGCCGGTCGTGACGGGCGCGTCGTCACTTTCTACTCGTACAAGGGTGGCACGGGGCGCACCATGGCCCTGGCCA
Organism: Streptomyces sp. NPDC079167; assembly: GCF_040686735.1. Classification (NCBI taxonomy): domain Bacteria; kingdom Bacillati; phylum Actinomycetota; class Actinomycetes; order Kitasatosporales; family Streptomycetaceae; genus Streptomyces; species Streptomyces sp. NPDC079167. The sequence goes on along the minus strand of NZ_JBFBLO010000026.1, from coordinate 6,584 downwards.
ACACCGCCTGGATTTTGGCCGCCAACGGCAAGCGGGTGCTGGCAGTCGACTGGGACCTGGAAGCGCCGGGGCTCCACCGGTTCTTCCACCCCTTCCTCGACCCGTCGACGCTCGGGGCCACCACCGGCGTGATCGACCTGATCACCGAATACGCCTGGGCTGCGACCAACCCCGCACAACGGGCGGACGACTGGCACCGCGACTACGCCCGCATCCAGCCTCACGCCGTGTCGCTCACCCCCGAGGCGCTCGGCTGGGAGTTCCCGAGGGGCGGCACCCTCGACTTCGTCTCCGCCGGGCGTCAGAACCGCGAGTACTCCGCGACCGTGTCCACCTTCGACTGGGACAACTTCTACGACCGGCTGGGCGGCGGCCACTTCTTCGACGCCCTGCGGGACGACATGAAGGCCAACTACGACTACGTCCTCATCGACAGCCGTACGGGTCTCAGTGACATCGCGGACATCTGCACCGTCCACCTCCCGGACATGCTCGTCGACTGCTTCACCCTCAGCGACCAGTCGATCGACGGCGCGGCCTCCGTCGCCCGGCAGATCGCCGAGCGCTACACCGGCCGACCCATCTCGATCTTCCCCGTCCCCATGCGGATCGACGAGGGCGAGAAGGAGAAGGCCGACGCCGGGCGGGCGCTGGCCCGGCTGAAGTTCGACCGGCTGCCACGTGACCTCTCGGGGGACGAACTCACCGCCTACTGGGGCGCGGTGGAGATCCCGTACCGCCCCTACTACGCGTACGAGGAGACCCTCGCGACCTTCGGTGACGAGGCCGGACTCAGCAACTCACTCCTGTCCGCGTTCGAACGTCTCACCGCGGTCGTCACCCAGCAGGAGGTCACCTCCATGCCCCCGGTGGGCGAGGAGGTCCGGCTGCGCATCCGTGACGCGTTCACCCGGCGGAGGCCGGCTCTGCCCGCCGATCTCTTCCTCAGCTATGTGGCGGAGAACCGCATGTGGGCCGACTGGATCGAATCGGTCCTCACCCGGGCCGGGTTCCGGGTCGTCCCGCGTGACGTCTCCGCCGAGCCAGGACCCGTGGACGCCAACCACGGGGTCGAGACCGCGACCCGCACCGTCGTCCTGCTCTCCAGTGCCTATCTCAAGTCGCAGCGAGCCGTGGACCTCTGGGAGCGCGCGGTGTCGGAGGATCCCGGTGGCGGGCGGCGTCAGCTGTTGCCGCTCAGGGTCAGTGACGTCCGGCTTTCCGCGCCGTACATCGACCGCAACCCGGTCGACCTGTTCCGGCTGGACGAGGTGCACGCCACCACGGCCCTGATGCGTGCGCTGGACCGGCCGGTGCAGCTCGGCGACGGGATGTCGCCGGGGCCCCGCTTCCCCGGCACCGTGCCGAGAATCTGGAACGCGCCGCCCCGCAACCCCGGCTTCACCGGCCGTTCCCTGGTCCTGGAGCGGATGCGCGACCAGCTCGGCGGCGGCATGGCCGTCGTACTGCCGCAGCCACAGACCCTGTACGGTCTGGGCGGCGTCGGCAAGACACAGGTCGCCCTGGAGTACGTACACCGCTTCATGGCCGACTACGACCTGGTGTGGTGGATATCGTCGGAGCAGATAGACGACGTCGTGGCCAGCCTCGCCGAACTCGCCGTACGGCTGGGTGCCCAGGGCGGGGACGACATGGCTGCCGCCTCGCAGGAGGCCGTGGACCTGCTGCGGCGCGGGGTGCCCTCGGAACGCTGGCTGCTGGTGTTCGACAACGCCGACGATCCGGAACGCCTCAGCCGGTACTTCCCGCAGGGCGGATCCGGTCACATCCTCGTCACGTCGAGGAACCAGTCCTGGTCGCAGCACGGTGACGCGCTGCCCGTCGACGTGTTCCTGCGGGAGGAGTCGATCGAGCACCTCCAGCGCCGTGCGCCGGGGCTGAGCGACGAGGACGCCGCCCAGGTGGCCACCGCGGTCGGAGACCTGCCGCTGGCGGTCGAACAGGCGGCGGCCTGGATCGCGGAGACCGCGACCCCCATCGAAACCTATCTGGAGCAGCTGGCCCAGCAGGCCCCGGAGGTCCTGGCCCTGAACCAGCCGGCCGGGTATCCGCAGCCCGTCGCCGCCACCTGGAACATCTCCATCGAACGCCTCAAGGAGCGTTCGCCCGCCGCGGTACGGCTGCTCCAGCTCTGCGCGTTCTTCGCGCCCGAGCCGATCTCGGCGAACCTCCTCTACAGCAAGGAGATGATCGAGGCTCTGAAGCCGTACGACGCCTCGCTCCAGGAGAAGCTGGTCCTGGGCCGGGTGATCCGGGAGATCGGCCGGTTCGCCCTGGCCAAGGTCGACCAGGTGTCGAACTCCATCCAGGTCCACCGTCTGGTGCAGGCGGTGATCAGGGCCCAGCTCAGTGAGGAGGAGCAGCGCGAGGCGAGGCATGTCGTCCACCGCATCCTGGCGGGCGCCCGGCCCGACGACGACGAGCCGATCGACAACCCGGAGACCTGGCCGCGCTTCGCCACGATCTGGCCGCACCTCGGCCCGTCGGACGCGCGCAACTGCAAGGATCCGGAGACCCGCAGGCTGCTGATCGACCGGGTGCGCTACCTGTGGAAGCGGGGAGACGTCCGGACTGCGGGCCGGCTCGGTGACGAACTCCGCGACACATGGCGGGAGATGCTGGGCAACCAGGACCTGCAGTACCTCTACCTCTGCTTCCACCTCTCCAACATCCTGCGCACCCGCGGCCGGTACGTGGAGGCCAAGGAGCTCGACGAGGTGACCCTGGGCAGGCAGCGAGCGGTGCTCGGGCCGGAGCATCCGCACACGTACATGACCACCAGCAGCCTGGCGATCGACCTCGGGCTCCTCGGTGACTACGGCAAGGCGATCGAGCTGGCGACCGCGGCGCACGAGGGATTCAGCCAGATCTTCCACGACAGGCATCCCCGGACTCTGGCCGCGGCGAACAACCTGGCATTGAACCTGCGGAGCGTCGGGCAGTACGCCCGCGCCAGGGAGATCGACCAGGACGTCTACGACCTGCGGTCCGAGGTCCTGGGCCCTGAACATCCGTACAGCCTGTCCTCCGCCATCTCGCTGGCACGTGATCTGCGTGAGGTGGGACGGTACGAGGACTCGGTCGGTCTGCTCAGCCGGACGTACGACGCGTACAAGGCCACCCTCGGCCGGACCTACCCCACCACGCTCAGCGCCGCCAAGAGTCTGGCGGTCTCGCTCCGCAGGGCGGGCCAGCTGGAGGATGCGCGGAGGCTGACGGTGGCCACCCGGGCGAGGTACCGGGCCAAGTACACCGCGGCCAACCCCGAGTCACTGGCGTGCGACCTCAACATGGCGTCCGACCTGTTCGCCGCGGGGGAGGCCGTCGAGGCGAGGGACACCGCGCAGGAGGTGGTGGACCAGTACATGAACGTGCCGGGGGAGCACCATCCGTACACCCTGGCCGCGCAGAACAATCTCGGCGCCTACCTCTCGGGGGCGGGCGCACCGCTGGAGGGGGAGAAGCTCCTGACGCGGGTCGTCGCCTCGATGCGGGAGGTGTTCGGCCGTGAGCACCCGAACACGCTGTTCTGCGTCATGAACCTGGCGAACGCGACGGCCGCGCGGGGCGATCTGGAGCTCGTCCTGGAGACGGAGCGGCGGGTCGCCGGACAGCTCCGGGATGTCCTCGGGGCGCATCATCCGGAGACCCTGGCCATGAGGTCGAACCTCGCGGTCACCCTCGGCGCGATGGGCCGCAAGGACGAGGCGCTGAGTCTGCGGACCGAGACGGGGGACGAACTGGCACGGCAGCTCGGCGACGAGCACCCGCTGACCCGGATAGCGCGGGACGAGCGCAGGTTCTGGCGTGAGCTGGAGCCGATGTCGGTGTGACACGGGGAAGCCGAGGCACGGAGGGGCGGTCCGGTGTGGATCCGGGCCGCGCCTCCGGGCCCCGTGCCGTCGCGCACCGTTCATGCAGCGGCCGGCTGCTGTGCGTCCGGCGGCTGCGGTCTCCGGGCGAGAGGTGATCCGGGGGGCTCCGCCTCAGGACCCCCCGGAGCCCCCCGGATCGCCCCCGGTCAGCCGACCGCGGCCGCCCGTTCGTCCAGCAGCCAGTTGAGCACCTCGGGCAGCACGGACAGCGCGTCGAAGTGCGCTGCTGCCGGTTCGAGTACGGCGGTGGAGTCCGGGATCTGTTCGGCCAGCCAGCGGGAGTGGCCCACCGGGGAGAACACGTCCTTCACGCCGTGCCACAGCATCACCGGGCACCTGATGTCGGCGGGGTCGAACCCCCACGGCCGGGAGAACGCGAGCGCGTCGTCGATCCAGCCGTACGCCGACGTGCGCAGCCCTTCGCGGAAGTTGGCGAGCAGCATCGTGCGGATCCCGGCGTCGTTGACCACCGTGCGGTCGGAGTCGGTCAGCTCCCGGCGCAGGTCGTCCAGGAGCCGGACCGGGTTCTGCCGGATCTCCTCCGAGCGGCTGATGAAGGACTCCGCAAGCCCGTCCGGGTCCGCCGCCGCTCTGGAGTACGCGAGCACGTTCGAAGCGGCCATCCCGTCGAACCAGTCGAGCCCTTCGGCGTCCGGGGGAGCCAGGCTGACCAGAGCGGCGCAACGGGTGACCCGGTCGGGCATCAGCGCGGCGCAGGCCAGAGCGTGCGGTGCGCCCCCGGAGCGACCGACCACGGCGAAGCGTTCCAGGCCGAGGGAGTCAGCGATCGCCCGTACGTCCTCGGCGACATCCCTCACCCGCCGGCCCGGCTGCCGGTCCGAGCCGCCGTACCCCGGGCGGTCGTAGGCGATCAGCTGCATGTTCCGCTGGTAGAGGACCATCCCCCGGGGAGCCGGGCCCAGCCGGCTGCCCGGCATGCCGTGCAGGAGGAACACCGGTCTGCCGCGGGGGTCCCCCAGTCGCTCGACCATCAGATGCCGTCCGTCGGCCACGCGCACCCGACTCCGCACGACGCCCCTCCGCTCATCACCCCGCTCGGTCCGGACATCAACTGCCCGGTGTTCACTGCCAGTTCGATGATGACCTATCGGGGCCGATACCGGCACTCCCCGTCGGCACGAGCCGGTGGTGTCCGGGACGTCCGGAGGCATTGGGGGGCGTTCGGTCTCAGGAGTGCCCTCCCCAGCATCCGGACTCCAGCAGTCATTACAGGACAGGACTGGTCCTCACCCGCCGTCGACGGGCCATCGCACCGGGTGTTCGCGAACGGAACCGACGTGGTGCGACACCCGGGTTGTGAACACGGCGCGGGTGAACCGTCGTCGTCATGTGCGCGTCCGGAAGTCGACCTTGTGTGCTAACGGCCTCGTCGGAATAGTGGGCGCCCCATCCTCCGTGCTCCGGACACCCCACTTGTCCGTGCACGGCCCCACAGGAGGTCGAAGTTGAAGCACCGACGCATACCCAGGAAGCGTGTGGCCCTGGCCGGATCGGCCGTGCTCGCACTGGTCGCGGCAGGATTCACGTTCCAGACCGCGAACGCCAGTGACGACGTACCCGAGTTCACCGCGAAGACCCTCAGCGCCGACTCGGCCGGAAGTCTCGCCACCACCCTGGGCAAGGCCCTGGGCGGTGACACGGCGGGCGCGTACTACGACGCCGAGGCCAAGAACCTCGTCGTCAACGTCATCGACGAGGCGGCGGCCGAGCAGGTCCGCCAGGCCGGCGGCAAGGCCAGACTCGTACAGCACACGCTCGCCGAGCTGACGAACGCGCGGCAGACGCTCACCGACAAGGCCACCATCCCCGGCACCTCGTGGGCGGTCGACCCGGTCAGCAACAAGGTGGTCGTCACGGCCGACCGTACGGTCGACGGCGCGGCCTGGGACAAGCTCAGCAAGGTGGTCGACGGGCTCGGCACCAAGGCCGAACTCAAGAAGTCCGCAGGGGAGTTCAAGCCCCTGATCGCAGGCGGAGACGCCATCTGGGGCGACGGCGGACGCTGCTCGCTCGGCTTCAACGTGGTCAAGGACGGCGAGCCGTACTTCCTGACCGCCGGCCACTGCACCGAGGGGATCACCAGCTGGTCCGACACGCAGGGCGGCGCGGAGATCGGCGCCAACGAGGGCTCCAGCTTCCCGGACAACGACTACGGCCTGGTCAAGTACACCTCCGACACCGCACACCCCAGCGAGGTCGACCTCTACGACGGCTCCACCCAGGCGATCACCCAGGCAGGCGACGCGACCGTCGGCCAGACGGTGACCCGCAGCGGCTCCACCACCCAGGTCCACGACGGTGAGGTCACCGCGCTGGACGCCACGGTCAACTACGGCAACGGCGACATCGTCAACGGCCTCATCCAGACCACGGTCTGCGCCGAGCCCGGCGACAGCGGCGGCTCGCTCTTCGCGGGCGACACCGCGCTCGGTCTCACCTCGGGCGGCAGCGGTGACTGCTCCGCCGGCGGCGAGACGTTCTTCCAGCCGGTGCCCGAGGCACTGGCGGCGTACGGCGCCGAGATCGGCTGACGCCGAGCCCTCCTTCGGTCCCGGTGAACGGGCGAGCCCGCCCCCTCGCGCGGGGGGGGGGGCGGGGGCGTTGTTATGCGGTGGGGCGCGCACGGACCGCCCGCAGCCGCGGCGGGGGGGGCCGACCCGGGGGGCC
>NZ_JBFBLO010000025.1:0-87865 GCF_040686735.1 Streptomyces sp. NPDC079167 | reverse complement strand
GCGCACGCTGGAACGCCTGCACATTGCGGCGGTCCGCCTCCGTCCAGCGCGGGCCGGGGCCGGTCACGTAGTGGGTGCCGAACCCTTTCTTCACCCTGCGGCGTCAGCTTCTCCGGCCCGCCCCGCGGCGGGACGCCGCCGACGCGTTCGGCGGGTGCCAGCGGCTGCTCGTACTGGGTGGGGGCCGTGTGCAGGGTGAAGGCGGTCGTGCCGATGAGCAGCACCCCGAAGCAGAGCGCCGCCCGGGTCCAGAGTTCGGCGACGCGCTCGCCGCCCGCGCGGACGACGGGTGCCGGTGGCGGTTCGGGTACCTCTTCGGCGAGGGCGAGCGCCCCCAGCGGGTCGTGGAGTGCCGGCTTGCCGCCGGGCTCCGTCGGTTCCACGGTCCCGGGCAGCCGCTCGGCGACGGCGGCCCGGGCGTTCAGCAGCCTGCTCGCCGTGGCGGGAGTGCTCGCCTCCGTCTCCGCCGCCGTCTCGGGCAGTCCGAGACCCACCCCGTCGTGGAGGAGCAGGGTGCGCCGGTACGCGGGGGGCAGGCCGAGCAGAGCGTCGAGCAGCGCACGCCGCGCCGGGTCGTCGGGCATCGGGTCGGGCAGGCGGTGGGAGCGGCGCAGCCGGTGCCAGGGCGACATCGCGTACTCGTACGACGCCGCCCGCACCCAGCCCGCCGGATCGCGGTCCCTGGCCACCTCCGGCCAGCGCTGCCAGGCGGTCCGGAAGGCGTGTCCGACGGCTTCCCGGGCGAGCTTCCGGCGGCCGGTCAGCAGGTACATCTGGCGGGTGAGACCCGGTGCGATGCGGCTGTACAGCGCGTCGTACGCCTCCTCGGCGGTGAGGGCCGGCGGGGGCTGCGGGGCGGGGGCGTTCGCGGCCGGCGCCGTGGGCACGGGCAGGCACCCCTCCTGGGCAGGGACGCCCAGGGCCGGCGCCTTCGGCGTGGGCGCCTCCGAGGCCGGCGTCTTCGGGGTGGGCGCCTTCGGGGCGGGAGCCGTCGGGGTGGGTACGTCCGAGGCCGGTGCCGTCGGGGTGGGCACAGCCGAGGCCGGTGCTTTCGGCGTGGGAGCCTCCGAAGCGGTGCCTGTGCCGATGCCGGGCTCGGCCGGGGGCATCGTGCTGCTCCCCGGGGCTTCGACGGAGGGGGACGGCGCAGGGCGGTGTCCTTCGCAGCCGAGGAGCTTGGCGTAGGCCGTGCGCCGCCGGCCCCGCGGGTCCATGCGCCCTGTCTCCCAGGCGCGGACGGTGGCGGGCGTCACTCCCACGGCCGCCGCGACCTGTTCCTCACTCAGTGCCCTGGCCTCGCGCAGCCTGCGACGCTCCTTCGGGGAGGGCAGAGGGGCGGCGGGGGCCGGACCGGTCGTACTCCGCGTCATGCCCGGCCTCCGTCCCCGAGGGCACTGCACTGGGTGAAAAAGTACATAAACGTATATTGGGCGACACAACGGCCATTCGCCCGTTACACGGAATAAGCGCGTGTCGTTGGCAGCATGGCCGCGTGAGCCAAGTGACCGAACGCAGCCCGATGTTGCCGGCCGAGCGGACCAGGTCCGCCGCGCTGGCCTCCGCCTTCGTGCGCGGGGCACTGGCCGCCGGGCTCGGGCTGGGCGCGCTGGCCGTCCTGGTGATGGTGCTGTGGATCAGTTCTCCGTTCCCCGACAGCGGGCCCGGCGGGGCCCTCCATGTGGCCGCCGGGATCTGGCTGCTCGCCCACGGTGCCGAGCTAGTGAGAGCCGACACGGTGGGAGGCCACCCCGCGCCCGTGGCGACGGTCCCGCTGCTGCTCGTCGTGCTGCCGGTGTGGCTGCTGCACCGGGCCGGCAGGGAGTCGGCGGAGACCGAGGAGAAGGCTCCGGGCGGACAGTCGGCGGTCGGGGCGTTCTGTGCGGTGAGCGCCGGATATCTGCTGGTGGTGCTGGCGGCGGCGGCCTACGCGCGTGAGGGGGCGCTACCCGCCGACCGGTCCTCGCTCGCCTTCCCCGTCGCCTTCGTGGTTGCTGGTGCGTCCGCCGCGGGGGTGTGGACGGCCCGTGGGCGCCCGCTGACCCCGCTGCTGGTCTGGGCACCGCTGAGCCTGCAGGAGGCCGCCGCCCGCTCCCGTTTCCGGTCCGGGGCCGCGGTGGCCCTGCGGTCGGCGGCCGCGGGTGTGCTCATGCTGCTCGGCGGCGGGGCCCTGCTGGTCGCCGTGGCGCTGGCATGGCACACGGGGGCGGCGCGGGAGTCGTTCGTGGGGCTGTCGGGCGACTGGGCGGGCCGGATCTCCGTCCTTCTGCTGGCGGCGGCGCTCGTGCCGAACGCGGCGATGTGGGGCGCCGCCTACGGCCTCGGGCCGGGATTCGCCCTCGGTACGGAGTCCGTGGTCACCCCGCTCGCGTTCACCGGGCCCCCCGCACTGCCGGACTTCCCCCTGCTCGCCGCGGTGCCGGCCCACGGCCCGGGGACGGTGGCGAACTGGGCGGCGGTCGCGGTGCCGTCCGTCGCGGCCCTGGCCGTCGCCCGGTTCGTCGCCCGGGGGGCGGTCGAGGAGGGCGGGGAGCGAGAGGATGCCTGGGGACAGGCGCGTACCGCCCTGGTGGCGGGATCGGCGGCCCTCGGTTGCGGGGCCGGCGCGGCGGTACTGGCGGCGGTCTCGGGCGGCCCGCTGGGCACCGGGGCGCTCGCGGAGTTCGGCCCCGTGTGGTGGCTGGTGGGCCCGGCCGCTCTCGCATGGACGGCCGTGATCGGCGTACCGGCGGCGCTGCTGCTCAGGGCATGGCGGCTGAGGGAACACCGGTGGGGCTGGCGGTGGGATGCGGTGAAGGGGGACCGGGCAATGGCGGAAAGCGGGCAGAAGCCGGAGCCGGGTACGGAGGAGAAACCCGGGGGAACGGGGGAGGGCGCGGAGCCGTACGACTTCCTGTCGGCAGGCCCCTGGCACGAGGAGGGCGCGAGAGAGGCGCGCTGGGCCGCGCTGAAGAAGAAGTCGGGCGGACTGATGGCGGAATTCGCGGCGGACGCGGACGGAGAGCCCGCACCCGGCCCGGCACCGGCCGCACCGGCGGCCCCCACGTCCCTGTCCGCGTCGCCCCCGGCACCGGTCGCCGCGCCCACGCCGGTCGCCGCACCCGCGCCGGTCGCCGCGCCCGCGCCCGCTCCGGCGCCCGCGCCCGCGTCGGCCTCCGCGACCCCACCCGCGCCGCCACCCCCGCCCCCCGTTCCTGAGCCGAAGCCCGAGCCGAAGCCCGAGCCGAAGCCCGAGGCCCGGGCGGGGACGGGAGCGGAGGCCACGCCCACGCCCGCTGTCGGCCCGGATACGCCGAGCGGCCGGGCCCCGGATGCCGAGCGGCATCAGGAACCCGGCCGGGAAGCTGCTCCATGACGAGCGTTCCAGCGCGGGGCTGAGCTACTTCTTCACGCCGAAGAAGGGCTCCAGCGGGTCGGGCAGCTTGTCGTTGCAGGCGACGGCGCCGGTCTTGGTGAGCGCGTCGTTCACGCAGGTGTAGTAGTCGCGGTAGACCAGCTGGACCGTGTAACCGGTGGCCACGATCGCCAGGGCGAGCAGCGCCGTCACCAGGCCGCTGACGGCCGCCGTCGTCTGCTGGCGGCTGCTGATCTGCGCGACGGCGGGCGCGGCCCCCGGCTGCGGGGGCGTGGTGGCCCGGTCCGGACTGCTCGCGCCGGACACCGCCGCCTGTCCCGCGCCGGCCGCCTGGTTCTTCCGGGGCCCGCCACGGAGGGCGCTGATCGACCAGTACACGGCGAGGGCACCGAGGAGCATGGCGATCTCGGGGAAGTCGAAGAGGGCGAAGAAGAACGCCCACATGCCGCCCAGTACCGCGTAACGCGCCCGCCGCTGGGCGGGGTCGGTCGGGTCCCAGCGCAGCCCGCCGGGTCGGCCCTCCGGGCCACCGCCCTGGCCGCCCGGTCCACCGGTGCCGCCGGGCCGGTCGCCGAAGCCGCCGCTCTGCCGACCGGGCTGCCGGTCGCTCCACTGGCTGCCCCAGACGGGGCGGTCGTCGGACTGTCCCTGGCCACCGTCACCGCTTCCGCCGTTGCCGCCGTGGTTTCCCGGCGCGTGCGGAGGGTGACGAGGCTGCCAGGGCTGATCGGGCCGGTCCTCCGGCGGTGCCGCGAACGGATTGTCGTCGGACGACCCGGAGGAGGACCCCGAGCCCGAGGAGGACCCAGACCCGGACGAGCCCGACGGGGACCCGGAGCCCGAAGAGGATCCCGAGCCCGAAGAGGAGTCCGGCGATGAGGACTGGCGTTCCCGCATCAGCGTGGATGCCCGCTCGGGCAGCGGGTGGCCAAGGGCGGTGCGGAGGCGGTCCGGCATGTGGTGAACGTCTTCCCCATCTCGTCATTTCCGCCCGGGGGCGGTTCCCTGTCCCCTGACGCTACCTCCCGGCTACGCCCCCGTCCCGTGGGGGCCGCCGGGTGTGCCGGTATCGTTGCTGACGGTCGGACCGTTCGTAGAGTTCCCCGTATCCCGGGACGAGCTTCTTTCGTACGACCATACAAACGCACCTCCTGTACATCGCGTACCGCTGCACCACGCGAGAAAGGGCCCTGCCGTGGCCTCCCCGCCCCCCTCCGCCGCTCCGGCCCGTGTGGTCGTGCTCGTCTCCGGCTCAGGCACGAACCTCCAGGCACTCCTCGACGCGATCGGTGACGACCCCGATGGCTACGGCGCCCGGATCGTCGCGGTCGGCGCGGACCGTTACGGCACCCTCGGCATCGAGCGTGCCGAGAGCGCCGGGCTTCCCACCTTCGTGTGCAAGCTCGGCGAGTACGCGAGCCGCGAGGAGTGGGACGCGGCCCTGACGGCGGCCGTGGCCGAACACCGTCCGGACCTCGTCGTGTCCGCGGGGTTCATGAAGATCGTGGGCAAGGAGTTCCTCGCCGGGTTCGGCGGCCGGATCGTCAACACCCACCCCGCCCTGCTCCCCAGCTTTCCCGGTGCTCACGGCGTCCGCGACGCGCTCGCGTACGGCGTGAAGGTCACCGGGTGCACCGTCCACTTCGTCGACGACGGCGTCGACACCGGTCCGATCATCGCGCAGGGCGTGGTCGAGGTGACCGAAGAGGAAACGGCGGAGGGCGAAGCCGCCCTCCACGAACGCATCAAGGAAGTCGAGCGCAAGCTGCTCGTCGAGGCCGTGGGGCGGCTCGCCCGCGACGGCTATCGCATTGAGGGACGAAAGGTTCATCTCGGTCATGTCGGTGAATAACTCCACCCCGGTGAATAAGCCCATCCGCCGCGCCCTGGTCAGCGTCTACGACAAGACGGGGCTCGAAGACCTCGCCCGCGGTCTGCACGAGGCGGGTGTCGAGCTGGTGTCCACCGGCTCCACCGCCGGCAGGATCGCCGCCGCCGGGGTACCGGTCACCAAGGTCGAGGAGCTCACCGGCTTCCCCGAGTGCCTCGACGGTCGCGTCAAGACGCTGCACCCCCGCGTGCACGCCGGCATCCTCGCCGACCTGCGCCTGGACACCCACCGCGAGCAGCTCGCCGAGCTCGGTGTGGAGCCGTTCGACCTCGTGGTCGTCAACCTGTACCCGTTCACGCAGACCGTCGAGTCCGGCGCCTCCGACGACGAGTGCGTGGAGCAGATCGACATCGGCGGCCCGTCGATGGTCCGCGCCGCCGCCAAGAATCACCCGTCCGTGGCGGTCGTGACCAGCCCGGAGCGCTACGCCGACGTCCTCGCGGCCGTCAAGGCGGGCGGCTTCGACCTGACCGCCCGCAAGCGGCTCGCCGCCGAGGCCTTCCGGCACACCGCCGCCTACGACGTGGCCGTCGCCTCCTGGTTCGCGGCCGACTACGCGGCCTCCGGCGACTCGGACCTGCCCGAGTTCCTCGGTGACACCTTCACGCGCAAGAACGTCCTGCGCTACGGCGAGAACCCGCACCAGTCCGCCGCCCTCTACACCGAGGGCGCGGGCGGCCTCGCCGAGGCCGAGCAGTTGCACGGCAAGGAGATGTCCTACAACAACTACACGGACACCGACGCCGCCCGCCGCGCCGCCTACGACCACGCCGAGCCGTGCGTCGCGATCATCAAGCACGCCAACCCGTGCGGCATCGCCATCGCCGACGACATCGCCGAGGCCCACCGCAACGCGCACGCCTGCGACCCGCTCTCCGCCTACGGCGGCGTCATCGCCGTCAACCGCCCGGTGACCGTCGCGATGGCCGAGCAGGTCGCGGAGATCTTCACCGAGGTCATCGTCGCCCCGGCCTACGAGGACGGCGCGGTCGAGATCCTCGCCCGCAAGAAGAACATCCGCGTGCTGCGCTGCCCCGAGGCCCCGGCGTCCGCCTTCGAGGTGAAGCCGATCGACGGCGGCGCTCTCCTCCAGGTCACCGACCGGCTCCAGGCCGACGGCGACGACCCGGCCAACTGGACGCTCGCCGCAGGTGAGGCCCTGTCCGCCGAGGAGCTCAAGGAGCTCTCCTTCGCGTGGAAGGCCAGCCGCGCGGTCAAGTCCAACGCCATCCTGCTCGCCAAGGACGGCGCCTCGGTCGGCGTCGGCATGGGGCAGGTCAACCGCGTCGACTCCGCGAAGCTCGCGGTCGAGCGGGCGGGCGAGGAGCGGGCCCGGGGCGCGTACGCCGCGTCCGACGCCTTCTTCCCCTTCCCCGACGGTCTGGAGATCCTGACCGCCGCCGACGTCAAGGCCGTCGCCCAGCCGGGCGGCTCGGTCCGTGACGAGCTCGTCGTCGAGGCCGCGCAGAAGGCAGGCGTGACCATGTACTTCACGGGCACGCGCCACTTCTTCCACTGACCGGACCCGCAGTGACGGACCGCAGGCCGCACCCGGAAGGGGTGCGGCCTGCGGTGCGTCCCGGCGTACGGAGATCAGTCGTCCCTCTGTTCTAATGAATGGCCTTGTCGGGCCGTGCGGGACCGGTGCGACCGGCAGACCAGTGAGGGATTCCGTTGCGGGGGCACCGTGCTTGACCTGAACAAGAGCGAGACCGGGACGCCCGGAAAGCATGCCCCGGAGCCTGCCGTCGGTACGCACCCGGTGCCCTTGCGCCCGTACCTGATCGCCGCCGCGGTGCTGTGCGCGCTCTACTTCCTCTACGCCTACCTGCGGTACAGCCACTTCCAGTCGCCCTCCTGGGACCTCGGCATCTTCGAGCAGGAGGTGCGTGCGTACGCCGGTTTCGACGCGCCGGTCGTCGACATCAAGGGCCCGGGCTATCTGATACTCGGCGACCACTTCAGCCCCGTGGTGGCCCTCCTGGCCCCGCTCTACTGGATCTGGCCGTCCGCCGCAGCCCTGCTCTTCGCCCAGGCCGCGCTCTTCGCCGCCTCCGCGGTCGTCGTCGGGCGCACCGTCCAGCAGATGCTGGGCGGCCGCTCCGGCCTCTGCGTCACCGTCGCGTACGGGTTGTCGTGGGGACTCCAGGAAGCGGTGAAGGCCGACTTCCACGAGATAGCGTTCGCCGTCCCGCTGCTGGCCCTCGTCTGCCGGGCCCTGCTCATGGAGCGCTGGCGGGCCGTCGTCCTGTGGTCGCTGCCGCTGGTCCTCGTCAAGGAGGACCTCGGGATCACCGTCGCCGTCGTCGGCCTGCTCCTCGCGCTGTACGGGCGTCGGCTCCAGGGTTTCCTGCTGGCGGCCTTCGGCGTGTTCGCCTTCGCGCTGACCGTGCTGGTGCTCATTCCGGCGGCCAGCAGCGCGGGGACGTACGACTACTGGAAGAAGATCGAGGAGAACGGCGGGCAGGAGGTCTCCCCGCTCGACTCCGTCCTCGGTGTGCTCGACTCCTCCGTCAAGCTGGAGATGCTGGTCTTCCTCGTCGGCATCACCGCCTTCATGGCGCTCCGCTCACCCCTGGTCCTGCTCGTCCTGCCCACGATCGGCTGGCGTCTGCTCTCCCAGGACTCCAACCACTGGGGCATGGTCTGGCACTACAGCGCGATCCTGATGCCGGTGGTCTTCCTGGCCATGGCCGACGGCATCCGGCGCAGCCAGGACTCGAAGCGGCCCTGGCTCGTCTCGTACGCGAACGTCGCCGTGCCCGTCGCGGTGGCGATCGCCGTCGCCCTCACCCAGCACCTTCCGCTCCGCGACCTGCTGCGCCCGGAGACGTACCGCGCCGACGCCCGCACCCACGACGCCGAAGCGGCGCTGGAGGCGATCCCCGTGGGCGCGCGGGTGGAGACGGACATCACGCTGATGGCGCACCTGACGGCGGACCGCACGGTCTACTGGGTCGGCGGGGCCCCCGGCACCGCGCCCGACGTCGTCGCGATCAACCTGGACTTCAGCTGGTCGCGGCCGATCGACGACCCGGTGAAGTACGCGCAGCAGCTGCATCCCGAGGCGCGCTACCGGGTCACCCGCGAGGTGGGCTCCTTCGTCGTCATGGAGCGGACCACGCCGGCGCCCGGAAACGGCTGAAGGCCGCGCGCCCGCCGGTGAGCGGGTGCTACGGCCTTCACGCGGACGTGTGCGCGGCGCGTCAGTACTGCGGCTGCCGCTGGCGGTTGAACCACGCGCCGCCGTCCGACTTCGCCACGAAGACGACGACCAGGATCGCGAGAATCGTGTGGACGAGGCCCATCACGATGAAGGGGTAGATGCCGAGGATCGCGGTGATGACACCGAAGACGATGGTCGCGATGCGGATGCCGTTGCCCCCCTTGCCGAACTTGGCGGCGAAGACGACCGCGAGGATCCCCCACAGCACGGCGAAGACGACGATGCCCCACAGGGCGTTGCCCGAGTAGTCGGCCAGCTCCTGGAACTGGACGTCCTCCTGCAGCGTCGGGTCGTCCTTGGCGGCGTTCACGGCCACGGCGGCGAGGGCGACGAAGATCGTCCCGATGACCTGGAGGCCGGCGATCACGTAGAGCATGACGCGCGCGGCCTTCACGCCGCCGGGCATCTCGGTGGGTCCGCCGGGGAAGCCGTAGCCGCCCTGGACCGGCGGCGCCTGCGGGTAGCCGTAACCCTGCTGCGGAACGCCCTGCGGGGCCTGCTGAGGATAGCCGTAGCCCGGCTGCTGCCCGCCCGGCTGCTGGCCACCCTGCTGCTGGCCGTAGGGGTTGTTGGGGTCGCCGAAGCTCATGGCGGGTTTCCTCCGTTGTGATGTGGGGACGACGCGGTCCTGACGGAGGAAAGCTGCGCGATCCGAACGGTTGGTCCCCCCGACACTGCCCGCGGTGATGCGGGCCTTATCGTCGTCGTGACATCCACCTTTTGTCCAGCCGATCGCCGAATGTGTTGTGCAAGTGCAATCTCGCGTCCACGTGGCAAGCCAGGATTGGTACGGGGGCGGGGTCATCCGCGAGGATGGGTGTCATGAGCGCCCAGATTCTCGATGGCAAGGCCACCGCAGCTGCGATCAAGTCCGATCTGACCGTCCGCGTGGCGGCCCTCAAGGCACAGGGCGTCACACCCGGCCTGGGAACCCTGCTCGTCGGTGACGACCCGGGCAGCCGCTGGTACGTGAACGGCAAACACCGTGACTGCGCCCAGGTCGGCATGGGTTCGATCCAGCGTGAACTCCCCGACACCGCCACCCAGGAGGAGATCGAGGAGGTCGTACGGGAGCTCAACGCCAACCCGGAGTGCACGGGCTACATCGTGCAGCTCCCCCTCCCCAAGGGGATCGACACCAACCGCATCCTGGAGCTGATGGACCCGGCCAAGGACGCGGACGGCCTCCACCCGATGAACCTGGGCAAGCTCGTGCTGAACGAGAGCGGCCCGCTGCCCTGCACCCCGCAGGGCGTCGTCACCCTGCTCCGCCGCCACGGCGTGGAGATCAACGGCGCCCATGTGGTCGTCGTCGGCCGGGGCGTCACCATCGGCCGGCCCCTCCCGCTGCTGCTGACGCGCAGGTCCGAGAACGCGACCGTCACCCAGTGCCACACCGGCACCCGTGACCTCTCCGCGCACCTCAGGCAGGCCGACATCATCGTCGCGGCCGCCGGGGTGCCCCACCTGATCAAGCCCGAGGACGTGAAGCCGGGCGCGGCCGTGCTGGACGTCGGCGTCAGCCGGGACGAGAACGGCAAGATCGTCGGCGATGTCCACCCCGGAGTGGCGGAGGTGGCCGCATGGGTCGCCCCGAACCCGGGTGGCGTCGGCCCCATGACCAGGGCCCAGCTGCTCGTCAACGTCGTCGAGGCGGCCGAGCGCGCCGCCGCCGAGGCCTCCGCCGCATCCGCCGGCTGACCCGGACCGGAGGAACGTCATGGGCGCTGGTACGAGTCCGGCGGGCGGTACGCACGCGGACGGGCCGGCCGAGGATGCAGACACGGCCGAGGAGGCCCGGGTGTCCGAGAAGGTCCAGGTGACCGGGGAGACCGGTGCCACGGGAGAGACGGTGCGGGACGAGGCCGGTACCCCCGTGGAGGAGGGGGCGGGGGCGCCCGTCACCGCTGACGCGGACGGGGCCTCCGGGGAAGCGGCGACAGGAGAGAGCGGTTCGACCTGGGCGCCCTCGCGCCGCTTCTCGCTGACCCGGGACACCGCGCGTCCCGAGGGCGGCGGCCGGGCAGCTCCGGGGGACGCCCCCGCGCCCGCCCGGCAGTGGCCGCTGCTCACGGTGCTCTGCACCGCCGGGCTCGGGCTGCTGATCGTGGCGGTCGACCCCTTCGCCGAGGCGTTCAGGGTAGGCGCCATGATCATGGGCGTCGCCCTGCTCGGGGGTGCGGTGCTGCGCTGGACGGTCCCCTCGGTCGGCATGCTCGCCGTGCGGTCCCGCTTCACCGACCTGGTCACCTACGGCCTGATGGGCGCGCTGATCGTGCTGCTCGCGCTGATGACACAGCCCGGCCCGTGGCTGCGGGTCCCGTTCCTGCAGGACGTGGTCCACTTCACGATCCGCTGAGGGGTGTCCGTCCCCTCCCCCGAGAAGGGACGGACACCGGACAGGGCGCCGGTGCAAGAAGCACCGGAATGCGGTGACTTGAGCGGCCTTGCCCTGTCCTGAATCAAGCGTCATGGACATGAGGTGCCGGGTTCAAGGGATGCCCGGCGCCTGTGGCACGGAAGTGACCATTCCGCCATCGTGTGATCGTCACGCAACGAGGGGCCCCCTGCGCGAGGGGCGCTACGGCGCACAACGGAGCCCGCGCTCATACCGAATGCCCCTGTGCGCCCCTTGGTCCGGAACTGCCGCCCCGCGTCCGTGCATTCTTCTGGTAGTCCGGAGCACAGGACCGGACGTTCCGTCGGCGGGGGAAGGGCCCGATGCCGGGATCGGGCGGGCGTGCCGGGGACGTCGGGGGAATCGACTGGGGGAGCAATGCCTCGTTGGAAGGCACTACCGGAAGAACTCGATCCGCAGGTGCGGGAGTTCGCGATCCAGTTACGCGGACTCGTGGACCGCAGCGGCCTGGGCCTGGCCGCGGTCGCCGACCGCACGGGCTACAGCAGGACGTCGTGGGAGCGTTATCTCAACGGCAGGCTGCTCGCGCCCAAGGGCGCTGTCGTCGCGCTCGCCGAGGTGACGGATGTCCAGCAGCACCGTCTGACGACCATGTGGGAGCCGGCCGAGCGGGCCTGGAGCCGCTCCGAGACGCGCCACGAGATGACGATGGAGGCCATCAGGGTCTCCCGGGCGCGCGCGGCGCCCGGCGAGGCGGGCGTGGCCGCCGCCCCCGTGGTGAGCGGGCGGGCGGCCGGCGGTACGGGAGTCTCCACCGCCGCGGAACCGGGAGGCGGAGGACGCGGCAGCGGCCGTGCGTCGTCCCTACCCCTCCGGCGCGGGACGGTTCCGCGGATTCCGCGGCAGCCGCAGGCCGGACCGGTCCCGGACCCCACCGGCGGGGGACAGCACCCGGGCGGCGGCCCCGGGCCACGGAAGGACGGCCGGCGCAGGCTGACGCTCTCCCTGGCGGGGCTCGTGGCCGTGCTGCTGCTGATATCCGGGGCCGTGCTGCTGGCCGATCAGGGTGGCGACGAGGACACCGGTGCGGTCGCCGCGACACCGTCCGCCGAGCCGGCCGCCGGCGCGCCCCGGCTGCCCGCCGGGGGCGGGTGCACCGGCGCCGACTGCACCGGCCAGGACCCGGAGGCCATGGGCTGCGGAGGCCGGTTCGCCTCCACGGTGGCCAGGGAGACCGTCGGCGGCGGTCTCGTCGAGGTCCGCCACAGCGAGACCTGCGGCGCCGCCTGGGCCCGGATCACCCAGGCGTCCCCGGGAGACACCGTGAAGATCACCGCCGGGGAGTCGGAGCAGGACGGCACGGTGGACGCCGACGCCGAGGCGTACACCCCGATGGTCGCCGTGCGGAAGGCGTCCGACGCCGAGGCATGCGCGACCCTCGCCTCCGGGACGACCGGCTGCACCACGCCGGAGTGAGGCCGGCCGCTGCGCTGTGTGACCGACTGTGCGCGGTGCCACAGGGGGCCGGGCGGCTCCTGCGGCGAGGGTCGGATAGCCTGACCGCTGGATATCTCTTCACATCAAGATTCAGAGGTGTCCAGCACCAGGGGCAGGGACCCCTACCGCCAGCTGTCTAACGGAGACCGCCATGACCCGCACTCCCGTGAATGTCACCGTGACCGGCGCAGCCGGCCAGATCGGCTACGCGCTGCTCTTCCGCATCGCCTCCGGCCACCTGCTCGGCCCGGATGTGCCGGTCAACCTGCGACTCCTCGAGATCCCGCAGGGCCTGAAGGCCGCCGAGGGCACCGCCATGGAGCTCGACGACTGCGCCTTCCCGCTGCTGCGCGGCATCGAGATCACGGACGACGCCAACGTCGGCTTCGCCGGCGCCAACGTCGCCCTCCTGGTCGGCGCCCGCCCGCGCACGAAGGGCATGGAGCGCGGCGACCTGCTGTCCGCCAACGGTGGCATCTTCAAGCCGCAGGGCAAGGCCATCAACGACAACGCCGCGGACGACATCAAGGTCCTCGTCGTCGGCAACCCGGCCAACACCAACGCCCTCATCGCGCAGGCCGCGGCCCCGGACGTGCCGGCCGAGCGCTTCACCGCGATGACCCGTCTGGACCACAACCGCGCGATCTCGCAGCTGGCCGCGAAGACCGGTGCCGCCGTCTCCGACATCAAGCGGCTGACGATCTGGGGCAACCACTCGGCGACCCAGTACCCGGACGTCTTCCACGCGGAGATCGCCGGCAAGAACGCCGCCGAGGTCGTCAACGACGAGGCATGGCTGGCCGACACCTTCATCCCGACCGTCGCCAAGCGCGGCGCCGCGATCATCGAGGCCCGTGGCGCGTCCTCGGCCGCCTCGGCCGCCAACGCCGCCATCGACCACGTGCACACCTGGGTCAACGGCACCGCCGAGGGCGACTGGACCTCGATGGGTATCCCGTCGGACGGCTCCTACGGCGTGCCCGAGGGCATCATCTCCTCCTTCCCGGTCACCACGAAGGACGGGAAGTACGAGATCGTCCAGGGCCTGGACATCAACGAGTTCTCCCGTGCGCGCATCGACGCGTCGGTGAAGGAGCTCACCGAGGAGCGCGACGCGGTCCGCGAGCTCGGCCTGATCTGACCGGAGCCCGGCCACCGGCCGGCCCCGAGGTCGTACGAGGGCGCCCCCGCAGCAGTTGCCGCGGGGGCGCCCTCGTACGTCCGCTCAGTCGCCGAGCAGCCGGCCTGCCAGGTCCCGCACGGCGTCCGCCGCCCTGCGCTGCAGCTGCGGGCCGAAGGTGATCCGTGCCGCTCCGAGCTCGCCGAGCCGGCGGGTGGCGGCCGGGCCGTCGGGTGCGCCGAGCGCGTTGACCGGGACCGGAACCGCTGCGGCCAGAGCGGGCAGGGTGTCCGGCGGGGCCATGATCGGGTAGACGCAGCCGGCGCCGGCCCCGGCGTAGAGCAGGGCGCGGGCCACCGTGTCAGCCGCCACGTCCGTGGCGGCGGGATCCCCGTGTACGTACGTGTCGATGCGGGCGTTGACGAAGAGGCGCCCGCCCGCCGCCGCGCACACCTCGGCGAGCCGGTCGGCCTGGCGCCGCGGGTCGACGAGGACGCCGTCCACCGAGTCCTCCAGGTTGCAGCCGACGACCCCGGCCTCCAGGAGGCGGTCGACGAGCTCGTCCGGGGCCAGACCGTAACCGGCCTCGACGTCCGCCGAGACGGGGACGGACACCGCCCGGGCGATCCGCGCCACCGCCGCGAACATCTCGTCCGGCGGCGTCTCCCCGTCGGCGTGGCCGAGCGAGGCGGCGACACCCGCGCTCGGGGTGGCCAGGGCCGGGAAACCGGCTTCCTCGAACACGCGGGCGCTCGCGGCGTCCCACGGTCCGGGCAGGACCAGGGGGTCGCCAGGGGGACGGCCGTGGTGCAGCGCCCGGAAGACGGACGCGGGCTCGGTCATGAGGGCTCCGGGGTGGGAGGTGCGTACGGGAGGGCGGCGGTCAGTGCTTGATGTCGCCGGGCGTGTAGTGCCCCGGGGCCATCCGGCAGGTCACACCGAACCGGTTCCAGGCGTTGATCACCGTGATCGCGGCGATCAGCCGGGCGAGCTCGGCCTCCTCGAACTGCTTCGCGGCCTTCGCGTAGACCTCGTCCGGCACGAAACCGTCGGTCAGGACCGTCACCGCCTCCGTCAGCTGGATCGCGGCGATCTCCTTCTCCGTGTAGAAGTGCTGCGACTCCTCCCAGGCGTCGAGCTGGATGATCCGCTCGACGGACTCGCCCGCCGCGAGGGCGTCCTTCGAGTGCATGTCCAGGCAGAGGGCGCAGTGGTTGAGCTGCGAGGCACGGATCTTCACCAGTTCGAGCAGTGTCGGGTCCAGCCCCTGACGGGACGTGGCGTCCAGCCGGACCATGGCCTTGTAGACGTCCGGGACGAGCTGGGCCCACTGCAGGCGGGCGGGGTGCTCGGGGGCGTTCTCGGCGGGCGTGTGGTGCTGCGGGTTCGTGGTCATGATTCGAAGCTAACGGTCGGATGGCGCACCGGTATGGTCCATTTCCATGACAGATTCCTGGGCCGCTTTCGGCGCCGACCTGCACATCGAACCGGTCGGCACGGGCCTGCGCAGCGGGCTGATGAACGCACTGCGTGAGGCCGTGCGCACCGGACGGCTGACACCGGGCACCCGGCTCCCTTCCTCCCGGATGCTCGCCGTGGATCTCGGGGTCGCCCGCAACACCGTCGCGGACGCCTACGCCGAGCTCGTGGCCGAGGGCTGGCTCACCGCACGGCAGGGTTCGGGGACCAGGGTCGCGCAGCGGGCCGACGCGCCGGGACCGGCCGTCCGGGGGGCCGGCGGCCGGCAGGTGCGCCGGCGCCCCGTCCACAACCTGATGCCGGGGTCGCCGGACCTCTCGGCGTTCCCCCGCGCGGAGTGGCTCAAGGCCGCCAGGCGCGCCCTCACCGCGGCCCCCGACGCGGCCTTCGGCTACGACGACCCGCAGGGCCGCTCCGAGCTGCGGAACGTGCTGGCGGACTACCTGGCACGGGCACGCGGGGTGTACGCCGGCCCGGAGCGCATCGTGATCTGCTCCGGGTTCGTCCACGGGCTCACGCTGATGGGCAAGGTGCTGCGGCGCCGCGAGGTGCGGGCCGCGGCCGTCGAGTCGTACGGACTGGACATCCACCGGAACCTCCTGGCCGACACCGGACTGCGCACCCCCTGCCTCCCGGTGGACGAGCTCGGGGCCAGGACCGGGGAGCTGGGAGGGGCACCGGGCGTGGGCGCGGTGCTGCTGACCCCCGCCCACCAGTTCCCCACGGGTGTCCCGCTCCATCCCGACCGGCGGGCCGCGGCGGTCGACTGGGCGCGGTCCTCGGGCGGTCTGATCCTGGAGGACGACTACGACGGCGAGTTCCGCTACGACCGCCAGCCGGTGGGCGCCCTCCAGGGGCTCGACCCGGAACGGGTGGTCTACATGGGGACGGCCAGCAAGTCCCTGGCGCCCGGGCTGCGGCTGGCCTGGATGGTGCTGCCGGAAGGACTGGTCGACGAGGTCTGCGACGCGAAGGGCGGCTTCGACTGGATGTCCGCGGCGCCGGACCAGCTGACCCTCGCGGAGCTCATCGCATCGGGGGCGTACGACCGGCACGTGCGGGCGATGCGGCTGCGCTACCGGCGCCGTCGCGACCAGCTCGTCGAGGCGCTCGCCGAGCGGGCCCCCGACTTCGAGGTGAGCGGCATCGCGGCAGGACTGCACGCCGTGCTCGAACTCCCGGAGGGCACCGAGCAGTCGGTCGTCCAGGCGGCCACCTGGCAGGGGCTCGCGCTGGAGCGGCTCTCGCGCTTCCGGCACCAGGACGCGGCCCCCGGCCGCGACGGGCTGGTCATCGGTTACGGCACGCCGTCGGAGAGCGGCTGGGCGGGTGCGCTGGACGCGCTCTGCCGGGTGCTGCCGCAGGCGTGAGGCCGGGCAGCGGGCGGCACCGGGTTTCAGTCGGGGGGCTCATGCATCTAATCTGACTGGCAGTTGGCGGGTGGGCGTACACCGGCCCGTGGGTACGACGGGGGAGAACAGGACATGGACAGGCGCAGGCTGAGGTCGGGCACCGTCGTGCTCGGCGGCATGGGACTGCTCGCGGCGACGCTCACCGCGTGCGGCTCGGAACCGGACGAGCGGTG
Source organism: Streptomyces sp. NPDC079167 (assembly GCF_040686735.1). Lineage (NCBI taxonomy): Bacteria > Bacillati > Actinomycetota > Actinomycetes > Kitasatosporales > Streptomycetaceae > Streptomyces > Streptomyces sp. NPDC079167. Next base: position 71,356 of record NZ_JBFBLO010000025.1, on the reverse strand, counting down.
CGTCGACCGGGTCACCCAGGAGATCCTGCCGGAGTACGAGTGCGAGGACGACGACGGCAGCGGGAAGTACTACTACGGCGGCAGCAGCCACAACAACCGCGTCTCCGGCGGCAGTTTCGACAAGTCCGCGGTCGAACGCGACGGATTCGGCTCCTCCGGCTCCAGCGGCGGCTGAGCCCCCTCATGGAACGCCGCACCACACAACCGCGCCCCGGCTGGCAGGAGACCGTCGAGGAGCAGGGGCTCATCTACCCCCTGACCCGCTACCCGGACGGCTCCCTGCGCCCCTACTGGGACGAGAGCGCCTACTACGTCTTCTCCCTGCCCGAGGTCGAGGCGCTGGAGGAGGTCGTGGAGGAGCTGCACACGATGTGTCTGGCCGCCGCCGCGCACATCGTCGAGCACGACCGCTTCGCCGATCTCGGCATCACGGACCCCCGGCTGGCGGGCCTGATCGCCGAGTCCTGGCGGCGCCGCGCCGAACTGCCCTCGCTGTACGGCAGGTTCGACCTGCGCTACGACGGGACCGGACCGGCCAAGATGCTGGAGTACAACGCCGACACCCCCACCTCGCTGGTGGAGGCCGCCAGCCCCCAGTGGTTCTGGATGGAGGACCGCTTCCCCGGCGCCGACCAGTGGAACTCCCTGCACGAGCGCCTCGTCGACGCCTGGAAGCGGCAGGCCCCGCTGCTGCCGCCCGGCCCCCTCCACTTCGCCCACTCCGACGGCGACGAGCTGGGCGAGGACCTGATGACGGTCGCGTATCTGCGGGAGACCGCCGAGCAGGCAGGGATCGAGACCCGGGCGCTCTCCGTCGAGCGGATCGGCTGGGACCGGCTGTCCCGCCGCTTCGTCGACGAGCGGCTCCGCTTCATCCGCAGCTGCTTCAAGCTGTACCCGTGGGAATGGCTGACGACGGACCGCTTCGGGCCGCACGTGCTGGAGACCCTGGACAACGGCGGGGGCACCGGCAGCACCTGCTGGATCGAACCCGCCTGGAAGATGCTCCTCTCCAACAAGGCGCTGCTGCCCGTCCTCTGGGAGCTGTACCCGGGCCACCCCAACCTCCTCCCCGCCTACCTCGACGGACCCCGTGAGCTGGCCGGCCCGGACGGCGCGGGTTACGTCGCCAAGCCGCTGCTCGGCCGGGAGGGTGCCGGGGTCACCGTCCACGAGCCGGGCAGCGCCCCGGTCCTGCGCGAGGAGCCCTGCTGCTACCAGGAGCTGGCCCCGCTGCCCGACTTCTCGGGCAACCGCGTGGTGCTCGGCGCCTGGGTCGTCGAGGACGAGGCCGCCGGGCTCGGCATCAGGGAATCGGCGGGGCTGGTCACGGACGAGTACGCACGCTTCCTGCCCCACGTCATCCTCTGACCGGCGCCCCGCCGGACCGCCTTCAGCCGGCCAGTACGCCGCGGAGCTGGTCCAGACCCCAGTCCAGGTCCTCCTTGCTGATCACCAGGGGCGGGGCGATCCGGATGGTGGAGCCATGGGTGTCCTTGACCAGCACCCCGCGCTCCATCAGCTTCTCCGAGATCTCCCGGCCCGTCCCGAGGGCCGGGGAGACGTCGACCCCCGCCCACAGGCCCCGGCCCCGCACGGCCTCCACCGCGCCGCCGCCGGCCAGCAGCCCCAGCTCGTGGTGGAGATGGTCGCCCAGCTCCGCCGCCCGCTGCTGGAACTCACCGGTGCGCAGCATCGCGATCACCTCCAGAGCGACCGCGCAGGCCAGCGGATTCCCGCCGAAGGTGGACCCGTGCTCGCCCGGCCTGTACACACCGAGGACCGCGGAGGACGACACGACGGCCGAGACGGGCACCACGCCACCGCCCAGCGCCTTGCCCAGCACGTACATGTCGGGGACGACGCCCTCGTGTTCACACGCGAAGGTCCGGCCCGTGCGGCCCAGCCCCGACTGGATCTCGTCCGCGACGAACAGCACGTTCCGCTTCCGGGTCATCTCCCGCACCCCGGCCAGATAGCCCGGCGGCGGGACCAGCACCCCGGCCTCGCCCTGGATCGGCTCCATCAGCACCGCGACGGTGTTCTCCGTCATCGCTTCCGAGAGCGCGGTGAGATCCCCGTACGGCACGATCTCGAACCCCGGGGTGTACGGCCCGTAGTCGGCCCGCGCCTCCTGGTCCGTGGAGAAGCTGATGACCGTGGTCGTCCTGCCGTGGAAGTTGTCGGCGGCGACGATGATCTTCGCCATGCCGTCCGGGACGCCCTTGACGCGGTAGCCCCACTTGCGGGCCGTCTTCACGGCCGTCTCCACGGCCTCGGCCCCCGTGTTCATGGGGAGGACCATCTCCATGCCGCAGAGCTCGGCGAGCCGCGTACAGAACTCCGCGAACCGGTCGTGGTGGAAGGCGCGGGAGGTCAGGGTCACGCGTTCGAGCTGAGCCTTGGCCGCGTCGATCAGGCGCCGGTTGCCGTGCCCGAAGTTGAGCGCCGAGTAGCCGGCGAGCATGTCGAGGTAGCGGCGCCCCTCGACATCGGTCATCCAGGCGCCGTCCGCCGAGGCGACGACGACGGGCAACGGGTGGTAGTTGTGCGCGCTGTGCGCCTCGGCGGAGGCGATGGCGGTTTCCGTGGTCGACACGGGATCTCCGTTCGTCGTGCGGCGGGGGCGGGGGTATCGCCCACTTTGTATCGTCGGTCGGATTCAGGACCTGGAAACCTTCCGCGCGCGGCGCGCCTCGCGGTCGCACGCGCACGCCGTGCCCGGCAGGACCGTGTTTCTCGTCTCATCCGTCGCGGCGCCCCGGCGCGCGCACGGCTGATCACCAGGTCCCCGCCACCGCGGTGACCCGCGGCAGGGCCCCTCTCCGCGTCCTCACATCTTTCCCACACCGGTTGCCGGAGATCGGTTCCGCACCTGAGACAATGGCTCCATGGCCTCTGATCGACCCCGCGTGCTCTCCGGAATCCAGCCCACCGCAGGCTCGTTCCACCTCGGCAACTACCTCGGTGCGGTCCGCCAGTGGGTGGCGCTCCAGGAGTCCCACGACGCCTTCTACATGGTGGTGGACCTGCACGCGATCACCGTGCCGCAGGACCCGAAGGAGCTCCGGGCCAACACCCGGCTCGCCGCCGCGCAGTTGCTGGCGGCCGGGCTCGATCCGGAGCGGTGCACGCTCTTCGTCCAGAGCCACGTCCCCGAACACGCCCAGCTCGGCTGGATCATGAACTGCCTCACCGGGTTCGGCGAGGCGTCCCGCATGACGCAGTTCAAGGACAAGTCCGCGAAGCAGGGCGCCGACCGGGCGACCGTGGGCCTCTTCACCTACCCGGTCCTCCAGGTCGCCGACATCCTGCTCTACCAGGCCAACCAGGTCCCGGTCGGTGAGGACCAGCGCCAGCACATCGAGCTGACCCGGGACCTCGCCGAGCGTTTCAACGGCCGCTTCGGCGAGACGTTCACGGTGCCGGCGCCGTACATCCTCAAGGAGACGGCGAAGATCTTCGACCTGCAGGACCCGTCGGTCAAGATGAGCAAGTCGGCGTCCACGCCGAAGGGCCTGATCAACCTCCTCGACGACCCGAAGGTCACCGCCAAGAAGGTCAGGAGCGCGGTGACCGACACGGACACGGTGATCCGCTACGACACGGAGAAGAAGCCCGGGGTCAGCAACCTCCTGAGCATCTACTCCACCCTCACCGGCGCCGCCGTGACCGATCTTGAACGGAAGTACGAAGGCAAGGGTTACGGCGCGCTCAAGACCGACCTCGCCGAGGCCATGGTGGAGTTCGTCACCCCGTTCCGGACCCGGACCCAGGAGTACCTGGACGACCCGGAGACCCTGGACGCCCTGCTGGCCAAGGGGGCCGAGAAGGCCAGGACCGTCGCCGCCGAGACGCTGGCGCGGACCTATGACCGGATGGGCCTTCTGCCTGCGAAGCACTGAGTCCAAGGACCCTGGCCCGACCACGGCCGAAGGGGTCACACTGGCGTCGGCACGACCGAAGAACTGCCTTCGAAGATGAGGAGAACGATGTGGGGACCGTAACGCTTGGCGTTTCGATCGCGGTCCCGGAGCCTTACGGCAGCCTGCTCCAGGAGCTGCGCGCGAGCTTCGGGGACCCTGCCGCCTACGGCATCCCCACCCACGTCACCCTTCTTCCGCCCACCGAGGCCGAGGCGGCCGACCTGCCGGCGATCGAGACCCACCTCTCCCAGATCGCCGCGGCCGGCCGTCCCTTCCCGATGCGGCTGTCGGGCACGGGCACCTTCCGCCCGCTCTCCCCGGTCGTCTTCGTCCAGGTCGTCGAGGGCGCCTCTGCCTGCTCCTGGCTCCAGAAGCGGGTCCGGGAGGCGTCCGGACCGCTGGTGCGCGAGCTGCAGTTCCCGTACCACCCGCATGTGACCGTGGCGCACGGCATCGGTGAGGAGGCCATGGACCGGGCGTACGAGGAGCTCTCCTCGTACGAGGCGGCCTGGACCTGCGGTTCCTTCGCGCTGTACGAACAGGGCACGGACGGCGTCTGGCGCAAGATCAACGAGTTCCCGTTCGGCGGGGGCGGCGCCGCCCCCGCCGTGCCCGCCCAGGGCGGCAGCTCCATGGACCAGCCGTCCCTGCGCCCCTGAACCCGGCCTGACCCGGACGCGGGGCTACCGGACCGGCAGCAGCCGGAACAGCGGACGCGGCACGTGCCGCAGGGCCGACATCACCACCCGCAGCGCCCCGGGGACCCACACCGTCTCCGAGCGCCGCCCCAGCCCCGTCACGATCGCGTCCGCGACCGCGCCCGGGGTCGTGGCCAGCGGAGCCTCCTCGCGCCCGGCGGTCATCCGCGACCGTACGAAACCGGGGCGTACGACCATCACGTGCACCCCCGTCCCGTGCAGCGCGTCGCCGAGCCCCTGTGCGAAGGCGTCCAGGCCCGCCTTGCTCGAGCCGTAGATGAAGTCCGCGCGCCGGGCGCGCTCGCCCGCCACCGAGGAGAGCACCACCAGCGACCCATGACCCTGCGCCTGGAGCGCGCCGGCGCACACCAGGCCGGAGGAGACCGCTCCCGTGTAGTTGGTCTGCGCCACCCGGACCGCGGCCAGGGGCTCCTCCTCGTCGCGCGCCTGGTCTCCCAGGACCCCGAAGGCCAGCAGCACCATGTCGATGTCCCCGTCGGCGAAGAGCTTCCCGAGCACCTCCTCGTGGGAGGCGGAGTCGAGCGCGTCGAAGGCGACGGTACGGACGTCGGCGCCCAGCTCGCGCAGCCCGGCCGCGGCGCGCTCCAGGGCGGGGGAGGGCCGTCCGGCCAGGTGGACGGTCCGGGTGCGGCGGGCGATCAGCCGCCGCGCGGTGGCCAGCCCGATCTCCGAGGTGCCGCCGAGGACGAGCAGGGACTGCGGGGCACCGAAGGCGTCCTTCACGGGATAACTCCTAGCACGGTGTCGACGGACATCGTCGTGACCGTATCGCCCGGGAAAACCCCTTCGAGGGATTTGTTACAACACTCACCGAAATGGGTGATTGGTGATCCGGGCGGCCGCGGACGACGGTTTTCCGGGCCCGCGAGGGTACGCGTACTGCATGGACTGGCTGAGAAAACTCCCCGTGGTCGGGCCGTTCGCCGCACGGCTGATGGAGACGCACGCCTGGCGCTCCTACGAGACGCTGGAACGGGTCCACTGGGCCCGGCTCGCCGCCGCGATCACCTTCCTCAGCTTCCTGGCGCTCTTCCCGCTGATCGCCGTCGGTGCCGCCGTCGGCGCCGCGCTGCTCTCCCCCCGGCAGCTCGACACGATCGAGGACAAGCTCGCGGAGCAGGTGCCCGGCATCTCGGACCAGCTCGGCATCGACAGCCTGGTGGCCCACGCGGGCACGGTGGGGGTCGTCGCCGGTGTGCTGCTGCTCTTCACCGGCGTCGGCTGGATCGGCTCGATGCGGGACTGCCTGCGCGCCGTGTGGGAGAAGGACGACGTGGACGAGGGGAACCCGGTCGTCCGCAAACTCAAGGACGCCGGTCTGCTGCTCGGTCTCGGTGGAGCGGTGCTCGCGACCCTCGCGGTCTCCACCGTCGCGTCCACGGCCATCGGCTGGACGGCCGACCGCCTGGGCATCCCCGAGGACGGTGTGGGCGGAGTGCTGCTCCAGGCGGCCGCCGTGGTCGTGGCCGTCCTCGCCGACTTCCTGATCCTGCTCTACCTGCTCACCCTGCTGCCCGGGGTGGAGCCGCCGCGCCGGCGGCTGATCGTGGCGGGACTGGTCGGCGCGGTCGGCTTTGAACTCCTCAAGCTGCTGCTCGGCAGCTACATGAGCGGTGTCGCCTCCAAGAGCATGTACGGCGCCTTCGGCGTGCCGATCGCACTCCTCCTGTGGATCAACTTCAGCGCGAAGCTGCTGCTGGTCTGTGCTGCCTGGACGGCGACGCCGAGCAAGGACGGCACAGCGCAGGCGGAGGGAGCGGAGGTCAGCGACGGGGGAGGCGACGCACCAGGTCGGGCAGCGGCCAGCGCCGGTTGACCAGGAACACCGCGGCCGCCAGGGCCACCAGCGCTCCGCCGGCCACCGACAGCGCGGTCCAGACCCCGTTGGTACCGGCAGCGGCGGCGTGGGCCGTCGTGGCCGGCTGCTTCTCCTTCGCGGCACCCTTGCCGGTGCCCGCCGGCTCCGAGCCCTTGGAGACCACGGCGGACTTCGGCGGCACCAGTTCGCCGACCGGGGTCACCTTGCCGCTGGCGGAGAAGCCCCAGTCGAGCAGGCCGGCGGCCTCCTTGTAGACGGCGTGGCTCTCCTCGGACGACGGGTTCATCACCGTCACCAACAGCACCTTCCCGTCGCGCTCGGCGATCCCCGTGAAGGTGTTGCCCGCGTGGGTGGTGTAGCCGTTCTTGACGCCCGCGATGCCCTTGTACGGCTCCACCCCGAGGTCGCCGGTGATCAGCCGGTTGGTGTTCTGGATCTCGAAGCTCTCCCGCTTCTTGCCCTTCTTCTTGGCGCCGGGGAACTCGGCCGTCGCCGTCGCGGCGTACTCGCGGAAGTCGGCCTTCTGCATCCCGCTCCGGGCGAACAGCGTCAGGTCGTACGCGCTGGAGACCTGGTGCGGGGCGTCGTAGCCGTCGGGTGAGACGACCGTGGTGTCCAGCGCCTGCAGCTCCTCGGCGTGCCGCTGCATCGCGGCGACCGTCGCGGGCACGCCGCCGTACATCTCGGAGAGCACGTGCACCGCGTCGTTGCCGGAGCGCAGGAAGACGCCGAGCCACAGGTCGTGGACCGTGTAGGAGTGGTCCTCCTTGACTCCCACCAGGCTGCTCCCCTCACCGACGCCGGCGAGTTCGTCCTCGGTCACCAGATGGGTGAGGGACTTCGGCTGAAGGGCGGGCAGGACCGTGTCGGCGAAGAGCATCTTCAGGGTGGAGGCGGGCGGCAGCCGCCAGTGCGAATTGTGCGACGCGAGCACCTGCCCGCTCTCCGCGTCCGCGACGATCCACGACCGTGCGGTGAGGTCCTTCGGCAGGACCGGGGCGCCAGGGCCCAGCTCGACCTGCGTGCCCACCTCGCCCAGCCGCTTGCCGCCCACGGTCGACATCGGACCGGTCGGCTTCGGCAGTTTGTCGTCGGTCTTGTCCTTGTCGGCCGCCCCGGCGGGACTGACGACGCATACGGACAGCAACGCGGCAGAGAGGACCGTCATTACGGTCTTTTTCAGAGCAGGCACGGTCGGAAACGTACATGGCGTGGCTGGGGATGGGGACCCGGATGGCCTGACCCGCCGTGCATACCGCCGGGACAGCCCACCCCGGGCGATCGGCCGGGCGCGCGGCGGCGATACTGATTCCATGAAGCTCAGCCGCCCCGTCTCCTGGTTCCTGCTCGTCTTCGGAGTGTGGAGCTGGGTCATCTGGGTCACCTTTGTCAAGAATCTCTGGAAGGACGGCAGCGGGCTCGCGTTCGACAACGCGGGCGATCCGACCGCGTACTTCTGGGTCCATCTCCTGCTCGCCATCACCTCGTTTCTTCTGGGGACGGCTGTGGGGGTCATCGGGTTCCGTGGCGTCAGGGCTTTGCGTCGCGAAGGCAGATGACGGCCCGGGCGTGGGCCGCCGTCCGTACAGAATCGTTTCAGCGGGGGAGCGTACGTGGTTGTGGTCTTCGTACTGGTGGCGGTCGCGGTTCTCGCGCTGCTCGTGGCAGTACACCGGTATGTGTGGCGCCGGCTGATCGGTGACACGACGGCGCAGGGCAGCCTCGCGCGCCGGGCGGGCACCGTCGCGGCCTTCGTGCTGCCGCTGCTGAGTGTGGGGGCCCTGGTCTCCAGCCGCGCCGGGGTCCCCTTCCCGGTGCAGCAGGTGCTCGCCTGGCCAGGTTACCTCTGGCTGGCCGCCCTGCTCTACCTGACGCTGGCCCTGCTGGTGGGCGAGGCCGTCCGGCCGCTGCTGCGCAGGCTGCTCGCCCGCCGGGCCGGGGAGGCGCCCACGGGCGGGGCCACCACGTCCGAGGACCGGACCGAGGACCAGGCCGCTCCGGCCGCCGGGCGCCCTCACCGGGCCACCGCCACCGCCACCGCTGCCGGCCCGGGCGGCGGCAGCACCCGTACGGACCTCGCGCCGCCGCCCCCCGAGACCCCCGTCCCGGCCGTCGCCGACCCCTCACGCAGGCTCTTCGTCGCCCGTGCCGTCGGCGGAGCGGCGGCCGTCGCCGGATTCGGCACCGTCGGTCACGGCACCTACGGGGTGCTGCGCGGCCCCCGCACCAAGCGGATCACCGTGCCCCTCGCCGGGCTCCCGCGCTCCGCCCACGGCTTCCGCATCGCCGTGGTCAGCGACATCCACCTCGGCCCCATCCTGGGCCGCGCCCACACCCGGCGGATCGTCGACGCGATCAATGCCACCGGCTCCGACCTGGTCGCCGTCGTCGGGGACCTCGTCGACGGATCCGTCGCCGATCTCGGTCCTGCGGCCGAGCCGCTCGCCGGGCTCGAAGCCCGCCACGGCAGCTACTTCGTCACCGGCAACCACGAGTACTTCTCCGGCGCGGCCGAATGGGTCGACCACGTACGCGAGCTGGGTCTGCACCCGCTGGAGAACGCCCGCGTCGAGATCGCCGGCTTCGACCTCGCCGGAGTCAACGACGTGGCGGGCGAGAGCGAGGGCCAGGGCCCCGACTTCGCCCGCGCGCTCGGCGACCGCGACCGCAGCCGCGCCTCCGTCCTCCTCGCGCACCAGCCCGTCGTCATCGACGAGGCCGTCGAGTACGGCGTCGGTCTCCAGCTCTCCGGCCACACGCACGGGGGCCAGCTCTGGCCGGGGAACCTCCTGGCGGAGTTCGCCAACCCCACCGTCGCCGGATACGAACGCTACGGGGACACGCAGCTGTACGTCTCGCGGGGCGCGGGCGCCTGGGGCCCGCCCGTGCGCGTCGGCGCCCCCTCCGACATCACCGTGGTGGAGCTCGCTTCCCCGCAGGCCTGACCCCGAAACCTGTGAGTGCCCGCCCTGGCCTTCCATATGTGAATATCGTGTGATTGGGTAAGGGCGATCATGCGGCGATGATGTGCCTCTCTGCGCACGCGAGCCGGGGTGGGGTTGGCAAGGGAGCACGGCACATGCGGTTCATCCGTCTACGGATTCTCGCGATTCTGGCGGTACTGGTCATCGCGGGCGTCGGCGCCTGGCAGCTGCTTCCCTCGGACGAGGTGAACGAGTCCCCGATCACGGTCGGTACGTCCGACGAGGTCACCTCGCTCGACCCGGCCGGTGCGTACGACGCCGGCTCCTGGGCGATCTACAGCAACCTCTACCAGTCCCTGATGACCTTCAGGTCCGGGGCGGTCGTGCCGGAGCCGGACGCCGCCGAGAGCTGCGACTTCGTCGGCCAGAAGCTCCAGACCTACCAGTGCAGGCTGCGGGACGACCTGACCTTCTCCAACGGCCGCAAGATCACGGCCGAGGACGTCAAGTACTCTTTCGACCGCATGCTGAGGATCAAGGCGGACGCCGGCCCCTCCGTGCTGTTCCCCAGCCTCGACACCATCGTGACCGAGGGCCGCACGATCACCTTCAACCTCTCGGCCAGGGACGCGACGTTCCCGCAGAAGCTGGCCACCGGCGCCGGGTCCATCGTCGATCCCACCAAGTACCCGAAGGACAAGCTCCGCACGGGCAGCAAGGCCGACGGTTCGGGCCCGTACACACTGAAGTCGTTCGAGGCCGGCGTCCAGGCCGAGCTGGTGCCCAACCCGTCGTACAAGGGCGCGCTGAAGAAGAAGGGTGTCGCGGTCGACATCCGCTACTTCGAGGGGTCCGAGGCGCTCCAGGCGGCCTGGAAGGCCGGGGACGTCGACGTCACGCACCGTCAGCTCCCCTCCGAGCAGCTCGCCGAGCTCGACCCGGCCGCCGACGAGCAGCGCGTCACCGAGGCGGACAGCGCCGAGATCCGCAACCTCGTCTTCAACGTCCGGGACGGCGCGCCGCTCGCCGACAAGAAGGTCCGCCAGGCCATCGCCTGGCTCATCGACCGCGGGCCACTGGTCACCAAGGCCTACCGGAGCACCGTCGAACCGCTGTACTCGCTCATCCCGCAGGGCTACATCGGACACAGCACCCCCTTCTTCGACTCCTACCCGGAGTCGGACCCGGAGCGGGCCAGGGACCTGATGGAGGAGGCCGGTGTGGACCTTCCGCTGCACATCACCTTCGCCCACCGGGACGACGACGCCAACAAGGCGGAGTCCGCCGAACTGGTCCGTCAGCTGGAGAAGGACGGGCTCTTCGAGGTCAAGGAGAAGGCCGTCGAGTGGCAGGCCTTCCAGAAGGGCTACGCGGCCGGTGAGTACGACGCGTACACCCTGGGATGGCTCCCCGACTACCCGGACCCCGACACCTTCAGCCAGCCGCTGGTCGGCAGCGAGAACTCCCTCCACAACGGCTACAGCAGCGAGAAGATGGACGCGCTGATCGCGGCCACGCAGCAGTACAGCGACCGCGGACGGACCTCGGACGACTTCAAGGAGATGCAGAAGCTGGTCGGCGAGGACGTGCCGCTGGTCCCGCTGTGGCAGAAGAAGGACTACGTCGTCAGCAAGCAGTCCGTGTCCGGCTCCCAGTACCTCTCCGACGGCACCGGGATCTGGCGGCTGTGGGAGCTCAGCTGGATCTGATGTCCCGGGCGCCGCGCGCCCCGGGCATGAACTCCACCAGCACGTCGTGGATCTGCCGCACGAGCGGTCGCAGCACCCGGAAGCGGGAGAGTGCGATCGCCCGGGCGGCGATCGGCGCGGTGCGCTCGACGAGCCGGCGGCTGCGGCCGGTGCCCTCGGACCGGTCGTAGACCCAGAACAGCACCAGGCCCATCTGCATCAGCCACATCAGCTGCGGCAGTATCCCGCCCAGCTCCGGGTCGTACTTGGTGCTCGATCCGGCCAGGCAGCGTTCGTGCACGGAGATCACCGCCTCGCGGGCGCCCACGGAGTCCTCCGAGAAGGGGGAGAGCGGGCTCTCCGGGTCGGCGGCGTTCTTGAAGAACTGGGCGGCGAAGCGGTGGTACGGCTCGGCCACGTCCAGCCAGCGGAGCAGGACGCCCCGGATGCGCAGGGCGAGATCCGTCTCGTCGGCCAGGACCGGCCGGACCGCCACCTCGTGCTCGGCGGCGATCCGGTCGTAGAAGCCCTGGACCAGGTGTTCCTTGGAGGAGAAGTAGTAGTAGGCGTTCCCTACGGAGACGCCGGCCTCCTGGGCGATGGCCCGCATCGTCGTCCGGTCGTACCCGCGCTCCTCGAAGAGCCGGAGCGCGGTCTCCAGGATCAGGGTGCGGGTCTGCTCGCTCTTCGGGGCCTTCTTCTCTTGCTTCGCCACGCTCCCAAGGCTATCGGGGCGAGGGGGAGCGACCGCCCCGGACTCAGGCGGCCGTCCTCAGGCGCTCGTCCTCAGGCGCTCATCGAACGCGCGGTGTTGACCTGCGACATGACCCACTGGAAGGTCTCGGGGCCCGTAGCCGGGATCATCGTCTGGTGGTGCCGGCCGCCGCTGGTGACGGTGATCTGCACGAAGCCGGTCGTGCGCTTCTCCTTCATCAGGAGGAACAGCAGGCCGATGAGGCAGAACAGCGCGAAGACGATCGCGAGCACGATGCCCACGGTCGGGATCTTCTCCTCCGTGCGCGACATGTCGGTCGCCGTCCACACCGCGCCCTTGAGCGGCAGGGTGCCGGACGGGGTCACGATCCCGTCGTTCATCACCGTGATGTCACCGAGCGAGAGCACCGGGACCCCGTTGCCGCCCTGCTGCACCGGCAGGTTGAAGCCGGGCTCCGTCGGCTGTCCGGGGCCCGGATAGCCGTAACCGGGGCCGGGCTGGGCCGCGGAGTCGGGCAGCGGCTGCGGATAGCCGTACGCCGGAGCGGCGCCCGGCGCCGGATAGCCGTAACCCTGGCCGTCCGGCATCGTGGGCGGGTTGCCCGGCGGCTGGGGCGGGCCCCACTTGTATGAGTCGTCCGCGTACGGATTCGGATCGCTCACAACGTTCCCCGTTCTCCATCAAGCCGTCTGCTCCCGTGCTGTCCTGCGCCGGGAGAGGGTGAGCCGGTCGACGGCTCCGCACGACCGTACCGTCCCGGCCCGCTCCACCGCACCAAGAGGCCCCGCTTCCCGCACTGTCCGTGCGGGGAACGGGGCCTTCCGGTGCGACGCGTGGGTCAGAAGCGACGGGTGATCAGCGCGCGCTTCACTTCCTGGATCGCCTTAGTGACCTCGATGCCACGCGGGCAGGCGTCCGTGCAGTTGAACGTCGTGCGGCAACGCCACACACCGTCACGGTCGTTGAGGATCTCCAGGCGCTGCTCCCCGGCCTCGTCACGCGAGTCGAAGATGAAGCGGTGCGCGTTGACGATCGCCGCCGGGCCGAAGTACTGGCCGTCGTTCCAGAACACCGGGCACGAGGACGTGCACGCGGCGCACAGGATGCACTTGGTGGTGTCGTCGAAGCGCTCGCGGTCCTCGGGGGACTGCAGACGCTCGCGGGTCGGCTCGTTCCCCTTGGTGACGAGGAAGGGCATGACATCGCGGTAGGCCTGGAAGAACGGGTCCATGTCGACCACGAGGTCCTTGAGGACCGTGAGGCCCTTGATGGCCTCGACCGTGATCGGCTTCTCCGGGTTGATGTCCTTGATCAGCGTCTTGCAGGCGAGCCTGTTCTTGCCGTTGATCCGCATCGCGTCGGAGCCGCAGATGCCGTGCGCGCAGGAGCGCCGGAACGTCAGCGTGCCGTCCTGCTCCCACTTGATCTTGTGAAGGGCGTCGAGCACACGCTCCTTCGGGTCGATCGAGAGCTGGAAGTCCTGCCACTGGACCTCGTCGGAGACCTCGGGGTTGAAGCGGCGGATCCGGAACGTGGCCGTGATGTACGGGGTGTCGGCGAAGCCGGCCTCGGGCTTGTCGGTCTTTTCCAGGGTCGGGGTAGCCATCAGTACTTACGCTCCATCGGCTGGTAGCGGGTCGTGACGACCGGCTTGTAGTCGAGCCGGATCGACTCGGTGCCGTCGTCCGCGACCTCGCGGTACGCCATGGTGTGGCGCATGAAGTTGACGTCGTCGCGGTTCGGGAAGTCCTCGCGGTAGTGACCGCCGCGGGACTCCTTGCGGGCCAGCGCGGAGGTCGCCATGACCTCGGCCAGGTCGAGCAGGTTCCCCAGCTCGATGGCCTCCAGCAGGTCGGTGTTGAACCGCTTGCCCTTGTCCTGGATGGACACGTTGAGGTAGCGCGCCCGCAGCTCGGCGATCTTGTCGACCGCCGTCTTGATGGTCTGCTCGGTGCGGAACACCATCACGTTGGCGTCCATGCACTCCTGCAGCTCCGTGCGGAGCGCGTGGACCCGCTCGGTGCCCGTGGAGTTGCGCAGCCGCTCGACCTGCTCCTGGACCAGCTGGGCCGGGTTCTCGGGAAGCTCGACGAAGTCGTTCTTCGCGGAGTACTCGGCGGCGGCGATGCCCGAGCGGCGTCCGAAGACGTTGATGTCGAGCAGCGAGTTGGTGCCGAGGCGGTTGGCGCCGTGCACGGAGACACAGGCGACCTCGCCGGCGGCGTACAGGCCCGGAACGACGGTGGTGTTGTCGGCCAGCACCTCGCCCTCGACGTTGGTCGGGATGCCGCCCATGGCGTAGTGCGCGGTCGGCTGGATCGGGATCGGGTCCGTGTAGGGCTCGATACCGAGGTACGTACGCGCGAACTCGGTGATGTCCGGGAGCTTCGCGTCCAGTTGCTCCGGCGGGAGGTGCGTGAGGTCGAGGTAGACGTGGTCGCCCTCGGGACCGCAGCCGCGGCCCTCACGGATCTCCGTGTAGATGGAGCGGGACACGACGTCACGGGACGCGAGGTCCTTCATGACCGGCGCGTACTTCTCCATGAAGCGCTCGCCGTCCTTGTTGCGGAGGATGCCGCCCTCACCACGGGCGCCCTCCGTCAGCAGGATGCCCATGCGCCAGATGCCCGTCGGGTGGAACTGGAAGAACTCCATGTCCTCCAGCGGCAGGCCCCGGCGGTAGCAGGCGGCCTGGCCGTCACCGGTCAGGGTGTGCGCGTTCGACGTCACCTTGAAGAACTTGCCGGTGCCGCCCGAGGCGTAGATGACCGACTTCGCCTGGAAGACGTGGATCTCGCCGGTGGCCAGCTCGTAGGCGACGACGCCGGCGGACTTCTTGACGCCGTCCACCTCGACGACCAGCTGGTCCAGGACGTAGAACTCGTTGAAGAACTCCACGCCCTCCTTGACGCAGTTCTGGTACAGCGTCTGGAGGATCATGTGGCCGGTGCGGTCGCCCGAGTAGCAGGCGCGGCGGACCGGGGCCTCACCGTGGTTGCGGGAGTGACCGCCGAACCGTCGCTGGTCGATCTTGCCCTCGGGCGTACGGCCGAACGGCAGGCCCATCTTCTCGAGGTCGAGGACCGCGTCGATGGCCTCCTTCGCCAGGATCTCGGCGGCGTCCTGGTCGACCAGGTAGTCGCCGCCCTTGATCGTGTCGAAGGTGTGCCACTCCCAGTTGTCCTCCTCCACGTTCGCCAGCGCGGCGGCCATGCCGCCCTGCGCGGCGCCCGTGTGGGAGCGGGTGGGGTAGAGCTTCGTCAGCACGGCGGTGCGGCTGCGCTTGGTCGACTCGATGGCCGCGCGCATGCCGGCGCCGCCGGCGCCGACGATGACTGTGTCGTACTTGTGGATCTGCATGGTTTCCCTCTGGTCCCTCTGTCCCGGCGCCTAGCGGATGTTCGGGTCGAAGGTGAAGATCACCAGCGTGCCCAGCAGGACGGTGAACACCGTGGCGGTGTACAGGAGCATCTTCAGCCAGAAGCGGGTGTTGTCCCGTTCGGCGTAGTCGTTGATGACCGTACGGAGGCCGTTGGCGCCGTGCAGCATGGCCAGCCACAGCATCGCCAGGTCCCAGACCTGCCAGAACGGCGAGGCCCAGCGGCCCGCGACGAAGGCGAAGCCGATCTTGGACACACCGCCGTCGAGCACCAGCTGGATCAGCAGGTGGCCGATGACGAGGACGACCAGCACGATGCCCGACAGGCGCATGAAGAGCCAGGCGTACATCTCGAAGTTCGTGCGCGAACCCTTGGGGGTCTTGCCCGTGCGCTTGCGCGGGGGCTCGATCACCGGGGCCGGGTTGTCGACGTCGAACAGGCTTACGCCCTCGACGTCACCGATCGCGGAAGAAGGAGTCTCGGTGGACATCGGCCTCAGCTCCCGAAGACTTCACGTACGGCGTGACCGAGGACGGGGTACAGGGCCCCGACCATCAGCACGATCCAGATACCCAGGACGGTCCAGAGCATCTGCTTCTGATAGCGCGCGCCCTTGGACCAGAAGTCCACGGCGACGATGCGGAGACCGTTCAGCGCGTGAAACAGGATCGCGGCCACCAGGCCGTACTCGAGCAGTGCGACGAGCGGGGTCTTGTAGGTGGCCACGACCTCGTCGTACGCCTCGGGGGAGACACGCACGAGAGCGGTGTCCAGGACGTGTACGAACAGGAAGAAGAAAATGAGGACACCGGTGACTCGATGAGCCACCCAGGACCACATGCCTTCCCGGCCGCGGTACAGCGTTCCAGCCGGCACGGAAGAACCCTCCGGGAGCGGGGATTGGGGCCGGCCGGCTTGACTGTCGGTCTGACCCGGCCGGGTACGGTCCACCGGCCCTGGCCATCGTAGCGACGCTTTGTCGGTTCCATCGCGGCGGGGCCTCCGGTGTGATCAAAGCGGCAGGCAAACAGGCACGGACGGGCTACCGCGGGTCATATGCCACCGGGGGGAACGGGTCGGGCGCCGGTCCCGCCTCCGTCACGAGCCCGGCGATGCGGCCCCGGGCGAGTCGCCGCATCTCCTCCGCGGTCAGGGAGCGCTCCTCGTCCGGTTCGTGCGCCAGCCGGGTGCGGATGGCGGCCAGCACCTGGTCGACGTGCTGGGAGGGCCGCAGGCCGTCGAGGCAGATGACGAAGGCGTGGCCGAACCGGCTCTCGTACGCCGCGTGCGCGGCGTGCAGGGCCAGGTGGGCCGCCCGGGGCGCGTCGCGGTGCAGGCAGGGGCCGCTCTCCGCGGCGAGCGCCTCGGAGAGATCGGCCGGTCCGAGGTCGTACCCCGCCTCGTCGGAGGCGGCGAGCAGCGTCTCCAGGTCCGGATAGGGGCGGTGGGCGGCCAGTCGCTGCGCCCAGCGGCGGCTCCCGCAGCACTCCAGCAGGGCGGCCTCGGCCAGGTCCCGGGGCCAGGCGTTGAAGCGGCCGAGGCCGTTCGAGTGGGCACCGGGGCGCCGGCTCACGGACACTGGTTCCGGAACGGGGGCCTCCACCGGGGCCTCGCGAAGGGCCGGGGCGCCGCCGCGGTTCTGGACGGGTACGGCCGCCGGGCCGGGCTGCTGCGGCGGTTTCGGCAGGCCGGCGTGGGACTCGCTGGACCTGGACAGCGGGACTCCTCGAATGAATGACATCTGTGACCCTGGAGAGGGACCGGAGAGCGACGAGGTTGCGCGGAAGGTGGAGTGAGGCTTGGAGTCAGGTGCCGCCACGCTATCGAGGGCGGGCGACGCGCAGTCGAATGATGCGAGAAATTCACCCGGACGGGAGAGTTTCGGAACGCTTGATGGACGAATCAGCGGGGGAAATGCCCGACTTTCTCATCTTCTTTGAACTGTTTCTCCCCCGATCCGGAGGTTTCTGACCGATGTCGCCCTCACGCGCACCCCTGGTCGCCGGCGCCGCCGTCGCGGTGGCAGCCGCCGTCACCCTCACCGTCGTCGTCTGGCCCGAGGACTCCGGCCCCGGAGCGGGCAACGGCGCGTCGGCCTCGTCCCGCACGTCCGCCGCCCCGTCACCCAGCCGGTCCTACCCGCTCTCCACGACGCCTCGGACCATACCCGCGGTCCGGGAGCACACCGCCGCGCGCGGGCCCGGCTGGAAACCGGCCAAGGACAGCACGGTCGTCGCGGCCGACCCCCAGCTCGCCGACG
Organism: Streptomyces sp. NPDC079167; assembly: GCF_040686735.1. Taxonomy (NCBI): domain Bacteria; kingdom Bacillati; phylum Actinomycetota; class Actinomycetes; order Kitasatosporales; family Streptomycetaceae; genus Streptomyces; species Streptomyces sp. NPDC079167. The sequence continues at coordinate 53,925 of NZ_JBFBLO010000025.1, read as the reverse complement.
AGGCGAAACTGCTCGCCCAGGAGCTGAACATCGGCTACCGAGGCGAGAAGGCCGCCCGCGCCGGTGACGTCGAGCTGGCGCTCGGCGGCAAGGGAGGCCAGGAGTCCTACACCCTGAGGACCGAGGACAACCGGGTCAGGATCAGCGGTCCCGGCCAGGCGGGTGTCTTCTACGGGACCAGGACCCTCAAGCAGTCGCTGAGCGCCGACAGCACCGTCCCCGAGGGCGTCGTGCGTGACACGCCCGACCGCCCGCAGCGCGGGCTCAACCTCGACATCGCGCGCAAGCACTACGACGCGGACTGGATCGAGACCCGGCTGCGCGAGATGGCCGACCTCAAGCTCAACCAGCTCGGTCTCCACTTCTCCGACGACCAGGCCTTCCGGATCGAGTCCGACTCGCACCCCGAGGTCGTCTCCGACGAGCACCTCACCAAGGCGGAGGTCCGCCGGATCGTGAAGCTAGCGCAGAGCCTCCACATCACGATCGTCGCCGAGATCGACTCGCCCGGACACCTGGGCGCGGTCCTGGAGGCCCACCCCGACCTGCGGCTGCGGAACACGCAGGGAGTCGTACGGGAGGGCGCCGTCGACATCTCGAAGCCGGAATCGGCACAGATCGTCGACGACCTGATCGAGGAGTACGCGGAGCTCTTCCCCGGCGACTGGTTCCACGTCGGCGCGGACGAGTACCAGGCGCTCACCGTGAGCGATCCGGCCGCCTCCTACCCGCAGCTGGCCGCCGCCGCACGGGAGAAGTACGGAAGCGACGCCACCGTCCAGGACCTGGCGGAGGGCTGGCTGAACGACCGTGCCGCGGTCGTCACCAAGGCGAAGAAGATCCCCAAGGCGTGGAACGACGGCTTCTTCAGCGGCGGGACGGTCACCGGCGACAAGGGCATCGAGGTCGAGTACTGGACGGGCAAGGAGATCGGCGCCCGGCCGCCGCAGGACTACCTCGCCGAGGGCCGCAAGGTGATCAACCTCAACGACGAGTACCTCTACTACGTGCTCGGCGAGCCCAACGACTTCACGTACCCGACGGGTGAGCGGATCTACGAGCAGTGGACGCCGTTCGTCCTGCGTGGGACGGAGCCGGTGGCGAAGCGCTACTCGAAGCAGATCCTGGGCGGCCGGTTCGCGGTCTGGGGCGACTTCCCGAACGCGCAGACGCAGGCGCAGGTAGCCGAGGGGATCCGGATGCCGCTCAACGCGGTCTCCCAGAAGCTGTGGGACCCCCGCGAGCCGAAGCTGACCTGGGCACAGTTCGAGCAGCTCGCCGACGAGACCAGCTGATCCGTGGCGGCGTAGTCTCCGTGGTCCTTGTGCCGCGCGCCCTGGGGAGGGGCGCGCGGCTCGTGCGTCACCGACGAAGCCCGGGGGGCTCCACTGTCATGAAGTGCACCAGATGTGGTCAGAGACCCGTCGCGTCGAACGTGGGGCGCTGCACCCGCTGTGCGGCCATGTATCCCTCACCGCCGAACGGCCTGATGGCCGCCACGCCGGCCCCGCCCACGGAAGCGGGGCACCGGCTGCGTTCACCGCTCGGGCTGAGCAGGGCGGTGGCCGCCCTGCTGGGCGCCGTCATCGTGTCCGACGTGGTCGCGCTCGCCGCGGGGGCTCACTTGCGGAGCGAGTTCGCGGGGCTCGGCGGGACGCTGCCGTTCGACCCCGGCCCGGCCATCCGTGCCGAGAACCTCTACGGGATGGCCGGAGGCCTCCAGGCGCTGGCGCTGCTGGCCACCGCAGTCGTCTTCATCATCTGGTTCCACCGGGTGCGGGTGAATGCGGAGGTGTTCGACGCCGGGCTGCAGCCCATGAGGCCGGGCTGGGCGATCGGCGCCTGGTTCATCCCCTTCGGTAACTTCTGGCTGCCGCGCCGGGTCGCCGGCGGTGTCTGGGCGGCGAGCGCGCAGACGAACCCGGACGGAAGCTGGCGCAAGGTCTCCCACGCGCCTCTGGATCTGTGGTGGACGCTCTGGGTCGTCGCCACCCTCTTCTCCCAGGTCGCGTCCAGGATCTACGCCGGGTCGGAGCTGCCCTCCGAGGTGAGGGACGCCGTGACCATGGTCATGGCCGCCGACGCCCTCGACGTCGCCGCGGCCGTCCTCGCCATCCTCTTCGTACGGAAACTGACCCGGATGCAGGGCGAGCGCGCGGCCCTCGGTGCGACCCCGCTGTCCGCCCCCTCCCCGGCCGGCCCGGCGCCCGTCTGAGTTGACCCGTTTTCGCGCTTCCCCGCGGTTCCGGGCGGGAAGGATGGCCCGGACCGCGGGGGGAGCAGGGCGTGGGTTTCTGGGGCTTGTATCTGGTGGGCCGCAGCGGGGAGCCGCTCATAGGCCACCCCGCGCTGCGCGACGCGCGCGAACGGCTCACGCTGCGGGAGTACCGCGCGGACGGCTGGCAGGTCTGGTCCCACCCCACCGAGCCCTCGCCCGTCAGCATGACCGCACTGGCCGCCGCCGCACGGGCGCCGGTCCTCCTCGGCTTCGTCATGGACGGAGTCTGCGTGGCCGTCGAGGCGGCTGCGCCGCACAGCGGATCCTGGTACGCCTGCCTCGGCAGGGTGCCGATGGCCGAGCGCATCGGCCGGGACGGCCTGACGCCGGAGGACCTGTTCCTGCCACCGGAGGACGCCGCGGCACGGGCCGTCGCCTGGGCGGCCGAATCCGGCCAGGCCGTCCGTGAGGGTCCCCTGCTCGAACTGCTGCGAGTCGAGCGGCCCGAGTGGTCCGCGGAGGAACTTTTCTTCGCTTTCCTGGACCGTCTGGGCATCCGGAGTCTGTCCGACTGAGTCCCGCTGTGATCTTCCGTGTCGGAAGAGTGACGCTTTTCGGCCATCTGACGCTGTACGCGGTAACGGGGAGCGGAGCGCTCCCCGAGAACCGAGTGACCGGTGAACCGGATGGGGAGGCGTCGATGAGTCTGCTGGAGCTGATCGCTCGTGCCGACGAGCGGGGTCTGGCGGCGAGCGCGGTCGCCTGTCTGGACCGCTGTCTTCCGCCGCAGGAGGACGGGGGAGACCCGGAGCCGCTGCGCCCGCTCTGGGCGGGCTGCGAGAGCGGCGCGGAATGGGCCGCCCGGCTGGACGCCGCGCACGCGGCACTGGACGGTGTGGCGGACCGGGACGCCACGGCCCGCGTCCGGGCGCTGCTGGCCGCCGCACCCCGGGACTTCGCCGACGGGCCGCTCCGCACGTGGGCGGACGCCTGCTCACTCCTCGCGCTGGACATCCACCGGGAGTGGGACTTCCCGGCCGGTGACGCCGCACGGACGGCCGAGGTCTGCCGGGCCGACGGCGCCGTGGGCGACGGCCCTCTCGTCACGGGAGAACTCCGCAGGCAGACCGCGATTCTGGAGAGCCTCGCCGGGACCGCGGCGACGCCGGGCGGCGCGACCGGACTGCGACGGGCCCTGGATCTGTCGGCCGAGGGCCGTCGGGTGCTGCGCGCGGTGATGTCCCGCCGCGCTCGCGGCCGTGAGAGGCCCGGCGGCGTGACCCTGACGTGACGTCATGAGGGGAGGGGACGACGACCGGGGCCGCCACCCCCCACAGGAGAGGCCCCGGCCGTCTTCCACGGGGCCGCAGAACGACCCCGTACTCATCTCAGCGCCATAGGTGCGTTTTCTGTCACACCGCACTGAGTCAGGAGACAGTTGCGGGTTGTACAAGTCATGGACGGGGCACCGTCCGACCACGTAGCGTGCTGAGACGCGCAGCGTGGCGCAGTAGTGGTGACCAGCTACGATTCGGATCAGCAGGGCGGGTTGGGGAGTGCTGGGGGACGACGCGGAGCTGACCGCCGCGGTGCTCGCGGCACAGGACGGGGACGAGGACGCCTTCCGGACTGTGTACCGCGCCGTGCACCCACGGCTGCTCGGCTACATACGGACGCTGGTCGGTGAACCGGACGCCGAGGACGTGGCGTCCGAGTCCTGGCTGCAGATAGCGCGTGACCTCGACCGCTTCAGCGGCGACGCCGACCGGTTCCGCGGCTGGGCGGCCCGGATAGCGCGCAACCGCTCGCTCGACCACATACGGATGCGGGGCAGGCGCCCCGCGATCGGCGGCGACGAGAGCGAACTGGCCGGTGAGGCCGCCGAGTCCGACACCGCGGGCGAGGCGCTGGAGTCGCTGGCCACCGGGCGCACCATGTCCCTCATCGCACAGCTCCCCCAGGACCAGGCCGAGGCCGTCGTGCTCCGGGTGGTGATCGGTCTCGACGCGAAGAGCGCGGCACTGACGCTGGGCAAACGCCCCGGCGCGGTGCGCACCGCCGCACACCGGGGTCTGAAACGGCTGGCGGAGCTCGTCCGCGCCGACAACGGCCCGGAGGACGAGATTCCGGCGGCGGGAGCGGAGCTCGGCGCCGTACCCCTGCAACGCCCCGGCCGTCAGGGCGCGGTGGCGCCCGCCGGTGTGACGCATTCGCGTCCGTGGACGCAGAAGGACATGTGATGGCCGACGAGCAGCACGAGTGGCTTGACGCGGACGTGGCGGAGATGTTGCTCCGCGGCGAGTCCGTCGAGCCCGTCGGCGATCACGCGAGGACCGAGGCCCGCCGGATGGAGGCGGCGCTGCGCGCGCTGCGGGCACCCGGCCCGTCCGGTGGCGAACTGCCCGGTGAGGCCGCGGCGCTGGCCGCCTTCCGCGAGGCGTCCCGGAGCGGGGAGCGGGCCGGAGCGGCGAGCCCCACCGGGAGCACGCGGCAGCCGGACGCCCTGCACACCGTACGGATCGGGGCCGCGCGCACGGCCCCGGTCCGGCGCCCGCGATGGACCCGCCCGCTGCGCTACGGCCTCGCCGTCTCGCTCGCCGGGTGCGCGCTCGGCGGCGTGGCGGTCGCCGGGGGCACGGGCATGCTGCCCGCACCGTTCGGCGGCAAGGACGCGCCCCTTCCGGCCGCGTCCGTCTCGGCGGCCGCGTCTCCCGAGGAGCTGGGCGTCGAGGTGCCCGACGCCGGCGAACCGCCTTCGCCACTGCCCTCCGGCACGCCCGGTGCGCCCAGCTCTCCGGCGCCCCCCGACGTGCCGGACGGCGGGGCGCCCGGCGGCGATCCGGGCACCGGGCAGGAGGGCGGCGGGGCGCCGGACCGCGAGGAGACCGGCCGGGACGGCGCGACCGGCGGTAGGCAGGACGGCACGGCCGTACCCGAGACGCCCGGACGCCCCCCGGCCGACGTGCTCAAGAAGTCGGTCAAGGCATGCCGCGCCTACCGCGAGGACACCCTGAGCCAGGAGGAGAGGTCCCGGATCGTCGAACTGGCCGACGGGGAACGCAACCTGGACCGCTTCTGCGACCGCCTGCTCGGTACGGACGGCCGTGACGGCGGAAGCGGTGAGGACGGCCAGGACGACGACAGGAACAACGGCAAGGGCGACGGCAAGGACAGCGAGGGCTCCCTGCCGGCGATCACCTTCCGTACGCCGTCCGAGGCGGCCACGCGGCAGGACACGCGGCAGGACGACACGCCGCAGGACGGCACCGGGCGGCCGGCAGCGGAACCCACTGCGAGCCCGGCGTCCCCGCTTCTGTCGGCAACGCGCTGACCTGCGAGGACAACTCGCCAGTAACACTTTTCGGCGGTGCGGCGCAGTAGTAAGTGCCGACTGGTCATCGGCCGCGCAACGAGCCGGGGTTCCCCCCGTACCTTCGGCTCAGCGCATCCGGCGCGGGCGGGACACGTTCCCCCGGTCCCGCCCGCGCCTCTCATTCGGTTGAACTCTCTACTGATAGACGACGACCTTGTCGCCGTTCTCCACCTGGGCGAAGAGCGACGCGATCTTCCCTTCGTCCCGCACGTTCACGCAGCCGTGCGAGGCGCCGTCGTAACCGCGTGCCGCGAAGTCGGACGAGTAGTGCACCGCCTGGCCGCCGCTGAAGAACATGGCGTACGGCATGGGCGAGTCGTAGAGCGTCGACACGTGGTGGCGTGACTTCCAGTACACCGAGAAGGTGCCTTCACGGGTGGGTGTGTACTGCGAGCCGAACCGCACGTCCATCGTCGAGACGACCCGGCCGTCGATCATCCAGGACAGCGACCGGCTGTTCTTGCTGATGCACAGGACGCGGCCCTTCATGCAGCGGGCGTCGGGCTTCGCGGCCGCCGGCGTGGCCGGCGGGTCGAGCTCCTTCGCCGTCGGCCGGCGCGTCATCGCGAGCAGCCGGTCCCAGGTCACCGTGTCGGTCCGCCCCGTGCGGGGCAGGCCACGCTTGCCCTGGAAGGACTGCACGGACGCGACGGTCACCGTGCCGTAGTAGCCGGTGGGGCTGCGGTCGAAGTGGCCGATCTGACGCAGCCGCGCCTGGAGCTCGCGTACGCGCTTGCTGCTGTCGCCGAGGGACATCAGGGTGCTCGGCCCCGGAGAGGGGCGCGCGCTCGGTGTCCGGGAGGGCGTGGCGGAGGGGGTCGCCGTCCGGTCGCCGCCCGGCTTGGCGTCGTCCGGTGGGTGCGAGGCCGCAGGGGATGGGGACGCGGGGACCGGGGGCGCCTCCACCGGGCCGGCGGTGGGCTCGGCCGCTCCCACCGTCTCGACCTTGCAGCCCGCCGTCAGCGTGGCCAGCGCGAGTACGCCCACGGCTGCCGCCCCCGCCGTGCGCACCCGTCGCGCGTATCTGTCCGTCCGTGTGCGCATCGTCCTCGGCCCCCTGCTTCTCGCCCGTCACCGCCCCGGTCGCGCATGACCCTTCGCGCGGCACGGATATCTCATGAGACGGATTCCCGTCCTGCCCGGTTGCCGAATCCTGTCCATGATGGAGACATGCGTCCAGTACTCCGGGCCCGGGCTGTGAGCAAGGTCCCAGCGGAGGGGCCCCAAGGGCCCGGGCGCCGGGGCTAGAGTCCGTCGCGAGGTCGTTACCGATAAGTAGCTTGAACGGGAGGCACAGCAATGACGCGTGAGTCCGAGTCGGGACTGCCCATCGAGCCGGTCTACGGGCCGGAGGCCCTCGACGGCTGGCGGGCCGAGGAGAAGCTCGGCGACCCGGGCGCCTTCCCCTTCACGCGTGGTGTGTACCCGTCGATGTACACGGGCCGGCCGTGGACGATGCGGCAGTACGCGGGCTTCGGCACCGCCACCGAGTCCAACGCCCGCTACAAGCAGCTGATCGCCAACGGCACGACCGGGCTCTCCGTCGCGTTCGACCTGCCCACCCAGATGGGGCACGACTCGGACGCCCCCATCGCCGCCGGTGAGGTCGGGAAGGTCGGCGTGGCGATCGACTCGCTCGACGACATGCGCGTCCTGTTCGGCGGGATCCCGCTGGACGAGGTCTCCACCTCGATGACCATCAACGCCCCGGCCGCGCTTCTCCTCCTGCTCTACCAACTGGTCGCGGAGGAGCAGGGCGTCCCGGCGGACCGGCTGACGGGCACCATCCAGAACGACGTGCTCAAGGAGTACATCGCCCGGGGCACGTACATCTTCCCGCCGAAGCCCTCGCTGCGGCTGATCGCCGACATCTTCAAGTACTGCCGGACCGAGATCCCCAGGTGGAACACGATCTCCATCTCCGGCTACCACATGGCGGAGGCCGGTGCCTCGCCCGCGCAGGAGATCGCCTTCACCCTCGCGGACGGCATCGAGTACGTCCGCACCGCCGTCTCGGCCGGCATGGACGTGGACGACTTCGCGCCCCGGCTCTCCTTCTTCTTCGTCGCCCGTACGACCATCCTGGAGGAGGTCGCCAAGTTCCGTGCCGCGCGCCGGATCTGGGCGAAGGTGATGCGGGAGGAGTTCGGCGCGAAGAACCCGAAGTCCCTGATGCTGCGCTTCCACACCCAGACCGCCGGGGTCCAGCTCACCGCCCAGCAGCCCGAGGTCAATCTGGTCCGGGTCGCCGTGCAGGGCCTGGGCGCGGTCCTCGGCGGCACGCAGTCGCTGCACACCAACTCCTTCGACGAGGCCATCGCCCTGCCGACGGACAAGTCGGCCCGCCTCGCGCTGCGCACCCAGCAGGTCCTGGCGTACGAGACGGACGTGACGGCGACGGTGGACCCCTTCGCCGGGTCGTACGTCGTCGAGAAGATGACCGACGACGTCGAGGCGGCGGCACTGGAACTGATGCTCAAGGTCGAGGACATGGGCGGCGCGGTCGACGCCATCGAACGCGGCTTCCAGAAGGGCGAGATCGAGCGCAGCGCCTACCGCATCGCCCAGGAGACGGACAGCGGTGAACGCGTCGTCGTCGGCGTCAACCGCTTCCGCCTCGACGAGGAGGAGCCGTACGAGCCGCTCCGCGTCGACCCGGCGATCGAGGCCCAGCAGGCGGCCCGGCTGGCGAAGCTCCGCGCCGAACGCGACCAGGGAGTGGTGGACGCGGCACTGGGGGAACTGAAGAAGGCGGCCGAGGGCACGGACAACGTGCTCTACCCGATGAAGGACGCCCTCAGGGCCCGGGCCACGGTGGGCGAGGTCTGCGACGCGCTGCGGGAGGTCTGGGGGGCGTACGTCCCGACGGACGCGTTCTGAGGGGCCGCCACCCGCGCGGGTGATCTCCTGCCGGTCGGCCGCGCCCGTGGATAGGCTTCCTGAACAGTGGTCTCCGAAAGGAGGATGCCGTGGCTGTGATACAGCACGAGGAGCTGGTGACGATGCAGTCGGAGCTGACGATCGGCGAGGCGGCCGAACAGGCCGCACGCTCGCTGCCTGGGCATCGCGTGGAGATTCTCCAGGGGAGGCTCACTGTGACACCACCGGCCGACGGATCGCATGGTCCTTGAGGTGACCTCCACCAACTGGGCGGACGGTCTCGGCCCCAAGGTGGAGGGCTACGCACAGGCCGGCATCCCGGTCTACGTGGTGGCCGACCGCAAGCACGACCAGGTGCTGGTCTGCACCGACCCGCGCGGCGGTGAGTACCGGAACCGGACGCCCCACAAGCGGGGCACGGCGTTCACCGTGCCGGACGCGGTCGGGGTGGAGATGAAGCTTTCCGTGGACCGTCTGCTGGACGGCGACGAGGACTGACCGGCCGCATCTTGGACCGCCCTGCCGGGGTGTCGTACCGGCGTGCGACACTCCGTTTCATGCTGGGCGTCACCGATCTTCCGACCTATCTCGCCGGCCTCGTGCTGATCATTCTGCTGCCGGGGCCGAACTCGCTGTACGTGCTCTCCGTCGCCGCCAGACGCGGGGTGCGCAACGGCTATGTGGCCGCCGCCGGGGTGTGGACCGGGGACACGATCCTGATGACGCTGGCCGCGCTGGGCGCCGCCTCCCTGCTGCAGACGACGCCCCTGCTCTTCGCCGTCGTCAAGTTCGCCGGTGCGGGTTACCTGACCTGGATGGCGATCGGGATGATGCGGACGGCCCTGTCGATGTGGCGCGAGCGGCACCAGCACATGGCCGAGCTGACGGTGGAGGACCAGGCGCCCGTGAAGGAGGCGGAGCATCCCTACCGGCGCGCGCTCGTGGTCAGCCTGCTCAATCCGAAGCTGATCCTGTTCCTCATCTCCTTCTTCGTGCAGTTCGTCGATCCGGGTTACGCCTATCCCGCGCTCTCCTTCCTGCTGCTGGGCACGCTGCTGCAGATCGGCAGTTTCCTCTACCTCTCCGCGCTCATATTCGGCGGCACCCGCCTGGCCGCCGCCTTCCGCCGCCGTAAGCGGCTGTCGGCGGGGGCCACTTCGGCGGCGGGTGTGCTGTTCCTCGGGTTCGCGGCGAAGCTGTCCTTCAGCAGCGTGTGAGCCCGGCCGGGCTCAGTGGTGCCAGGCCTTGCCGCCCACGTTGTGGATCATGCGCTGGAGGACCTTGAGCGCGGCGACGAACTCCTCGTCGGGGATGCCCGCGTGGATCTCCGCGATGGCCCTGCCGACCCGCTCGGCCGCCTTGTCGCGCAGAGCGTGTCCTTCGGGGGTCAGCCGCAGGCGGGTTGTGGGGTCCTCGGTGACGAGGCCCTGGACGACGAGGGTGTCGATCTCGGGTTCCAGGGAGCCGCCGGTGTTCAGATAGCCGCTGAGCATCGCGACCACCTCGGCGCGCGGACGGCCGTGTTCGTCCGCGTCGGTGAGCTGGTTGAGGACCCACCAGGGGGGCTGGGTCAGGCCGTGTTCGGCCAGTGCGGCCCGGATGTGGGTCACGGTCGCGTCGTGGGCCGCCCAGCTCCAGTAGCCGATGGGCTGCCGTGCCAGTCCTGCGTCGTCATGTGAGTAGTCCATGTCCTGGACCGTAGAACCTCAAGCAACGTTGAGGTCAAGGCCCAGTGCTGCGGCGTACTCCGTGAGTCCGGTGGTGTCCTCGCCCGCCCACCCGATGTAGCCGTCGGGCCGGACCAGGAACAGGCCCTTGCCGTAGGCCCCGGGCGCCTCCGTGCGGAAGGTCACCAGCGGTTCGTCGTCGTGCGCGGGCAGTGCGGCATCCGTGGCGACGGCGAGCAGGGTGAAGTGCGGGCCCCGGAAGACGTCGAAGAGCCGCCGGTCCTCGCCGGCCGGCCCGTCCGGCGCGCGGTCGCCGGCCTCCAGGACCCCCGCCCGGCCGGATGCCAGCGGGCCCTCGCGGTAGCCGAGCCCCAGCTGCTGGGCCGCTGAACCGCGTTCCTGTTCGCCCCGGTGGATGCGGGTCGAGAGGCCCAGCATCTCGGCGGCCACCGGGCGGCGTTCCTGCTCGTAGGTCTCCAGCAGGGTGGCGGGCGCGCCGTGCCGCAGCACCTGGCCGAGCTTCCAGCCCAGGTTGTACGCGTCCTGGACGCTCGTGTTCAGGCCCTGGCCGCCGGCCGGGGAGTGGACGTGCGCGGCGTCGCCCGCGAGGAAGACCCGGCCGTCACGGAACCGCCCGGCCAGCGCGGCGCGCGGCCGGAAGTCCGACGACCAGCGCACCTCGGTGACGTCGTCCGCCTCCAGGTGGGTGCGGGCGGCGACGAGGGCCCGTACGCCCTCCGGCGTGGTGTCGGGCGTCCCTTCCTTGAACTGGGCGACCAGCTGGAAGTCCGGTGTGCCGGGCAGCGGGCAGAGCGTGAGCAGGCCCGCCTCGACCGGGAAGACGTGCCAGTGGTCCCTGTCGAGGGCCGCCTCCGCGATCCGTACGTCCGCCACCAGGCTGGGCGACGGGTCGACGGTCTCGCCCTCCATCGGGATGGAGAGCAGGCGCCGGACCGTGGAGCGTCCGCCGTCCGCCGCGACCAGGTAGGAGGCGCGCACCTCGCCGGTGGTGAGCCGTGCCGTGACTCCGTCGGCGTCCTGGGACAGATCCGTGAGCGCGGAAGAGAAGAGGACGTCGCCGCCCAGCTCGCGCAGGCGCCCGATCAGGATCTCCTGGGTGCGCCACTGCGGCATCGCCCAGGGCTCCCCGTACGGCTCCGCCTCGGTGGGCGCGGCGCGGCGGAAGATCTCGTGCTCGCCCTGGCGCTCGCCGTCCTTCCAGATCATCCCGACAAGCGCGGGGCCGCCGTGCTCCCGTACCGCGCCGCCCACCCCGAGGTCGTCGAAGACCTCCCGGGTGCGCGGCTGGATGCCCTTGCCGCGCGAGCCGGGGAAGAGCGAGGGGGCCTGTTCGACGACGAGGGTGCGCACTCCCCGGCGCGCGAGGTCGCATGCCAGGGCGAGGCCGCAGGGTCCCGCGCCGACGACCAGGACCTCGGTTTCCTTAACGCTGTTAAGTTCCATGGTCGGGAGTGTGTGCTTAACGCTGTTAAATTGTCAAGGTGGGTACGACGAAGATCGACCGGGCGCGTGTCGCGGACGCCGCCCTGGAACTGCTGAACGAGGTGGGCCTCGACGGGCTGACCCTGCGCGCCATCGCCAGGGAGCTGGACGTCAAGGCGCCCGCGCTCTACTGGCACTTCAAGGACAAGCAGGCGCTGCTCGACGAGATGGCCACGGTGATGTACCGCCGGATGCTGACGCAGGAGCTGCCCGGGCCCACGCCCCGCACCTGGCAGCAGCAGATGGTCGCGTACCAGAGCGCGCTGCGCGGCGCGCTGCTGCGCTACCGCGACGGCGCCAAGGTCTACAGCGGGTCCCGGTTCACCGGGACCGACCACGCCGACGGCCTGGAGAACCACCTCCGCACCATGGTCGACGCCGGGTTCGAGCTGTGGCAGGCCGTGCGCGCCGGCACGACGGTGACCGCGTACACGATGGGCTTCGTCACGGAGGAACAGGGCGTCCGGCCCATGCCGGACGAGCGCCGGGAGGGTTACGACATCGAGGAACGGGCCGGACGTCTGGAGCGCTATCCGCTCGCTGCGGCGGCCGGGGCCGAGATCTTCGCCAACTACGACGAACGCTTCGAGGACGGCCTGTGGATCGTCGTCGCGGGCATCGAGGCGCGGTACGGCGTGACGTAGGGCCCGCCCCGCCCGGTCCGGGTCACTTCGGCGACGCCCAGAGTTCACCGTTCGTCGGGTCGTGCGACACCCGCCCCTTCATCCGCGTCACTAGCGTGTGCGGACCATGATCGAAGGTGAGGGCCCGCGTGCCGAAGCTGTCCGTTGTCGTTCCGTTCCACAATGTCGGTGCCTACGCCGACACGACGCTGGGCAGTCTTGCCCGTAACGCGGGCCCGGACATCGAGTTCCTGCTGGTCGACGACTGTTCCACGGACGAGACGCCGGCCGTCGTCGACCGCTGGGCCGACAGACTCCCGCACGCCGAGGTCATCCGGCACGAGAAGAACGTGGGCATCGCGGCGGCCCGCAACAGCGGCATCGACGCGGCCCGCGGCGACTTCGTCACCTTCCTCGACGGCGACGACTGGTACGCCCCCGGCCACCTCGGCCGGCTGCTGCACGCCGCCGCCGAGCTGGACTGCGACTTCGCCCGCACCGACCACGTCCAGGCCACCGGGACCAGCCGCGTCGTGAAGCGGGCGCCCGCCCGGCTCCGTGACACCGTGCTGGATCCACGCGAGGGCATCGCGGCCCCCGAGTGGGAGACCATGGTCGACTACCCCTTCGTCTGGGCGGGCGTCTACCACCGGCGGCTCTTCGAGGACGGCGGCCACCGCTTCACCACCCGGCTGCGCACCGCGGAGGACCGGCTGTGGATCTGGCAGCTGCACCTGCGGGCCCGCACCTACGCCGCCCTCAACCTGTACGGCATCTTCTACCGGCGCGGTGTCACCACGTCCCTGACGCAGATCAAGGACTCCCGCCAGCTGGACTTCTTCCCCGCCTACGACACGCTGATCGAGGAGATACTCGGGGACCCGGACGCGGAGATCCTCCTCCCCAAGGCGGTCCGCACCTACTGCGCGATGATCGCCTTCCACAACGAGAAGGCGGACGCCTACGAACCCGCGACGTTCCGGCGTCTGCGCCACGAGTCGGCAGCCGCGCTGCACCGCATGCCGCAGCAGGTGCTCGAACACACCCTGACGATGATGGACACCAGGCGCAGCACCCTGCTCAACCGCCTGCGTGACAAGCAGAAGGCCGCCTGACCCATGCCCACGCGCACCCAGATCTTCCAGGTGTCGACCCTCTACGGGGCGGCCACACTCGCGGCGGCGCTGGACGCCGGCCAGTTCGGCCCCGGGCAGGACAGCCACCGCGTCCTGCTCGTGACCAACAACGCGGCGATCCCCGAGACCGCCCTCCGGCTGGAGGAGATGCGGGGCTACGGGGACATCGCCGCCCGCTTCGACTCCGTCGTCGACTGGAACGAAGCCATCAGCCCGCACCACCCGAGCGGCTGGGGGCCGCGCGCCGAGGAGACCGAGCTCTGGCAGCGCGCCTTCCGCCTCGCCTGGGGCATCGCCCCCGAGGCCCCCGTCGACCTCGCCGTCGAGTCCATCCAGGTCAACCCGGCCCGCGCGCTGGCCGCGATCTTCTCCGAGAGCGCCGTGCACGTCTACGCGGACGGGCTGATGAGCTACGGCCCGACCCGCAACAAGGTGCCGCGGTCCATCGCCTGCCGCATCCAGCGGGTGCTCCACCTGGATCTCGTTCCGGGACTGCGACCGCTCCTCCTCGCCGAGTCCGGTGTCGAACCCGAGCTCGTCCCGAACGACGCCTTCCGCAAGGTCCTCGGCGAGATCGCCGGCGCGGCGGACGGCGACCGCCGGCTCGCGGAGGCCGAGGCCGAGGCGCCCACGGCCGTGCTCCTCGGCCAGTACCTCGCGGCGCTGAACATCCTCACGGCCGAGGAGGAGGAGGACCTGCACCTGCGCATGCTGCGCGGTGCGGCGCGCGCCGGCCACACCTCCGTCCTCTTCAAGCCCCACCCCACCGCACCGGCCCGCTACTCCAGGGCCCTGGACGACGCGGCCGCCGCACTGGGGATACGGCTGACCACCCTCGACAGCCCGCTGCTCGCCGAGACCCTCTACGAGCGGTGCGCGCCCACGCTCGTCGTCGGCTGCTTCTCGACCGCGATGTTCACCGCAGCCGCGTACTACGGCATCCCCGTCGCCCGGGTCGGTACCCGTCTGGTCCTGGACCGCATCACCCCGTACGAGAACAGCAACCGAATCCCGCTGACGATCGTCGACCACCTCGTGCCCGACCTGGACGAGCAGGCCGGCGAGCCCGTGCCCGAGCTCCCCTCCACGGCACCGGAGACCCTCGCGCCGCTGGTCAGGACCGTCGGCTACTGCATGCAGTCCGGCCTCCACCCCGGGCTGCGCGCCGAGGCCGAGTCCTGGCTGCGGGAGCACCTCGACACCAGCACGCAGCACTACTTCAAACGGCGCCGCCTGCAGAAGCTCACGCTGCCCGGCGGCGGCCCGCGAGGAGCGGCGATCCGGCTGCGCCGCACCGTGCGGCGCACCCGCACCAGCCTGGGCCTCTGACCCGGAACCGGGGCGCGCGCCCCGGCCGGCCACTGATGACAGAACGGCGGAACGAGCATGGGCCAGACCTTCACGGGGCTGCTCAAGGCAGTGCGGTCGAGAACCGGCCATGGCTCCACGGCGCGGCCCGCCCCCACGGCCGCACTGCGCCTGTGCGGCGACTACCTCACGGGCCTCACCGCAGGCGGTCCCACGGGTGACGCCCCGCAGACCCGGCTCCTCGCAGCCATCGGCGGCCTCACCACGGCCTGCGGAAGCGACGGGGACGACCTCTTCGACGCCTTGCTCCGCACCGGGCAGCGCGCCCTGGAAGCAGGCGGGGAGACGGAGACGCGCCTCGCCCTGGACATCGCCGTCGAGGCCACCGCGCTGCGCACCAGGTCCAAGGGCGCGTGGCGGCTGCGTGGAAGCGCCCTGGACGCGCTGGGCCGCCGGGACGAGGCGGAACAGGCGTACGGAGAACACCTGGCGCTTCAGCAGAACCCGGCGGCGGCCGAGGACATCGCGCGCCGAGTCGCCACGCTCCGGGACCTCCGCGCCTGCCTGGACGAGGCCGCCGTGCTGCTCCCCGGCGAGGACGGCGCCGCCCTGCGGGCGCTGCACAACGCCCCCGCCGGACAGGCCCGTACGGCCTTCGCCGAGCTCGTGCGACGGCACACCGCCGAACGCGGCGGCACGGCCGACCCGGCCGTCCGCCGCCTCACCGCGCGGTACGCCGCCTACCGCAGGCTCCTGGACCGGGACAGGATGGCCGACCCTCTGCTCGGCGGCGCTGAGCCCGCCGGGGCCGGCGCCCTGCGCCGCACGGTCGACGGCCGCTCCGTCTGCCTGGTCGCCGGCGCGGCACGCATCGCCGACGAGGAAAGGGACCCCGACAGCGCGCTCCGCAAGCTGATCGACGGCTACGACCTGGTGGTGCGCTGCGACACCCTCCCGTCCACGGCCCCGCGCACCGACCTGCACGCGGTCACCCTGCGGGGTGACACCCCGTGGACGGGCCCCGCCTGGGACCGCCCGGCGGGCACCCGGCTGGTCTTCGGCGACCCGCTGTCGCAGTGGCGCCGCTCGCTGCGCACCCGCCTGGTCGCCGGCGCGCAGGACCAGGTCGGTGACGCCTCCCTGCGGCGTCCCCTGGACGATCCGGCGCTGCTCGGCGAGGACGGCTGGGGGACCCGGACCACCACCGCGTTCACCGTGCTCAGGCTCCTGGACTTCCTGGACGCGGCCGACCGCCTGGACCTCATCGGCTTCGGGCTGCCGGGGCAGCTGCTGCCGCGCGAGCGGGAGTGGGTCGCCGCCCGGGCCACACACCAGGACGAGACCGAGATGAGGACCGAGCTGCGATGAACAGCCCCGCCGAGCCCACCGACGACAGACGGCCGGGGCCCGCTCCGGCCCTGCCCCTGTCCGGCGCCGACGACCGGAGCGCCGTCACCGGGAAGCGGAGGATCGCCTTCGCGGCCTACGCCGACGAGGAGCGGATGCCCGGCCTGCTGGTGCTGCTGCGCAGCCTCGCGCTGGCGGACCCGGCGGTCTGCGAGGACTTCCTCCTCCTGCACCCCGGACTGCCCGACTCCGCGCTCGACGCCGCCCGCCGGCTGCACCCGCGCCTCGTCCCCCGTACCGCGGAGAGCCGACTCGACGTCTTCCGGGCGACCGGCTACGACACCGTCATCGCGCTCGGTCCCGGCATGGTCGTCCTCCGCTCCCTCCGCCCGCTGCTGTCCCTGCGCTTCGGAGTGGCCGCCGTGCCGCAGCCCGCCCCCGGCGGCGGACGGACCGTACGGGACGAGGGGCTGCTGGTCATCCAGCGCCAGGACGTGACGGACGACCTGCTCGACACCCTCGCCCGAGGCGGCGAGGACGTGGTGGACCGCGCGCTGACGCGGGCGGGAATCCTTGAAGCGCTCGGCGCCCCCTACGACTTCCCGGCCGGCCGGCTGTACGACGGCATCCCCGTGCCGGACAGCACCGTCGTCCTGCACCTCGGTGAGGACCCCGCCCCCGGCACCCCGGCGCACGAGGCGCGCGCACGCTTCGAGCTGGACGACGCGGCGTTCCGCGCCGCCTACTGCGCCCTCCCGGGCACCACCCACCCCGAAATGCTTCTCCACTGCGCCCTGCCGTTCCCCGAGGAGGGGCGTGCGCCGGTGGACCTGGTCCGCCGCGTCGCTGAGGTGCACCGGCAGCAGGGCCGTTACGAGGAGGCCGTCGCCCTGCTGACCGCCGCCGTCGCGGACCGGCCGGACCTGCCGCGCTGCCAGGAGACGCTGGGCGTCAGCCTCATGGCGCTGTCCCGCTACGAGGAGGCCGAGGCCCATCTCCTCCTGGCCACCGTGTCACCGGACTTCGCCGCCCGCGCCTACGGCCAGCTCGCCCGGCTCGCCTGGCTGCTGGGCCGGACCGAGGACGCTGCGGCGTACGCGCGGGAGGGCCTCGACGCCGACCCCACCGACGGCAACTGCCACGCCTGGTACGTCCGTACGCGCTCCGCCACGGCCCCCGACGAGGGCCCCGCCGACGAACAGCTCGCCCATGTTGCGCTGTTCGCCGACGGCCAGGAGAACGCGGGTGACAAGGTGCTCCCCGAAGCGGTGCGCATGTGCTTCGGCCCGGACACCGGGCCCGCCCGCTGGCACGAGCGGTCCGTGCACCGGCTGGTCGACGGACCCGCGCTGGAGGAGCTCAACGCCCGGCGCGGCATCGTCGTCGGGGGTGGCGGGCTCTTCCTCCCGGACACCGCGCCCAACAGCAACAGCGGCTGGCAGTGGAACATCCCCGACGACCTCCTGGTCCGGATCACCGCACCGCTCGCCGTCTTCGCGGTCGGCTACAACGTCTTCGACGGCCAGCGCTACCGCAGGGAGCGCTTCGCGGAGAGCCTGCGCACCCTGGTCGCGAAATCCGCCTTCTTCGGCCTGCGGAACCACGGCTCGGTGGACCGGGTCAGGGAACTCCTCCCCGAGGAGCTACGGGACCGGGTCCGCTACCAGCCGTGTCCCACGACCGTGGCCCGACACCTCGACCCCGGCCTGGACGACGGCGTGAGCCGGGACGACACCGTGCTGCTCAACTGCGCCTACGACCGCGCCGGCCTGCGCTTCGGCCATGACTACGGCCACTTCCTGGCCGAGACGGCCGCCGCCGTGCGCGCCGTCGGCGAGCGCGCCGAGGTCCGCTACGCGGCCCATATGCCGGCCGACGAGAAGTTCGTCCACGACCTGCGCAGGGAGCACGGCATCGCCCTCCCGGTGGAGCCGCTGTACCTGTTCTCCAACGACCGCATCCGCGAGCTCTACCGGCGTACGCGGCTGGTCATCGGCATGCGCGGGCACGCGGGCATGATCCCCTTCGGCTGCGGCACGCCGGTCATCAGCCTGGTCTCGCACCCCAAGCTCGCCTACTTCCTCGCCGACATCGACCGCCCCGACTGGGGGGTCTCCGTCCACGACCGTGCGCTGGGCGCCCGCCTCGCCGAGCGTGCGGCGGCCGTGCTCGACGACCACGGGGCGGCCGTGGCCGACGTACACGGCCGGCAGGAGCACCTGTGGTCGGTCACCCGCGCCAACCTCGCCGAACTGCGGGACGTCTTCGGACTGCCGGACCCGGCCCCCAGGGGTACGCGTGTCCCCGGCCCCAGGGCCGCCGAGCCGGCACGGGGCCTTCACCTGCCGGACACCCGGACGAAGTGACTGTTCACCTGACCGGAGTTCACCCGGGACCCGCCCGTTCATAGCCTTCGTTGACCATGTCTTCCTCTGTCTCCCCGGCCGGCCCGCCTGCCCCCGCGCAGTCGCCCGAGCCCGCCCCCGCACCCCGCCCGCGCCGCGAACACCGGTACGACATCGATCTGATCCGGCTGCTCTGCTCCGTCGGCGTGATCCTCTGCCACACGGGCTCCGCGTTCGTGAGCACGGCGGGCCGGGACGCCGCCAACGGGCCGGGCACCTACTGGGCGGGCCTGGCGGCGGACTCGGCGGGCCGCTTCGCCGTCCCGCTGTTCTTCGCGATCGCCGGATGGGTCGTCCTCGTCGGCGCACCCGTCCGGGACGGCCGGCAGCTGTGGCAGCGCCTCGTGCGGATCGTGGTGCCGCTCGCCGTGTGGACGGTGCTCTACGTCGCCTGGGGCCGGCTGCGCGGCACCAACGACGCCCCGGCCGGTGAGCTGGCGTTCGACGCGCTGTTCGCCTCGGTGCGTCCGGCGTACCACCTCTGGTACCTGTACGCCTACATCCCCGTGATCCTGCTGCTGGCCTTCGCCGCCCTGGTGAAGTCCGGCAAGCGCCCCTGGGGCCTCGGAATCGCCCTCCTCGTCCTGGGCGCCGCCCCGACCCTCTTCGGCGACCTGGGGAAGGTCACGGACCTGGAACTTCCGCGCTTCGGCTGGAGCTTCGGCCCCTACCAGGTGATCTACGCGGTCCTCGGCGCGCTGGTCCTCGCCCTCCCCGCCGGGACGTTCGGCAGGCGGAGCCTGTGGTGGCTGCTCCCGGCGGGGGCGTTCCTGGCCGCCGTCATCGCCTACCAGCACGAGGTGCACTACGCGATCCCGTACGCGAGCGTCCTGGTGGCCCTGTTCAGCGCGGGTGTGCTGGTCTCCCTGCACCGGCTGCGCGTCCCGGAGCGTCTGCGTCCGGCGCTGACCCGGCTGGCGGGCGCCTCGTTCGGCGCGTACATGGTCCACGTGCTGGTGCTGGGTGTCCTCACCGACGTACTCGTCGACGCCGACCTGTCGCTGCCGGTGGCGGCGGTCCTGGTCGTCACCGTGACCGCCGCCACGACGGCCCTCTCCTTCGGCGCGGCCATGCTGTGGACCCGCCTCGGACTGACACGGCTGCTGGGCTGATCAGCGGCGCTTCAGGGCGCGTGCGCGCCGCGCGAGCCGGCGCAGTGTGGCGTTCCTGCGGACGAAGGCGAGACGGGCGGGTACGACGCCGGGGAGGGCCAGCGAACCGAGGCGGCGGCGTTTGAAGTAGCGCCAGGTCCGGGCGTTCAGGTGGGCCGACAGGAAGCGCTCCGCCGCCGGGCGGAGGTCCGGACGGACGCGTGGCTGCATGGCGAAGGCGACGGCCGGCAGCAGGCCGTCGAGGGCTTCGGCCACGGTGTCCTCCGTCAGCGGCGCCCGGTCCGCCACGGCGGCGGGGCCGGCCAGGTCGGGCAGCAGCGCGTCGACGATCGTGACCGGGATCCTCGCCGGGTTCTCGTACGGGGTGAGGCGCTCCAGGAGGGTGTCCGTCCCGGTCCTCGCCACCGGCAGGCCGTAGTACGCGGCCGCGGTGAGCAGCGCCGTCGAGTGCGTGCCGACGACGAGCGCGGGCCGCAGCCTCTCGTGGAGGACCTCGGCCGGGAGGACGGAGTCCGCGACGGTCAGCTCGACACCGAGGCGTACGGCTTCCGCCCGCAGGGCCGCCATGGAGGGCGGCGGGCCGCCGGGGTGGGGCCGCAGGACGAGGTGGGAGTGGCCGAGGGCGGCAGTGCCACGCACCATCCGCAGGTGGAGCTCCGTCTCCTCGGCGGCGGGGAGTGCCCCGGCCCGGGAGAGGAGCAGCACCGCGGCGCCCTGCGGGGCCCCCGGCTCCGGCGCGGACTCCGCGAGTTCCGCGAAGACCTTGAGCAGGGCCGGAGCCGGCAGCGGGCGGGGTACGGCGTCGAACTCGCCGAGCAGCAGCGGGGCCAGGCCGGGGAGCAGGTCGGGGTGGAGCAGCTGCCGGACGCGGGTGCCGATCAGCGGCGGGATCTTGCCCCCGGTCGGGCCGTAGCCGGTCAGCCCGTCCGCGTACACGGTCACCGGTCCGCCGGTGAAGATCTGGGCGAGGGCCTGGGAGGGGGAGGTGTGCGGGGATTCCAGGGCCAGCTCGACCTCCTCGTCCCCGAGGTCCCACGCGCGCCGCAGGTGGCGTTCCCACAGGGGCACGTCGTCGGGCCTGGGGGTCCAGGCACCCGGGTGCAGCGGGAAGACGGCTTCGTTCCACGAGAGCACCTCGTCGAAGCGGCTGCGCAGCCGGTCGAAGCCGGGTGCCGCGTCGAGCGGCGGTGCCGCCTCGGGGACGGCCGAGTCGTCGCACAGCAGGAGGATGCGGCGTCCGGAGCTCTCGAAGCAGCCCGAGTCGAGTGCCGCGGCGAGCACGGCCGTGCCGTGGAGGCCGGTGGCGACGAAGATCTGGACGGTCACGCGGCGGTCGCTCCCTCGGTGTCGGCGGCCCGGCGGCGCAGCTTGCGCAACACGGTCGCCCTTTCGGTGTCCATCGAGTCCAGGACGTCGTCGAGCACGCGCCGTGGCATGCTTCCGAGCGCCGCCGACGCGAGTGATTTCAGCCTGCGGGCCACCGGCGGTTCGAATTTCTCCATCGATCCGACGTGATGCGAAATAACGGCGCAGTACGTCCGCACGGCTTTCGGCATCAGGATGTCGGCGTCGCGGTCCTTCGCGGTGTCGGACACCACCTGGTCGTATGCCCGGATGAAATCGAGCTGGCGTTCATCCCCGATCTGGGTGAGGGACGAAGCGACTCCCCGCCGGTAGAAATGCCCCAGCGTTCCCAGGACCGCGAAGGATTCCGCCTCCCGGTGCAGCCGCCAGATCCACGGCCGGTCCTCCGCGGTGCGCAGTCCGTCGGTGAAATGCAGCAGCCCCCGGTCCAGCAGGCCGCGGTGGTAGAGCCCCGCCCAGGCGAAGGCGTAGTCGACCGACGTCGTCCGGCCGGCCGGCAGGATCGCGTCCCGGGGGTCGCTCACCACGCCGCGCAGACCGTGCGGGACACGGCGCACCGTGCGGGACGTGCCGGTGACCTGGACGTGGTCCGTGCGGACGAACGCGCAGCCCAGCGCCTCGGTCCGGGCGAGCAGACGGTCGTAGTGGCCGGGTGCGAGCCAGTCGTCGCCGTCCAGGAAGGCGACGTACTCGCCCCTGGCGGCGTCCAGACCGGTGTTGCGGGCGGTGGCCAGACCGGCGTTGCGCTCGTGCCGGTGCACGACCACCCCCTCGATCTCCTCCTGGGCCCGGCGCAACAGCGCAGGCGTCCCGTCGGTCGAGCAGTCGTCGACGAGGATGAACTCGAAATCCTCACGGGTATTGGCCCGCAGACTTCTGAGTGTGTCGGGTGCGTATGCCTGGACGTTGTAGAACGGCACGATGACGGAGAGCTTGACCACCCGCTTCACGCTAGGGGCGGCCCCGGCATTCGCCCTGACTCCCGCCCGTACGGAAAGTGAACGGCACGCATCAGGCAAGTGAACCAGGCGGCTTACGGGGCCGATTCGGCCCCTCGGAGAGCCAAATCCCCAAGCGTCGACCGGCTGTTAACCATCTGTTGCCATCACGTTGGGCCGCGGATCGGAATGGCTTCCTAACTTTTACGACGTGCCCCCCCGTACCGATGACGCGGCCGCTCCGGCCGCCACACCAGCAGCCGGCCGTACGGCCCTCCGCATCGCCGTGCTCGCCGACTCCGACACCCGGTGGAAGTGGGGCGCGCTCACCGCGCGCCGCCTCGCCACCGACCCGGAGGCCGGAGCAGCCGGGCGTCCCGTGGAGATCAGCGGACTGCTGCTGCGTGGCCGGGCCACCCCGACACCCCGCCAGCTCGCCGAAGTGGGCGAGGTCGGCGTCGACGCCGACCGGGTGCGCGAGGTGACAGCGGTCGAGTTCCTGCACACGGTGCGGGACGAGGCGTACGACGTCGTCGTCCTCGCCCTCGTGGGCGGCGCGGTCCAGGCGATGCTGCACGGCCTGGCCGCCCTGGACCTGCCCCGCAGGCCCGTCGTCGTCACCGGATACGTCGGGGTCGTCTACGAGAAGCTCGCCGACGGACTGCTGTTGCGCCACGGCGCGGACGTCGTCCTCGCCAACTCCCGCCACGACGGGGAGCGGTTCCGCGCGGTGTACGAAGGGGTCGGCGCCGACGCGTCGTCCGTCACGGAGGCCGCCCTGCCGTTCCTCGGCGGGGAGCCGCACCGGGCGGAGGAGGGGCGCGACACGGTCGTGTTCGCCGCCCAGCCGTCCGTGCCCGCCTCCCGCGCCGACCGCACCTACCTGCTGCGCCGGCTCGTCGAGCACGCCCGGCTGCACCCCGCCCGCGAGGTGCTGCTGAAGCTGCGCTCCAAGCCCGGTGAGCACACCACGCACATCGAGGAGCTGCCCTACCAGCGGCTCGCCGAGCGGATCCCCGGCGGCCTGCCGCCGAACTTCCGCCTCGTGTACGGGCACATGGGCGAGGTCCTGGACCGCACCGACCTGTTGGTCACCGTGTCCTCGACCGCCGCACTGGAGTCCCTGCACCGGCGGATCCCGACCGCGATCCTCTCCGACCTCGGCGTACGCGAGGCACTCGGCAACCACCACTTCATCGGATCGGGACTCATCACGTCCTGGGACCACCTCGACGGCGGCCTGCGCCCCGAGCCCGACGAGGAGTGGCTCTCCGGCCAGGGCGTCGCCGCCGACGGCACCTACGGGACGGCCTACGACACCGCCCGCGCCCGGGTGGCGGCCCTGCTCGCCGCCGGGCCGCTTCCCCGCCTCGCCCCCTACTACACGCCCGCCACCGCGCCCGGATACCTCCCCGGCATCCTCGCCCGCTACCACCTGGGCCCCGACGGCCACCCGCTGCCGGGCGCCGTCACACCCAGGGAGACGGGCCGGGTCCGGGGCGCGGTCCGCGAAACCGTACGCAACGCGGCGCGCGGCGCCTACCGCCACGGCGTCCAGCGCGTCGCCCCCGTGATCCGGCGGATGGGCGAGCTGTGACCACCGATTCAGGAGCATCCATGACCCCGCCCCCCACCGTGCTCGCCGTGATCCCCGCCCGCGGCGGATCCAAGGGCGTGCCCGCGAAGAACCTCGCCCGTGTCGGCGGCGTACCGCTCGTCGCCCGCGCCGTCCGCGCCTGCCTCGCCTCGCCCGAGGTCACGGACGTCGTCGTCACCACCGACGACCCGGCCATCTCCGCGGCGGCCGTCGCCGCCGCGGAGGCCCTGGGGGAGGACTCCCGGCTGCTCTGCGTGCAGCGCCCCGCCGCCATCGCGGGCGACACGGCCACCAGCGAGGACGCGGTCCTGCACGCCCTGCACAGCTACGAGACGAGCTCGCACGGCCGGAAGGCCGACGTGGTGCTCCTGGTCCAGTGCACGAGCCCCTTCATCACCCGCGAGGACATCGACGGCGTCGCCACCGCGGTCGCCCGCGACGGCGCCGACACCGCCGTCACCGTGGCGCCGTTCCACGGCTTCGTGTGGCGCGACGGCAGCGCGGTCGAGGAGGACACCTACGGCGTCAACCACGACAAGGCCGTACGCCCCCGCCGCCAGGACCGCCCCCAGGACCACCTGGAGACCGGCGCCGCGTACGCCATGGACGTCGAGGGCTTCCGCACCCACCGCCACCGCTTCTTCGGCCACACGGCGCTCGTGCCGACCGACCCGGCCCGGGTCCTGGAGATCGACGACCCGCACGACCTGGCCCGCGCCCGCGCCCTCGCGCCGCTCCTGGACCCCTCGCCCTTCCCCACCCGGGCGGACATCGACGCCGTCGTCCTCGACTTCGACGGCACACAGACCGACGACCGCGTCCTCATCGACTCCGACGGCCGCGAGATCGTCTCCGTGCACCGGGGCGACGGCCTCGGCATCGCCGCCCTGCGCCGGGCCGGCGTACCGATCCTGATCCTGTCGACGGAACAGAACCCGGTCGTCGCCGCCCGCGCCCGCAAACTCCAGGTCCCCGTCCTGCACGGCATCGACCGCAAGGACCTGGCTCTCAAGCAGTGGTGCGAGGAGCAGTCCATCGCTCCCGACCGCGTGCTCTACGTCGGCAACGACGTCAACGACCTGGCCTGCTTCGGCCTGGCGGGCTGGCCCGTCGCCGTCGCGAGCGCCCACGACTCGGTACGCGCCGCCGCGCGCGCCGTGACCACCAACCCCGGCGGCTCCGGCGCCATCCGCGAGATCGCGGCCTGGCTGCTGGGCCCCACCCTCACCACCGAAGCCCCTGCCACCACCCCCACCAAGTAAGGACGCACCACCATGAGCAACACCTCCCGTCTGCGCACGTTCGGCTCCCGCACCGCCGGCCCCGGCCACCCCGTCTACGTCACCGGCGAGATCGGCATCAACCACAACGGCGACCTCGACAACGCCATCGCGCTGATCGACGTGGCCGCCGAAGCCGGCTGCGACGCCGTCAAGTTCCAGAAGCGCACCCCGGAGATCTGCACCCCGCGCGACCAGTGGGACATCGAGCGCGACACCCCCTGGGGCCGGATGACGTACATCGACTACCGCCACCGCGTCGAGTTCGGCGAGGCCGAGTACACCGCCATCGCCGAGCACTGCGCCGAGCGCGGCATCGACTGGTTCGCCTCCCCGTGGGACACCGAGGCCGTCGCCTTCCTGGAGAAGTTCGACGTCCCCGCGCACAAGGTCGCCTCCGCCTCGCTCACCGACGACGAGCTGCTCCGCGCCCTGCGCGCCACCGGCCGCACGGTCATCCTCTCCACCGGCATGTCGACGCCGAAGCAGATCCGCCACGCGGTCGAGGTCCTCGGCAGCGACAACATCCTGCTCTGCCACGCCACCTCGACGTACCCGGCGAAGGCCGAGGAGCTCAACCTGCGGGTCATCAACACCCTGCAGCAGGAGTACCCGAACGTCCCGATCGGCTACAGCGGTCACGAGACCGGCCTCCAGACGACCCTCGCCGCCGTCGCGCTGGGCGCCACCTTCGTCGAGCGCCACATCACCCTGGACCGCGCCATGTGGGGTTCCGACCAGGCCGCCTCCGTCGAGCCGCAGGGCCTCACGCGCCTCGTCCGCGACATCCGTACCATCGAGGCGTCGCTCGGCGACGGAGTCAAGAAGGTGTACGAGTCCGAGCTCGGCCCGATGAAGAAGCTCCGCCGGGTCGCGGGCGTCGTCGCCGAGGGCGAGAACGCGCCGGCCGCCGAGCCGGTCGCGGTCTGACGGGCCGACCGGTGAACCTCGCCTTCGTCGAGAGCCCGGTCCAGCTCCTGAACGTCCTGGAGTGGACCCACACCCGGGGAGGACCCGACACCACGGTCGTCGTCCTCCCCCCGGTCGACCCGATGTCGCGCGGACAGCTGCGCAGGATGGCGGAGCTGGCCCGCGACGAGGGCATCACCGTCCGCTGGCAGGAGGCGCGCGGGGAGACCGGCGCGCCCCTGAAGGCCCTGCGGGCGCTGACCGGCCTGATCCGCAAGGCCGACCGCATCGTCATCGGGGACCCCTTCTCCCGGTATGTGCAACTGCTGCTCTCCCTGGTCCGCGCCCGCCGGATCACGGTCGTCGACGACGGCACGGCCACCATGGAGTTCGTCGCCCAGCTGGCCCGCGGCGAACGCCTGGTGCGGTGGCACCGCCGGGGGAGCGGGGGCCCGCGCGAGCTGCTCCTGGCCCCCGTCACCACCGCGGCGCGCCGCAGCTTCACCCCGTCGGCGTCCCGCACCGTCGAGGTGTTCACCGCGATGCCGGTGGACGCTCCCGAAGGCATCGAGGTCACGGCGAACACCTTCGCCTGGACGCGGGAGCGCTTCGGCCCGCCCCTCATCACCAAGGGTGCCGACCTGGTCGGCACCTCCCTCGTGGAGACGGGCGTGGTCGACCCCGTCCCGTACGAGGAAGCGGTCACCTCGCTGGCCCGTACCCACGGCGCGACCCGCTACTTCGCCCACCGCCGTGAGTCCGCGGACAAGCTCCACGCCCTGGAAGCCGCCACCGGCCTGGAGATAGTCCGCCCCGACCTGCCGCTGGAACTCATCGCCCGCAGAGGCCCGATCGGCCACACGGTGCTGAGTTTCCCGTCCACCGTGGTCCACACCCTCCCGCTGGCCCTGGCGGGCACGGGCGTGAAGGTCGCGGTGTGCGACATAGCGCCCGAGTGGCTCCGCGACACGGCGTCCCCGCGCGCCCAGGGCTTCCTGAGCGGAGTCACGGAGACGGCCAAGGACGCCCAGCGCCTGGCCCCCTGGCGGGCCACGGCGGTGGCGGAGGGCTGACAAGGAGCGGCTGCCGACGGCCGGCACGGCTGCCGGCCGTCCTGAGGGCGGTGGCGACGCCGCCCCCTGCTCACTTCATCGACTGCTGCACCCCCCGGCGCTGCTGCATGATGTGCGTCGGCTCATGGGCAAGGGTGTGCCCGGTCCGAGCCGCCGACCCCTGGCCGCCGCCCCCTGACGCCTGCCGGGGACTGCCCCGGCCGGGTTCGTCCGGGGTCTGATGCGCGCATGGGTGGCCTTTCGGGCAGCGACGACGGCGGTCCCGGCCGTGTCTACGGGCTTTCCGAGCTGCCCGGTAGAGCCCCAGGGGCAGACTTTCTGTCCGAACGGGTGCAGGGGCGTCCGGGGCGGCCCGGCGGCCTGATCGTCCAATAGAGTGACGACACTGCATATGGGCATGTACATCGGAGGTGGATGAATGGTCCACGTTCCACGGCCCGGACGCTCGACGACGAGCGGGCCGCCGGCCTTCCTGCCCGTTTCCGGCGCGGTCCGACCTGGAGTCTGAGCGGATGCCCCACTCGCTGACACCCCGTGACACGGGGAACCTGCCCGCGCTCAGCGCGCCACCGCTGATCCGTCTCGACGCGTACGTCGCCGAGGACGGTTCGACGGTGGTCAACGGCCATCTGCTGGAGATGGGCGGCACGCTCCAGCCGAACGAGGCGATCCTCGACGCCGTAGCCATGTTCGCCCGCGCGGTGGGCGCTCCGGTGGCGGCGACCGTCATCGACCGCAGCGCACGGCAGGTGGCGCGGCTCCGGGTGTACCCCGACGGCTCCAGCCGGACCATCGCCGAGGAGGAGGACCTGCCGCCCGGGCGTGAACGAACCGCCGCGGAGGAGGAGGCGTTTCCTCCGCTCGCCCGCGTCGAGCGGATCATCCGGCACGCTCGGCGCGAGGAGCTGCACGTCGCCTTCGTCCTCGCCAGCGCCCTGCGGGAGCATCTGACGCTGCGCCGGGGCGCGGAGGACGAACTGTCGCTGGAGGCCAGGGCGATCGAGGCGTACATCGCCTATCTCCGAGGCGACTACATGATCTCCACCGCCCTCGCGCTGACCGTCGCCCGCATTCGCTGCCGCACCGACCTGAGCCGGTCCGTACCCGAGGTCGCCCGTGCCACCGCCGCGTGGCAACGGATGCGGGACGAGAGCCAGATAGCGACCCGGGGAAAGGAACTGCTCAACATGTGGGAGCGGTTGTCCGCAGAGGGTCTGTTGCGTGAACCGTCCCACCACGCGATGGCCCAGGCCGTCCGGAGCCGGATCGAACGGGGCATCCTGCACGTGGAAGGGCGGGCCCCCGTCTCCGCCCCGGCGGCGGCCCTGCCCACGGCTCAGGGTCCGGCCGCCCCCGAGGACGCACCGCTCAAGCCCACGCGCAGGGGGCTACGGCGCTTCACCAGGCGGCCGAACCGGTCGGAGGGCTGAGAGAAGAGAGGGCACCTGATCTACCGGTCCGCGTTGCGCCAGACGGTCAGGTCTCCGGTGAGGAAGGCGATGTCCGGCAGGGCGGTCGACTTCGTCTGGATCACGTACAGCCCGATGTTGCCCTCGTCGTCCTTCATGCAGAATTCGGAGCCGGCCGCCGCCGCGGCCAGCGTCCAGCTGTGTTTGTCGGCGCTCCTGAGCATGAGCCGGCACTCGTCGAGGGTCGTGCCATGCCCGAAGATCTGCATGAACACGGCGCTGTCGCTCTTCAGTTCGCAGCCGTTCGGCTCGCAACCGAAGCGAATGTCGCCCTTCCGGCCCTCCAGCCGCGGCTCGGCACTCTTGAGACTCAGCGAGTTGTTCGCGTCCAGCAGCGCCCCGGGGAACGGCTCCGGCCGCGGATCCTGGGGCGTGCCCGACGGGAACACGGCGTCGTCGGACGCGTCGTCATCGGCCCCGACCGCGGTCGGATCCGAGCCGTTCGACTGATCCGAGGCGCCGGACGAATTTGAGGAGGGGCCCGGCGCCACTCCCGGAGCGGATGCCGAGGACCGTGCGGCCGGTCCCGTCGCGGACGCGGTGGAACCGGCCGTGTCACGGTCGCCGAACCGGTCCATCGCGTCCATGAGTGACCACGCCAGTGCCCCCACGGCCAGTGCCCCTCCTGTCACACCGACGGCCGCGATCAGCGCTGTGCGCCGCCTGCGGGCCTTACGCTGCTCCGGTGTCGGCGTCGGCGTCGGCGGTGTCGGCCACACGGACTGTGGCTGCGGAAGCGCATGGGCGAGCGTCCGGGTGGACGCCGGCGCGGGAACCGGCGGCTGCGGGAGGGCCGGGGTCGGTTCCGGCACCGGTGCCGGAACCACAGGCTCGGGCCCGGTGATCTCCCGCCACACGGCAGGTCCACCACCCGCGTCGGCGTCCGCCCCCAGCCGGGCCCGGCACCACTCCACGACCTCCGCCGGTGTGGCCCGGTCCGTCGGGTCGGCGGCCAGGCACCGGGCGAACAGCGGGCGCAGCGACTGGGGCAGCAGGGACAGCT
The DNA here is from genome assembly GCF_040686735.1 of Streptomyces sp. NPDC079167. Classification (NCBI taxonomy): domain Bacteria; kingdom Bacillati; phylum Actinomycetota; class Actinomycetes; order Kitasatosporales; family Streptomycetaceae; genus Streptomyces; species Streptomyces sp. NPDC079167. The sequence goes on along the minus strand of NZ_JBFBLO010000025.1, from coordinate 24,719 downwards.
CGGGTTCGGAGTGCACGATCCGGTACTGCACGTTGACGGCCGGCCCGTCGCCGTAGAGCGGTTTGCCCAGCGCGGCGAACGCCGCGGTCTGGCCCAGCGCGAAGATGTCGGTCGCCGCCGTGACCTCACCCCCGGATGCCTGCTCCGGGGCCATGAAGGAGGGGGTGCCGATCGTGTTCCCCGTCGCCGTGTACGCGGTCCCGTCGGCGGCCAGCGCGATACCGAAGTCGATCACCCGTGGGCCGTCGGCGGCCAGCAGCACGTTCGACGGCTTCAGGTCCCGGTGCACGATGCCCTCGGCGTGGATGGCCTGCAATGCCTCGGCCACCCCCGCCATAAGCCACAGCACGGCGGGCACCGGCAGTGGTCCGTTCCGGGTCACCGCCTCCGTCAGCGACGGCCCCGGTACGTACAGCGTGGCCAGCCACGGTGGTACGGCGTCCGCGTCGGCGTCGATCAGTTCGGCGGTGTACGCCCCCTTGACCTGCCGGGCCGCCTTGATCTCCCGGCCGAACCGCCGACGGAAGCCCGGATCGTCGGCGAGTTCCGGCCGCACGACCTTGACCGCCACGGGACGGCCGCCCTGCGTATGGGCCAGATACACCCGGCCCATACCCCCGGCCCCCAGCCGCGCGGCGAGCCGGTAGCCCGCCACCACGGGCGGGTCGTCGGCCTGAAGTGGCTCGAAGACATCCCTCGCATGGCTCATCAGCCCTGTACCCCCCACGGTGATGCGTTGGCCAACGGCAGCAGCCTATGCGGGCTGTCGGCGCACCCCGTCACGGGATCTCCCCATGACCGGACACCTAGGAGGGGCCCCTCCTAGGTCAGTTGCTCCTGACCGGTGTCCGCAGGCGAGCCGGGCGTGACGTGCAGGGGCTGGAGCAGGGGGCGTTTCGCGGTGCGGCCGTCGCCGGAGGACCGGCCCCGCAGACGGCGGCCGAGCCAGGGGCCGAGGAACGCTGCGGCCCAGCGCACTTCGGCGGCCGCCGCTCGCCCACGCGAAGGAAGCTGTTGTTCCGGCAGCGGGCGGGTCCAGGCGTCGTCGCTTCCGGGCAGATGGAGTGCCTGCGCGACGGCGGCGGCTATCCGCTCGTGACCGAGAGGGCTGGTGTGGAGTCGGTCCGTACTCCACAGACGTGGGTCGGCCGCGGCGGCGTGCAGGTCGATCTCGGCGACCGCGACCCCGTGGCGGGCGGCCGCGGCGCGGATCCGGTCGTTGAGCTCGAACACCCGGCCTCGGACCGGCCGGGCAAGGGGCGCGATCTTCCCCACATCGGGGAAGGTCATCGTCGCCACCCGGGCCCCGGCGGCCGTGAGCGCGGCGAACATCTCCTCCAGGTGCCCGGCCACCTCCACGGCGTCGAACCGGGGCCGGAGCAGGTCGTTGACCCCGGCGACGACGGTGGCCAGATCGGGCCGCAGAGCCAGGGCGGGCCCCAGCTGCCCGTCGCGTACCTGGGCCGCGACACGGCCGCGTACGGCCAGGTTGGCGTACTGGAGAGCGGGATCGACGGCGGCGAGCCGCTCGGCGAGCCGGTCGGCCCAGCCGCGCAGCCCGGTGCTGTCGTCCCCGTCGCCGACGCCCTCGGTCTGACTGTCGCCCAGGGCGACGTAACGCACGTATTCACCGCTCGGCACGGGTGGACTGCCTTTCCTTGAGGACGGACGCGATCCGCAGGCACCAGTCCCGGTGGTCCTGCTCGAAGGAGAGGCCGCCGCGATCAGCCCTCCCTCCGACAGTGTCTCCCGTCAGCGGCGCGCCGCGCCGCGCCTGGTGGGGTCGATGCGGACACGCTCCGTGACGGGCGCGGCCTCGATGTCGTCGAGCTGCGCGACGATCGTGCTGCGCAGCTCGTCGTAGTCCGCGAAGCGGTGGTCGTTGAACAAGGTGTAGCCCGACCACATCAGGTTGGCGCACACCCGCGCAGGCACCCGGCCCGTACGGGCGCCCATGCCGACCAGCGCCACCGAGCCGATGCTGCCCGGCGCCTCCTGGTTCTGCCGGTGGATCGCCTGGAAGGCGGCGGCGCAGGCCAGGGCCACGTTCAGGGTCTCGCTGACGTTCTGCGAGGAGCCCTCCATCGTCGGCGTCGGTATGAGGAACTTCGGGTTGACCGCTCCGGACGGCACGCACACCGCGCTCCCCACGGGGAGGTTTCCGCCGAACCCGTCACGGATCGCCCGCTGCACGCGCAACTGGATGCCGGCGCCCAGGTGCCGCTTGACGGCGGCGTCGGTGCCACCGTCCATACGGCCCCGGGAGTTGGTGGGGTTGACCCAGGCGTCGACCCGCTGGTCGAGGATCGATCCCTTGCGGATCTCGATCTCAGGGGTGTCGGCGAAGGCGGCCTGCCACGCCTCGACGACATCGGCGCTGAGGTCGGTCAGAACCACGCGGACAGGGGGCGACTGCAAGCGGCCGGCGGTCATCATTCGCTCCGATCGAGAGGTGGTTTCTCAGTTTCTCCACTGATCAGGACGCTACCGGGCCCCACTGACAACGCGTCCCCGAGCGCAAGTCGGGCGCAGTCCCGCTGTCAGTGGCGACGGATATAACTCGTCACATGTGGGGCACGGTGCGGACGGCGCCGGGCCCGCCGACGACTCTCCCCCGCCCTCAGCACGGACCTACACCGCGGAGCGCCTTGACCATGAGCGATGCCAACACCCCGGCCCAGCCCGACCCGAGCGACCCGCTGGCTCTCGCCGATCTGTTCAAGGGCGGCGGCGAACCATGGCTTCCGCTGCTGAAGCCGGTCATCGAGTCCCGCCCGGACGCCGCGGATTTCATCGGACCTGCCCGCGGGCCCGGGGTCGTACCGGTGCGCGAACTGACCTTCCAGGCGCTCAAGCCGAATCCGCCGCACAAGTGGAAGGTCGTCGTCTTCGGTCAGAACCCTTACCCCAGGCCGGAGAGCGCCACCGGTATCGCCATGTTCGACAACACCTTCCACGACTGGAAGGACAGCCAGTTCGGCCGGGTCGTCAGCATCCGCTGCATCATCAAGGCAGCGGCGATGTGGAAGTACGGCATACCGAAGAAGACCCCGATCGCCGACGTGCGCGCGCTGCTGAAGAAGCAGGACACCGTCCAGCCGCCCGAGTGGTTCCAGGCGATGCTCACGCAGGGCGTGCTGCTGCTCAACGCGGCTCTCACCGCCAGCAGCGACGGCGCGATGGCCACCGATCAGCACACCAGGTTCTGGCGGCCGGCGGTCGAGCGGATCGTCGAGGAGATCCTCACGGCCAAGCAGAACGCCGAGGAGGAGGACCGCTACGTCGTCTTCGCCTGGTGGGGCGCTCACGCCCGCAGTCTGAAGAACGTCGTCCTCCGGCTGCAGAAGAAGTATCCCGGCGTCGAGGTCCGGCACATCGACCACCCCAACCCCGCCGCGCAGGGCGACATCTTCTGCGAAGGCGAGCACTTCGGGACGGTCAACGCCGCACTCACCTCGCTCGGCGCCGACGAGATCGACTGGCTGCCAAGCAAGGGATGGAACACGTCGGCGGAGGGGCCCGGTGGAGACGGCGACGGGGTCGCGGACCGGATGGGTGCGTTCATCGCGTCCACCATGGAGCTGCACCAGCTCTATCTGGACCGGCTCGCAAGCGTCAAGGACGAGGGGCTCGTCCTGCCGGCGATCACCGGCGTCTTCGACACCCCGCTCCTGGACTTCCAGGAGGCCGTCAGCCCGGTCGCGTCCTTGCTCGCCGGCATCGGCCGGCACGTCGAGCAGTCGCACGAATTCGGCAAGCGGCGCGCGGACGAGGCGGCCGGTGAGCTGACCGCCGACGCGATCGCCGCCCTCTACCTCTACACCTGCGAGTCCGCCTTCTACCGGGAGATCAACGCGGTCCTGCGCTCCCCGGACCGGGCGAAGGTCGTTCCGTATCTCCCCTATCTCCGGCTGCTGTTCTCGGCGGTCTCCCGACTCCCGGCCCACACCCGGCCGTTGTGGCGTGGAGTCGCGCTGGACCTCCGTGCGCAGTACCCGCTCGGCCGGACGGTGACCTGGTGGGGTGTGTCCTCGTGCACGTCCGAGGTCGGAGTCGCGCGGTCGTTCCTCGGCAGCCGTGGCAAGCGGACGCTCTTCGAAGTCACCCCGGTCAAGGCCGTGGGCATCCGCCGCTTCTCGGCCTTCACGGGCGAGGAGGAGTTCATCCTGTCGCCCGGCACCCAGCTGAAGGTGACGGACGTGAAGGCCGAGCGCGGCGGCCTGTGCACCGTGAAGCTGACGGAGCTGGAGGAACAGAGCCTCGTGTCCTGAACGGGGCGGGTGCTCCCTTCGCCCGGACGATTCACGAGCCACGCACCTGCGTGGCGTGCACCGCTCAGGGCCCCTCCTCCCGGGACACTGCCCGTGGTCGTCGCCGAGCTTGCGTGGCGAGATCCGCGTGGTCGGTCGGCACAGGCCGCGCCCGGCAGAAGGACAGGACATGGTCACACGCAGGGGATTCATCGACGGACTGTCGGCCGCTGGTGCCGCAACGCTCTTCAATATCGCCCCGTCGGTCGCCACTTCGGCTGACGGCGCGAAGAAGGCGGACGCCCGACTGAAGGCGCGCGACGCGATGCGCGCCACCAACGTCGGTATGCGGTCGAGCTATGCCGCACTCAAATCCGCACTGATCAGCCGCTTGAGTCCCGTGATCGTCGTCCAGAACGATGCCACGGGCGGCAGGTTCACGCTGATCCACCAGGGCAGCGAACGGGAATCCGTGAGCCCCGTGCCCGAGCTGTTCGAGCTGGCGAAGTCGATCAGCCATGTACCTCAGGGGATCTTCTCGATCATCGCCGCCTACTTGAGCGACGAGGTGCCCAACGTTCCCAACGCCGAACGCATCGACCCCCACGACCTGGACATGGTCGCGTCGGAGGGACCCCGGTCGGACGGCTGGACCGGCCCACTCCAGGGCTACGCCGCCACACTCAGGACCGCACGCCGACAGCTCGGGAACGCTCATCTGCCCCAGGAGCTGGAAGCTTCCTGCGGGAAGATCCTCGACGAAGCACTCGCGTTCATCGGTGATTCCGTGAAGGACGGAACGTTCGACATGGCGTCGTTCGAGGAGTTCTCGGGCAGGACGTACCCCAGTATCCGCACGAACATGAAGTTCGCGGCCGAAGCGCAGATCTCCGGTGTGGAAGGTCTCATGCGCAAGTGGCGGGGCGAGATCGGCGAGCAGGCATGGAAGGACCTGTACACGGTCGTGCTCTCGATCTGGACGACGTCCGAACTCAATCAGGCTTCGATCATCATCAGACGATGCATGAATCCGGCGAAGGTCGCCACTCACCTGATCGACCTGCCGACCGTCGAAGTCCCCCGGGACCCGGTCTTTGTCGCTCTGGACAACCTCGCCCGGATCGTCCAGGACAACGTCTCGGCAGAGCTGGTCTTCCCCACTGATCCGGTGGTCGCGGACGCTTTCAAGGGCAAGGAGGACTTGCTCTCCGTCGAGATCCTGCATCAGACCGGGGCGACGGCGGGAGCATCAACCACTGCCTTTCGGGCGACGGGCAGGTCCGGTTGTCCGGTTCGGGAGGGGAAGGCCCGAAGCTGATTCTCCGGGGCTGTCGCCCGGCATACGCGTACAACTCGGCGACAGCGGCGTGCTGGCGATGTGCTGCGAAGCGGTCCACCGTGGCGTCGGCCAGTTCGACGCAGCGCGACGCCTGGGTGAAGGGGGCGAGCCGCAGCGCCTCGCGTGCCTGGGCGGCGGCGGCCGGCAGGTCGTGGCGGTGAGAGTCGCGGCCAGTCGTGGGGGACGGATGCGCGAAGCCGAATGAACGGGCCCCGCCCGAAGCTCGAACCCCGAGTTTCGATCGCCGAGCGTCGGGTCCGGACGGTTCACTCGTTCGGGGGTACGGGGAGGGGCGCGGGCCCGACGCTTGAGCTTCGGGATCCGAGGGTCGGGGTTCGAGGGCCGGGATCCGAGACGTGTAGTCAACCGGTAGGAAAAGAAGGGTAGGGAAAAACCTCCCCACCCTCCCGAACCCGTAACGGCCAGCAAGTATGACTAATCGTGACCGGCTTGCGGCGCAACGTCACGAGTGCTTACGGTGCCCACAACTGATCGACCCCGACCTGGTGTTGGTAGCACCGCGCCGGGGTCTCACCCCAAGATCGACAAGGACCCGATCTCGTGGCTACGCAGCACATTAACTCCGCCCTCCGCGCCCCCGCACCCCCCTCCCGCCCGTACGCGAAGGCCAATCCAGGCTTCGGCAAGCGCTCCACGCCGGACCAACGCCCGCCCCGGCCCGACGATTTCGCGCTGCTGCCGGAGCGTGAGCGGTACGTCGCCGGATACGTCGACCACCTGCCCGACGGTGCGGCCATGGACATCAAGTCCCTGGCCAAGTCGCTCCCGCTGTACGGGCAGATGGCCGTCGGCAGCGCGCTCCGGGCCCTGGGGGTGGCCGGACACCTGCGCCACGTGCGGTGCCCCGCAGACGCCGGGGGCGGTCAGATCCGCTGGATCACCCGCACCTACTGGTCCCGTACCGCCCGCGACAACAAATGGTGGGCCACGTTCCTCGGCGGCGGTGCCCCGGCCACCCCCGCGGGACCGCAGCACCCGCCTGCGCCCGCCGTACCGCAGCAGCGGACGCCGGTTCGCACCACGGAGGAGACCCCGCAGGAGACCCCGGCCGACGCCCCCTCGCCCGCCTACCTCGCTCTCGCCCAGCTCGGCCGTGCCGACGCCCGTCTCGCCCTCTCCGCGGCCGACTGCGCCGCGCTGGAGGAGGCTGCCGCCGCCTGGCTCGCGCGGGGCGTGGATGCCGAGTACCTGGTCCGGACGCTCACGGCAGGGCTTCCGGCAGCCGTCGAATCGCCGGTGGGGCTCGTCAGGCGACGGCTCCGCGACAAGCTCCCGCCGCTGCCTCCCACCGTCGCCCAGGCCCCCGCGACGGGCGTCCTCGGACACCGCCCGATGGTCGAATGCACGGAGTGCGGCGCACCGGGCCGCCCCGAGGCGCTCCCGGACGGCCTTTGCCGCGCCTGCCGTACCCCGGTCCCGACAGACGCAACGACCACCCCGGAGCCGCCCGCCGAACGCGATGTCGCGGCGTATGTGGACACCCTCCGTGACCTGCTCAAGCTGCCATGACGGGAGAGGCGGCGACGTCGGGCCGAGCCCGCCCCGGCAGAGGACGTAGCCCGTATCGTGAGGCATGCAGGCGGTGACCATGTCGGCAACGGAGGTTCACATCATGGGCGCGGTAGAGAAGCAGCATCCTGTTCAGCCTCCACCCAGGCCGAGACTGACGGTCGAGGAACTTCTGGCTGCGAAAGGTACCCAGCCGATCAGATCCCTTAAGGACCTGAGGGCGGACACCTTCGAGTCCGACGAGGAGCTGGAGGACTTTCTCGCCTTCACCCACGCCGAGCGTCAACGCGACGTAGCTTGAGCCGCCGCCATGCAGCCGGTCATTCTCGATACAGACGTAGCCTCCCTTACGAACAAGGGCCGCCTTGTCGGCCCGGTTGATCGGCCGCAAGCCGCTGATCACCTTTGTCACCTTCGGCGAACTGACCCAGTGGACCGAAATTCGTGACTGGGGCAACCTTCGTCGCCAGGCACTCGCCGACTGGCTCTCAGGCATTCCCGTCCTGCCCGGTGATGACGCTGTTGCCGCGACCTGGGAGAGACTGTCCGCCGCTGGGCGGAAGGCAGGCAGGCCGCAGCCGGTCAACGATATGTGGATCGCGGCGTGCTGCCTTACCCATGACCTGCCGCTGGCGACCTTGAATCTCAAGGACTACGCGTACTTCAGAGACGTGCACGGCCTGCGCGTTCTGGCTGAGGAATAAGGCCGGCCAGGTATGGATCGCGCCGGCCGGGGAGAACGGCGCAGCTTACCCATCGAGCTCCCTCGCCACACGCCACAACGCCGCTTTTTGTTCCCCTGAGCGGCTGAACTTTTGTCGATCAGTGGGCAGTTGTGGGTACCAGGGGCCTACCCTTGACTGGGTGAACCAGTTGAAGTCCCGTGCGCCCCACGCCGAGGCCGTCCTGCCCGGCGCCCTGCCCGACGACCTGCGTGCCGAGCTCATCGCCTTCCGCCGTGATCTGCACATGCACCCGGAGCTCGGGAACCAGGAGTTCCGTACGACCGCGGCCATCAAGGCGAGGCTGGAGAAGGCCGGCCTGGAGCCGCAGGTGCTGCCCGGTGGCACGGGGCTCGTCTGTGACGTGGGGGAGTGGGACGGTGTGACCCCGATGCTGGCGCTCCGGGGCGACATCGACGCGCTGCCGATCCCGGACACCAAGGCGGGGGTCTCCTACCGGTCAACCGTGCCCGACCGTGCGCACGCCTGCGGGCACGACGTCCACACGAGCTGCGTCCTGGGCGCGGGACTCGTCCTGAGCGACCTGGACCGCCAGGGGCTGCTGCCCCGACCGGTCCGGCTGCTGTTCCAGCCCGCCGAGGAGGTGCTGCCCGGCGGCGCTGCCGACGCGGTGGCGGCCGGGGTACTGGAAGGCGTGGGGCGGATCATCGGGGTGCACTGCGACCCCAAGGTGGACGTGGGCAGGATCGGGCTCCGGATCGGGCCGATCACCTCCGCCTGCGACCGCGTGGAGATCTCCCTCGACGGACCCGGCGGACACACCGCCCGGCCGCACCTCACCACCGACCTGGTCACCGCCGCGGCCCGGGTGGCCACCGATGTCCCCGCGCTGCTCGCCCGGCGCGTCGACGCGCGCGCCGGACTCGCGGTCACCTGGGGCCGGCTGCAGACCGGCCACGCCCCCAACGTCATCCCACAGCACGCCGAGCTGTCCGGGACGGTCCGCTGCCTCGACCTGGCGAGCTGGCGCCAGGCCCCCGACCTGGTGCACGCGGCGATCGACGAGGTGGCCGGAATGTACCGGGCCAAGACGGTGATCGACTACGTCCGAGGTGTGCCGCCCGTGGTGAACGAGGCGGAGACGATCGGCCTGCTCGACGCAGCGATGACCATCCGCCGCGGATCGTATGCGATCGAGGACACCGAGCAGAGCCTGGGCGGCGAGGACTTCTCCTGGTACCTGGAGAAGATCCCCGGCGCCATGGCGAGGCTCGGCGTCCGCACTCCGGGCGACACCCGGGGCCTGGACCTGCACCGCGGCAACTTCGACGTGGACGAGGAGGCCATCACGGTCGGCGTGGAACTCTTCACCGCCGCCGCACTGCTGGACGCCTGACCCGAGGTCCGGCTGAGATGCGGCGGTTCGTCGGTCAGCCGCGCGTCACCTTCGGGCAACCGCTCGTAACCGGACATGACACCTCCTGTTCGCGACGATCCGATAACGGCTTCCGTAGGGGTCCTTATCTGACATCTACGCGCGTTACGATCGCCGCGAAACCAGCGCCGGAAGAGGCGCTTCGGTCAGGTTTGAAGGAGCCTTCCCTTGCGCCGCGTATCCAAGATCGCTGCTGCGTGTACCGTCTCCGCGGCTCTCGCCTTCACTGCTACCGCCTGTGGTGAATCGTCCACCGAGAGCACCGGTTCCGACAAGGACCAGATGAAGATCGGCATGGCCTACGACGTCGGCGGCCGTGGCGACAACTCGTTCAACGATTCCGCCGCCCGCGGACTGGACAAGGCCAAGGCCGAGTTCGACGCCGAGACCAAGGAGCTCACCGCCAAGAGCGGCGAGACCCCGGCCGACCGCGAGCAGCGCCTCGCCTCGCTCGCCGAGGGTGGCTACAACCCGGTGATCGGCGTCGGATTCGCCTACCAGGCCGCGCTCGAGAAGGTGGCCAAGGCGCACCCCGACACCACCTTCGGTCTGATCGACTCGGTGTCCGACGCCAAGAACGTGTCGTCCATCGTCTTCACCGAGGAGCAGGGCTCCTACCTCGCCGGTGTCGCGGCGGCGCTGAAGTCCAAGGACGGCCAGGTCGGTTTCATCGGTGGCGTCGACCTTCCCCTGATCAAGAAGTTCGCGGCCGGCTTCCAGCAGGGCGTCATGGAGACGAACCCGAAGGCCAAGGTCCAGATCCAGTACCTGTCCACCGGTTCGGACCTGTCCGGCTTCGGCAGCCCGGACAAGGGTGAGGCCGCTGCCAAGGGCATGCTGGACAAGGGTGCCGACGTGATCTTCGCCGCCGCCGGCGGTTCCGGTGCCGGTGCCATCGAGGCCGTGGCCGGCAAGAAGGGCGCCTGGTCCATCGGCGTCGACTCCGACCAGGCCAAGGACCCGGCCCTGTCGAAGTACGCCGACACGATCATGACGTCGGTCGTCAAGAACGTCGACAGCGGTGTCTACGACCTGGTCAAGTCCGTCAAGGACGGCAAGCCCCTCACGGGTACGCAGACCTACTCGCTGGCTGAGGACGGCGTCAGCCTGACCACCACGGGTGACCACCTCAAGGACGTCCAGGCCAAGCTCGACGAGGCGAAGAAGAAGATCGTCGACGGCTCGATCAAGGTCAAGACCACGACCTGATCCGTTCGCTGAACCCGGGGTCCGCGGGCGCGGTTTCCACCGTGCCCGCGGACCCCGGTTCACGTATACCTCCGGGCCGGAACCCCCTCGGCACCTGTCGGTATCGTGCCCCTGGTCCGCCACCTGTTGCCGGGTGGCCAACGATTCGGTGGCGCTACGCGCGTAGTGCCCGCCGAGCGCGGTATTTTTCGCCACCGGTCCCCGCGCTGTGTCCGTACATCGCCCGCCCTCCGCTCCTGCCAAGGAGAGTGCGCCATCAAAGCGTCCAGCAGTCCTCATGCCGTAGAGCTCCGCGGCATCACGAAACGATTCCCCGGCGTCGTGGCCAACCACGACATCGACATCACGGTCAGCCGTGGCACCGTCCATGCCCTCGTCGGCGAGAACGGCGCCGGCAAGTCCACCCTGATGAAGATCCTCTACGGGATGCAGAAGCCGGACGAGGGCACCATCTCCGTGGATGGTGAACAGGTGTCGTTCAGCAGCCCGGGCGACGCCATCGAACGCGGTATCGGCATGGTGCACCAGCACTTCATGCTCGCCGACTACCTCACGGTCCTGGAGAACGTAGTTCTCGGATCCGAGAAGCTGCACGGCATCGGGGACAAGGCACGGGCGAAGATCAGGGAGATCTCCGACGCCTACGGCCTCGGTATCCGCCCCGATGCCGTCGTCGAGGACCTCGGAGTCGCCGACCGCCAACGGGTGGAGATCCTCAAGGTCCTCTACCGCGGCGCCCGCACCCTGATCCTCGACGAACCGACAGCGGTCCTCGTGCCGCAGGAGGTCGACGCGCTCTTCGACAACCTTCGCGAGCTGAAGGCGGAGGGCCTCACCGTCATCTTCATCTCCCACAAGCTTGGCGAGGTGCTGTCGGTCGCGGACGAGATCACCGTGATCCGGCGCGGTACGACGGTGGGCACCGCCGACCCCGCGCACACCACCAGCAAGCAGCTCGCCGAGCTCATGGTGGGCAGTGAACTCCCCTCGCCCGAGACCCGGGAGTCGACCGTCACCGACGTGCCGATGCTGGCCGTGGAAGACCTGCGGCTGACGGCGACCGATCCCGACGGTGTGGTGCGCGCCGTGCTCGACGGCATCACGTTCACCATCCACAAGGGCGAAGTCCTCGGCATCGCGGGCGTCGAGGGCAACGGCCAGTCCGAACTCGTCGACGCCATCATGGGCATGCGCACCCTCGACAAGGGGACGCTCACGCTCGACGGCGCGGACATCTCCCGCACCGCGACGCGCAAGCGACGCGAGGACGGCATGGCCGTCATCCCCGAGGACCGGCACCGCCACGGCCTTCTCCTGGACGCGCCGCTCTGGGAGAACCGCATGCTGGGTCACGTCACCGAGAGGCCCAACAGCAAGGGCGCCTTCCTCGACCTCAAGGCCGCGCGCGCCGACACCGAGCGCATCGTGCGCGAGTACGACGTCCGCACCCCGGGCATCGAGGTCACCGCCGCCTCGCTCTCCGGCGGCAACCAGCAGAAGCTGATCGTCGGCCGCGAGATGAGCCACAACCCGAAGCTCCTGATCGCCGCCCACCCTACCCGCGGGGTGGACGTCGGTGCGCAGGCGCAGATCTGGGACCAGATCCGCGAGGCACGGCACGAGGGCCTCGCCGTGCTGCTGATCTCCGCCGACCTCGACGAGCTCATCGGCCTCTCCGACACGCTGCGCGTCATGTACCGCGGCAAGCTCGTGGCCGACGCCGACCCGGCGACCGTCACCCCGGAGGAGCTCGGCTCGGCGATGACCGGCGCTGCCGCCGGCCATCTGGAAGCGCCTGGCACCACGGGCAGCGACAACTCCGGGGCCGACGGATCCGAAACCGACCCCCGGGACGGGGGAGAGGACCGATGAAGAAGTTCGACAAGGAGCGGTTGCTCCTGGGGATCGCCGCCCCGCTGCTCGCCATCGTGGTCGCGTTCCTGGTGACCGCCCTGGTGCTCGCCGCCACCGGCAAGGAACCGTTCAGCGCCTTCGGCATCATGTTCGACTACGGACTGAAGTCGGACAGCCAGGTCTACATCCTCAACAAGGGGACGACCTACTACCTCGCGGGTCTCGCGGTCGCCGTCGGCTTCCGCATGAACCTCTTCAACATCGGTGTCGACGGCCAGTACCGCCTCGCCGCGTTCTTCGCCGCCGCCCTCGGCGGCGCGCTGACGCTGCCCGGCGTCCTCCAGATCCCGCTGATCATCCTCACCGCGATGATCGTCGGGGCGATGTGGGCAGGCATCGCCGGTGTCCTCAAGGTCACCCGCGGAGTCAGCGAGGTCGTCTCGACGATCATGCTGAACTCGATCGCGACGGCCATCATCGGCTACCTCCTCCAGCAGGGCCGGCTGGGCCACCTCGACGAGGCGGGCACCAAGGTGTCCACCACCCCGATCCCGGAGTCCTCGCACTTCTTCGAGTTCCCGACCACGCCGACGCCCGTCTGGGGCTTCATCGTGATCGCGGCAGTCGCCGGTGTCGCCTACTGGTTCACGCTCACCCGCACCCGCTTCGGGTTCGATCTCCGTACGGTCGGACAGTCCGGTTCGGCCGCCGAGGCCAGCGGTGTCGACGTCAAGAAGATGGTCGTCACGTCCATGCTGATCTCCGGCGGCATGGCCGGCCTGATCGGCATGCCGACGCTGCTCAACGACAGTTACGAGTACAGCGGCGACTTCCCGATCGGCATCGGCTTCACCGGGATCGCCATCGCGCTCCTCGGCCGTAACCACCCCATCGGCATCGCGCTCGGCGCGCTGCTCTGGGGCTTCCTCGAACGCGGCACGGGCAAGCTCGAATTCGAGGGCTACGACAAGGAGATCGTCGGCGTCATCCAGGGCGTCATCGTCCTCTGCGTCGTCATCGCCTACGAAGTCGTCCGCCGATACGGCCTCAAGCGCCAGCAGAGCAAGGTCGGCGCGGAACTCGCCGCCAAGGCCGCACGTAACTCCGACCAGCAGGAGGTGTCGGCGTGAGCGCCACGGCGACTTCCACCCCGCCGCCCGCGGCCCCCAAGGCCTCCGGCGGCAAGGGCGGCCGCACCCGCTTCAGCTTCCCCGTCGTACTGCTGATCATCGCGGGCGCCCTGCTCGCGCTGTCCGCCGTACGGGCCATCACCGGGGCCCAGGACGTCACTTCGGCCGGGCAGATCAGCGCGGCCCTCGCGATGGCCGTGCCGATCGGGCTCGCCGGTCTCGGCGGCCTGTGGTCCGAGCGGGCCGGCGTGGTCAACATCGGCCTCGAAGGCATGATGATCCTCGGCACCTTCTTCGGTGCCTGGGCCGGCTGGCAGACCGACCCCTGGATCGGTGTCCTGGCCGGAGCCGTGGGCGGCATGCTCGGTGGGCTGCTGCACGCCTTCGCGACCGTCACCTTCGGCGTCGACCACATCATCTCCGGTATCGCCATCAACATCCTGGCCCTCGGCTTCACGACGTATCTGGCCAAGCTCTGGTTCAACACCGGCGACGCGGCCGAGAAGGGCGGCAGCCCCAAGCAGTCGCCGCCGGCCGACAGCATCACGCAGGTCACGGTGCCCGGCCTCTCGGACTGGCTGCATTCGCTGGAGAAGCACCACTGGTTCTTCGTCTCCGACCTCGCGGGCATCCTCGGCGGTCTCGTCACCAACCTCTCGCTGCTCACCCTGGTCGCCGTGGTGCTGTTCGCGGGCACGTTCTTCGTCCTGTGGAAGACCTCGTTCGGCCTGCGGCTGCGCTCCTGCGGTGAGAACCCCGTCGCCGCCGAGTCCCTGGGCGTGAACGTCTACCGCTACAAGTACATCGCCGTGATCGTCTCCGGAGGCCTGGCCGGTCTCGGCGGCGCCTTCCTCTCCCTGGTCACCTCGCACATCTACAACGAGGGCCAGACCGGTGGCCGCGGATACATCGGCCTCGCCGCGATGATTTTCGGCAACTGGCGGCCCGGCGGACTCGCCATGGGCGCCGGACTGTTCGGCTTCGCCGACGCGCTCCAGCTGCGCAACGGCGGCGAATCGGTCCACGCACTGCTCCTGCTGCTCGTGGTGATGCTCGCGGCCCTCGCCGTCTGGAAGCTCTATCGCAAGAGCTACGTGCCCGGTGTCATCAGTGCGGTCATCGCCGCCGCGGTGCTGGTCTGGTACCTCGCCACCGACACGGTGCCCACCGAGTTCGTCAGCGCCACCCCGTACGTCGTCACCCTGTTGGTGCTCTCGCTCTCCGCGCAGCGCCTGCGGATGCCGAAGGCGGACGGCATGCGCTACCGGAAGGGGCAGGGGAAGTGACGGACGGCGCGGCCCCCGTCGACTGGGGCGCGCTCCGCGAGGCCGCCCGGGACGCGATGTCCCGGGCGTACGCCCCGTATTCGGGCTACCCGGTCGGCGTGGCCGCCCTCGTCGACGACGGCCGCATGATCACCGGGTGCAACGTCGAGAACGCCTCGTACGGCATCGGCCTGTGCGCCGAGTGCGGGCTGGTCTCGCAGCTGGCCGCCACGGGCGGTGGCCGGCTGACCCACTTCACCTGCGTGGACGGCGCGGGCGCGGTGCTCGTGCCGTGCGGGCGGTGCCGGCAGCTGCTGTACGAGTTCGGGGGGCCCGGCCTCGTCCTGGAGACACCGGACGGCCTCCGTACGCTCGACGAGATGCTGCCGCAGGCCTTCGGTCCGCAGCACCTGGGGTAGTGCCCCGCCGCCGCCGCGTTCCTCCCCGGCGGGCCAGACGGCCCGCCGGGGGAACGCGGCGGCGGAACGTTCCCTCTCTATGCGCGTAGAGTCAGCAGGACTCTCGCCCACCCCTCCGGCCGGAAGGACTCCCCTCCCATGGACGCCATCTCCGTCATCCGCACCAAGCGGGACCGAGGCGAGCTCAGCCCCGAGCAGATCGACTGGGTCATCGACGCGTACACCCGCGGCGAGGTCGCCGACGAGCAGATGTCCGCACTGGCCATGGCGATCCTGCTCAACGGCATGAACCGCACCGAGATCGCCCGTTGGACCGCCGCGATGATCGCCTCCGGCGAGCGCATGGACTTCGGCGCGCTCTCCCGTCCCACCACGGACAAGCACTCCACCGGCGGCGTCGGCGACAAGATCACCCTGCCGCTCGCCCCGCTGGTCGCCGCCTGCGGCGCCGCCGTGCCGCAGCTCAGCGGCCGGGGCCTCGGCCACACCGGCGGCACCCTCGACAAGCTGGAGTCCGTCCCCGGCTGGCGCGCGCACCTCTCCAACGCCGAGATGCTGGACGTCCTGGACACCACCGGCGCCGTGATCTGCGCGGCCGGTGACGGGCTCGCCCCCGCCGACAAGAAGCTGTACGCGCTGCGCGACGTCACCGGCACCGTCGAGGCGATCCCGCTGATCGCCAGCTCGATCATGTCCAAGAAGATCGCCGAGGGCACCGGCGCGCTCGTCCTGGACGTCAAGGTCGGCTCCGGCGCCTTCATGAAGACCATCGAGGACGCCCGCGAACTGGCCTCCACCATGGTCGCGCTGGGCACCGACAGCGGCGTACGCACCGTGGCGCTGCTCACCGACATGTCGACCCCGCTCGGCCTCACCGCGGGCAACGCCCTGGAGGTCCGCGAGTCCGTCGAGGTCCTCGCCGGGGGCGGCCCGAAGGACGTCATCGACCTGACCCTCGCGCTCGCCCGCGAGATGCTCGACGCCGCCGGACTCAAGGACGCCGACCCGGAGAAGGCCCTGGCCGACGGCTCCGCCATGGACGTCTGGCGCCGCATGATCTCCGCCCAGGGCGGCGACCCGGACGCCGCACTCCCCGTCGCCCGCGAGCAGCACGTGATCAGCGCCCCGTCCTCGGGCGTGCTGACCCGTCTCGACGCGTACGACGTCGGCGTCGCCGCCTGGCGCCTCGGCGCGGGCCGCGCACGCAAGGAGGACCCGGTGCAGGCCGGCGCGGGCGTCGAGCTGCACGCCAAGCCGGGGGACACGGTGACCGAGGGCCAGCCGCTGCTGACCCTGCACACGGACACCCCCGAGAAGTTCGAGTACGCGCTGAAGGCCCTGCCCGGCTCGTACGACATCGCACCGGCCGGCACGCCCTTCACCGCCACGCCGGTGGTGCGGGAACGTATCGCCTGACCTGCGGCTTTCCCTTTCGGCCGAATGGGACCGGTGGACCTGCACCGGTCCCATTCGGCATGCTGGACTCGGTGACGCACCGATAAGAGGAGACCGCCATGAGCGCACTCACTGTCGGTCCCGGGCCGGGCCACGGTCAGGACTGGGACGACCTCGTCCGGATCTGGGAGGAGACGGACGCACCCGAGGGCTGCAAGGTGGAGATCATCGAGGGGATCGTCACCGTGTCGCCACCGCCGTCCAAGGACCACAACACCACCGCAGCTCTGCTTCAGCGCAGGCTCTACACCGTCATCCCGGAGGACTGGGAGATCTACCAGACGCTCGGCGTCTCCGTACCCGGACGGGCAGGGCTGTACATCCCCGATCTCGTCGTGCTGCCGCGCGCGATCGCGTCCGGGCCGGGCAATCGCGTGTCGGCGGAAGACGTCCGGCTCGTCGTCGAGATCACCTCACCGGCCAATGCCAACCACGACCGCATCGGGAAGGCGCACGGGTATGCGAAGGCCGGCGTCGAGCTGTTCCTGCTGCTCGACCCGTGGCACACCGGCCGCCCGACCGCGACCCTGTACGGGGAGCCGAGCGACGGGACGTACCGGCTCCTGGAAGCGGTCGAGTACGGGGAGACGCTGACGCTGCCGAAGCCGTTCGGGCTGGACCTGGACACCGGGGCATTCCCTGTCAGCTGAGTCACAGGCGCGCGGGCGGCGATGAGTTTCGGGCATCCCGCCGGTCTCCCTGGTGTGGATGCCATGACACCGAACGCCCTCGTCCTCACCGGTCGCGTCACCCGCACCGATGTGCCGGGCCTCTGCGCCCGCCTGGAGGCGCTGCTCAGCGGCGCCCCCGAGACCGCCGTGGTGGACTGCGACGTCGGCGGTGTCGTGCACCCGGACCTGGCCCTGGTCGAGGCGGTCGCCCGGCTCGGGCTCGTCGCACGCCGGGCCGGAGGCGTCGAGCTGCGGCTGCGCAACGTCCCGGCCGAACTCGGGGCGCTGCTCGACCTGGTGGGGCTCGGCGACGTGGTGGGCAACGTGCGGACGGTCCCGGAGTGACCGGCGCTCAGCGGGCCACAACGGTGTCGCGGGCCTCGGAGTAGGAACAGTCGACCAGCGTCCCTTGTATCTCGCTGGAGTACGCCTCCTCCTTCGGCCACGACGTGGCGCTCGCCGCCGGTGTCCCCTCCGCCCTCGGCGTCTCGCACCCGCCGCTCTCCGGCTGCGGTCCCGGTTCGGGGTTGCCGGCGGAGACGCCGGACGACGCGGGGGCCGGGCCCGGCCCCGGCCCCGCCGTGGCGGACGGCTCGCCCAGCCACAGCGTCGCCGCCCAGCCACCCGCCACCAGCAGGGCCCAGCCGATCACCACAGGACGTCCCACACTCACGCCGCGTCGTCCAGGTGGTCCGGCAGCCCGAACAGCGGGAACCAGCGCGGGGTGTCCAGGAAGCAGTGCATCCCGGTGATCGCACCGTCCGAGATGTCGATGACCTGCACCGCCCAGGGGACGAACCCCGGCCCGTCCGGATTCGGCTTGTAGTGTGCGAAGGCCGGGGACCCGTTGGCCTCGGTCGCCACCAGCCGGGAACCCGCGCAGCTCGCGCCGATGCTGAGCATGAAGCCGGTGATGTCGTCGTGCCCCTGGAGCCAGAGGTCGAACGGCGGCATGGTCATCACGGCGTCCTCATGGAGCAGCGCCGTCAGCGCCGCCATGTCGTACCCCTCGAACGCCGCCACATAGCGGTCCAGCAGCTTGCGCTGCTCGTCGTCCAGCGGGTTCGCGGTGTCCGGTGCCGTGGTCTCGGTGTCGGACAGCGTCGCCCGGGCGCGCTGCAGGGCGCTGTTGACCGAGGCGACGGACGTGTCGAGCAGCTCGGCGACCTCGCTCGCCTTCCACGCCAGGACCTCGCGCAGGATCAGCACCGCACGCTGCTTGGGCGGCAGGTGCTGGAGCGCGGCGACGAACGCGAGGCGCACCGACTCGCGGGCCACGGCCGCCTCCGCCGGGTCGGCCACCGAGGGCAGGATGCGCCCGTCCGGCATCGGCTCCAGCCAGGTGTTCTCCGGGAGAGGGTTCAGCGCGGCCTGGGCCAGCGGTGTCGGGCCGGTCAGGTCCACCGGCCTGGCCCGCTTGTTGCCCGCGTTCAGCATGTCGAGGCAGACGTTCGTCGCGATGCGGTACAGCCAGGAGCGAAGGGAGGAACGGCCCTCGAACTTGTCGAAGTTGCGCCAGGCGCGCACCAGCGTGTCCTGGACCGCGTCCTCCGCCTCGAAGGCCGAGCCGAGCATCCGGTAGCAGTAACCCGTCAGCTCGACCCGGTGTCCCTCCAGGCGGCTGTCGACGTCCGCTGTCGCTGTCTGTTCACTCATCGCTCACCCCTGTTGCGCTGTGACACCGCTCACTCAGCACTGTGGAAGCTACCGCAGGGCACTGACAACCGGGGCGGGAAGCGTGGAAACCGCTGCTCAGGTGCCGGGCTTGCGTCCGTAGACGAAGACGTCGTCGCCGTTCCTCAACAGGTTCCAGTATGACTTCGCGTCCGCGGGGCGCATGTTGACGCAGCCCGCCGACCCCGGGTTGTTGTACATGGACTTGGTGACCGAGTGGAACGCCTGCCCGCCGTCGAAGAACTGGGCGTACGGCATGCGGACGTCGTAGAGCGTCGACCAGTGGTCGATGTTGCGCCAGTAGATCTTCTTGGCGCCGGTCCGCGTCTCGTCGCCGTTACGGCCCGTGCGCACCGGCACGGGGCCGAACTTCAGCTTGGACCCGTCCTGGATCCAGCTCAGCTGCCTGGTCAGGTCCACGCACGCGATGCGCCCCTTGTTCGTGGGGCACTTCTTCGCCTTGTTCGGGGTCTTGCCCGCGGCCTTCTGGGCGGTGATCGTCTTCATCGTGCGCCAGGTGACCGGCCCCGCGTACCCGATGTCCGGGGTGATGCCCCTGGCGGTCTGGAACGAGCGGATCGCCTTGCAGTCGGCCGTCGACTGCCGGCCGTCGGCCGTCCGCCCCAGCCACTTCTCGACCTGCTTCTGGTACGGCCCGGCGGAGGTCGTGCAGGACGCCGCCTGGGCGGCCGTGCCCGTGCCCAGGACCAGGGCCGGTGCGGCCACCAGCCCGGCGACGGACAGGACGGCCCCGCGCCGCACCCGTACGCCGCGTGTGTTCCCCGTGATCGTCATGTACGCCTGCTCCCCTTCGCGTTCGCCCGCGGTGTGTGACTCCGCTTGTTGGACGTGCGTCGGGGAGCTGCGGTTGTGCCGGGAAGGTCTCAGTTGTGCACCGGTGCCGGGACCGCGGCGCGGAGCCGTTCGGTCCGGGCCGCGCGGCTCCCGAAGAGGGTGATCGACAGGACGCCGAGGACCGCCAGGACGCCCAGCACGACCGTGCCGGCCCAGCCTCCGGCGTGGAACGCGACGGCACCGAGCGTGCCGCCCGCGCTGGATCCCAGGTAGTACGCGGACTGGTAGAGCGCCGAAGCCTGGGCGCGGCCCGTCGTCGCCGTACGGCTCACCGAGGACGAGGCGACCGCGTGCCCGGCGAAGAAGCCCGCCGTGATCAGGACGAGGCCGGCCAGGACGGCGGCCAGCTGGTCCGCCAGGGAGACGAGCAGACCCGCGGCCGTCGTGGAGACGGCGAGGTAGAGCGCCCCCCGGCGGCCCAGCCGGGCGACCAGCCGGCCCGCGGCGGCGGAGGAGACCGTACCGACGAGGTAGACGAGGAAGACCGAGCCGACGATGCCCTGCGGAAGGCTGAAGGGTTCCTCGACGAGCCGGTAGCCGATCACGGTGTAGACCGCGCCGAACACCGTCATGAACAGGGCGCCGATCGCGTACAGCCTGCGCAGCAGCGGGTCGGAGAGGTGGCCGGTGACGGTCTTGCCCAGCGCCCTCGGGTTGAGCGAGGCGGGGCTGAAGTGCCGAGCCCTGGGGATCAGGAAGTGGAAGACCGCCGCGCAGGCCACGGCGAGCAGCCCGATCGCGCCGAGCGCCATCCGCCAGCCCCACAGCTGGGCGACCCAGCCGGCGAGGATGCGGCCGCTCATGCCGCCGATGCTGTTGCCCGCCACGAACAGTCCGATCGCGGCCACCAGCGCCTTGGGCCGCACCTCCTCGGCCAGATACGCCATCGCGGAGGCGGGCAGCCCCGCCAGGGCCGCGCCCTGGATCGCGCGCAGCGCGATCAGCCAGCCGAGCGACGGGGCGAAGGGCACGAGCAGCCCGATCACCACGGCGACCGACAGGGAGGCCGTCATCATCTGGCGCCGCCCGAAGCGCTCGGAGAGTGCGCTCAGCGGCAGCACGCAGAGGGCCAGCGCACCCGTCGCCGCGGAGACCGTCCAGCTCGCCTGGCCGGCCGTCGCGCCGAAGGACGCGGAGACGGCGGGCAGCAGGGCCTGGGTGGAGTAGAGGAGGGCGAAGGTCGCGATCCCCGCCGCGAAGAGCGCGAAGCTCATCCGGCGGTAGCCGGGGCCGCCGGGCGCGAGGCGGTCCGGGACGGTCGGGGAGACGGCGGCGGTGGATGACGGAACGGCGGCGCCCAGCACGGTGGTGGACGCCCCGGTACTGGCAGGAGGCATGCGTCGAACGTAGACCGCACGGTTTCATGCGTCCAATGCATGAAACCCTCATAATCGTTCCCATGGCGCATCAATACAGCTCACAGCCTCGGCTGTCACCGAGCAGTTACGAAGAAGACATCCGGGCCGTGCTCGCGCCTCGCCTCGCGTACTTCGAGGCGGTGGCCCGCCACGAACACGTCACGCGTGCCGCGCACGAGCTCGGTGTCCCGCAGTCGACGCTGTCGCGGGCCATGGTGAGGCTGGAACAGGACCTGGGTGTCGCCCTGTTCGCCCGCAGGGGCCGCACCGTCTCGCTCACCCCCGCGGGCCGCACCTTCCTCGGCTCCGCCGAACGCGCGCTGGCCGAGGTGGAGAAGGCCGCCGACTCGGTACGCGCCGACGCCGACCCCACGGCCGGCAAGGTCGCCTTCGGCTTCCTCCACACCATGGGCTCCGAGACGGTGCCGGCCCTGATCCGCGCCTTCCGCGCCGACCACCCCCGGGTCCGCTTCCAGCTCGTCCAGAACTACGGCGAGGCGATGATCGAACGCCTGCGGGCGGGCGGCCTCGACCTCTGCCTCACCTCGCCCGTCCCCGACGCCCCGGACCTCGTGGCCATGCGCCTGGACGAACAGCGCCTCCGCCTGGTCGTCCCCGACGACCACCGGCTGGCGGGACGCCGGCGCATCCGCCTCGCCGAGGCCGCCGACGAAACGTTCGTCACCCTCGAACCCGGCTACGGACTGCGGCGGATCACGGACGACCTCTGTGCCGAGGCGGGCTTCACCCCGCGCGTCGCGTTCGAGGGCGAGGAGGCGGAGACCCTGCGCGGGCTGGTCGCGGCCGGGCTCGGGGTGGCGCTGCTGCCGCCGCCCGCGGTCGCCCGGCCCGGCGTGGTCGAGCTGACGGTGACCGCGCCGCGCGCGGCCCGCGAGATCGGCGTCGCGTGGCTGGACGGCCACCCCGACACGCCGCCGGTGGCGGCCTTCAAGCGGTTCCTGCTCTCGCGCCGGGGCAGCCTGCTGCCGGACTGAGCCGCAGGCTGCCCCCTCAGTGCCGCAGCGACCGCCCGAACCCCGCCGCGAGCGGCATCCGCAGCCCCAGCGGCGGGGGTGCGGCGAAGGCGTCGGCGACCGGGCGCGCGTACGACCGGGCGAACAGCGACCCCCGTACGAAGTCCGAGGCCAGCGCCATCACTTCGGACCGGTGCTGGCGCAGGGCGTGCCCGTCCGAGTGGACCTCGAAGCGGCAGGTGTCCCGGTTGGCCTTCTTGGCCCGCTCGGCCAGCCGGTAGGAGAGCTCCGGATTCGTCCGCGCGTCGTTCGTGCCGTGGACGATCAGCACCCGGCGCCCCGCCAGATGTTTCACCGGTTCGGGTTCGGGCTCCGTGTCCTGCGGAAGCCAGGGTGCCATCGCCAGCACGGAGTTGACGGCCGTGTGCCCGGCGCCCCGCAGCGCGGCCCGGCCCCCCATGCCGTGCCCCACGAGGCACACGGGGATGTCGCCGTAACGGCGTACGACCTCGTCGGCCGCCCAGCCGGCGTCGGCCGCCGGATCGGCGTCGGCGTTCCACCCCCGGGTGCGGTAGCGCACGACGTGCACCGCGAGCCCGTCGTCCTGCCCGGCGCGGGCCAGAGTCCGGGCGAACGGCAGCTGTGCCGCGTACGAGAAGGTGGAGGGACGGCGCCGTGAATCGGTCTCGCCGTCCGGGAGCAGCAGGACCACGCCGCTGACCTCGGGTGCTGCTCCGGCCGTGAGGACGGCCCGTCCCAGCCTGGCGGCAGGCAGGGGAAGTGCGCGCTGTGCCATGACAGAACAGTGTCAGAAGGGCAGGTGTATTCCACCCGGCTTCGCGGTCACTGTTACGCATCGACGCCCAGCGCTCTACGCGCGTAGGCGCTACAGTGCCCCAATGACGAGCCAGACCCTGAACGTCCCCGGTCCCGACCAGATTCGCCGTGCGCCCAAGGTGCTCCTCCACGACCATCTCGACGGTGGCCTGCGCCCCGGCACCGTCGTCGACCTGGCGTTGGAACAGGGCTACGACGCCCTCCCCGAGACAGAGCCCGACAAGCTCGGCGTCTGGTTCCGCGAGGCCGCCGACTCGGGCTCGCTGGAGCGCTACCTGGAGACGTTCGCCCACACCTGCGCCGTGATGCAGACCCGTGACGCGCTTTTCCGGGTGGCGGCGGAGTGCGCCGAGGACCTGGCCGAGGACGGTGTCGTCTACGCCGAGGTGCGGTACGCGCCCGAGCAGCACCTCACCGCGGGCCTGTCCCTCGAAGAGGTCGTCGAGGCGGTCAACGAGGGTTTCCGCGAGGGTGAGCGCCGGGCCCGTGCCGCCGGCCACCGCATCCGCGTCGGCGCCCTCCTCACCGCCATGCGGCACGCCGCCCGCGCGCTGGAGATCGCCGAACTCGCCAACCGCTACCGCGACCTGGGCGTCGTCGGCTTCGACATCGCGGGCGCCGAGGCGGGCTTCCCGCCCACCCGCCACCTGGACGCCTTCGAGTACCTCAAGCGCGAGAACAACCACTTCACCATCCACGCGGGCGAGGCCTTCGGCCTGCCCTCGATCTGGCAGGCCCTGCAGTGGTGCGGAGCCGACCGGCTCGGCCACGGTGTCCGCATCATCGACGACATCGAGATCGCCGACGACGGCAGCGTGACGCTCGGCCGCCTCGCCTCCTACGTACGCGACAAGCGCATTCCGCTGGAGCTCTGCCCGA
The DNA here is from genome assembly GCF_040686735.1 of Streptomyces sp. NPDC079167. NCBI lineage: Bacteria > Bacillati > Actinomycetota > Actinomycetes > Kitasatosporales > Streptomycetaceae > Streptomyces > Streptomyces sp. NPDC079167. Next base: position 902 of record NZ_JBFBLO010000025.1, on the reverse strand, counting down.
CCTCCAACCTCCAGACCGGCGCCGCGGCCTCGTACGCCGACCATCCCATCGGGCTGCTGCGGAAGCTTCATTTCCGCGCCACCGTGAACACGGACAACCGGCTGATGAGCGGGACGAGCATGAGCCGGGAATTCGAGCGGCTGACCGAGACCTTCGGATACACGCTCGACGACATGCAGTGGTTCACAGTCAATGCGATGAAATCAGCGTTCATTCCTTTCGATGAACGTCTGGCGATGATCAATGACGTGGTGAAGCCCGGATACGCCGAACTCAAATCCGAGTGGCTCTTCCGTCAGACGGCTGTGACCAGCGCTTCTTCATCCGTCGCCGGCTGAGTAAAGCAGAAACGGAACGGCCGGGAGCGCGATATCCCGGCCGTTTTCCGTGTCCCGGCATGTTTGCGGGACGGGTGGGGAGCTGGCTACGTTGCAGAGCCGCTCACATCCCCTTCCCCAAGGATGAATTTCCCATGAAGCAGTCTGCCGTCAGGACCCTCGGTGTCGCCGCTCTCGGTGCCGCTTTCGCCGCCGCCGGCGCGGGCAGCGCCTCCGCCGTCGCCGTGCCCGTCGACTCCCTGGCCGGCGCCCTGCCCGCCAATGTGGCGCTCGACTCCGTCACCGACGCGCTGCCCGCCGTGCAGAAGGCGGCCGGCGGTCTGCTCGACCAGCAGCAGCGCGGCAGCGGCGACCTGTCGACCCCCGGCAACAACCTGCTCGGCGGACTGCCCGCCGGCGGCCTGACCGGCGCCCTGCCGATCGGCGGCTGATCACCGCACACGCATGTGGGGGGGGGGCCCCCCCCCCCCCGGGCCCCCCCCCCCCCCCCCCACAGAAACCCCGCGGACGCGCCACGATCGCGGGGCACGGCCCCGGGGCGCGGGGCGCTCATGTCGGCGAACC